>OZ250151.1:3798717-4414935 GCA_965237725.1 Candidatus Spongiihabitans sp.
CATGCCCATGATATTCACTTCAAGAAAATCTCAGGCCCAGGCAGTAGAAATTAACATGCTGGGCTGGTATGGCACTGCTGAACCCGACATGGTTGCAGATTTCGAAGCAGCAAATAATGTTAAATTTGTTCCAAAATATTATGCTGGCGGTGACAACATGCTGGCAGCTCTCGCGCAAAACCCACCAGGCACCTTTGATTTGATTCATACCGATGCGGAATATGCCCAACTGTTAATTGATTCTGAACTGGTTGATGAACTTGATGCTGGCGCGTATCCTCTGGATGATTTAATGCATCCGGATTTTCAGAATTTCCCTGGCCACTGGAAAGATGGAAAACTGTATTCCCTGATCACCCGCTATGGCCATCTTGGGGTTTCATACAATAAAAATGAAGTTTCTCAGGAAGAAGCCATGTCCTACGACGTTTTTTGGGATCCAAAACTAGCAGGGAAAGTGGGTCATTTTGACTGGCATCTACCTAGCCTTGGTGAAATTAGTTTACTCAATGGTAACAACGATCCAGGGCCATTTGATATTTCTGCTGACGCCTGGAATGCAGTTAAAGAAAAAACCTTATCCCTCAAACCACAGATTGGTGGTTATTTTGATTTCGGCGGTACTTTTGCCGGGCTTAAAAATGGTGAAATGCTCGCTATGGTGGGAATTGGTGATTGGGTGACGGGTATTCTGGAACGCGATGGTGCGCCGGTTAGCTCCGTTGTCCCCAAAGAAGGCGGAATTCAGTGGACCGAGTCCTATAGCATCGTTTCAACTTCAACCAAAAAAGATATTGTGAAAAAGTATCTTGAATACACCATGTCTCCGGAAGGTCAGGTTAAATCTGCCCAGATGCTGGGCTATCCTGGTTTTGCAGTAACCCATTCAGGACGTAAAATGTTGAACGAGGTTGATGGTGCAGAAGCTCAGCGTACTGGACAGGTTGATGGCGTTGCCAATGATCCGGTTACCTTGATCAATGAGGGCCAGATTCACTATCGCCGTATTCCTGCCCAACAGTCACTTGAAGAGTGGAATGACTTTTGGTCTGAATACAAAAACGCCTAATTGAAGTTTTTGTATTCAGTACGCATAAAAAACATTATGCAGGTGATTTCACAGCTTGCTTGAGTAATCTCCCTCGATTGAGGGTTAATTGTGAGATGGATGGCATTGCCATCCATCTTGCGTTTAAAACACAAATAAAGTTTTTGGTTATATTATATTTTGAATAATGTCTGGTAATTTGAGCAGTAAAAAACTCGATCTTTATGCTATGACCTGGCGGCTGCCGGTGATCGTCTGGCAGGTTGTATTTTTTATTGGGCCATTGTTATTCATGGTGGCCATGACCTTTTTTCTGGTCAAAAACTATCGAATGACCGAAGCATTCGAAATGAAAAACTGGATTACTATGTTTGGTAAAGCCTACTTTTGGGATGCTTATGGGGTCACCCTGGGTCTGGCTGGTCTTTCTACCATTGTCGGCACATGCATTGCCTTTCCTGCGGCATTTGGCCTGGCATTTAAGGTATCTGAATCCACTCGGCGGTGGATCATTTTTCTGCTTATCATTCCCTTTTTCACCAGCTATCTGGTCCGAACATTTTCATGGTTTGTTATTCTGGCCGAATCCGGTGTAATCAATAATCTGCTGAGTTACCTCGGGTTGGGCCCATTCACCATGCTGAATACAACATTCGGAACTATGGTGGGATATATGACATTAACATTACCCCTGATCATCATTTTGCAAACGGTGTCCATGGCAAATGTAGATCGAAAGCTCATCGAGGCTGCCCAGAACCTGGGCGCCAGTCGATTGAATGTGATTTTAAAAGTGATTATTCCGTCAGCAAAAGTTGGATTAATCATTGGCGCTGTATTTTGTTTCATTCTTTCATTTGGTGATTTTGTTGCACCTTATTACCTCGGCGGGTCTCAGCCGCCAACGATGACGATACTGATTATCGATACTACTAAGTCTGGACAGCAATGGCCAAGGGCTGCTGTGGTTGCGGTGATGATGATGATCACTTTGATGCTGGTGGCCTTTACCGCAATTAAGCTGGCGTACAGTAAAAAGAAATAGGCTGGCAATAATTATAAAGTCAACAATTATCAAGGCAAGAATAATCAAGGCTATGAATATCAATTTCGACCGCGTAATAAGAATAATCCTGATGGCCTATCTCGGCCTGGTGTTCCTGTTTATATTTACCCCGATTGTTACCAGTATAATTTTTTCTTTTAATTCAGACCGGTTTCCAACAGTTCCCCTGGGATCATTTACCTGGAAGTGGTATGAAACTATTTATAATGATCCTGGGGTATGGGATGCGGCGAAGAACAGTTTGATTGTGGCGCTTTGCACCAGCGTGATTGCGACGTTTATTGGATTTTGTACAGCCTACACCGACTTTCGTTACCAGTTCAAAGGAAAAAACGCCTATCTTGCCCTGGCGTTACTACCACCAACCATTCCCCTGATAATTCTGGCTCTGGCTATGTTGGCGTGGTTTTCGAAAATAGGCATTTCCGGAAGACTGTGGACAATCATCATTGCCCATACCGTTTTGTGCGCACCATTTGCTATGGCAATAATCCGCTTGCGGTTGCAGCAAATGGACCCCGATCTCGAATCAGCGGCCTGGAACCTGGGGGCAAGCGAATGGAAGGCCATGGGCAGTATTGTTATTCCATTCGTAAAATCAGCAATCATATCTTCACTCTGCCTGACTATGGCGGTATCATTTGATGAATTTGCCGTTGCCTGGTTTGTCTCAGGATTAAATAAAACCATTCCGGTATTGATTCTGGAAGTGCTCCAGGGAACAACCGACCCGCAAATTAATGCTATTGGCACATTTGTTTTTGTAACCTCCATTACTCTGGTTATTGTTGCCCAGTTAATATTTATATTACGCTCACCAAAATCGTCCCATGTCTGAATCCCAGATCGTATTTGAAAACATTTTTAAACGTTTCAACGATACCGTTGCGGTGGAAAATCTCAATATTGCAATTGAAAAGGGCGAGTTTCTTGCCATCATGGGTTCCAGCGGGTGCGGAAAAACAACCACCTTGCGCATGCTGGCTGGCCTTGAAACGCCAAGTGATGGGGAAATCAGACTGGATGGAAACCGAATCAATGAGCTGAAGCCATCTGAACGAGACACCCCTTTAGTCTGGCAGTCTCTGGCCTTGTTTCCATTTCTGAATGTTATCGAAAATGTAGAGTTTGGTCTCAAAATGCGCGGTATTGATTCCGAGGAACGTAAAAACCGGGCGATGAAATGGCTCGATCGAATGGAGATTTCCGAATATGCCCAGCGACCCATCGATCAATTATCCGGTGGTCAACGTCAGCGGGTTGCGCTGGCCAGGGCATTGGTAACGGAACCGCCCGTTTTATTACTGGATGAGCCCTTAAGCGCGCTTGATGCCAATCTGGTTGTACGCATGCAGGGTGTTCTATCCCGACTGCAAAAAGAACTCGGGATCACATTCGTATATGTGACCCATAGCCAGTCCGAGGCTTTTGCCATGGCGGATCGCGTGGTAATCATGAGCCACGGTCGGGTCGAGCAAATTGGTACGCCGCAACAGGTATTTCGTCAGCCTGCGACCCGATTTGTGGCGGAATTTGTTGGCTCAAATAATATTTTAAGCGCGACGATATCGGCCATAGACGATCAATTTATGAACCTTGAAACTGAAATTGGCCTTGTAGTTGCGAATCGATCAGCGCATGATAGTGCAAAGGTTGGAGATCATGTGGAAGCGGTTATTAGTGCAGATCGGCTTGATTTGAATAATGCTGATAGTGCGACAAACGGGAGTTCCAGTGGCAATGGTTCGAATAACAATATCAACTGTAAACTAATCAGCGAAGAATTTATTGGTGCTGTAGTAACGTTATTGGTTGAGACGGAAAATGGTGTGGAATTGAAAATCCAAAAACAGCAGAAAGATCTGGATAATATCACTCTGGGAAGTGGCCAGGAAATGCGAGCGACCTGTTCTGCGGAAAATGTTTATATCATTAATGACGAAGGTATGAATTGATTATTGATCGATTATGAATAGATTGTGAATAGATTATGAGTGGCAATTCTCCAAAACATATTACATTAACTTCCCACCCGAGCGGTGGTCAAAAACCCGTTTCGATAAATTGGGGTGCAACCGATGCAAAGACCCGCGGGCCAGTTGTGGCTACCCCTGCAGGCTCTGGTGAACGAAATGCCATAGGTTCATTTTCTGGATCCTATTCTGTATATCGCGCATTGGCTGTGGCTGCGGGATCCTTAGACCCGCTGCATAAACCCGATTTAACCAACACCGCCCCGGCGATACAAATTGGTCCTTATCCGCAATGGAATGATCCGTCGAAAATTGTCTCCATCGATCCCTGGGGGCATATGGTTGGCCAGGCTTTTTCTGATCACATAAAACAAGGTGTTGATGTCAGACCCACTATTGCGGTAACCCGTGCCAGACTATCTGTGCCGGAATTTGTCAATGGAATCGAAGGTAAACAATTGAAACCCGATGGCCGGGTTTTGCTGGAAACCGGTGAAGTCAATGTCACAAAAATTGCCATCGAACCGGTCTGGTACCTGCCTGGAATCGCAGAGAGATTTAATACCGATGAACATTCTCTAAGGCGCTCGTTATTTGAGCAAACTGGCGGCATGTTTTCTGAGCTGGTGACGCGGCCAGATATTCATGTGCTGCTGCCACCCATTGGCGGCATAACCGCTTATATTTTTGGTGAGTTTGATGGCATAACCGACCCGAAACGAGAACTCTCCTGTCGGGTTCATGACGAGTGCAATGGTTCCGATGTGTTTGGTTCGGATATTTGTACCTGCCGACCCTATCTTGTTCATGGAATTGAGGATGCCATTGAAACTGCCCAAAAAGGGGGTTCGGGCTTAATCGTCTATAACCGAAAGGAAGGTAGAGCGTTGGGAGAAGTAACCAAATTTCTGGTGTATAACGCGCGTAAGCGACAGGAGGGCGGCGATACCGCAGAGCATTATTTTGAACGAACCGAATGCGTTGCCGGGGTGCAGGACATGCGGTTTCAGGAGTTAATGCCCGACGTCTTGAACTGGTTGGGTGTCACCCGAATCGATCGATTTATTTCCATGAGTAATCTGAAATTTGATGCTATTACCGGACAGGGCATTGAAATCGTCAATCGTATCGCCATACACGAAGACAGTATCCCGCCCGATGCGAAAGTAGAAATGGATGCAAAAAAAGCAGCAGGATATTTTACCGAAGGAGAAGTGCCGACCGAGGATGATCTCAAAGAATCTCATGGCCGGGGTCTCGAAGAATATTAATTTTATAGGGAAATTTTTGTGCAAGAATTTGGAGTTTATGCGTCGTTGCTTTCAGCGGCGGCGGTGAGACAGCGTTGTCATCAGATTGGTGAACTCGCTATGGGTGGTCAGGCCAGCTGGTTTGTGATTAATGAAACGAACTTTAAACGCTGTGTGAAACTGGTGGAGAAAAATTGTCTACAGAACTATCCAGACATGAACATCCCCTATCATAGCCGCTGGCGCCACTTTGAAATAGGAGAAGTTGATCTTTGGAAACATTACACAGCAAATTATGGCGGCAATGGTGCTAACCTGGCTCGTACTGCTATAGATCTGGTTTTTGTTAGTGTATTGCTTGATGCCGGAGCGGGGAGTAAATGGCAGTTCCGGGAACCGATAACTGGAAATACCCTGGGCAGGTCTGAAGGATTGGCCGCTGCCAGTATGGAATTGTTTTTTAATCATCTTGCAAAATATGATGAGGTCAAAGGATGGATGGTTGATGCAAATTGTCTCGAAGCACTCACCCGAAGAAAATTGGCAACCGCATTTCAACACGATCATGAGAATCGACTTCTCGGTCTCGAGGGGAGGCTTTCCATGTTGCACGGATTAGCCACGGTACTTTGGGAGTACGGTTCCAGTGAAAATGGTACAAGTCGACCCAGTGACATTATTGATGAAATATTATCATTGTCCAGGAAATCGCTATTTCGAAAGCCTTCAATCGATGCCACGCTGATACTGGAAATCATATTAAAACGCTTTTCCCAGATATGGCCGAGCGGCTATACCCACCAGGGTTTGAATCTGGGGGACTGCGGTTTCCATTCCGAGTTAATTGTTGACGATGATACAAACGGTATAGTCCCGTTCCATAAATTATCCCAATGGCTAACCTATTCCTTGCTCGAACCATTGCAATGGGCAGGTATCGAAATAACCAATATTGATGGCCTTACCGGGCTTCCAGAATATCGAAATGGTGGATTATTTATTGACACTGGATCGCTACAACCCACGGATTCCAGCCTGTTTGATACCAAGCTAAATCTCCACTCCGAAGCCGTTGTGGAATGGCGGGCATTGACTGTATTTATGCTCGACAGACTGGCAGTGGACTTACGTAAATCGCTGAAGATGAATATTAAGAACTTGCCGCTTGCATCGATTCTGCAGGGGGGCACCTGGTCAACAGGACGACAACTTGCCCGCAGGATTCGACCGGATGCATCTCCGCCGTTGCAGCTACTAATAGATGGCACGATATTCTAATAATCAGTCATGCAAGTATTAGTGGACATAACTGATCAATCCTGGATAACCAATCAGGCGTTTTTGAATACCCTGGCCGGCAAAATTCCCGAGCACAAGATTCAGTTTTATCCTGATCTTGGCGACTCTGAAAATATTCAGATGATTGTATGTGACAGTTTACGTCCGGGTTTAACCCGACAATGCCCTAATGTAAAACTGATTCAGAAACTGGGCGCCGGAGTAGAAACCATTGTCAACGATCCGGATATTCCCGACGATATTAGGATTACTCGATTAAAACCCGATGTGGTTGCCATGGAGATGGCACGTTTTTGCCTGGCCTATGTATTGGGCGATATTCACAATATCGAATTTCACCGTCAGCAACAGCAACAGGGTCAATGGAAGCAAATCGAACCAAAAATGCCCGTTGACATATCAATCGGTGTTTTAGGCCTGGGGCATATCGGTGGGACCACCGCAAAACTGTTTTTATCCATGGGGTTTTCGGTCCTCGGCTGGAGTCGAAACCAGAAACAACTGGACGGAATTGGTTGTTACTGGGGCATCGAAAATATGAATCAGGTAATCAAAAAATCTGACTTTGTGGTTTGCGTATTGCCCTCAACATCAGAAACCACAAATTTATTTGATATAAAACGATTCAAAGCCATGAAACCTGGGTCCACTCTAATCAATGTTGGACGCGGTACGTTGATTGTGGAGCAGGATTTAATTGAAGCGCTGGATCAGGGTTGCCTGGATCATGCCGTTTTGGATGTTTTCCAATCCGAACCTCTGGAAGAAAATCACCCGTTTTGGCGGCATCCGCAGGTTACTATCACCCCTCATGTTTCCGGCTGGCACCTGGAGGGATTCGATGTTGTCGCTGAAAATTTTCACGCCCTGGAAAACGGATTGCCGCTAATTCACGAAGTAGACCGGCAGCTGGGTTATTAATTTTGGAGAGGCTGGACCCCAGGCGGTATAATTTATGGATTTAATTACCTGATCAGGTCCTCTCCATGGCAGATTATGAATTGTTCGAAATAGACAACCTAACGCTCCAAAGTGGGGATACCTGGGCTGGACCGAAACTGGCCTATAAAACCTACGGCGAGTTAAACTCGGACAAAAATAATGTGGTTTTGATGCCGACTTTTTATACCGGCACCCACATCCGCAATGAAGGATTCTTTGGTAGCGGTCGTGCAATCGATCCAGCCCGGCATTTTATCGTCTCGGTGAATTTGTTCGGAAACGGCGTATCCTCCTCGCCGAGCAATACACCCGAACCGTTCGATGGTTCTCGATTTCCGAAAGTAACCCTGTATGACAATATAAATGCCCAGCATCGCCTGTTAACCGAGCAATTTAAAATTGAAAAAATTGCCCTGGTAACCGGATGGTCAATGGCGGCCTGTCAATCGTTTCAGTGGGGCGCGCAATACCCTGATATGGTTAAGGCAATTTTACCTTTTTGCGGATCGGCAAAAACCTCCATTCATAATATGGTTTTTCTGGAAGGGGTCAAAGCGGCATTGCAGGCCGATCAAACTTACAATCATGGAAACTACACTGAACCTCCGAGAGCTGGCCTGAAAGCGTTCGGCCGGGTTTATGCCGGTTGGGCCTATTCCCAGGCATTTTATCGCCAGGAATTGTTTCGAAATCTGGGTTTTAATAGTGCTGAAGAATTACTGCTTGATTGGGAAGCAGATCATCTTAACTGGGATGCCAACGATTTATTATGCAAACTGAAATCCTGGCAAAACGGCGATATCAGTGCCAACGAAATCTACAATGGTGATTTTGAAGCCGCCCTTGCCGGGATAAAAGCCAAAACCATTATCATTAGTTGTGACAATGATTTGTATTTCAGGCCCACAGACAATGCACTTGAGGCACGCCACATACCTGATTGCGAACTGCGAATTTATAATTCCCCCTGGGGGCATTGTGTGGCCTCACCGGGCAATGACCCTGGTTTCATAGCTTTCCTCGATGACGGGATTAATGCGCTACTGAGCTAGTGGTTTCAAACTAGTTTTTGAGTTCCAGATTCGGTTTTAAGATAAACTCATCTTTAAGATAAACTCATCGGTCATTTAATCTATCATTTTTACTCTATGGGCAAGTCGGAAAAAATGAAATCTGTAGATAATACAAAGTCTGAATCTTTGAGTGACTGGCAGCGACTTGCTGACCTGGAGCTGAAAGGTAAATCTGCTGAAGATCTGATCTGGCATACACCGGAAGGGATCGAGGTTAAGGCGTTATACACCGCAGCGGACCTCGACAATATTGCCCATATCAATTCCATACCCGGATTTCCGCCCTATACCCGGGGACCCCGGGCAACCATGTATCCAGGGCGTCCATGGACGATCAGACAGTATGCCGGATTTTCTACCGCTGAAGAATCCAATGCATTTTACCGGGCAAATTTGCAAGCGGGCCAGACCGGATTGTCTGTTGCATTCGATTTGGCTACCCATCGAGGTTATGACTCGGACCATCCAAGAGTCGAAGGGGATGTAGGAAAAGCTGGGGTTGCCATCGATTCCGTGGAAGATATGAAAATTTTGTTTGATCAGATTCCACTCGAGCAGATATCGGTTTCCATGACCATGAATGGTGCGGTACTGCCGATTATGGCGATGTTTATTGTCGCCGCTGAGGAGCAGGGGGTCGAAATGGCCAGCCTGTCGGGAACCCTTCAGAATGATATCCTCAAAGAATTTATGGTCCGCAATACCTATATTTACCCCCCTGGGCCATCCATGAAGATTGTGGCTGACATCATTTCATATACTGCGGAGAATATGCCCCGGTTTAATCCCATCTCTATTTCTGGTTACCATATGCAGGAGGCAGGTGCGACTATCGTGCAGGAGCTTGCCTATACCCTGGCGGATGGCATCGAGTATGTCCGGACAGCCATTGCCAGTGGAATGGAGGTGGATCAATTCGCGCCACGACTTTCGTTTTTCTTTGCAATTGGCATGAACTTTTTTATGGAAATTGCAAAACTTCGCGCAGCACGAACACTTTGGTCGCAGTTAATGGAGCAGCACTTTTCACCAAGCAATCCAGCATCGATGTTGTTGCGAACCCATTGTCAAACCTCGGGGGTAAGCCTGACCAGCCGTGATCCCTATAACAACGTTATTCGCACAACTATCGAAGCAATGGCAGCGGTACTTGGCGGCACCCAGTCATTGCATACCAATTCATTTGACGAAGCCCTGGCCCTGCCTACGGAAAATTCAGCGCGCATCGCGCGTAACACCCAGTTAGTATTACGTCATGAAACCGGAATAACCAATGTGGTGGACCCCATGGCAGGCTCGTACTATGTTGAAAGCCTGACCAACAGTCTCATTGTCGAAGCCAAGAAGCTAATCGCTGAGGTTGAGGAAATGGGCGGAATGACTCGGGCCGTAGAAGCAGGGCTGCCTAAACTTCGGATCGAAGAAGCCTCGGTTATTCGGCAGGCCAGGATTGACCGCGAAGAAGAAATCATTGTTGGGGTTAACCGCTACCAGCGCGAATCGGAGATGGATGTGGATATTCTAGTGGTGGACAACGACGTTGTGAGACAGGCTCAGATCGGTCGACTGAACGGTATAAAAAAATCCAGAGATAATGTGGCAGTTGAGATTGCGCTTTCGGAATTACAATCCATAGCCCGGTCTGGTGAAGGAAATTTGCTTGAGTGTGCTATTGAAGCGGCCAGGGCGCGGGCCAGTGTCGGTGAAATATCCGATGCCCTCGAGGCGGTATATAATCGTCATCGGGCAGAAATACGATCCGTCGGCGGGGTTTACAGCGCGGCATATGAAGGTGATGAAAATTTTATGATGTTAAAAGATCAAATTGCAGATTTCGCGGAAAGTGAAGGGCGTCGGCCGAGAATGCTGGTGGTGAAACTCGGCCAGGATGGCCATGACCGCGGCGCAAAAACCATTGCTACTGCATTCGCCGATATGGGATTCGATGTCGATATCGGGCCGTTATTTCAAACCCCCCAGGAAGCAGTCAATCAGGCCATGGAAAATGATGTGCATATAATAGGCATATCATCCCAGGCCGCCGGGCACCGTACACTGGTACCCGCGGTAATGGCGGCATTACATAAGTCAGATTGCGATGATATTATAGTGATCTGTGGTGGTGTTATTCCAGTTGATGACTATGATATGTTGTATGCGGCTGGTGTCTCTGCAATTTTTGGGCCCGGAACCCATATTCCCGACGCCGCCGCTAAAATCCTTTCGTTGCTAAATAAAAAATAAATCCAAGTTGAATTAGTCAAATAACAGAAACCCCATGCATGAAATAATAGAAGAACTGGAGTCGAAGCGTGAGCGTGCCAAACAGGGTGGCGGTAAAAAACGCATCAAAGCTCAGCATGCCAAAGGCAAACTCACGGCAAGAGAACGAATCGAAGTCCTGCTCGATGAAGATAGTTTTGAAGAATGGGATATATTTGTAGAACACCGCTGCACTGATTTTGGCATGCAGGACAAGGCCATTCCGGGGGATGGTGTTGTCATCGGCTATGGCACGATTAATGGTCGTTTAGTGTTTATATACAGTCAGGACTTTACTGTTTTCGGAGGATCACTTTCCGAAGCCCACGCTGAAAAGATTTGCAAGGTGATGGATCATGCCGTGAAAGTTGGCGCACCCGTAATTGGCATCAGCGATTCAGGCGGTGCGCGAATTCAGGAAGGGGTCGCCTCTCTAGGTGGTTATGCAGAAGTTTTTCAGCGCAATGTCTCCGCTTCCGGCGTTATTCCCCAAATTTCACTGATTATGGGCCCCTGTGCGGGCGGTGCGGTTTATTCCCCGGCAATCACTGATTTTATTTTTATGGTCGAGGATAGTTCTTATATGTTTGTCACCGGACCGGATGTGGTTAAAACCGTGACCCACGAAGAGGTAACTGCTGAAGATTTGGGCGGCGCAACCACCCACACCACCCGTTCAGGCGTGGCCGATCTGGCATTCGAAAATGATGTGCAAGCGCTGCTAATGACCCGGCGATTTTTTAATTTCTTACCGTCCAACAACACAGCAGGGCGACCCTATCGTCCCACTTCAGACTTTCAAAGTCGTGAAGAAAAATCCCTGGATACCTTGATTCCGGATAATCCAAATCAACCCTATGATATTAAAGAGCTAATTGTCAAAGTAATCGATGAAGGCGATTTTTTCGAACTACAACCCAATTATGCAAAAAATATCGTTATCGGATTTTCGAGGATGGAAGGAAAGACAGTTGGCATCGTCGCCAATCAGCCTATGGTGCTTGCAGGTTGTCTGGATATTAATGCGTCAATCAAGGCGGCGCGATTTGTACGGTTTTGTGATGCATTTAGTATTCCCATTGTGACATTTGTGGATGTCCCTGGGTTTATGCCCGGCACGTCCCAGGAATACGGCGGCATAATCAAGCACGGTGCAAAACTGCTTTTTGCCTATGCGGAGTGTACCGTTCCCAAAGTCACGGTTATAACCCGAAAAGCCTATGGCGGCGCTTACGATGTGATGGCGTCGAAACACTTGCGCGGGGATGTCAATTTGGCCTGGCCCAGTGCAGAAATTGCAGTAATGGGTCCTAAAGGCGCAGTGGAAATAATATTTCGTGAGGATGCCAAAAACCCGGAGAAGCTGGAGCAACGCACCGAAGAATACCGCAAAAAATTTGCCACCCCTTTTGTTGCAGGCAGGAGGGGGTATATCGATGATGTCATTTTCCCCAGAAATACACGCAAGCGAATTTGTCGGTCTTTGGCGATGCTAGAAAAAAAGGACTTAAAAAATCCCTGGAAGAAACACGGTAATATGCCTTTGTAATCCGAGCCACCCCATAACAAAAACTTAATTCGAAAATCTGACGGTGTTTAAAAAAATACTAATTGCCAATCGCGGAGAAATTGCTTGTCGAATTATAAAATCGGCGAAGAAAATGGGTATCAAGACTGTTGCGGTGTATTCCGAAGCGGACCGGGATGCGAAACATGTTGCGGAATCGGATGAAGCGGTTCTTATCGGACCTGCCATTGCAGCTGAAAGTTACCTGGTGGCAGAAAAGATTATTCAGGCCTGTAAGGACACCGGTGCTGAGGCGGTGCATCCGGGATACGGGTTCTTGTCAGAAAATACCGGTTTTGCAAAGAAGCTGGATAAGGCAGGGATTGTATTTATTGGGCCGGGGGCCAGGGCAATAAAAGCCATGGGGGATAAAATTACCTCCAAATTACTTGCAGACAAGGCGGGTGTAAATACCATTCCCGGGCATACCGAAGTTGTTCCCAGCGCAAAAAAAGCGGTCTCCATTGCTGAGAAAATTGGTTACCCGGTGATGATCAAAGCCAGCGCCGGCGGCGGTGGCAAGGGAATGCGCGTAGCCTATAACAAAGACGAATGTCTAGATGGATTTGATCGCGCGACCAGCGAAGCGGAATCCAGTTTTGGTGACGGGCGAATTTTCATCGAAAAATATATTGAACAACCCCGTCATATCGAAATCCAGATTATTGCAGATAGTCACGGCAATATAATCACTTTAAATGAAAGGGAATGTTCTATTCAACGTCGACATCAAAAAGTAATCGAAGAAGCGCCGTCGCCATTTATAGATGACAAAACCCGACAGGCAATGAGCGAACAATCTGTAGCTTTGGCGAAGGCGGTTGATTATAAATCCGCGGGCACTATTGAGTTTATTGTTGACTCGAAACGAAATTTCTATTTCCTGGAAATGAATACCCGGTTACAGGTTGAACATCCGGTGACTGAATACATTACTGGCCTGGATATGGTTGAATTAATGATCCGCGTTGCATGGGGTGAAAAATTATCTTTTGGGCAGGATGAAATCGGGATTAATGGCTGGGCCATGGAATCAAGATTATATGCGGAGAATCCCTATCGAAATTTCCTGCCTTCCACAGGACGATTGACAAAATATCAACCACCGGTTGAGAGCGAGAGTGTGCGTGTGGACACTGGAGTAGAAGAAGGTTCACAAATCTCTATGTTTTACGATCCGATGATTGCAAAACTGATTACCTGGGGAAGAACCCGGGAACTGGCTATTGATAATATGAAAGCGGCTCTGGATCAGTATTACATAAGAGGTGTGGACACCAATCTGCCGTTTGTTACCGACATCATGAACCATCCGAAATTTGTCAGCGGTGAGATTTCAACCAGTTTTATTGCTGAAGAATATCCTGATGGATTTTTCCCGTCTGAACCCGATGAAAAAAATTTGGCCGTTTTAGTATGTGTTATGACATCGGTTCATTGCAGGCTATCCGCAAGGGCAGCAACGGTATCAAAACAAATTCCGGGCTATGGCAGAAACATTGGATCTGACTGGGTTGTGGTGGTCGATCGAAAAAACTATCACACCCGTGTAGAAGGTCGGGATGGGCGTTGGACGGTGGAGTTTGATGGGCAGGTATATAGCGTCGAAGATGAATGGATACCGACCATGAATGTTTTTTCTGGCAAGGTAAACGGGCAAGATATTTATCTGCAGATTGAAAAAAATGGTTATGGATATGATGTATGTCAGTCGGGTAACTCGAAAACTATAAATGTATTAACCCAGGGTACCGCTGAGTTGAACAACCTGATGCCGGAAAAAATGGGTGTGGATTTGTCTCAATTCTTGTTGTCACCGATGCCAGGAATGCTAGTGTCGCTCAATGTGACGCCAGGCCAGGAAGTGAAAGCCGGGGAAGAGCTGGCGGTCATTGAAGCTATGAAAATGGAAAATTCCTTGCGTGCTGAAACCGATGGCATCGTTAAAAATGTGCTTGTTGAAGCTGGCGTAATTTTAGAGGTTGATCAGGCGATTCTAGAATTTGAATCAGATTAAAATTTTGCCCTATCAAATAAATGGTCAGAATTGACGATCTTAGATCAGGCGACAGGCGGACCCTGGCACGATCTATAACTTTGTTGGAGTCTACCCGCCAGGACCACCAAACTGAGTCGGAAAAACTAATTCAGACGGTAATCCCCTATAGTGGAAATTCTTTAAGGATTGGCTTGACCGGCGTTCCGGGTGTTGGTAAATCCACATTGATTGAAACCTTGGGCAATCACGTCATTGAGCTTGGTCATAAAATTGCCGTGTTGGCGGTGGATCCCAGTTCTACACTAAGCGGTGGATCCATCCTGGGAGACAAAACCCGGATGCCGTCTTTGTCTGTTAATAAGAATGCATTTATCCGACCGACCCCCGCGGGGGAAACCCAGGGTGGCGTTGCCCGGAGAACGCGAGAATCCATAATTTTGTGCGAAGCAGCGGGATTTGATGTAATCGTTGTCGAAACTGTTGGTGTCGGCCAGTCGGAAACTCTGGTGAGTGAAATGACGGATATCTTCTTGTTAATGTTGCTGCCTGGGGGAGGTGATGAACTTCAAGGTATTAAACGAGGAATTATGGAACTCGCGGACATGGTTGTTGTTAACAAGGCGGATGGCGACCAATTATCAAAGGCGAAATTATCTGCTGCCGATATCCAACAGGCATTGCGGTTAATTAAACCCCGGCACCAGGGCTGGCGAGTTCCGGTAATTACCAGCTCTGCTACAGAACGTATTAATATTGTTGAAATCTGGGACGAGGTCAAAAAGCTCAAGACAACCCTGGACGCTCAAGACAGCTTTTACCTGAACCGGCAGATGCAATCCAGGAACTGGTTATGGACGGAAACAAAAGAACTATTATTAAGTCAATTAAAAAATGATTCGAAGATCAAAAGTTTGTTCCCCGATTTACAGGAAGACGTTGTAAAAAATGAAATCTCACCAACTAAAGCAGCGCGGGTTTTGGTAGATCAGTTTTTAAAAACCGTAGGAAACAGTAAATCAAAATAATATTATGATCGGAAAATTAAATCATGTGGCAATTGTGGTTCCCGATATTGATTCAGCAAGAATACAATACCGTGACACTTTTGGCGCTGATGTTTCGGAAAAAGTGGATTTGCCCGAGCATGGTGTTACGACGGTATTTGTGAACCTGCCAAATACCAAAATCGAATTACTGCATCCATTGAATGACCAATCGCCTATTGCAAAATTTCTTAAGAAAAACCCCGATGGCGGGTTGCACCATTTGTGTTATGAAGTAGATGATATTGAGTTGGCCGGGAAAAAACTTGAAAATGCAGGAATGCGTATTTTGGGCGATGGTAAAGCAAAAATAGGGGCTCATGGAAAACCAGTGCTATTTCTGCATCCAAAAGATACAAATGGTACATTGATTGAACTGGAACAGGTGTAAGCAAGTTCGAAAAGGGTAGGAAATTAGACGTGACAGAAAAGGATAAAGTTTTTGCAGATAAAAAACCCCACATCGTTGATTTCAAATTCGATGAAACAGTGAGCCGTGTCTTCCCAGACATGATTCGACGATCTGTTCCGAGCTACGAGTCAATCATCGAATTAACCGGTTCCATTGCTGAGAAGTACGCTCAACCACAGTCCAGTATCTATGATCTGGGGTGTTCCTTAGGCGCGTCGACGTTATCCATGTTCGCCAGAGAGCAATACGATTCTTTATGTTATTACTGCGTAGATAATTCTCCGGAAATGTTAAGTCGTTGCCAGGAGAATTTGAAATTTCAGATTCCGGATCAAAGACTGAATTTGACAATAGGTAATGTTGAAGACTGTGTTGTAGAAAATGCCAGTGTAGTAGTGATGAATTTCACCCTGCAATTTGTTGAGCCAGCACTTAGGCAGGGCGTACTCGATAATATATTCAATGGTATGCGCAACGGGGGTGCATTTGTATTGTCCGAAAAAATTGATTTTGAAAATGAAAAACAATCAAAGCTGATGAACTCCTTGCACGAGCAGTTTAAAATATCCAATGGGTACAGCGAACTTGAAATTAGTCAAAAACGATCAGCCCTGGAAAATGTGATGGTGCTTGATAGCGAACAAAAACATTTTCAGCGGCTAAATAAGGCGGGATTTAGTGCTGCATCCAAATGGTTTCAGTGCGTTAATTTTGCCTCATTCATAGGAATCAAGTAGTGTTCAGCGAGGAGTTGATTCGCTCTCAGTTAATTGATTCGCCGCTGGAAAATGTTTCCCAAGATTTCATCCAAGCAACCAACAGAGTTATGTCACAGCGGCGACACGGAGATCTCGATCAGTGGATTAGCCTGATTGAATCTCTACCCGAAACTAGTCCTTCAGTTGTACAGCTCGATCAGGGGTGTATTGAAATTGGCAGTCAAAAAGACGTCAATTCTAGAACCAGGGAAACTATAAAAGCGTCGCTGATGTCACTTGCTCCCTGGCGTAAGGGCCCATTCAGTTTATTTGGGATTGACATCGATGCTGAATGGCGTTCGGATTTAAAGTGGGCGAGGCTGAATGAACATATCACGTCGTTACAGGATCGGTGCGTTCTCGACGTCGGTTGTGGAAATGGCTACTACATCGCAAGAATGCTGGGTGCGGGTGCCGAATTTGTCTTAGGCATCGAACCGACACAGTTATTTGTTGTTCAGTTTTATGCCTTGCAGAAATATCTCTCCAATTCAGCGGCAATGATTCTCCCGCTTCGTTGCGAAGAACTGCCATTGGACGCTCTGGAAAATCAGGGTATCGGATTTGATACGGTATTTTCGATGGGTATTTTGTATCACCGCAAACAACCAGAAATACACCTTGAAGAACTTTATCGCGCTTTGCGACCAGGTGGAGAAGTTGTTGTAGAAACATTAGTTATGGAAGATGAATACGACAATCTGGTACCCGATTCAACGTATGCAAAAATGAGGAATGTCTGGTTGATACCGACAACAAACAATCTAATTGAAATGTTAGCAAAGGTGGGATTTCATAACATCGTAAACACAGACATTAGCGCGACGACATTAAACGAACAACGCAAAACCGAGTGGATGAAGTTTGAGTCATTGGCTGATTTCCTTGACAAAGACGATCGAGCAAAAACTATTGAAGGTTATCCGGCGCCACAAAGAGTAATAGTTGTTGCTACCAAATAATTAACAATCTGGTTTATGAATCAGGAGCAATAAATATATCCGGCCAGGTATCATTTCCTCGATGAAAGGTGAGTCGCTGGGCTTCAGCATTTGGGGTGTCAGTTTTCCAGATGAATATTTCGTAGTCTTCAATATCCGGCTCGTGGGCGCCATCTGAAGCCGCGAACACGAGGTATTTCTGAGACTGATCGAGCCGGGGAAAATATTCATGACTCAATTCCCCGGGCAAGTCTAGCCACTTGGTCGTCTTCCCGGTTACGGGGTCGTATCGGTTGAATTGATTTTCCTGATTTCCACCTTCTTTTGATGTGACATACATTGCAAAATCATTTTTCGGTGACCAGGTCAACATACACCCCCGAGAAACAGTGATTATATTTCCACTGCCGTCGCTAATAATATTGGTCGGTCTGCCATTATCTCTGTAAGACACCGCCAGGCGTCCTGATTTATCGATCGAAGGCCAGAGTAGCTCTTCATCTGGCATCCCTTTGGTGTTTCGTTCATATAACAGAGTTTCAGTTTCATCTTCAAAATTGTAGGACCAGATCTGACCGATTGCGCGCTGGAAATAAAGACGGGATCCGTCGTCCGACCAGGTCGGCGCGGTTCCTGAACTAACAACCTGTTTTTCCCTTCCGGTTTCGAGATCCAATACCCACACATTCCATGGTCGCTGGTCCCGCCACGATTGCCATTGGGCGATTGATCGGATGAAGGCGACTTTCTTTCCATCGGGGGAAATTCTCGGATGGGTTTCAGTATTTGGATGAAATGTCAGTTGGCGAATGGTTTGATCGGATAAATTCATCATCATGATATCGTGAAACCCATTGCGATTAGACGCCCAGACAATAAAACCATTGATGTCTCGCAGCCACTGTGGCCGATCGTTTACGGGCATAGTATTGGCCTGAGCAATTTCGATTTGTTTTCCCGCGCTGTCATCGAACCATGCCCAACTCGCTACTGCACTAATCACAGCGACCACCGTGAACACCGCGGGTATAAGAGCTGACCGAAACTTTCGACTGGATATTCCCGGAGAGTCCGAAACACGGGTAAATAATAAAAATAATGCCGTTAAGCCAATGCCATAATCCACGGCCTGGGTTTCAATGTGAATGGCCAGTAATGCGAGCAATGCGTCCTGGGGTGGGGCGCCAAACAATGCCATAAAAGTCATACCACCCACTTCCCATGCACCGAAACTCATTAAAGTCGGAATGGGCAATGCGGCGGTCATTTCTGATGCAATCATTGCAGCGAGTACTTTGATGCTGGAAAGAGTTTCGAGAATTGGAAAATTACCGCCCACTACACTTTGAAATAATATTAACAGACCAATGTATTTCAGCCCTCGAACAATAATAGTTAAACCAATAACTTTTAGAAAAACACCACCGTGTAGCGTCGTCTGTATAGCATCATTCAACTGATTGATTACTTGGACTAATCTGCTAAAAATTGAATTGTCCCTGAAACTAAATTTATTGAGAGTTGATATGAACCAGGGCAGGATGAATCTAATTCCAAAATAAAAAACCACCACCACAAACATTGCGAGGATGGCCACTTTTAATGGCGCGGTATTTGGGAAGCCAATCAAAATTCCCAGCAAAATGGTGATCGGCGCGAGTACCGCGATGTCGAGTAACATTGCAAACAGGAGGGACGACAGCCCAGCAGGGATTGATGTTTTACAGAACTTTTTCAATAGAGCCACATATATCAGCTCGCCCAGGCGCGCGGGCAACAAGTCTACAACCATGCCACGTACTGCGGTTATCAAAACCATGGATTTCATTCCAGGAATATTTTCCGGCGCCTCTCCTGAAGCCTGTATCAGTATTCGGTAGCGCAGAGCTCGGAACCACACGCCGATTAATGCAGTGGCGGTAAACAATAAAAATAGTGATAGTGAGCTTTGAGAAATTGTGTCAATTACCTTGGTCGGCGCAATTCCCTGTCCGGGATCCGAAGCCGCATAAAATAAAGTAGCGATCAGAATCATCGATCCGGAGATGCCAAGTAAAAAATACTTAGTTAGGTTTTGATTCTTAATATCCAGCATTGTCATTGAAAGTGTTTAAGTTCAGATGCGTCGATAAATAATATTGGACAATTCGGTGCCTTTGAGTAAGGTAGTTTCTTTCTCCTGCCACTGATTGAGATCAATCTCAGGAAATTTCACTGCATCGGGTGAATCGATAATGTCCGGTACATAGGTGATGTCGAGCAGGGTGAGCCAGGAAAAAACCGCGGTATAAATCTGACCACCTCCGATTATCCAGATGTCTTCACCTTCGCTTGCGTTTATCGCCAAATCAATATCATTATAGTGTTCAACACTACTGACCGGATTTCGGCTAATAACAATATTGCGTCGACTGGGCAGCGGTTTAGACCCAATAGATTCCCAGGTCAGGCGACCCATAATAATGGTGCTGTTAAGGGTGCGCCGTTTAAATCGCTTCAGATCTTCCGGATAATGCCATGGGATATTACCGTCAAGACCAATCACATTATCGCGCGTCATGGCCACGATTGCACCGCGGATGGGTGCAGTAGAATCTGGAACCATCTATACAGCGACCTTAAATGAAATTGGTGGGTGGGGATTATAATTTTGCAGAACGAATTTTGACATGATCTCGTCGGTTTCCAGTGTCAGCAGGGGTTCGATGTCGTCCAGAGATTTAATCGAGGGATCAATTTCAAGAGTTGGTAAATCACGGGGTGTTCGGTTAAGTTGCTCTTTTAGTCCTGGGATATGATCATATTCAGACATACTGCCATCAGCCTTTGCGGTGTAAATATGAGCATCGATCAGGGTATGACCAAATATTCCCGCAGGAATTCCACTGAATCGGGAAAACAGTTCGAGCAGCAGCGCATAACCCGCAATATTATAGGGAATGCCCAGGGCGATGTCGCAACTTCGCTGGGTGAGGTGCAAACATAAATAGGGTGAGCCGTTTTCATCGTTCTGAGTGTTTACAACCCACAGTGCATGACAGGGTGGTAATGCGCTGGATTGTGCATTACCCGGCGCCCAGGCCGAGACCAGCATTCGTCGGCTCATTGGATTGGTGGTCAATTGCTCTACAACATAAGCAATCTGATCATTGGTTTCATTGCCCGGCAAAGGGAAATTTCGCCAAAAATTACCATAGGCACTGGGGACCTTACCGTCTTCGTCAGCCCAGGGGTCCCAGAATTTGCAATTGTGTTTCTTTAACATTGAGATATCGGTTTTTCCAGACAGAAACCACAAGTTTTCAATAACAATATTTTTCCAGGAAATCTCTTTGGTGGTGAGTAAGGGGAAGCCAGATCGCAAATCGATTTCATAATTGATATTAAAAGTAGATAAGGTATCCACGCCAGTACGATTGGCTTTTCGCTGTCCTGTTTCCAGTGTTTCTTTTACCGCGTCAAGATATTGTTTCAAAATTTAACCTGTTAGATATTCAAGATTGCTCTTTTGAAGAGAAATAATATTCCAGTATTTCCCGGGCGAGCCGCGGTGACTTTACATACCATTTTTCCTTGTTGATACACAAAGCAGCAAATGCAATTTTCTGATTGTCTTTTTCCGCAAAACCAACAAACCAGTCGTATTTTCCACGGGGTTTGAAACCGGTTAGCGAACCGGTCTTGCCGCCAATGGTGACGTCACTTAATGCGCCTTTGCTTAATCGGCGAAACTGGGAACGTGCCGAGCCAATTTTCACCGTAGATTGCATCATTTTTTTAAGTTGCAATGATGATGATTCTGTCATCGCTTCGGATATCGCAGGTTTTTCACGTACATACAACGGTATGCCATTAGGTCCTATTAGTGAATCCACAATTACCGGCGCAACCAGTTTTCCACCGTTTATTGCCGTGGCTGCAAGAATGGCACCATGAAGGGGTGACAGGGTGTTTCGGGTGGTATAGCCCGCAGCCGATTCGGCAACCTGCCAGTCATCACTTGGGTCGAGTTCAATTGCGCCGTTGTCAAATACGAAGTCTGATGCGAATCGGCCGTTGAAACCGAGTCGGTGTGCATAATTTATCATCACCTCACCACCCAAATCCATTGCGCCCAGCCTTCCAAAAATGGTGTTGACAGATTTTGCGAAGGCTTCGTTGAGGGTAAGATTTCTGGTCCATTTGTTCTTTTTGTGATTAAAAACGTTTTTCTTGTATAGCGATGTAGATTTACCATTGAACGGAATAAGGGTTGAAACATCTGCCTTGTTTTCATTAATCGCTGCGATGGCTGTTATGATTTTCGAAACCGAAGCTGCGGGAAATGAATTAACCAGCGACAAATTGCCGTAATCCAGTCCATCCCGCGTGGAATCTGTCATCGCGAGAATACGGCCATCCTCTGGAGAAATAGCAACAAATATGCCGAAGTCAGGATTATATTTCTGTAATATCCGATTTACCTGCAACTGCAAATCGTTATCTATGGTGTAGTTTACTTTCAGAGATTCCGTGGTAGTGAATCCGGGAATAGAGATTTTGCTGGGAAGTTTCTTGTTGTGGACTGCCGGGGAAATTATATCTGCAATTACACTTTCGGTTATCCCCCAGTTTCCGCCTTTTTCGGAGTCAACGATACTCATGGCGGCGGGCCATGTAGATGCAATCAGAATTATTATCAGCGAGCTGAATTTAAACCAGAAGTGTCTTATCAAATCTACCTGTAATTTTTAAATGCCTAGGACGGTGCTGATTCTATCCCAATGCGCCGCTTAATTTAAGCTTCTGACAAGTATTCTGATCAAATTTAGCTTTTATTAATGTTATTGTCATCAATCAGTAATTCTTTGGCCTGATTGATCTGGGATGCAAGGTAGCCCGAGCCACCTTTATCCGGGTGAATTTTCTGGATTAGTTTTTTATGGGCGGCGACTATTTCCGCTTCTTCCGCTCCTGGTTGCAGACCCAGGACCTCGTAGGCTTCTGCCCGGGTCATACCCTGGGTTCTGGCAGGTTGATTTCCAACGCTATCCTGCCCAGTATTTGCCGTATTAAATCGATTCCACATGTTTTTGACTATCAGGGCGCGATTTATCCAGGGCATGGCTGCACTAATTATGGCGAATAACCAGGGAATTCGGCCAGTGACTACCAGTAATAACAATACCGCGGCCAGGCCGTATAAAATTACGCTCATCAGTGAGCGGTTACGGGCGGCTTTGTCAGAACCCTTGTACCAGGCCAGGTACCACATTAAACCAACCAGCGCGATTAGGGCAATAAATAATCTTAAGCCCATTTGATATATTGTGTGGTTAACATCTGTTGCATAATAATTTCAATTTGGCGGTATTATATGAAATTACAATCAATGGTACGTAATATAAATAGCGATGGTTTCTCCCAATGATGTTCTGAATTACTGGTTTGGTCCCATTGGATCGATCAAGGAAATTGTAGACACTCGGAATGCTATCTGGTGGTCAAAGAATGATGCTGTCGATCAGGAAATTACCCATAGATTCAAACAAACCGTAGACGATGTCTTTTGTGGCAAAAGCAATAACTGGCTGGATACCAATGAGGGGACTCTCGCGTCGATTATTTGTCTCGATCAGTTTCCCAGAAATATCTATCGCGGAACCCCAAAATCATTTTCATACGACGGGCGCGCCCTGGAAATGGCAAAACAGGCCGTTTCAGCCGAATTAGATATGGGGCTTGAGCCAATATTTCGGGTGTTTATATATATTCCCTTCGAGCATAGTGAAAATTTATCTGATCAGAATCGAGCCGTTAGTCTATTTGATAAATTGGGCGAAGAAGCGGGGGCAGAGTTTAAGATGGTCTTTGACAACTATATCGCATATGCCGTGAGACACCAGGCGGTCATAGAACGATTCGGTCGTTTCCCCCATCGAAATGCCATATTGGGTCGAGATTCAACGGACGAGGAACTCAAATTTTTGAAACAACCGGGCTCATCGTTTTAAAAACCTTAGGAGCCTCTGATTAAAACTGGGCAGATCAAGTTGTGATTGAAAATGATCAAGTTCAAGGCGCAAAATGCGCGTAATAGCACGGCTATTGCGAAGTTTTGCAACGCAGAAATTGATTATTTTGAACTCAAATTGACTGTTCATGTTTTAATCAGAGGTTCCCTTAATATTGTGGTTATCAGGAAGCGGCTTTTCCCCGTCCGGTTAGCCATTTCATGAAGTAACTGGCAGGTGGGTGGTCCCCGGTAATGGTGTAATGAAGTGCTTCGGCGGAGGTGACGATATGATTAATTTTCCATTTGGCTTTGATGTCTCCAGCGAACAAGATTCGATCGTGGGGGCAGATTCGGGTTTGTCCGTCGGGCAATAAAATCTCTTTGCCATCCCGCTGCAATAGCAGGGCAACGCAGGGCAGTTTATTTTCCCAATTATTTGGGTCCCGCATCAATTGGGACAGGGTAATGTTTTCACCCTGATTAAATCGGCTCACAAAAGCGATTGTGCGCTGGTAGTTCAATGAAATAACCCAGGTTGATGGATTGGTAACGGTTATACATTTTTTTAGGCGATTTACCAGTTTTTCAGCCCATTGATCTGATTCAGCCCTGATCTTTTCAAGGAAATTGGCAGTCAGTGGAGTGATGATCTGCGCTAATAATTGTGATGAAATCAAATCGCTGTGATTGGTTACCATATCCAGATCAGCTGCACCAAATATTTCATTGTTCGAAGAATACTCCTGTCGGGCTATGGTATAGATGTCGGGCTTGAGTTCCTTGGCGGTGAGTACAATAGACAGGTTGTTCACATCATGATTTGTACCGGCAATAATGCCCACGGCTTTGTGAATTTGCGCCTCTTCCAGGGTTTCCGCTTCGGTCCCGCGACCGACAATGGAGTCCTTTGGCGGATTGGTTAGCTCTGGGCAGCTTTCTATCACCGTAACCGGCATACCGTGAACAAGAAGTTTCTTGTATACCGCCTTACCGAATCGCCCATAACCGCAAAGCAGCCATCTGCCATTGGGAGGAAAAACCGGTTCAGACAAAGGTGAACCATAAGACGACAACCACTGGTGTAATAAATATCGATTCGGTGAGGTTAAAGCAGAGGACAGAAATTCCGCGAAGGTATCATAGGGATTGACGATGTAATCGGTACCAAAGGACGCCATATTGGCTTCGGCATCGTGGGTTTCTGACCAGCAAAATACTTTGAGGTTTGGATTTAGCAGCTTGGCAGCTATGGCTATTTTTAAGTTAACTTCGTCGTTGCGGGTAACAGCGACAACACCCTTGCAATATAAATTTTTCAGGCCTGCCCTGGCAAGAATTCTGGAATCTGATGCGTCTGCGTGGAGAGTGGCTACCTCAAGGGACAGGTTTTCCAATTCGAGTTCGTTTATTCTGTCTAATTCTTTGTCAATGACCACGCAATGAATTTCCTGATCGCTGAGCGCAAACACTATTTTTCGACCTGTATCACCGCAGCCGCAGACCACATAAAAGGGCTTGGAAAATTTTTCCAGTCGCCGAATAAATGCGCTACGGGTAACTGCAGCCTGGAACGTAGGTGTCTGCAATAAAGAGATTAGAGTACCAATAGCGTACAACCAGGATATGACCGTGGCATAGATCGTAAACAAGGTCCACAGCCGCTGACCGTCGGTAAACGGGTAGGGGATCTCGCCGAAACCGATGGTAGAACCCATAAAACTGACAAAATAAAATGCGTGGAAGAAATCCATTTTCCACGGCTGCCCCTGATCATCCATTCCCGGTATCAGAACAAATCCAGTTACCGAAACTGCATAAGTACAAATCAGCAGAATCAGCGGCGTGCGCATCCTGCGCAGAATGAGGTAAATAATGTGCTGCATTTGTTAAACCCGTAGGTTTAATTTATTTTTAGTGGCGGTGTAGGGTGGTTTCTGCAGTCAAGATAACAACCGAAACGATGTTTGCAAGTAGTGCGCCGCCAGACAGTGAAACGATGCTAGACATGGTGTATTCGTCCATAGGAGAATTCATTCCATAAACCGAAATTCCCCATACCAGGCAGGCGGCGATAAGTTGCAAATCGGCTACCAGGCTGGAGGCCAGCAACACTGTACCGACATGGGATTTGTCGCCAAATTTCATCAGTGTTGCAATCAGGCTCACCACCAGGGCTGCAAACAGTTCAAATACATTGTGATGATCCGGGTCAGACATATCGCCAACAAAAAACCCAAAGTTTAAAGTCAACGCCAACAGGATGAAAAATGCAAACAGAACTTTTTCGAAATTCATAATTTAATTGTCATTAAATTTGATAAAATTAATTAAATGATATCACTCACTATCAAGAGAGTGATCCATATCTAGAGCAGGGGTGCCCCCAGCGCAGTCACCTACCGGCACAGCAGGAATCCCGGCGACAGTGCAATGATCTCTGACGTCATTTAACACCACGCTGCCAGCGCCAATTTTCGCATTTTGACCAATTTTGACATTACCCAGAATTTTTGCGCCGGCACCGATTAAAACACCGCTGCTGACTTTTGGATGTCGATCACCGATGTCTTTCCCAGTTCCGCCCAGGGTAACTTCATGGAGCATGGATACATTATTTCCAACTACCGCGGTTTCACCGATGACAATGGACGTGGCGTGATCGATAAGAATGCCTTTACCGATGTTTGCTGCAGGGTGAATGTCCATGGCACAAACTTCACTTACTCTGCTTTGCATGTAGAGCGCGAGTTCCTTGCGATTATTTTCCCATAGCCAATGGCCGATCCGATAAAGCTGTAATCCCTGATAACCTTTG
This sequence comes from Candidatus Spongiihabitans sp., assembly GCA_965237725.1. Taxonomy (GTDB): domain Bacteria; phylum Pseudomonadota; class Gammaproteobacteria; order Arenicellales; family Poriferihabitantaceae. The sequence goes on from OZ250151.1 coordinate 3,825,161, forward strand.
TAATATAAAAACGGCAGAGAAAATCGGTTGCACGCCGGATCGCGCTGGCAAAATGCAATCAAATCGCTAATTGCGGAATCCACAATTTCTGGATTATTTTGTAATGCGGTGTGAATAATTGAGTTGAGTTTTTCTTTACCCAGAATGTCACAGCACAATCTGTTGGATAGTACCGCGGACAGCGCGCCACTGAAGTTTTGATGATCCAGTACAGAACTATTTAGGAATTTTTCAAGTTCAGGCGCAGACAGTGTTTGTTGTTTCACCTCCTCATACAGCAAATTCCACACCGATTCGGTGTTGTGTAATTCGTTTTGCTGGTACAGGTTTTGTGCAGGATTCGCCATTGTGCGAATTATAGCAAATATGATCTATGGCCAAGGGTTTGGTCGCTTGTTTTATATCATAAATTACATCATCGGATTTCCGAAATTTTACAAATTTGCGAACATTAGCCCGGTTCAACGACCTAATAGGTACCAAACCGATAACCCTGGAAATTTAATTTTTAGATAAGTAAAACCCCGCCGGTGAATTTTAATCTCCCTCGTCATTATAAACGTATCGCGCCGTCCTGAACGTACTGCGTCGTCCTGAGCGTTAGCGAAGGAAAGGAAAGGAAAGAATCCATTCCGAATCCGACCTATGGATGCTTCGTTACTAGATGATGAACCCGCACCTGAAGAGCAGATATTCGGAGGGGTGATGGAATATCGAAGTAATGGTACCGCTTTTTGAGCCAAGCGGTACCATAATATCAAACAGTAATTTAATAGTTTATTTTATGTTCCAGATGTCCCGATGTAATTGCCAGGTATGTCCTGTGCGCTTCCAGACCACTATGTATTGACCGTGGGCATCTGTTGAACCAGCCTCTCCGGGAATATTTAGTATGAATGCGCCAACCTCAATAGCCGTGTCACCTTGCGCATCGATCTCAACCGGATGAAGATCGGTCAATGTCATTCCAGCGTCAATGGCACCCTGCCAAAAGGCTTGGATTCCAGGGCGTCCATCGATTCGGTCTGCTCCAGGTGGAAACACTACAGCATCTTCGCTGTATAAACTAGCAACCGCTGCCCCATCTCCAGCATTGAAAGCATCCTTAAACTGAACTGCCAGTTGTTCAATGTGTGCCTGGGGTGTTTCGGCCAACAAAATGGCAGGAAACCACAGACCAATGATAAATAGAACGAATAGTTTTTTCATAATAAAGTACCTCACGCGTTATTAGTTACCCCTCCTGTTCGTAACTTTATTATTTTACCCCCCGGCCAATCTGTATCCCTAAAGCCAATTTAATGAGCTTTCGTCAAATTGAACTATAATTTAGTGCAATTAGATCAATGACCAAAATTAGTATATACCAGGAACATGATAGGCGCTTAATAATGTATATGAAATTTGAGGTAAATTTAACTTTCGTTGGCTTACCAACAGTGATAACGATTAGAAATTTCTTTTCGTTCGACTACACCAACTATGATAAATGACAAATTCCCCTGCGATAACAGTTTGTCTACCGACGTTTAACTCAGAGGAATTTATTCACCTCCGACTGGAATCGTTGCTAAATCAGAGCTACCCAAATTTGTTGATTCACATTTTCGATGACAATTCTAATGATCGGACGCTCGAAATCTGTAAGCACTATGCACTGCAACACGAAAACATAAAAGTCAAAAAAAATCCGATCCGATTGGGTTGGGTGGGAAACTCAAACGCATTAATTAATTCCGTAGAGTCGGACTTTATGCTTTTTGCGTACCACGACGACACCATGTCACCGGAATATATTAGTGAAACTATGCAGTTAATGCTAGTTTCTCCGGATGCAGTTATAGTGTATTCGGACTTGATTGAAACAACGCCAGATGGGACCGTTTATAATATCGCCTACGAAGAATTTCCCAAAATAAAGAGTTGTACTTCAAGGGTAAAAACCCACCTTACTCGCAAACTCTGGTATGTTCCGACCATCGGGCTGATGAGGACTCAAGCGGTTAAATCTGCGGGTGGACTGAGACTCAATATGGCTGGAGAATTTGCTGCAGATTTTATCTGGTTGCTCGAGCTCAGCGCTGAAGGGGAGTTCAGGAGAGTTCCGAAAACACTTTATCAGAAATCTGTGCACTCTGGAAATTTGGCCAATACGTGGAAGAAATCAATTTTTGCGTTTTTGTCATTGTATGTTGCAGCTGCAATAGGTTTGTTAAGGTTAAGAACGCCGCTCACTCAAAGAATTTATCTGTTTGCCTATCTGTTTGCCTATCTGTTGATTGTGTTTGTTTCAAAAACCTTTAGCCGCATTAAATCAATAATTTGTCATAAAACAATCACAACTAAATTGGCATCCAAGTAGTCATGAAAATTGAACACGTTGGCTGGGTAACTCAAAACAAGAAATTGTTCGAAACTTTTTGGTGTGATCACCTTGGATTCAGTAAAATTTTTGAAACGGATATTAATCCGGAAATGGCTATGATATTGTTTGAAATCTCATTTGTGGGAACGATAGCTAGATACCAACGAGAAGAAGTTATCATCGAAATACATTAGCTTGATAATGTTGATGCGTCCTCTCAATCCTTTAATCGCTTCGGAATAAATCATATATGCCTCCATGTTGATGATCGACAGTCATTACTGGATTCGTTGGACAAAGATGTAACCCGACGTGAATATAAGAATCCCAGGGGTTGGAGCAATATTTTCATACGGGACTTTGAAGGAAACTGGATTGAATTGCGGGAAACGCTTTCTGACTTGTAACCACAAATGATTCCATTGTTTAAGGTTGCGATGTCGGCGTCTGCATCCTCTCGAGTTTCCGAGGTTTTGCATTCTGGAATGATTGGTGAGGGACCCCAGGTTAACGCGTTTCAGGCAAAACTCACTCAATTATTTAAAAATACAAAAGTTGTGCCGCTTTCCAGCGGCACTAGTAGCCTGGTGCTTGCGTTGAGGCTAGCTGGTGTCAAATCTGGAGATGAGGTAATTTCCTGCCCCTTTACAATGATCGCGACAAGTTCAGCAATTTTGCAGGTGGGTGCAAATATCAAATGGTGTGATGTTGACCTGGATACATTTTGTGCAGATGTTGCTGATATAAAACATCAGATTAGTGATAAAACCAGGGCTATTCTGGTCACTTGTGTGGCGGGTATGGTTCCCAATGGACTTGATGAACTAAAAGAGCTCGGAATCCCTGTCATTTTCGATTGCGCACACGGGCTATGTACGACGTATAAAAATCGGCATATATCTCATTGGGCGGATTATTGTAGTTTTAGCTTCCAGTCTATTAAACATCTAACGACAGGGGATGGTGGTGCTATTACAGTTAGTTCAGACGCGGATTTTGACAACGCAAATAAATTAAAATGGTTCGGAATTGATCGAAATATTCTTCCAGAAGTATCTCGACTCAATCATCAGATGAACAGTGATGTGGAAGACTGCGGTTACAAATTTCACATGAACGATATTTCCGCTGCCATTGGCATTGAAAATATTTCTGTGGCATTGAAAAATGTTGAGAAATCACGAAACAATGCGAATTTCTATATGAAAGAATTGAATCAAGTCCCGGGGATTGAATTGCCCAAACCCATAGCGCAAAGCCACCCTTCGTGGTGGGTTTTTGGATTCATGATTAACATGCGCGAAGAACTAATTTTGGCTTTGGAATCCGAGGGTATAACATCATCACCATTGTGGACAAGGAATGACAGATATACGGCATTTCGTGTTCATAAACAAAGAAATCTTCCAAACCTTGATCGCCTGTCAAAGGAAATTCTATTTGTTCCAAATGGATGGTGGGTAACCACCGCAGATCGTAAAAAAATCGTTACGATTATTAAATCAACACTCCAATAATGCTTTATCGCGACCATAAAAAGTAATTTCAAAAATGATCTGTTGATTTCGCTCTATTCGGATAAGCTGTGCCAGTATCCCCTTAATTGACCCGGTGATATCTTCACATACTTTTCGAAGTGTTGGGTAAATGATGCCAGTGCGAATTCAATATCATTATCAGTAATTTGTTTGGTTTGATTGATCGAAGACTCGATAAATATTTCATAGTCGCCGTTTTGTTTTTGCAAAGTAAAGACAGGGAGAAGGGGGGAATTAGCGATTTTCGACAGTCGAAGTGGGCCCATTGAGATAGGTAATAAATTTCCGAAAGGTGATATATATCCGTGGTTTTTAACGCCCGAGCCAACTGTGATAGAAACAACTTTATTTAGAGATAATCTATTTCGGAGCTTGAATATTGCCTCACTCTCGCGTTGCTCGACAATGGTGATTCGTTCTTTAAGATATCTATCCTCGATATGTGTAACAAATTTATTAAGAGTCGAAACTCCAAATCTGGAATTTGACAGTCCATGTTCTGGTCGGGTCAGATGATGTATTTGGATATTTTCGAAATGCAGACCACGCTTGGTTACCAAATCGCTGAAAGCAAAAGGCGCAATCCATAGTAAAACACCTCGGCCCTGTTTTAATGCATCAATAATTTTTGACGAACCTGAGACCGAAATATTTGGTTTCCATTTTTTGAGAAGATAGTGATCACTCAAAATTATTCGCATCTCCAAAAAAGTAGATACAAAATCAAGTTTAATATCCTTCATGTCGCCCAGAACGTCGGCGTGTTGTTGAAACTCTGTATTTATCCTGGTGATGCGTCCAATTTTCCCAGGTAACATTCGACATACAATCGATGCAATCCATCTGCTGGTTGGACGCCACTTTCCTGCAGGCGTAACTGCGGAAATAATACCAAGAATTATTATAATTCCAATTTCCGCGATGTCCTTTGGTTTAAGTAATGAGGATGGCATAACCGCGTCGAGGATGATTTTCCGGGGCAGCCCGAATGGATTTTAATGGATTAACAGGCGGCTTCGCTAACCAGAGTTGCCACTTCCTCGGCGCATCCCCAGGATAATGAAAACCCCGCTCCACCATGGCCATAGTTATGAATTACCCAACAATTTTCAGACTCAATGTATTCGGATTCCAATCTGATTTCTTTTCTGCCGGGTCTCAGGCCAACGATATGCTCGAGGATTTCCGCTTTTTCTAGGGAACTATTAATTTTCGTGCATTGGCGGATTATGGATTCTGCGGTATCGACATCATGTTCCAGATCCCAATTGTTCTCCTCGGCGGTACCGCCCAAAATACAATCATTTTTCCTGGCAAATAAATAAAGTGGTCCAGTGTCATCGAGAAAACTTCGCTTGATATCCGGATTGCTTACCCTGACCACTTGCCCACGAATAGGATAAACATCAGGGTCATTACAAAGCTGTTTTGCGCCCAGGCCAGAACAATTTACCAATACACCTGCCTGGGCGTACAGGGCGCTTAAAGACTCGATTCTGTTATCCATTGATTCAACTATGCCGCCACGGAATTTGAACTCCTGTATCAGATAGTTCATATAAATGGGTGCTTCAATCATCGGCACTTCGATGATATAGCCATCAACATAGCTCTCGGGCAATTCGCTGGAGTCAGCATGTCGAAAACTCCCCACAGCATCAATCCACCAGGGGTCGCCAACGGTGGTCTTGAAGATCGGCATCAGCTCAACGAAGTACACACCCGATTTTTCCAGTTCGCTCAGTTTTTCAAATTTTTCATAGGAAAACCTACACCATCCCAACACCCGATCCTCGGGGTAGGCTTTGTAGGGATACCAGAGTGCGGTTGCGGTATTTGAAGTGGTATTAGGGGGTACTTCGTGAGCCAGGATTTTAACTTTAAATCCGTCTTCGATTAGTCTTAACCCACAGGTTAGTCCAGACACCCCGCATCCAAGAATTAATATTTCCTTGTTGCTCACACTAAATTGTATTCATGATTAAGATTGTTTGCGCCAAACAATAGAATTACAAGCACATCAACCTATCATACTTTATATGTGTGCATGTTCCACAGCGGGATAAATAATGATGTCATTAAATCCATCGGCCGTGGAATCGCAGCCTCGGAATGGACCTGTTGTGGTAACAACGGAACTGCGATAGTTTGTTTCAGGATAGCTGTGGGAATGCGTCCTGTGTTGATGGGTTTCTATGTTAATCCGATCTAGGTTATGAGCTCAGGTGTTTATCGGTATCACAACAAAATGAGACTGGCTATTTCTTTCCACCAGCATCAAAACAGATTCCTTGTTGTTATCCCTCGATGATTTCAGCGCTGCAATCACCTGTTCACGACTGGTTACGGCAGACTTATCCACTCGCTTGATCACGTCCCCTGGTTTTAGACCCCGCTCTGCGGCTGAACTATTTGGTGCCACGTCGACAATAATTACACCGACGGTTTCCTGGTCGATATTGAATCGTTTGGCGGCTTCACTGTTCACCTCGGCCAATGCCAGTCCGATCTCAGACTCTGCGTCTTGGTTATCTTTTCTCTGGGCCAATTTTTCATCACTATTGCTGGCTACCGCAACCTTAATGGTTTTTACCTTGTCGTTTCGCCATAATTTTATTTCGACCTGTTTGTCACTTTGTGTCAACGCAACCAGTTTTGGCAGGTCTCGCATTTTTTCAATTCTTTTGCCATCGAAGCTTAAAATGACATCACCTGATTCAATTCCCGAGCTCTCAGCGGGGCTGTCTTTCATAACCTGGGAAACTAAAGCACCACTGGCATCGTCCAGCCCAAGGGCATCCGCAATTTCTGGTGTGACGGTTTGGATATGAACACCGAGAAAGCCGCGCTGAACCTCGCCAGTTTCCTGGAGTTGAGCAATTACGTTGTTGGCCATGGAAGCCGGTATGGCGAATCCAATTCCAACGCTACCGCCATTAGGAGAATAGATCGCACTGTTAACACCTATCACTTCGCCTTTTGTGTTGAATAAGGGACCGCCGGAGTTTCCTCGATTGATTGAGGCATCAATCTGAATAAAATCATCCAGTGGCCCGGATTGAATATCGCGACCGCGAGCAGAAATAATACCACTGGTGGTTGTACCGCCAAGCCCAAATGGGTTGCCAATAGCAATTACCCAGTCGCCAACTTCAGCCGCATCAGAATCGCCAAATACCACATAAGGCAATTCTCGATCGGTATTTATTTCCAGGAGCGCCAGGTCGGTTTTCTTGTCCGTCCCCTGTAGGGACGCAGGAACCCGGGTGCCGTCTTCGAACACAACTTCAATCTCATCCGCGTTTTCGATTACGTGGTAATTGGTTACCACCAGACCCGATGGGTCAATAATGAATCCTGATCCAACAGCGGTAGTTTTACGCTCAAACGGCTTTTGGTCATTGTGTTTTTGATGCTGGCCTTTGGGCGTACCAGGCAAGTTTGGAATTTCACCAAAAAATCTTCTGAAAAATTCTTCCAGTTGGGGCGCGCGACGGTCAGAATTAAAGCCATGCCCATCATTTGATGAAGTGGTATGGCCGGTAACCGAGATATTGACCACCGCGGGCCTCACTGCTTTTACCAGTTCAGCAAAACCGTTGTTCACATCGATATCACCAATATTGGCTGCGGCGTGGGCCGGCTTGGCCTTTGCCAGAAGGGGGGTTGTCTGCATCGTTGCGACAATGGCTATTGCGGTGACTAAGAGCGCGAGGACAACCGCTCTAGTCCTTGTACTGGCTCTGAAACCGAAAAATAAATGTTGGCTATTCGTATTACTAGCCGCAGTTACTAAATTAAAGTTTTGACTCATTGCTAACCTCATTAGCGTTAATAATGAGCGCTATTAAATCAAACATAACCTAACTATAAGATGAATGAAGAATTAACAAACCGTAATTCGAAAAATTGGAACTTTATTGGTTTTTAAAAACGGTTTTTCCCCTAATTAATGTTTGACACACTCGCCCAGTAATTTCGGTGTTGAGAAGTGGAGAGTTGCGGCCGCGACTCTGCATTGTCTGGTTGTTGAATTCCCAAATTTCGTTGGCGTCATATAAACATAAGTCTGCCGCAGATCCGGGAGATAAGTGCCCGGTATCAATTCCGATGATCCTCGCAGGGTTTATGGTTAAGGCGGCGATGGCTTGTTTGAGACTCAAATGCCCCTGGCTAACCAGGTTATAGGTTGATGACAATAGCGTATCTATACCGGCAATACCTGTAGCCGCTTCACTAAATGGTGCCAGTTTCGAGTCCACGTCATGGGGCTGGTGGTCAGAACAGATTGCTGAAATGTGGCCATCTGCCACCCCGGCTATCAGGGCATTTTTATCGCTTTTGGTGCGCAGGGGAGGCATCACCTTGAACTGGGTGTTAAACGCGCCAATGTTATTTTCTGAAAATAACAAATGATTGATAGAAACACTGGCAGTCACCTGCAGTTTACGCTCTTGGGCTTCAGCAATCATAGTAACCGAGCGAGCGCAGGAGATCAGGTCAAAATGTGCTCGCGCGCCACTGGTTTCTATCAAAGCAAGATCCCGGGCAACACCAACGGTTTCCGCGGCTTCTGGTATTGCCGGCAGACCCAGACGGGTACTGACTTCACCTTCATGAACCACGCCATTGCCATGTAACCACTTGTCTCGAGGGGTGAGAAATACAGGTAAGTCATAGGTCGAGGCGTATTGCATAGCGCGGCGCATCACCAGGGTATTTTCCACCGCTTCAAGTGCGTTACTCACACCGATACACCCGGCGTCCATTAGCATGGCCATGTCGGTGAGCCGTTCGCCCTGAAGACCGAGTGTTAGTGCACCCAGCGGGTGGACAATTGCATAACCCACCTCAATAGCGCGGTTCTGAATCATGTGTACCATGGCGGGGGTGTCAACAATCGGGTGGGTGTCTGGTGGGCAAACCATACGGGTTATACCCGCACTCGCTGCCGCCCGGGTTTCACTTTCAATGGTTGCCTTGTGTTCCTGGCCGGGCTCTCTAAGACGAGCGCACAGATCAATGATTCCGGGAAACACAAATTTACCCCTTGCGTCAATTTCTTCAGCCTTGGGAAAATCTTTCGGCGCCTTGCCTACAGCCACTATCAGACCATCGCTAATAAAAATATCTTTAACCGAATTGATATTATTGGCCGGATCAACCAGGTGACCGTTACGAATAATTAGTTTCTCTTTCACAGCCATTAATTACTGGCCACCCATGAGTTTGGCCATGATAGACATTCGAACTGCAATTCCATTGGTAACCTGATTGAGGATTAGTGAGCGGTCACCGTCAGCGACGCTTGACGCAATTTCAAGCCCACGATTAATTGGGCCTGGGTGCATGACGATAGCATCGGCTTTGGCGAAGGCGAGTTTTTCTTCTGTCAGTCCATAGCGATTAAAGTATTCCTGTTCACTAGGGATCAATTGCCCGTCCATACGCTCGTGCTGAATTCGCAACATCATAACGACGTCGATATCGTCCAGACCATCGATTAGATCGCTGGTTGTTGAAACCCCCATAGATTCAATTTCGGTTGGAATCAGAGTTTTTGGGCCGATAACACGAACTTCCTTCACGCCGAGGATGTTTAATGCATGGATTTGCGAACGGGCAACCCTGGAATGTAAAACGTCACCGACAATAGCTACCTTCAGGTCTTTGAAATCCTGTTTTGACTGGCGAATAGTGAACATATCCAGCATCGCCTGGGTTGGGTGGGCGTGGCGTCCGTCGCCGGCGTTGATTACCCGAACATGGTCCGGCAGGTGCTGCGCGATTAAATGTGCTGCGCCACTGGCATGATCTCGCACCACGAATAAATCAGTGTGCATAGCTTCGAGGGTACGAACGGTGTCGAGAATAGTTTCACCTTTAGAGGTGGATATTCTAGCAGCATTGAGGTTAATCACATCCGCTGAAAGTCGCTTGCCGGCAATTTCGAATGTGGTTCGCGTGCGTGTGCTGGCTTCGAAGAACAGATTGACCAGGGTTTTGCCGCGTAGCAGAGGTACTTTTTTAATTTCCCGCTGACCGAAATTTATGAATGACTCAGCGGTATCTAGGATATTTAACAGGGTTTCCCTGGGGAGCCCGTTGATTGTTAGAAAATGTTTTAAATTACCGTTGGCATCAAATTGAATTGAGCTATCAGACGGTGTCATGCACGATCACCTGTTTGAATTATTTTTAAATTCAAAACACCATTTTTATTGGTGAGTTTTATTTGTTCGGTTGTCCTTAAATCCATTTCGCATCCAACAATATCAGCCTGAATCGGAATCTCTCGTCCCGATCTTTCTATTAACACACCCAGTTTGATCAAGTTTGGGCGCCCGTAGGAAAATATTTCATTCATTGCTGCTCGAATTGTCCGGCCGCTATATAACACATCATCGATTAAAATGATATTGCGATTTTCAATGGCCATGGGTAATTCAGAGGATTTTACCTCAGGGTTTAGACCAACCCGACTAAAGTCGTCCCGATAAAATGAAATATCCAGAGTACTGATCGGCTCCTCAAATCCCAGTAATATATTCAATCGCTCGGCTATCCACACACCGCCAGTATGGACGCCAATAACCAGAGGGTCATCCAGATTCAGCAGTCCGAATTGTTCTGCCATATTCTGGACGGTTAGATCAATATCGATATTGCCTTGCATGAATTAGAGTTGATCAAAGTAAGATTGAAGTATTAGTTGTGCGGCAAGATTGTCCTTGGCGGCAACGTGTTTTTTTGTCATTTTTTTCCCGGGTGCAATGGATTCTCGCAGTATATTGTCAGCAGAAACCGAAGTCAGTCGTTCATCAACATAAGAAACTGGCAGGCCGGTTAACGCTTCCAGCATTTTGCCGAAACCTCGAGCCGAATTGGAGATCGTACTTTCATTTCCGTCCATAGACAAGGGTAAGCCAACAACTAGACGCCCAGGTTTCCATTCATCCAGCAAGCGGTTCAATCCACCTGAATCGGGAATACCGTTTTTGGCCGACAGAGTTGTTAAAGGTTGACTGGTTCTGGTTTTGAGATTTCCCGAAGCAACTCCGATTCGCCTCAATCCAAAATCAAAACTTAATACGCGAGAATTCAATGACTCAAATTATATTTCTGGATTTTGTAGTAATTGGTTACGCTGAAATAAAACTGATTTTAAGCACTAAGCATGACCGACCTGAGAGGAAAATTTGTTGGTATCGATACCCAGTAATTGCGCCGCCATCTGCCATTTGTCAACCTGGCCATGTGAAAACAGAATTTCATGATCCACCGGGGTGGTAAACCATGAATTTTGTTGTATCTCGTCTTCCAGTTGTCCTGCCGCCCAACCGGCATAGCCCAGACTCATGGTTGCCTGCTCGGGGCCTCGGCCCTCGGCCATGGCTTCCAGAATGTCTCTGGAACTGGTAAATCTTAAATTCTTGCCAATTTCCATGCTCGATTCCCATCGGCTGGACAAATCGTTATGGATTACCAGACCAAGTTCGGGATAGACCGGGCCGCCGCTGAGAACAGGCTGTTGGGTAAATTGATTATGGATTTCGGCAATGTCCAGTTGCTTAAAAATATCACCAATGGTGTGCTCGGTAATATGGTTAATGATAATACCCACAGCACCATTTTCATCGTGTTTGCAAATCAGAATAACCGATTGTTTGAAATAGGGGTCATTCAACTGCGGCATGGAAACCAGAAACTGGTTTTCCAGAGTATTGAATTTCATTTTAGATGTCGCCATTAGTTGAAAACTAATTTGTTTGGAGATTTTTTGAGGTTAATTTATTATGACTGAATTCCCAGGTCCTGACGATATGCAATGTATCAACTTCGGCCAGAATTTCATTAGGAAAAGAGTCAAAAGGCGCGGCGATGTGGACAATTCTTTTAGCAGCGTCATCGAGAATGTTTATTCCAGAAGATGAGAGAATTCGAACTTTACCCAAACTGCCATCAGAATTTATTGTCGCATCCAACACCAAAGATCCTTCGAGTTTTTGTTGTTTTGCGGCATCGGGATAATTGAGATTACCGACCCGCTCTACCAACAGTCTCCACTTTTCAAGATATGCTGCATATTTGCTTTCTTTGGTTTTTGCACTAACATACTTTTCCCGTGGCCTGGACTGTGAATTTAAATAGGCCAGGTTTATATTTTCGGCAAGTTCTTCCCGGCTTATCTCCTCCTGATTGGATTGATTTTTCGGGACTGATTTACTATTGGACAGGTCAGAATTTTCAGCAGTATCGCTTAGTATATGATCTGATGATTCTGCACTTTTTTGTTCTGGGTTGTTATGTTGAATCGTTGTAAGTAGGGCAGCATTAGGCAACTCGGCACTGGCCTCGTCTTCACCCAGGCTATTGGCCTGGGCTACCACATCACTTTCTTCGGGGGCCAAATCGGATATATTGGTTACCAGGGTGATTTTTAAGGGTGGCCCGATGACGGGTCTTTCAGCCTGGGCGGGCATAACAAAGGAAATCCCCAGTACAGCAATAAGATGAAATATCACTGAAACTACCAATGTCCATCTAAATAGATCGTTTTTACCCAATTCGAATTCTCACATACAAAATAAACGGGAAACTTTTTATCTCTATATTGCCGTGAATCAACTTAAAAGAAGGTTAAATGTTAGGGAACCTCTGATTAAAACAGGAACGGTCAATTTGAGTTCAAAATAATCAATTTCTGCGTTGCAAAACTTCGCAATAGCCCTGCTATTACGTGCGTTTCACGCCTTGAACTTGATTATTTTGAATCACAACTTGATCCGCCCAGTTTTAATCAGAGGCTCCTTAGGGTGATAGATTATCTTAGCACTGAATTCGTGTGTATACGGTATTTTCTGGATCACGACCAGATACTGTTAATATGGTGAATTGTCATATATTATAGCCCATTACGTAATTCAAGCTATTTATCTCGGTTATGAGGTTACCTTTTGATTCATATCGGTTTTTAATGTATTTAATAACAACGTTTGCAGGGAACAGGTCATGAAGAAAATTCTGTTTGTGGACGATAGCCAAACCATTCTGCACAAGGCATCCCAGGCCCTTGAGAGCGCGGGATATGAAGTATTGACGGCTATGGATGGTTTTGAGGCGATTTCTAAAGTTACCGACCATCAGCCCGACCTGATATTTGTTGATATCATGATGCCGAAACTGGATGGATATCAAACTTGTTCGTTGGTTAAAAATAATAGTCATTACCAGAACACCCCCGTGGTTATGGTATCCAGTAAAGATGGTTTGTTTGACCGAGCGCGAGGCAGTATTGTTGGTGCCCAGGGACATATAAACAAACCGTTTAGCGACAGTGACCTGATTGGTGCGGTAGAACAATTTACCTAATTTTATAATAATCTACGTATAAAAATGAAGGAGCTTACTTTTAACAATTTATTTAAGCTAAGTGGGGTTCAACAATGGCAGTAGAAACAGTCCTGGTTGTAGATGATTCTGCAACAGATTCACATTTAATTTGCAATGTGTTGTCGGCCGCCGGATATAACACGTTATCCGTTGGATCGGCAGAAGACGCCATAAATTTGGCCAAGGAAGAGCGACCCCACGCCATATTAATGGATGTGGTTATGCCAGGAACCAACGGTTTCCAGGCCACTCGACAATTACATAATGATCCGGAAACTGCAGACATTCCGATAATTATTATCTCTTCAAAAAACAAACCATCCGATAAAGTCTGGGGTCTGCGTCAGGGTGCGGTTGGCTATATTACAAAACCGTTTTCCGACGATGAACTGGTAGAAAAAATCCGCGATTTATCAGATTCATAATATGTGAATTAAACAGCCATGCTTGAACCCAAACTACTGGGCGAATGGTGCTGTCCGAAATCAAAATTAGTGATTGAATCGAAAAATTGAATTCCCCCGAAATTAGCCCAATTGAACTTTTCAGACGCCTGGAACAGGGTAGTCTTGGAAATCAACTAGCACAGGAGGATATTGTCCTTGGTGAAACGTGGCGGGGTTTTGTTTTTACCCTAGCTGACCTGAATATTGTAGTTCCATTTGTTGGTGAATATGAAATTGTGCCTTATCAGGAAATTTCTCCATTACCCCTTGCTAAGAATTGGGTTAAAGGCATGACAAATATTCGCGGAGAAATTTATACTGTGGTTGATTTTTCAGAGTTTATGGGTAAATCACCTATACGCAGAACGAAAAACTGTAATTTGCTTTTATTACCTTACACCAATCTAAAAAGTGCGCTGTTAATCGAGGGTTCAGTGAGATTACAGTCATTCAGTACTGAATTAACCGCGTTGGACATTGATGAGGCCCACAGCGGAATGACACCTTTCCTGCGTGCAGTGTTGGAGGATAATAACCAAAGCTGGTATGTGATTGATATTGAAAAATTAACAAAATCCGTCCAATTTACCGAAATTGGGCTTTAAAAAATGATTGGCCAAATCGTCAAAAAACACCAACAGATCGGATTAAATCCATCACCGATTGATAGATTAAATTATTGTATAATCAACGAGTTAAACAGACTTAGAAACCAGGATTTTGATCATGAACGATAAGATTGCAGAAGATGCACTAAAAGAAATATTCGAAACGCTCGAAGATGTTGATGAAGATTTCGATGATGACGATTTTAATCCGGTTAGTTTTGATGTTCTCGATGGTTTTGCAGAGGACGATGACGATTATTCAGTTGAGACTGGTGATGCAATAACCGATACCGGGGATGAGGATTCAGATGAGGATGATGATGAATCGCTCGATGTAAATACTGAAACCGGAGCCTATGATGAATTAGAGGATTTCGTCGAATATGCGGAAATATCTGAATTTTCGGGTGAAGTAGCCGCGTTCTCCGGTTTTGAAGATTTTAATATAGATGAATTTAGCCCAGCGGCAGGGGAAACGGACATCGGTGATGTGGGAATTAACTGGCCTGCGCTGTTTTGGCTGGTGGTATTGCTGGGATCTTCCGGGTCACTGATTTATTCAGAATTTAACGATTCCAAGTCAATTGCCAATAAATCTCACCTTGGGACAACGTCTCTCGAGCTCGATACCCAAATAAGAGAGATCGGTCACCAGACATTACTTGCATCCAATGGAAAAAATGAATCCTTCGCTGCCGTGGACAGCTTGAAAAATGATATCGAATCCAATATTTCATTGTTAAAGTCTGGAGATGCGGCGAACCAGCTCGGCCCAATTTCAGCCGGTTCAACAAATGAGCTACAACTGGTCGAGCAATCATGGAATGATATTAATCCTGACATTGATGTTTTGCTCAACAATCAGAGTGCCATCGAAATGACGGTAAGCGAAGTTGCCATGGTCAACGAATTGACGCCCAAACTGCTTGTAAAAACCGATGATGTGGTTGAACAGCTTATCGAAGATCAGGCCAGCCTCGAGTTAATCAACATTGCGAGCAGACAACGGTTTTTGACTCAGCGAATTAAGGCGAGTATGAATGAATTCGCTAATGGATCCCCTGGATGGGAAGTTGCTGCGACCCAGTTTGGTCGGGATGTCAAATTATTTGGCCAGATTAACGGTACAATTTCCCGTCAGGGTGGAGAAACCGTAGAGTCTGCGGTGGACGCTGTTGATACGTTATATCAGGAACTGGTTACCAGTGCTGATGGTGTGATGAATAATGTCGGCGATTATTTTTCCATGCGTGAATCCGCTGATAAAGTAATTGAAGCAACATCCACACTGGGTGCTTTAACCAAAGCGCTACAGACCAGTATCGCAGAAAGTGCGAGCCCTATGACTCAACAGCAACGTCCGCTTATTTTGGCCGGAGTTGCACTGCTGTCTCTATTGGCGCTGTTCTGGTCAATCTTGAGTCATTCCCGAAAATTTGCATTCTCGAACTCGCAACGAACTCAGGTTTCAGAAGATGCGGTAATAAAACTGCTGGATGAAATGGGCGATTTGGCCCAGGGTGATTTAACTGTGGAAGCCGAGGTCACTGATGAGGTAACCGGAGCAATTGCGGATTCCATCAACTTTGCGGTGGGAGAGATGCGTGGACTGGTTAATGGTATTAAGTCCGCGGCGGTAGAAATGAACGAAGCGACTGCGGGCACGGAATCTTTAATAGCACAGTTACTAACCAGTAGTGATGCCCAGTCTGAAGAAATCGGTACTGCTGGGGGCGAGGTGGGTAATATGACTGATGCAATCCAGAGGATGAGTGAGACTGCGACACGCTCCACTGAACAGGCCAGGGTATCCGCAGAAGTTGCGCAAAAAGGCGCAGATGCCGTGCGAAATACGGTAACCGGTATGAATAATACCCGTAACCAGATTCAGGAAACTTCGAAGCAGTTAAAACGTTTGGGTGAAAGTTCTCAACAAATTAACGAAATTGTAAACCTGATTCAGGATGTCACGGAACAAACCAACGTATTATCTCTTAATGCGTCCATCCAGGCAGCAATGGCTGGAGAAGCGGGTCGCGGATTCGCGGTTGTTGCCGAAGAGGTACAGCGCCTGGCAGAACGCTCAGGGCGGGCATCCAATGAAATTACCGAACTGGTAAAAAATATACAACAGGATGCAAATAGTGCGATTTCTTCAATGGAAGCAACAACCCAGGAGGTGGTTGCCGGCGCTATTACAGCGGATGAAGCGGGTAAAGCTCTAAGTGAAATCGAAACAATGAGCCAAAATTTACTGACCACCATTGACCAGGTTGCAGAAGATGCGCAAAACGAAGCGAAAGTAGCCGTTACTGTCGCCAACCGAATGAAAACCCTGCAAGCCTCAACATCTGAATCAGATTTGAGCGTATCCCAGGTGGCTGTTGCACTTGAACAAATGAAGTCTGTTGCTGATAATTTAATCCAGTCCGTTGCAGGATTTAAATTGCCAGAGAATTGATTTTTGTATAGTGCTACTTTCCCCTGGCGGAAAAGTAGATTCTCAGATTTTACTGACGTGGTATGGGCAAAATAAAGTCTAAATGAGTATCCCGGCGTCCAACCCCCAAACATTTGGTTGGATTAAATCCGCATTAAACCAGTCTATGCTACAGGCTTTGGAGTCTCTGTCAGAGGTTCAAAGTAATGCTGACTCGGCACCCCTGGAATCGGTTTCCAGAAATCTCCATCAGATTCAGGGTTCGCTACAGATGGTAGAGCTCGAAGCGGCCAGTTTGTTAGCTGGTGAACTGGAAATACTAACGGCACAATTAACCGATTCGGGGGTAAACCAGGATTCATCCGCTAGCGTGGAGACAATTCGGCGTGGACTTGAAAACCTTGAGCACTACCTGGCTGGGATAGAAAATCAGACGCCTCAATCTCCATTTGTACTGGTAGAAGAAATAAATACTATTCGAGAAATCACCTCGAGGGAAAAAATTTCTCTATACGATTTGTTTAATCCACCACTGGATTTGAATTCGGTTATTTTTTCAGAGAAAGCTTTGCAGTTTCCCGATGACAAGCGAAAAAATGTACTTTTTCATTTGAGAAAACGATTTCGACATGCTTTGTTATCGTGGCTGAACCAGGAAGACGAGGAAGAGTCGTTGGCTACAATGGTAGAGATGGCAGGCCATCTGCAACATGTCAGCGGGCTCGAAGTATTGAAACAGCTTTGGTGGGTTGCCGCCGGATTTGTTGAGTCAATAAAGCAGGGAAACATTGGTGTCGAAACCGATGTAAAAGCGCAATTTGCCAAACTGGATTATGAAATCAGCAGGATGAGCGACGACAATCGTAGTGCGATTGCGAGCTCGCCACCAGATGAATTATTGCGTCAGATGCTTTTTCATATTGGTAGTTGCTCTGATCAGGTGGCGGATAATGACAGCGAAACTCGCGCCAACCAAATCAGAAAACTACTGGGCCTCGATATGTGGTTTGCGTTTGGCCCGGAATATGAACAACAACTTGAATACGAAAATCTTTCTCATGAGATTTTGGAATTGGCCGCATCTTTCGATGCAGAGAAATTACGGGTTATAGAAAATAGTGTTGATCTATATTTTTCAACAGAGATGGATGCAATTCAAACGCAGGATTATCACGATCAGTTTGAATTTTTAAAGGACACGGCCAAAGACCGTGAAATTGGCGTGCTTAGCCGGTTTATAGGTGTACTTTGTGAATCAGCACAAAAGGTAAATCCTGATATCGAATCCGTTGCCAAAACTGGTGCTGATATCAAAATTGCGACTTCACTGTTGTTGCTCAAAGACGCTCTAAAAAACCCATCCGTGGTGTCTAGTGATTGGGAACAGTCAATTCTGGCGCGGACAGACGAGCTAAGCCGACTGATTGATCCCGACGATACCGAAGATAAGGATATTTTTGTCAGTAAGCAACAATCCGCATCTGAATTAGCACAGGCCAGAAAGGCATTGGCCGGACAAATTAAATCCCATATCGCTCAACTCGAACAAGAATTTACCCGAATCGGTAACGCTGCTAACGAGTCAGAAATACTTCATTTAGTCCAGGGAAAAATAGATGATGTCGGTCGATGGTTTGGATTTATTGAGGCTGAAGAAGAGGCCTTATTGTCCAAGACGACATCTGTAAAGCTTTCGAAAATTCAGGGTGCTGGAACTCCGATGGGTGAATCAGAAAATGAAAGTATTGCGTTTGCAATTGCGACTCTGGGTGTTTGCGCAGAACAAATGGAAGTCCATGGAGAGAACCCTGAGTCAAGCAGTGTCATTGCAAGAGCTTTAAATATGTTAGATGGGTTGTCAATTTTAGATCAGCCTAATGTTATTCAAGATGATGAAGTTAATAAGATTGATCAACCCGGAGACGGTGAAATCGAGGATATAGAATCTATCGATTATAAATTAGATAGCGACAAATTGGATTTGGTTGATTCTGATCTGAACCTTGATTTGGAGCAAGCAGTTGAAGAATATTCTCTTAGCCAGCTCGAATCTCTGGACCGACAACTGGACCAACTTGATGAAATGCGAAAACGGATTAAGTCCGGCGACGACAATGAAATAGAATGCATTCGCCTGTCCCTTATGTTTAGTGCTATCGAAGATAATCATGATTCTCATGCAAGCCCTAAAACCGCTAAACTGGCGTCGATAGGGAGTCAGCTGTGTAAAAGTATCGTCGACGGAGATCTTGTCGTGGATGCCGAGGTTGAAGATTTTATTGGCTTACTGAGCCGGCAAATTCGTCAATTGGAAACCCCCGGAGAAAATCAGCTAGAGGTTGATATTGAGGACTGGACTGAAAAATTTCGGGCGCTGGTGGGGTTCGACCCAACTGAGGGAGGATGGAGCAGATACCGAGAGCATCGCCGTCACGGCTAGCTTGAACGATGATGAGTTGCGTCATATTTTTGTTGGAGAATTGAAACAATATGCGACAAATCTCGACGAGATAGTATCGGGATTGAAAAATGATCTAGTTAATATTGAAGATGATGAAGAATTTTCGAAACAGGCCGTTAGTTACTCCGTATCCATTGAGCAGATCATCCACACTCTGACGGGAAATTTTAAGAATCTGGATTTGGGGGAAATTGGGGACAGTATCGAAGTTATCGAGCCTTTTTTGAAAATTGAGAATAATGAGCGATATGAAAACGAGATTGTTATTGAACAACTTGGAGATCTTAAAAGTTTATTAGCCAGCACTGCATTGGAAATTAATGAAAGTCAGGGCGTATCAGAAAACACCATACAGCTATATGGGGCTTTATTTCGCAATTTTAATATTGCACAGCTTGAAGTCATCAAAAACTCTATTCCATTTGATGACAACAGTGATACGGATGAAGATAAAGATTCCGTATCGCCTGATGATGATTTTGCGATTTCACATCTTGCCAATGACACCATCGATGAAAAACATTATGGCGCATCCACAAGTCTCAGCGATGGAGATGGTGTAGAAGATGGTGCAGGAGATAGTGCACAGGTAATTGATGATGAACTGCGAAAAATATTCCTGGATGAAAACGAATCATTATTAAATCGTATTAATACCCATTTAAGTGAGTGGCGACAAAACGATGTTAACGAAGATATTCTAGGGGGTATACGCAGAGAGTTTCATACATTGAAGGGCAGCGCAGCTGCCACGGGTTATGATGATATATCTCGGTTAAGTCACGTGGTGGAAAGTTTACTGGGAAAAGACGTCACCACACTTACGACGGATGACAGTAGCCTGTTAAATCTAATGGAAGAAATGCACGATGGTCTGGCGGCAGAACTGGGATTTATCCCCGGCGCCAGTGAAGACCATATCAAGTCATTGATTAGTATGGTGGAGATTTTACTTTCAGATGATGCTGAGCCCTATAACCCAATAGTGGATGATTCCATAGAGCTTTCAGAAGAACTCGATGAAGTCCTAGAAACTACAGGGGAGGTGGTGAATTTTGACGCCAGTGAGCAGACTACAGATTCTGAACCCACTATTGAGCCAACAGAATCCATGCGACCTGGTCTTGAAACGATCAGTGAAATCATCCAGTCGGAAACAATCGTAGATAGTGGAATAGGAAATTTACGAATTGATAGTAAAAAATTAACCGACATGCTGAATTATTCTGGTGAACTCGGTCTTACCCGGACTCAGCTCAAAGCAGCCCTTGATGGTACGCGAGGCGGTTTGGAAACTTTGCGTGAAAGTATGAAGCTAATACGAGACGGATTGAGAGATTTAGAGTTTGAAGCAGACGCGCAGATTAAATCCCTCCCCGATAATCCAGAAACGGGACAGGTTGATGAGTCTTTTGACCCATTACAACTTGATCGCTATTCAAGATTGCAGGCCCGCGCCCGGGAAGTTAATCACCAGTTGGATATTCTGTCTCAAGTTGAGCGTCAACTTGGGGATCGCGCTGCAGATTTCAGTGGGGCATTGATTCAGCAATCGCATTTGGGTGAGCAACTGCAAGAAGGGTTAATCAGGGCTCGAATGGTATCGATCAATGAATATTTACCGCGACTCCGACAACTCGCGAGAGAAACTTCTCGCAGGACGGCCAAGGCCGTAGAATTGACTGTGACGGGTGGAGAGATTGAAGTTGATCGTCAAGTTATGGATACCATGATGCCGCCGTTTGAGCACATGATCAGAAATGCCATCGTTCATGGTATTGAAGGTAGTGAACATCGCGCCGAAGCCAACAAACCATCTATTGGAAAAATACAAGTTAATGTTACCCAGCAGGGCTCAGAATTATTAATTGATTTCTCCGATGATGGTCGTGGACTGGATAAACAAACGCTGTCGCAAAGGGCGCTGGATCTCGGGCTGGTAGAAAATGTCGACGCGACCACAGACGATCACTTTCTGCAAGTAATAACCCAACCCGGTTATAGTACTGCTGATGAAATCACCCTCGATTCGGGTCGGGGCGTAGGGATGGACGTGGTGTATCAGGCGGTACGAACCCTGGGAGGATCAATGGCATTAATTTCAGCTGATGTGGGCACGGCGCTTCAGTTTCGGTTGCCCGTAACCATGACCATATCCCAGGCATTATTGGTAAAAGTGGGGACTTATCGATTTGCGATTTTAACCCGAAATATTGAACGCGTAATGCGTGTTCACGAAGATGAACTAGAATCAGTAGATGACAAGCCAATGATTACAATTGACGATCAGCAGATTCCAGTGACTCAAATTTCCGAACAAATGGATGTCGCAAGTCTGAGTACGGACGAAGGCTTTAAATCACTTGTACTGATAAGACTCGCCGATCGCCTTGCAGCATTTGAAGTAGATCAGTTTCAGGAAACCGTGGAAATTGTGAGTAAAACCCCGGGGACTCAACTGACATCCATAAATGGCGTTATTGGAGTTACCGTTTTGGCAGACTCCAGCACAGTTTTAATTCTTGACCCCGGGCAGTTTGTTGACAGGACTTTGCAAACACCAGTGGATATCTCGATTGAACCGGAGCAGATAAGCCAGCGCGAAAGGATTGCTTCAGATGTCGATATGTCAACTATGTTACATCGTGTCCTGGTTGTTGATGATTCTCTGGTTGTACGAAGAATTATGCAACGGGATTTTGAAGCTATTGGACTCGAAGTACTATCTGCAGTGGATGGCATCAATGCATTGGAAATCCTGGAAGAATCAATTGTTGATATGGTATTGCTCGACCTTGAAATGCCCAGAATGAATGGCTATGAATTACTGGTCAAGCTGCGAGACGACGAAAGATTTCAAAATTTGCCTATTATCATAATTACCTCGCGTTCTGGCGGGCAGCACCGTGATAGAGCAATGTCTTTAGGTGCAGATGAGTACATTACCAAGCCCTATGATGTAGAAAAATTGAAAGGCATTATGGAAGTCATCGCTTACAACAAAACTATAAAACATTGATGCAAGTCCTATCCCTGGGAACTAAAACTGGTTCATTATTAATTCCGCTACCGATGGTTGCCCAGATTGTCAGCCGCAGTATCCACACCCCTTACGACCATAATTGCCCGTTTGTTCGGGAATCCATAATATGGCGGGAGATGTCGCTTCCTCTGGTATATTGTTCTGAAATGCTCGGCGAAGAATCAGGTGCGGATGAAAATTATATTCAGTCGGTTGTGATATGGCCGATGAAAGGAACCGAAGCCACCGATTTAATTTCCCTGACCAGTCTTGTTGCACCCCATGTCCTGAATATCAATGAGGATATTAGCTTTATTGAAAATCAGCCTGAATCAGATGATGCCGATAATGCTGATGATAAGGACTCCAAATATCAATTTCGCCTGGGTATGATTCAGCTTGAGAATCAGCTCGGAATTATTCCTGATCTTAAGCTGCTCTCCGATAATATTTTTAGTACCTGACCGCTTTTGAAATGAAAACTAATCCAGTCACAAGTACAGGTCTTGGGGCAGCCCCTGAACTTAATCAAATCATTGACCTGGTAAAAACCACCGCTTTTTCCTTCAAGGCGTTGTTAGAGGGTTGTTCCAACCACGAAACCAAGCTCGATGGCAGTTTTGTAACCGAAGTTGATCAGGGAATTCAGAATCAACTGAAATCAACCCTTGCAAGTAATTGGCCTCAATATGGGTTCATTGGAGAGGAAATGTCTCATTCAGAACAGGTTGATGTCAGCTTGCAAAGTGATCACGGCTATTGGGTTCTGGATCCTCTGGATGGAACAACCAATTTCACCGCCGGGTTTCTGTTTTATGGCATTTCCCTGGCCCTGGTTGTTAACGGCTTCACAGTACTCGCGGTGGTATACGATCCTGTCCGTGACGAGTGTTTTTCCGCAGCATCGGGTAAGGGCGCGTTCCTCAACGGTAAACCACTGCATTGCCCCATAGTGGAAAAGCTAGGGGATTGTATTGCCAATGTCGACTACAAGCGACTAGTCGGTGACCTCTCATCCCAATTGGTTAGATGTCCACCATATCGTTCACAACGAAATTTGGGTTCTTCGGTTTTGGAATGGTGTTGGTTGGCATCTGGGAGAATACAGCTGTATTTACATGGTGGGCAGAAACTATGGGATTTTGCTGCGGGTTATCTGATTCTCCAGGAGGCGGGGGGTGCTGCAACCTCACTATCCGGACTCCCCCTCGACTGTAGTAAGTTACGTAAGCGTTCGGTTGTTGCTGCGGTAAATCCCGAACTGCTCGATCAATGGGTGGCCTGGATTGACGCCAATAGCGAAGTATCTCAATCTGCCCCCTTTTAATTTATCCTAAGGAAACTACAGATTTAATTTATTTTCTTGTTTTTCCCCACTGGATGGTCTTTTGGGCTTCTGCCGAGCTTAAAAAACCGCTATATTCCACCTGCACAAATAGTGCGACAACAACCCGTAAATCCCTGATCTGAAAGCAGTTTGTAAGCATCCAAAAGCTTTTTGGATAGGTGATATTACTGGTCATAGAATTCAATGAGATAGAACGTATATTTAAACCTAGAAATATCA
Source organism: Candidatus Spongiihabitans sp. (assembly GCA_965237725.1). GTDB lineage: Bacteria > Pseudomonadota > Gammaproteobacteria > Arenicellales > Poriferihabitantaceae. Next base: position 3,849,001 of record OZ250151.1, read on the forward strand.
ATATGATTGTCGAGGAGATAAATGTCCCTAATTAGCCGAAGCGAAAAAGCCAACGCCATTCGCGCTTTGAGTATGGATGCGGTGCAACGGGCAAATTCCGGGCATCCTGGTGCGCCCATGGGAATGGCGGATATCGCGGAAGTTTTATGGTCAGATTATTTAAAACATAGTCCCCAGAACCCCAAATGGCCTAATCGCGATCGATTTGTTATGTCAAACGGACACGGTTCAATGTTGATCTATTCTCTGCTCCATCTAGCGGGTTACGACCTGGACATTGAGGAAATAAAAAATTTTCGACAGCTCCATTCAAAAACCCCAGGGCATCCCGAGTACGGTTACACACCGGGGGTAGAAACCACCACCGGACCATTGGGTCAGGGTATATGCAACGCCGTGGGCATGGCCATTGGGGAGAAGACCCTGGCAGCGCAGTTCAACAAAAAAGATCACAATATTATTGATAACTATACCTATGTATTTTTAGGCGATGGTTGTCTCATGGAAGGTATTTCTCATGAGGGGTGTTCCCTGGCCGGGACATTAAAACTCGGCAAGTTGATTGGATTTTATGACGATAACGGTATTTCCATCGACGGACCGGTGGAGGGCTGGTTTACGGACAATACCCCGATGCGATTCGAAAGTTATGGATGGCATGTAATTGCCGATGTTGATGGTCATGATCCTGATGCCGTTACTGCGGCAATTGGAGATGCAAAATTAGAAACTGACAGACCGAGTTTGATTTGCTGTAAAACGGTGATTGGCTTTGGTTCGCCCAATAAAGCAGGTAAAGAATCCAGCCACGGTGCTGCACTGGGTGAAGATGAAGTCGCTTTGACCCGCAAGCAACTGGGCTGGTCTTATGGTGAATTTGATATTCCGGAGCAAATTTATTCAGCCTGGAATGCCGTTGAAGCGGGGAGCGCCGCGGAAGCTCAATGGAATGAATGTTTTGAAAGCTACCAGAAAGAATTTCCGGAACTGGCGTGTGAATTTAAGCGCCGTGTCAATGGCGAATTGCCGGATCAATGGGTAAAATATTCTGCTGCGGCAATCGAAGCCATCGACGTTAAAGGCGAAAGTATTGCTTCGAGAAAAGCATCCCTCAATGCCCTGGAAATCTTTGGTCCGTTATTACCGGAACTGATCGGTGGTTCTGCTGACCTGGCTGGATCAAACTTAACCATCTGGTCGGGTTCAAAAAGCATTGAAAGCCATGATGATGGAAACTATATTTATTTTGGTGTGCGCGAATTCGCCATGGCCGCAATCACCAATGGCCTGGCGTTATACGGTGGGTTCAAGCCCTACTCAGCCACATTTTTGATGTTTTCCGAATATGCGCGTAATGCCTTGCGTATGTCATCGCTGATGAAAATTCCCAGCCTGTTTGTATTTACCCATGATTCTATCGGATTAGGTGAAGATGGCCCCACCCACCAACCTGTAGAACAACTGGCAACGCTACGATTGATTCCGGGTATGTCAGTGTGGCGGCCATGCGACGGGGTAGAATCTGCGGTGGCCTGGCAGCAGGCCTGTGAGTCTAGTGACCAGCCTTATTCATTAATTTTTTCGAGACAAACCCTGGCTCACCAGGTTCGACAAGGGAGCCAAATAGATGATATCAAACGTGGGGGTTACATACTTAAACAATGTGAAAATCCTGAAGCCATTATTATCGCCACTGGTTCAGAAGTTGAATTGGCGATGGCGGCTGCTGAACAATTAAAAGATCGGCGCATTTGCGTGGTTTCCATGCCAAGTACTGATCGATTTGAATCCCAGGATAAAAAATATCAGGAATCAGTTTTGCCATCCAAGGTCACCAAACGTGTGGTTGTAGAGGCCGGCGTGGGTGATGGTTGGTATAAATATGTGGGTTTCGAAGGCGCCATTGTGAGCATTGAATCATTTGGCGAATCAGCACCTGCGAATAAAGTATTTGAACATCTCGGTATGACTACTGAAAATGTAGTTAAAGCGGTACAAAAAGTTTTAGAAATTTAATTTTACTTTCGGTTGGAGTTACAACAATGTCTATTAAAGTTGCAATAAATGGTTATGGTCGAATTGGGCGAAATATCCTGCGAGCAAAATATGAGTCTGGAAATGATGATATTGAAATTGTCGCCATAAATGATTTGGGGGATGCAAATACAAATGCGCATTTAACCCAGTATGATACCGCCCATGGCCGATTTCCCGGAACGGTGGTAGCCAAAGACGATCACATCGTTGTTAACGGCGATAAAATTTCGGTGTTCGCTGAGCGGGATCCATCAAAATTACCCTGGGCTGATTTGGGTATCGATGTGGTGCACGAAAGTACTGGATTTTTTACGTCTAAAGAAAAGGCCAGCGCGCATTTAACTGCGGGTGCGAAGAAGGTAATAATTTCAGCGCCCGGTGGCAATGACGTAGATGCAACTATCGTTTTTGGTGTTAACCACGATGTCCTGAAATCAAGCGATACAGTTATCTCCAATGCATCTTGCACCACCAATTGCCTTGCGCCATTAGTCAAAGCGCTGAACGATTCCGTTGGTGTGGTTCATGGATTAATGAATACCATCCATTCTTATACCAACGATCAGGTTTTAACCGACGTATATCATAGCGATTTACGCCGTGCGCGTTCTGCAACCAGTTCGATGATTCCAACCAAAACAGGGGCTGCGGCCGCGGTTGGACTGGTATTACCGGAATTGAATGGCAAACTCGATGGCTTTTCGGTACGGGTTCCAACCATCAATGTCTCGCTGGTTGATTTAACATTTGTGGCTGCAAGAGAAACCTCCCTTGAAGAAGTGAATCAAATATTAAAAGATGCGGCTGATGGAAAGATTCTGGGTTACAGCGATGAGCCATTGGTATCCGCTGATTACAATCACATTGCGGTTTCGTCTACTGTAGATGCGGGAATGACCCGGGTAACCGGCGGTACGCTGGTTAAAGCCTGTTCCTGGTACGACAATGAGTGGGGCTTCTCCAACAGAATGCTGGATACCACTGTCGCTTTGATGAATGCGAAATAGAAAATATTTCGACGACTACATATCAGCAAGATCAAAAATTTTCCACGGCATCATCAAAAATAATCAGTGATGGGAATCCTGAATTTGAGCGATCTTGATATCGCTGGAAAACGGGTTTTGATTCGTCAGGATCTGAATGTGCCTTTAAGTGATGGAAAAATGACTTCCACCGCCCGAATCGAGGCTTCATTGCCTACCATTGAATTTGCGAGAAACGCTGGTGCCAAGGTGTTATTGATGTCTCACCAGGGCCGGCCCGAGGAAGGCGAGTACAACCCCGATTTGTCTTTGAGGCTTGTTGCTAATTATTTATCAACCAGATTAAATCAACACGTGGAGCTCGATACCAGCTATCTGACAACGCCCCCTGTTTTGAATGATGGTGATGTGGTGCTACTGGAAAACGTCAGGTTTAATGTGGGTGAGAGAAAAAACGATCCTAATCTGAGTAAAAAGTATGCCGCTTTGTGCGATGTTTTTGTTATGGATGCATTTGGAACCGCGCATCGGGCTCAGGCTTCCACTCATGGCGCTGGGGTGTACGCACCCGAGGCCTGTGCCGGGCCGCTGTTGGCTGCTGAGCTGGATGCATTAGCTGCTGCACTGGAACATCCTAAATCACCCACTGTGGCAATTGTTGGCGGTTCGAAAGTTTCAACCAAACTTACCGTGTTGGAGTCGTTGGTCAATACTGTTGATCAATTGGTTCCCGGGGGCGGGATTGCCAATACGTTCATTGCCGCGGCGGGTAATTCCGTTGGAAATTCATTGTACGAGCCCGACCTTGTTGGTCAGGCCAAAAATCTGATGGATATTGCTAATGGAAAGGGGGCTGGAATTCCACTTCCGGTGGACGTGGTTGTGGGTAAAACATTTTCAAAAGACACGCCGTCCCAGATTCGAGCAGTAAATGAAGTTGCAGATGGTGAAATGATTTTCGATATTGGCCCCGAGACAGCTGCGCAATATGCTGAAATTATGAAAAATGCGGGGACTATCGTCTGGAACGGACCGATTGGTGTTTTTGAATTTGAACAGTTTTCCCATGGCACCAGAGTGTTAGGGGAGGCTATTGCGCAATCATCGGCATTCTCAATTGCTGGCGGGGGAGATACCCTGGCTGCCATCGAACGATTTGAACTTACCGAACGGATTTCCTATATATCCACTGGCGGCGGTGCCTTTCTGGAATATCTGGAAGGAAAAACCTTGCCCGCAGTTGAAATGTTAAAAACTAAAAATAAAACGTCGTGAATTTTTTCTACAAAACACGTCGACCGAAAGACGCCGAACAAAATTACGGGTGATTTTAGCTGTACGGAATTAAATTTCTATATCGGCCTAAAATGTGCCTCAACTACGTCTAGAAGGCAATAGTCCCACCCAGACTTACGATATCGATATCGTTGTCTCCCGAGGTACCCGTCCAGTCAAGTTCCAGATTAAAATTCTGTCTTTCACCAAGCCGTAATCCAATACCCGCACCATAGGCAAAACTGCTGTCAGTCCGGGAAGCAAATGTCCCCGTCGGGGATTCTATATCCGAAGTTAGAATACCCAGTTTGGTTTTAAAGTACACGGTACCCGGACTACGGTAATTCAGAAATAATCCAAAAGTACTGACTTCCCACTTGGATCCGAAACCGCCGCTATTGGTCAATGCGTCATCTGACTCACTAAATTCAAATTCAATTGATGCGGTGCCTTTGACCCCAACTTCTCGTGCAAACTGGTAACCCAGGACCACAGTCGTGTTATCGGCATTGCTGAATCCAGGGTTATTGTTGGACACCTGACCCAGTTTTACACCGACCAGCCATTGACCATCCGCGGGTTGTCCAAACCAGGTGGTACCTTCCTGGGCCTGGACGCTGAAAGTGCACAACACCAACAATGCTGATGCCAGGGGAAATATACGTTTGATTTTGATCATTCTCTTACCCTTCTTAATAATTGTTCTGTTGACCATGGATAAACCTGTTTTTGCTAAATTATAGAATACAAGTCCCCAATGTTCCAGTTCAACATTAGTTAATATCCGTGAGTCATTGAATAATAACAGAAAATTGTGGTTTATCTACAATTTATCAGGGTTTTAGGGTAATTCCATTGATTTCCATCGCTGTGGATGGAGGCAATACCTCACATCAACCAGGGCGGCGCAGAATGTTTACAGCCTATAGGCCCGTCGCCTTCATAGCTTGCCATAATTTTTCGCGATTATTTTCAGAATCCTGGTAATTTTCAATTTTTGAGTTTTCGATCCAACCACCAATATGTTTGGGCGCACGAACTTGATACCACTCACCTTTGGTAGCCAGTAATTCAACCTGATCGCCATCCCTATAGGCACCCAAGGATGGTGATTTTGCATTGTCCGTAGATGGCTTTGTTCGTACGCGAACTCCAGTGCCGGTTACTACGCCGCTTTTGCCCGTGGTATCCAGGTACTGGCCATAAACCCAGGTTTTTAGCCCTGCGGGAAGGGTTACCTGCGACCAGTTATCTCGAGTAGAAACAACCTCTATGGGCGCACCTGTTGGCAGGTTTTCGAAGGCCGGTGCAGAACTATCCGGTGAAACGTGTACCTGGGAGTCGGCAATGACTCTCCAATATTCATTGGTAATTGAAACCTCTGATGCTGCAAGCAATTCTACGGTACTGCTGCTTTGTACTTCTTCCACGCTAGTCGAGGGTTCGGCCAGGGGATCGGCCTGGTTTGTATTAACCAACTCATTCGACAACTGTGAAGTGGTTTCGGTGGTTGCTAATTCTTGCTGAGTGTTATCCACAACGTCAGCCACAACTTCATTCACGATTTCATCCGCGCTGTCATCGCTGAGCCCCGCTTCCTGTTCGCTTTCCAATTCACCATCCAATTCACCTTCCAAATCATTTGAGGCCAGGTTAGAAAACTCCTGAAGCATAATTTTCTGGATACGTTGCGCTTCCGGATGATTTTGCCTGGCAGCCATGCCAATCCATTTGCTGGCGAGTTCAATATTTGAAGATCGGACATCGCCGATATAATAAGCGTATCCCAGGTTAAACTGCGCACCGCTGTCGCCGGCTTTCGCCGATTTTTCCCACCAGAGCAGGGCTTCTTCGCGATCCTGGGCAATTCCCCGGCCGTCCCAATAGGCGACCCCAACATTAAACATTGCTGTAGTGTGGCCTTTTGATGCTGCTTTTTGAAACCATTTAAATGCTTTTTTGGCGCTGGCTTTTTCAGTTTCTTTTCGGGTATGCATTACGCCAAGGGCATACTGGGCGTTAATATCTCCCTGATTGGCCAGTTCAAGCCAGATATTTTCTGCCAGGTGGAAATTCTGATTCTGGTATTCGGAAAACGCCTGCTGGTATTTATCAGTCTGGGCTTCAGCGTGATAGGACAGCATCAATAGCGTGATTCCCATAACCAGTATAGCGGTTTGGATAAATCCGACTTTGGGCGATGCCACACCGGTTTCTGACAAATACTGCCAACACAATTTTTGTTTACAACTAGAGTTTATTCTCAAGCTTCCCCCATAAAAATAACCTATTTAAATTTATCAGCTCTATCCCCATACTAAGAATTATACGATTTTTTGTTATTCGCGTTAGCTGAAATTTTTGTTTATTAGAGTAGGTTTTCAAGGTCGGGGTATAACTGTACGCTACCGTCAAAAATCATCCTTATGGCCACATAAAATATTACCGCCAACCCGACATAGCCGATCCATCGGTGTTTCTGTAATGTGTCTGCAATAACGGCAGCTGCAATAGTCATAAACAAAACTGAAAGGGCGAGTCCAAATACCAAAATAACATTATGACCATCCGCAATTCCGGCGACGGCAAGTACATTATCCAGTGACATCGAAACATCTGCAACAACAATCTGGCCGATAGCCGTGATCAAGGGTGGATTTTGTTGTACCTTGACTTCGCTGGCTTTTCCCTTGAGGTTGTCTGTGTGATTGCTCTCTCGCAGATCTTTCCATAATTTCCAGCAAATCCAGAGTAACAGCAGGCCGCCCACCAGGAGCAGGCCTTTCAAGGCCAAAAGCTGAACCGTTAATAGCGCAAAAATGATGCGCAGTAAAACCGCAACACCGACGCCATATAATATGACCTTGCGTCGATAGTCCTTGGTAAATTTTGCCGCAACCAGGCCAATTACGATGGCATTGTCTCCTGCCAATACCAGATCGACAAATATGATCTGAATCAGCTTGGCGATGTTCTCTGTATATTCCATTGGTAAATTCTTAAAACAGGGGGTTTTAACCTCTGGTGTGGGTTAAATCAAGGTAAATTTATAAGTTGGCTTAAGCGGTCTTTGTACTTGGACGAAAAGGTCGAACACATCAACTAAAACTTTTATTTTTTATCTACAATAATCAGTTTTGATCCAGAAATAATATCATGCCACCCCAGATTGTCCCGCTGGAACAACGCCCAGATAAAACCCATACCCAGCATTCCCCATGAAAGCAGGGCGGAAATAAATCTTAACCACGACATGGACCAGGATACCTCGGTTTGCTCTGGAAAAGTCAGGGGTACCAGTTTTATTCTCCAGGCCCGCATGCCCAGCGTCTGTCCGCCATGACACCAGAACCAGCCAAAGAATCCAAAGCATATTGCGATCAAATAACCCAGACGAATACCTCGGCCCAGCAAGGGATGAAGATCTTCGGGCAGCAGCGGCACGGGCTGCCAGGCGAAGAAGACAATGCATACCAGCAGGATAAAATCATAGGTCATTGCGCCCAGTCTGCGCCCCAGAGAACTTGGGTGGTGATCAAATAAAGTTGGTGACGTCTTTTCCATTACGGAATTCATTTCGTCTTATAAGTCTTTGTTTTCATTATTACTCTGGCAGTTTATACACATTTTAGTCTATCGGAAATAATTGAATTTATTATTCCATCGTATAATTACTATGGTTGAAGGAGTCTAATTATCTTATTGAAAAACAAGGAAAATATGAGAAATATCAATTTTGGACTGAATTTTCCTGGTGAACCCATTGTATTTAAACTACTGGAAATTTTACTGTTATCCACAGAGTTATCCACAGATCATCGGTTGGTTAAAAAAATCGAATCTCGTGGAACGATATAAATGAGCAATACAATAAGGTTCAAGAAGCATGAATATGATTTTTGGCAGCGACCATGGTTGTCAGCAAAAATATTGTTGTTGCACAAACTACAATAGAAGGACCTGCGGGGGTATCCCAGAGCAGGGACAGCCCGAGCCCTAATGCCACGGCAACAATACCAATGACTATAGTCATCAGTGCCATTTGTTCCGGTGAGCTGGAAAATTTTCGAGCCGCCGCAGCGGGAATAATTAACAGCGACACAATTAACAAAATACCAACTATTTGCATGGACATGGCGACAACGAAACTGAGCAGAATCAAAAAAATCAGCCTGATATTTTCCTCCACAACGCCGTCCACCAGAGCCAGATCTCTTTGGATAATCAACGATAGTATCCGTGGCCAGATGCAAAGCAGAACGGCGATCACAACACTGCCTCCGGCGTAAATCCAGATGATGTCCTGCCAGCTGATTGAGAGGATGTCGCCAAACAAATAGCTCATCAAATCGAGCCGCAGGGACGGTATCAGGCTTAAAACCAAAACCCCAAGCGCCAATGATCCATGAGCCAGAATGCCCAGGGCGGTATCTGAAGTCAGGGTGGTGTTGCGACCCATCATCACCAACAGGCCCGAGACGGCAATACAAATGCCGAGTATGGAAAGGGTTAAATTGATTTGCAGATAGATTCCAAGGGCGACGCCGAGCAGGGCCGCGTGGGATAACGCGGCACCAAAATAGGTCATGCGTTGCCATACCACCAGACAGCCAAGGGGGCCACATAAAATGGCAACACCGATTCCACCAATCAGGGCGCGGATTAGAAAATCATCCATGCTGGTTTTCGTTAGGCCCATGGTCTTCATGGATCTGATCTTCATGGGCCTGGTCTTCATGGCTATGAACATCGCCATGGAGATCGTGCTCGTGATCGTGGTGGTGACGGTATATACCCAGTTCCCCGGCATTTTGCTGGCCAAAAAGGGATACAAATTCGGGATGTTGTTGCACGTCCTCCGGGGTACCCGAGCAGCACAAATGTCGGTTCAGGCAAACCACTTTATCCGTGGCGGCCATCACTATGTGCAGGTTGTGAGACACCAGCAAAACACCGCATTGATAATGGTCCTTGATCCACTGGATAAGGGAATACAGCGCCGCCTGGCCGCTGATATCAACACCCGAGGTTGGTTCATCGAGGATTAACAGGTCGGGTTGTTTTAGTAATGCCCGGGCGAGTAAAACACGCCGCATTTCACCACCGGAAATTCCGATTAAAGGTTTGTCCAATAGGCGAGTCGCACCGACATGTTCGAGGGCATTGGTTAGTTTTGTATGATTCTTTTCCCCCGACAATTGCAAAAATCGTTTAACCGACACTGGCAAACTTTTATCCACATCTACGGATTGAGGAACATAACCCACCGTCATACCCTGTGCGGCATTAACATCACCAACATCGGGTGAATTGAGTCCCAGGGCAATTTTTACTAAAGTGCTTTTGCCCGCACCGTTAGGACCAATGACCGTGACAATCTCATTTCGCGAGACAGTGAGATTGATACGATCAAGAATTTTCTCATTGCCCCGAAATACTGAAATATCACTAAGGCGGATAAGGACGTTGTTGTTATTCCCCGATGGCATAATAACTTCTCCTAATCGGTTTTCTGGCATGCCGGACACAGGCCCATAATCTCAACGGTTTGTTGCTCCACCTGGAAGCCGGATTGCGCCGCTTGGCGGACAATGACCTGATTAACGCTGGTGTCCTCCAATTCAGCAACCTGGTGACATTGATTGCAAATCAAAAACTGACTCAGGTGTTCCTTATCGGGATAGTGACAGCCGACATAGGCGTTCAAAGATTCAATTTTGTGAATCAGCTGATTTTCTATCAAAAAATCAATGGCACGATAAACCGTAGGCGGCTCAGCATTCTGCTTTTCCCGCCGCAATGCACGTAATAAGTCATAGGCTAGAATCGGCTCATGGCTCGACCAGATGAGTTCAAGAATTCTTTCCCGGATGTGGGTAAAACGAACTTCATTTTGCGCACAAATAGATTTGGCTTTATCCAAAGCGGAGTTCATGCAGGCTTTGTGATTGTGCCTGGATTCATAAAATCGGGATGGCGCCTTTTGGGTCATAACAATTTCTGGGTATTTAGCTTGAAAATAAATATTATGTTATAATATAACATTATTTGCCCATGATCCAGTGGCTTTCTGGTTCTATTATCTCCGATCTAATACCCATGAATTTCCACTATATGAAAATCTGCCAGATCATATTGTTGGTTGTAGGACTTAGTATGTCAGTTCCAGCCAGCGCGGTGCCAAATGTAGTGGTTTCGGTGGCACCGATTCACTCCCTCATGGCAGGGGTTATGCACGGAATTGGAAAGCCCGTACTTGTTTTTAATAGCGGCGTTTCACCCCACACCAATTCAATCAGCCCATCAGCCATAAAAAGTCTGGTCCACGCCGACCTGGTGGTATGGGTGGGCCCGGGTTATGAAACTGCGATGAATAAAACCATTGCCCAACTAGAAGAGAACATTTTGATAAAGGCATTGATCGCGGAAGAAAATTTAACTGTGCATAATATTCGCCAAGGGGGTCAATGGGAACGCCATGATCACGGTTCCGTAGAAGAAATCCCTGAGGCTGATTTAGATCAGGCTATCAGTGATGTGGATTTGGAGCAACATTTGTATAGCGATCCCCACCTCTGGTTATCCACATCCAATGGGTTAATGATGATTGATTTTTTCCAGCAATGGTTGAGCGAATTGGATCCGGTGAATAAATCAAAATATTCGAAAAACGCCATTGACATGAAAAATCGTGTTAAAGATTTTCAATCCATTGCAACCGGCCAATTAGAATCAGTACACTCACAGCCATATCTGGTTTATCACGATGCCTATCAGTATTTCGAAAAGGAATTTGATATGAATGCCGTTGGCTCGGTTTCCACTAACCCCCAGCAACCGCCCGGCGCGAAACGAATTCATGAGCTACGGCAATTAATAGTTGATCAGAAAATTAAATGTATTTTCCGCGAACCCCAGTTTGAATCTAGAATTATCGAGGTACTCAGCGAGGGCAACGATATCAAAACTGGCAAACTCGACCCCTTAGGTATAGACATCGCTCCTGGAGACGGCTTGTGGTTTAAGTTGATGACGCAATTAAGCAATACCATTAAAGACTGTTTATAATCGGCCCAAAATTAAAACGGGCTCAAATCGAGCCCGTTTATTTGCAACCTGCTTTAAATAATTGTAGATAGCGGACGTGGTTTTGATAAACCAGCAGTAGCCAAAATTTCGGTTCGGTTTTTACTCCTGTTGTTCGCCCTCAACACCTTCCTGGAGGCCCTTGAGTAATTCCCCAGCGGCTTTGCCAATTTCTTCTGGGGTCATTTCGCTCAAATCCCCCATTTGTTCGTTAAATTCAGACATTCGATCTTCCATTTGTCGCTGGGTTCTTTCCCCAGATATACCTACCATGATCATTATTAGTGCGAGCACGCCAAATACAATCATGGATTTTTGTTGCTCCAGCTTGTGAACACCTAAACTGGCCAGAAACATCAACCAGAACCAAAGCGCATCGATGGCAATGGTACCCAGATAGGGAATCAAGCCGGCAATGGGTATCAACGGCATAATCACGGTGGAATAGGCGACGCAACGAACCGCAGTCTCGTAGTTCTCCGAGGAGCCCATTAATTTCCAGATCACAAACATGATCAGTCCGCTGATAAAACAGCCGATCACAGCGAAAATCGGCATCAGAATGATGGAGATTATTCCAAAAGACATGCCGCCAAGTGCACTGCTACTGAAGAACGAAAAAATTGCAGCCAGCACACCTGCTGCCAGGCCCATTACCACAGCAAATATTAAAGGCTCGGAATAGCCGCCGGTTTTTGGCATTTGCTCAAAAAACTGACGCGGTTGAGTGACTATTTTCTTCGCGGTTTCAATTACAGTATTAAAGTCGAAAGTTGCGTTTTCAGTCATGCTTTATTTTCCTCTGTGTTGTGAACAAACAATTTTCAATCGGTGTATAAGCCTAATTGTAACCCCAGAAAGCGAAAATTTCACAATGGACGGGTGCAAATTTAACCATTCCCATCCAGGTCGGTGAATTTGGTGCTACACTGATTGTTGTGCTGGAGCCGATTGGTATCTATCAACTTGTCACATGTGGTTGATTAAAATATGACCACCAGTGCTGCAGATTAGCAGCCCTCAACGATGAATTAATGGTCTATCAATAGTGGGTCAGGCAATGGTGTGTCAGGTGCGCGAAGCGCTAACAATGGCGTCTATGGATTCTCCCAAAGTTGCGCTGAACTCGGCATCCGATTGTTTGGCAGAAAGGCCCTCAGCCAGAGCCCGAGAGAAACTCGCGATCATGGCATTATTTTCACTCAATCTTCGATTGGCCTCTTCACGACTATATCCGCCAGATAAGGCTACAACACGTACAACATTGGGGTGGTCGATACAGGAACGATAGTAATTAGCCGATTCGGGTAGGGTTAATTTGAAAATAACCTGCTGGTTCTCATTAAGGGCATCGAGATTTGCAAGCAATTCATCCCGTAAAAGCTGTTCTGCTTCGGCTTTTTGAGGAGAGTTTATGTCTACTTCAGGTTCGATAATCGGGACCAGACCTTTTGCAATGATTTGTTTACCGACTTCAAACTGCTGGGCAACCACTTTCTTTACCCCGTCGGGGTTTGCCACCTTGATAACCGAGCGCATTTTGGTACCGAAAATACCATTGGCCACCGCTTTATCAAGCAAATCATCCAGGCCAGGATTAGGATTCATTACCTGGACGCCATCCTGTTCTTCAGCCAGTCCTTTGTCGACTTTCAAAATGGGGATAACGCCTTTTACTTCCCAGAGATAACGCGCAGTGGGTTTACCTTCCACCTCACTATCCATGGTATTTTCAAATAAAATGGCTCCCAGAATTTTTTCTCCATTAAAATTTTCATTGGTCATGATTCGACTGCGCATTTCATGCACTTTATCGAACATCTCATCGTCACCAGAATACTCACTTTCGTCTACACCATACATTTTCAATGCTTTGGGTGTGCTGCCGCCGCTTTGGTCCAGAGCCGCAATAAAACCCGCAGAAGTTTTCGCTTTTTCGAATTGTTCAGTTGTGTCAGTCATGATAGTTAGTGAAGGAAATTTAATTCATTATTGGTCTAAAAGGGCAGGTATTGTCCCGAAAAAATGCCGCTGTGACAAGGTGAATTCTGCCCCAATGCCATAGATTAAAAAGTAATTCCACATATGCGCTTATTTATACCAGCGGCGTTGTGGATAACACCTCCCGGGTCAGCTCAACGCTGATATTGGCGCCAGTGAGAATGAATACCGCCCGCTTTCCCTTGACCATTTCCGGGTGCTGGCATGCCCCGGCCAGAGACGCTGCACCGGCAGGTTCAACCAAAACATGGGCGCTTTGTAGGAGGGAATGGGTTGCACACAACAGTTCTGGATCGCTGGCAAGCAAAGCATCGTCGACATGCTTTAACATCATGCCCAGGGCAAGGGCTGGCGGCACCCGGGTTACCAGGCCATCAGCCACCGTATCGATAGGGCGCTCCACGGGTTGTTTTAGGTGAAAGCTTTCGGTTACCGCTGGGGAGCCTTTGGCCTGCACAGTGATGACTTTGGCCTGGGGCTGAATCGCTTTGGTGGCAGTAGCAACACCGCCAACCAGGTTGCCGCCACCCAGGGGAACCAGAACCAGATCGATATCATTCAGTTTATGGGCGATTTCATGGCCAATGGTACCCGCACCCTGCATCACATCGATGTCTTCGCCATCATTAATAAACATCAAATTGTTTTCTTCGGCGAATGCCATCGCCGCGGTTTTCGCAATATCAAAATCATCCCCAACTTCATGGAGATTTCCGCCAAAGGCCTGAATCATCTGAGCCTTGACTGGATTGGCGGGATTAGGCAGAAAAATATCTGAGGTCATACCCAGCAAACGTGCCGCATAGGCCACACCCTGACCATGATTTCCAGTTGATGAGGTGACCAGACCTTTTGTGCCTTTTTTCTGGGCGTGGATGGCAGCATTCAGTGCGCCACGTATTTTAAATGAAGCGATGGGGGTCACGGTTTCATACTTCAACCAGATGTCGGCGCCCAGGGCGGTGGATAGCAATTCTGACCGCACCAGAGGGGTTTCATCCAGAAATGGTCTGATGGTTATGGCCGCTTGTTCTATGCCCTCCAGGGTTGGTTCTGTTTGTATAGTCATGGGTAAATTGTTTTCTCTAAATTTGTTGGATTCAATCGGATTATAAGCATAATATGACCTATTAATTTAGTTTATAATTTTCGATCAATTCACACGAGTCATGACCATGTCTAATTTTGTCGCCAGTAAAACCTTTGTGGTTGATGCCCGAAGTTATTCCGCTTTTGAAATGGACGAAGGCAAACAGGTCAGATTTACCGATCTCGAGGGCGCTCAGCCAATCGATTTTTGGGCGTTCAACCGTTCAGACATTTATGAACATCTTTCCTGCGAACATACCAAGCCGTCTATTGAAAATGTCTATCCTCGTTTAGGTGATTCGGCCTATACCAACCACCGCCAGCCTGTAGTTACTCTGGTCGATGACAATTCACCCGGGCAGCATGATATGCAATACGCGGCATGTGATATCTGGCGTTATCGCCAACTCGGCTGGGATGAAGAAAAACAGGGATACCATGACAATTGCCAGGACAACCTGCATAGGGGATTAAAGAACCTTGGCCTGGAACTACCTTATACCCCTCAGCCCTGGAACCTGTTCACCAATTTTTTCCTGAACGATGATGGCAGTTTTGATGTCAAGGCGCCGGAAACAAAGCCGGGTGATAACATGACCTTGCGCGCGGAAATGGATTGTTATGTGGTGATCTCAGCCTGTCCCCAGGATATGAATGATACCTGTGGAAATAATCCAACCGCATTTCAGGTAGAGCTGGATTAACAGAGAAACTTTGATGCAAAATGCCCAGAAAAACCCCCTCGATGGCGAGTTCGAAGAAATTGATATCGCCCTGGAAGTAGCCAGAACGCGGTATATAGAAAACCACCCCGAGTCCGCCAAAGCCTATGACTTGTCGATCAATTATATGCCCGGCGGAAATACCCGAACGGTCCTATTTCATAGTCCGTTTCCATTGCGGGTGGTGGCCGGCGATGGCTGTCGCATTACCGACGCCGATGGGTTTAGCTATGTCAACTTGCTAGGGGAATACACCGCTGGATTATTTGGTCATAATAATCCAGTTATTCGCAAGGCCATCGATGATGCCCTGGATAATGGCATCAATTTAAGCGGTCATAATCCCGATGAGATTGAATTATCCAGGTTGGTTTGCAGCCGTTTCCCTTCCATGGAAAAAGTCAGATTCACCAATTCCGGGACCGAGGCAAATTTGCTGGCTATATCAACTGCTTGTTTTTCTACGAATAGAAAGAAGGTCATGGTATTTGAGGGCGGGTACCATGGTGGCTTACTTTATTTTCGCGGCGGCGGCATGCCCATCAACGCGCCATTCGATTATGTGGTGGCCGACTTCAATGACATCGAAGGCACTTCGGCACTGATTCGACAGCATGGTGATGAACTGGCCTGCATTCTGGTTGAACCCATGCAGGGATCTTCTGGATGTATTCCAGCATCTCAAGGGTTTTTGAAATCCCTGAGAAAGGAATGTACACAGGCCGGGGCCGTGTTGATATTTGATGAGGTCATGACATCCCGGCTTTCAATCCAGGGGGCCCAGGGGTTGTACAATGTAATTCCGGATATGACCACCCTTGGAAAGTATCTTGGTGGTGGTATGACCTTTGGCGCATTTGGGGGCAGGGAGGATTTAATGAATATCTATGATCCCAGAGCCAATAATTCCATACCCCATGCCGGCACGTTTAATAATAATTCGCTGACCATGGCGGCTGGGGTTGCTGCCTTGGGCGAGGTCCTCACCGATGGTGTGTTGAATTCATTGAATCATCGGGGAGAACAGTTGCGCGCCGCGCTGAATAAAATTGCTCGGGAAAATGAAACACGAATTAGTTTTACCGGCATGGGTTCGTTGATTGGGATGCATACCATCAGCAATGACATTTCCAGCACAGCAGATCTGACCGAGGCTGATGATCGATTGATGGAACTGGTCTTCCTTGACCTGCTGGAAAAAGGTTATTACATCGCCCGTCGCGGTTTTATCGCCCTGATGATTCCCGTTGGTGAGTCCGAGATTTCCGGATTCTGCGAGGCATTTACCGAAGTCGTGCAACAAAGGCTAATGCTTTTGAAATAATTCCATTCGGATTTTTTTTTAACACCATTTAATGAGTGCTAAGTACGACATCTCAAAAGGAGGGCAGTCCATGTGGGCGGTGGTTACCACCGGTAATGGCGGTTATGACAGACTAGATTATCGTCGGGTGCCCATTCCGGAGTCCGGACCCGGAGAAGTGTTAATTCGTGTGCTGGGAGCGGGGGTCAATAATACCGAGATCAATACCCGGCTTGGCTGGTATTCTGAATCCGTATCCACTAGTACCGAAGAATTTTCCGATAGGCAGGCCGATGACCAGACCGGGGACGCAGAACAGAAAAGTGATGGTGGCTGGAATGAAGCCACACCGTTTCCGTTTGTTCAGGGCACCGACTGTTGTGGCCGGGTAGTTAAGGTATTCCCGGGCGAAGATGATGGATTGCTTGGGAAAAGGGTGATTGTTCGCGCTTGCATGCGGGTGTCGGGATTCGATTCCATGGAAAATATCTGGATGGCATCTGATTTTGACGGCGCCTTTGCCCAATATGTCAAAGTGCCTGCCGCGGAAGTTTTCGCGGTTCATTGCGACTGGAGTGATGCCGAGTTAGCCAGCATTCCCTGTGCCTATGGCACTGCAGAAAATATGATCAATCGATCCGAGGTGAGCAGTAAAGACACCGTTTTGATTGCCGGCGCGTCTGGCGGTGTGGGTTCGGCAGCAGTCCAATTGGCAAAACGCCGGGGTGCTACGGTGATCGGAATTTGTGGTAAGGACAAAATGGATCGCGTGCAATCTATTGGTGCGGACAAGGTGTTTTCCAGGGAGGAGAACCTGGTGGCGGCCCTTGGCGAGAAGAGCATACAGGTAGTAGTAGATAATGTTGCGGGCAATGGCTTTGGTACCCTGTTAAAACTACTTGATCGTGGCGGTCGGTATGTGTCATCCGGCGCAATTGCCGGACCCATGGTTAATCTGGATATGCGGGATTTCTATCTCAAGGATATTACCCTGATTGGGTGTACTGCCTGGGATGAATCGGTGTTCCCCAACCTGGTTTCCTATATCGAGGCTGGTGAATTAATACCTTTGGTTGAAAAAACATTCCCTCTAGATCAGATTGCCCAGGCCCAAGAACAGTTTCTCGAAAAAAATCACGTCGGCAATTTTGTGCTGATTCCGCCAGCAGTGACCCCGGACTAAATCCTATTTCTTTTCCGGATCCCGTTCGACGTCTTTGCGGGTTACACCGAGCTCAATTAATTTTTCGGTAAATTCCTTAAGGTTGATTCCACTTACGGTTTTTAATTTGTAATTTTGGTTACCGGTGACCAGGGTATATTCATTAGACGTGTCGGGTCTGCTAATAATACTTTCAACTAATACGTGTTCAATTCTAGATAGCTGCAGTTCAAAGGAATTATCAAACATTTCATTTGGGGAATTCCAGGAAATTTTTTCATTCTCGATTGAAATTTCCCAATCGCCGCCATATTTAGTCAGCACGTAGGACTGATAACCAAGCCAGCCGCCAGCAAACAGTATCAGTCCACTGGCCAATAGATAAACCGTGGATTTGTCTTTGCTGAAGGCATAAAAAAACAGCACCAGTCCGATAATGCCCAGGCCGATGCCCCAGGCTAAATTTTGCCTGATTATGGATTCGGTATTACTGATAAAACTAAATGACATTTAATTATTTCACTACAGGCCTGAACTTTATAGGATTGACCTCTACAGGATTAGTCTGAGATTGAAGTCGTCAGCGTAGCAGAAAAGTCAATCATCTAACAATACTCTTAACTGAAAAACATAGTTGGGAATGGATCAAGCGCACAAATAGTTTTTTCGAAATTATTAGGTGAATACTCTTTTAATTCGATCTACCAGGTTATTGGCGCGAAGGGTATCCGGGGTTGGATCAGGAACCGCAATAATCAGGCTTGCATTGTCCGCATCACTTTTGTCGAGTCCCACCGCCAGTTTGGCAAGATTTGTGGCGGAAATTTTAATCGATTCAGGGTCACAATTTATAGATACCAGATCCCCAGGCGGTACCCTGTCCCAGACCCCGTCGGTACAGAGGATAAACCAGTCATTCTTATCAACGGCACATGCACCATATTCAGGGGTGATTTTGTTTTTACCACCCAGGCACATATATATTTTATTTTGTGCGTCTATGGTTCGATCGACGATTCCGAAAGCTTTTAGTTGCTCGGTATCCAGTTCATTGATAGCGTGGTCTGTTGTACGAAACACGATTTCCCGTCCTCGGCAATGATAAAGCCGACTATCCCCCACGTGAATCCAGTGGGCTTCGTCTGCAAACAACATCAACATCATGCAGGTAGTTGCAGGATTTGAATCGGTTTCATTGGCCAGTTCACGTATAGCTCTATGGCTCGTGTGGCAAATATTCTGTAAAAATTCCCTGGGGTTTTTTGTGAGATTGTTTGTGTCCGAAGATTTTACCGCTGATATCATATGATCTTTGGCAACCTCGATTACCAGGCTGGCTGCCTGGGCACTGTTTTTATGGGCACCCAGGCCATCGGTCACAATGGCAAGACTGGTTTTATTGTCCTTTGAATGAATAATTTCAAAACAATCCTGTTGTTCTTCACGGCCGCCAAGCTCTGTGGCTGAGCCAAATACCCACTTCATATTTTGCCCAACGGAATGATTACCGCGGTCTTGCTAATTGGCATTTTAAAACTATTTTTGTATTAGCGAAGGGCATCCTGGATTTGTGAGCGCTTTTTATTGCCCACCGTGTCTTCCGCTCCATAGGGCCCAACGATGGAATGCCACAATTCGTTCCAGCTCTTGGGAACCGGATTGATTTCCCGCTGCTCGACAATTGGGCTGTTTAATTCTTCATTGAGGGCAACAATGGTAACCGCATCCTGTGTTTCATCATATGCCTGAAAATTGGGATCATTTTTTTGTTGCGTTATGAAGTTTTGCAGTTCGAAGTCCAGGGCGGCGTAATCAACATAGTCCGCTTTTATGGATTTACCGCGGGCCAGGTAAACTTGTGCAGCCTGATAATTTCCTCGATTCATCTCTTTTCGAGTCAAACTCGCATAAATATCGAGAATGTTCAATATCCCACGTCGAACTTCGGGATGCTTCGGATTTATTTTTGCGGCCTTTAAATAATAATACAGGGCGTTGTCATTTTTTGGCTGGGTTAATCGATAGGAATTTGTGGATTTTGTGGCACGATCCAAAAAGGTTTGTAACAATCGTTGTCGTTTTTCCTGATCAATCTGGCTTAATGTTGAAGTTGACTGTTTAATTTCACTACCCTGGTCATGATCCAGGCCACTTTCGTTAACCGAAGCATCTGCTTCGTTGTAAGAAATATTTTCCTGTAGGGCGTTGTCGCTGCTATCCGTCATATTTACTTTGGCAAGTTTGGGTAAGGAATCACCGTTTTCTGCATCACCAAAGAAACTGATTCCGCTGGCTACAAATATGACTAACCCCAGTATCGCAATGCGATACCTGCCCGGAATAGCATGGTATTGATTTAAGAACCACTCAATGGTACTAGACCATATGCTTTCGTCATTCTGATTCGATGACATTCGCAACCCTCTGATGTAACCCACCATTTCTCCAGCGGTGTTGAATCGATCATCAGGGGATTTCGCCAGTAAATTATTTAACAGGGTTTGATAGCGAGCGAATTTTTTTGGCAATTCGGGAACAGGTTTATTAATGTGGGCGATAATGGTTTGAATATCGCTGTCTTCGACATAGGCTTTTTGCCCAGTCAACATTTCATAAAACACAATCCCTAAGCTGTACAGGTCGGATCGACTGTCCACGGTTTTCCCCTGGGATTGTTCCGGACTTAAATAATAAGGACTACCAAGAGCGCTTCCATCGAGGGTGATTTCCTGATCGCGTTCGATATTTTTTGCAATGCCAAAGTCGGTTAACTTTGGTGTACCGTCCTTGTGAATTAAAATATTGGTGGGTTTGACATCGCGATGAACGATGCCGCGCTTGTGCGCGTATTCAAGGCAACCACCAATGCTTTCCATCACATTGAGGATGCTGTTTACGCTCATCCCGCGTTTTATTTTAGTCGCCAGGGATCCGCGTTCGAGAAACTCCATGGCAATATAATGATATTTTTTGACTCGACCGACATTGTAAATCGTGACAATATTCCGATGATTCAACCCGGCAATAGTATGTCCTTCTTCGAGAAAACGCTGGGACATGCTTGGGTTGTCGAACTGATTTAAAACCTTGATCGCAACTTTTCGGTTCAAGGACAGTTGCACACCCAGATAGACCGTGGCCGCACCCGCGCTGGAAATTTCTTCTACCAGTTTGTAGCCAGGGATTTTCATTTTGTTTATGCGTCAGCCAGGGGACGATAATAAAACTTGAAAGGTCGGCGATGGATTACAAAATCATCATCGTCCTTTAATTCCATCTCGCTGTGCACCTTTCTGCCATTCACAGACATCGACCCCCATCGATTACGAATCAGAAAATAGCCATTGGTTCTACGCTGGATGTATGCCGCAATCCTGGGCTTGAACCAGCCGGTCAATCGCATATCGCAAATCTTTGAGCCGCCTATGGAAAAGTTGACCTTGTCCACGGCCACGCTGTGGAAAGGGCTGTTTGACTTGATAGAAGACACATGTGGAATCCGCTTGTCTTCACGCAGGCTTTCCAAATCCTGGGTGTTGGCGATGAGAAATTCCCGGGTTGATTCTGCTCTTAACTCGGTATTGGCATCCAGTGAAGCGCCTTGTTGTTCTCCAGGTAATCTCGCCGACGCCATATATTTAATCACATAGTCAAAAACTTGAATTTCATCCCAGAACTGAAGTTTGTGTTGTTCAACCCGTTTGCCGTTAACAAAAACCCCATTGGCGCTGCCATTGTCCACTATGGACCAGGATTTATCGGTTTTTATAATAGTTGCGTGATTTTTGGAGATGCCGGATGACGGCAGGACAATATCATTGGTATCCGAGCGACCAATAGAAATCGAGTCGGATTCCATTTTCCATTGTTTTTGTAATGTATCTCCAAGATACAGTCTTAGAAATGCCATAAAACCCCCACAGTTTTCTGTGTTAATGAGTATAAATACCAATGGGGTAAAAATCTATGGTATTGGCGGCTTATTGTGATTAATAAGTTGTAAGTATTGGCGCTAAAATAATCCCTGACCCATTGTGGAAATTAGAGTAATATTTGCACAGTATTCGGATTCATTACTCGAGTTCAACTGTATATTTTCATTAAAGTGGGGTAGGTTCATGACATTAGTTCGAATTATTTTATTAAGCATCGTTTTTACGACAACGGTGAATGCCGATAATCCAAGGTTTCATCATCTGGAAAAGTACTGCGTTTTCCGAGATGCTGCAGGCATGCTTCAGGGGCAGATCATAGAATGTTCCTGTGAATGGGGTTATAAGCACTTTGAGATCAATCAAGTCAGCATGGTTGCTGGCGGAATGACTATACCAAGCAATCAACATACTATTACCATCGGCCCCGATGTAACGACGATCAATCCCGATACCAATCAGGCCATTGTTGCCCAAATTCCAAATTATGACGCAATGGTGGATGCCTTGGGAGATGGCGATCTTGTAGCCAACAACCGCATTTTGATGGAATCCATGGGCTCAACATACACTGGGCAGATGAAAGAAGTTGCAGGAAATGAGTGTGAAATCGTGACTAATCCGACCATGGGAGATATGTGTATTACCGAAGATGGCATCACCCTGGAGTTAATTATGATGGGCGGAACCATGACCCAGGTCGCCACCAGTCTGGACACCGATACCTGTGGTGATATGGCGAATTACGAAGTTCCTGACGGTGTCAATATCAGCGAAGGGCCGGATATCGCCGATTTGTTGCAGCAGTTGCAAAACGCTCAGCCAGAGTAGATCGACCAGAGCAGATCGACCAGAGCAGATCTACAAGAGTAGGTCGATTATTATAAAAGCCTGCATTAAAAAAAAGCCAACATGTCCGCGTCCGCTTTAAACTTTTTACTGATTCAGTGCGATCAACTGAATCCTGCATTCCTGCGGCAATATGGTAATCCCATCGCGGACACCCCAAATCTGGATAAACTTGCGGATCGAAGTTTTATTTTCGATTCTGCCTATACCAATTTTCCATTATGCGCGCCGTCTCGATTTTCAATGTTGTCGGGCCAGCTGGCATCAAAAATTGGCGCCTACGACAATGGCGCGGAATTTGTGTCCGCCACACCCACCATCGCACACTATATGAGAACGTCGGGCTACCAAACCAGTCTGGTGGGAAAAATGCATTTTGTCGGCGCCGATCAATTGCATGGCTATGAAGAACGAGTGACCACGGATATTTATCCCGCGGATTTTAACTGGACTGGCGATTGGACCGAAGCGGTTATGGGTCAGTCGAATAATGCAAAGACCTTTACCGATGCGGGGATTTGTCTGCGTAATGTGCAAATGGAATATGATGAAGAGGTCTGTCATCGTGGGGTGAGAAAAATATTTGATCTGGCGCGAAGGAATGACCCGCGGCCGTTTTTCCTGACCATATCGATGACCCATCCCCACGATCCTTATCAGTGCTTGCAACCCCATTGGGATCGTTATGATCACGATGCCATTGATATGCCTGTGGTGGCTAACTTAACCGAAGCGCAGAGCGATCCTTACAGCAAACGCCTGCTGATCCAATATGGTCTGGATTCGTTTACGCCCAGCGAGGAACAGATTCGGGTGGCCCGTCATGCCTACTACGGATCCATCAGTTATCTCGACGATCAGGTTGGTAAAATCTTGAATACCCTTGAGGTGACCGGCCTGGATCAAAACACCGTTATTGTTTTTACCAGCGACCATGGCGACATGTTGGGCGAACGCGGGATGTGGTATAAAAAATGTTTTTTCGAAAGTTCGGTACGTGTGCCTTTAATGATCCATGCGCCGGGATCTGACTCTCAGCGTATTTCCGAAAACGTTTCTCTGGTTGATCTGCTACCGACTTTTGTTGAAATGGCAACGGATAAACCTCCAGGGGAATTAATCCTGGGTGAGTGCCAGGGCAATAGTCTGCGCGGCCTGATCCAGGGGCAGGATACGGATTGGCCAGATACGGTTTATTCGGAAAATCTGGCAGAAGGGGCAGGGGCAGCAATCGTTATGGTGAAGCAGGGAAAAATCAAATATACCCGCAGCGGAATCGATCCGGAACAGTTATTCGATCTTGAAGCTGATCCCCAGGAATTAAATAATCTAGCCGGAGATGCGGGTTACAGTGATATTCAAAAATCACTCGGCGACAAAGCAGATCAAATGTGGGATGTTGATAAGCTATCAGAGCAGGTACGCGCCAGCCAGCAACAACGCATGTTTGTCCGTGAAGCTTTGAAAATCGGTGCGGTGACACCCTGGGACTATGCCGCTCCAGACCAGACTATCAATCACAGTCTGCGCGGTACAAAAAAGTATAACGACTGGGCTTATAACGCGCCAATTGGATTGAAACGACCCAAATAGTTTCAAAGTTAGCCAGTTGCTCTATTATTCAGCAGCTCTGGCAACTATTAATCGACCCGGGCGATCCAGCTCATCCATATAGTTGACCAGGGTATTTGATCGGATAACCCAGAGATTTTCGTGCTCGAATCGATCGAAGTAGTTAGCAAAGTTTTCATCTTCATAGGGCATGACTGCGGTAATTAGCCATGAAGAAGGCAATACCCCCGAAACCCACTACCTGCACCGC
Organism: Candidatus Spongiihabitans sp.; assembly: GCA_965237725.1. Lineage (GTDB taxonomy): Bacteria > Pseudomonadota > Gammaproteobacteria > Arenicellales > Poriferihabitantaceae. The sequence goes on from OZ250151.1 coordinate 3,873,265, forward strand.
AACCATATTGACTCCATTGTCGCCATATCCGATGAACACGGCTTTGTGGTCGAACGCTTTCACTATGATGCCTTTGGTAAACGCCGTATGGCCATCAAAGACGGCGATCTCAACAATGGCCTGATCACCCATCAAATTACCGACAGGGGCTATACCGGCCATAAACACCTGGCAGGACTGGGTCTGATCCATATGAATGGGCGGGTCTATGACCCTGAGATTGCACGATTTATCTCAGCAGACCCCCATATCCAGGCGCCCTTGAATCTACAGAGTTTCAATCGCTATAGCTATGTGGCCAATAACCCGCTATCCCTGGTCGACCCCAGTGGGTACTTCTTTAAGAAACTGTTTAAATCCGTTGTCAATGTGTTTAAGAAGGTCTTAAATGTCATCAAATCGGTGATAAAGAAGGTGGTTAGCTTTGTTAAGGACAACATCAAACTCATTGCGGTTATCGCTATAGTGGCATTTGCGCCTTATGCGATTGCGGCGATGGCGTCTGCGGGTGGGGCGTTAACTACGGCTATTATGGTGCCGAGTATCGGGGTTGTCACCACAGGGTTAACAACCGCGGGTATGATGTTGGCGGGGGCTATTGGGGGTGGACTTGCGGGACTGATAACAACAGGTAGTCTAAAAGGCGCGCTCATAGGCGCCATAACTGGCGCGACATTTGCTAAGATAGGCACCGTGATTCGTGCTACACAAATAGGTCGACTTGGAAAGGCAGTCATGCATGGTGTAACAGGAGGTGCTCGAAGTATGTTAAGTGGTGGTTCGTTTAAGTCAGGGTTTATTACTGGAAGCGTTACAACGTATTCCGCGCCTGCCATTGCAGATATAAATCATCCTGGGGGTGAGGTACTTGCAGCAGGGCTAGTAGGAGGTGCCGCATCAAAACTATCTGGCGGTGACTTTGAACATGGATTTGTAACAGGTGCCATGAGTCATGGGTTTAATCATCTGGGTGCAATGCATACGGGTGCGCGGGGGAATAATGAGCAGAAGGGGAGTCCAGCATTGACAGATCCAAATCAAGGTCCTAAGGGTAGACCATGGTTTGTCAACGACAATTCTGGTGTAGTTTCCGGTGAAATAGACGAATTTGCACTTAGGAATGCCCCTTATCAAGATGGGGGTTCGTTGACAGGTCAAATAGAATCGGTTGATGACTTTTTTGTTGTTGAAAAAATACCAGGGATTGGCCAAGGTCTAAAGATTTATAAAGGGTTGACTGGCGCATTGAGAGTTGGAGAAAGTGATTATATTCGTGGTCCAAATATTCATGTTCAAACCCATGATTCAAAACAGGCTTTGGATTCTTATTATCGAAGCAATCCTGATTTGGTTGGGGAAATTTGCCTTAGATGTCATACAGATCCGTAACAGATGAAAGAGACATCGGAATTATTCGATGTTTGATAATCTACTTTGGTTTAAATTTGTTAATTGGTGCAATATATTTTGGAATTAAAAAGTATATAACTCAATGGGATAATCAAACCATAGAATTTTTTTTAGATATTCTGTTTCTTGTGTTATTTTCCCTAATAGTTTTTCTCTACCTTAGGAAAAAAACGGCAAGCTATTTGGGAATACAATTCGTAATTTGGAAATATTATTTTTACGCTCTTGCGATTGCAATTGCGTTATATTTATTGCAGCATTTTCTTATTATTAGAGGGGTGACACCGGATACAATCCAAAAGATTTCCGAGTTCTTTGAATCTGCAGATAATTGGAGACTTTTTGTTTTTTGGACATCTACAGTACTATTAGCACCGATTACTGAGGAGCTTGTTTTTCGAGGAGCACTATATACTTCTATAGAGGCACAGTTTGGAATCGCTTATTCAATTGTAGTCACATCCATATTATGGACAGCCTTGCATATTGAAAGATATGACGTGATAGTGCTATGTTTCTTTTTGTTGTATGGTGTCATATTAGGTTTAGTGCGTCACGTTACAGGTTCGATAACAACAACTGTTTTAATTCATTCTGCTATTAATTTAATGTGGCTTCATCATTGGACTAGTAGTTGAGAAGATCGCCAAAAGGATAGAAAATATATAAGACACCCATAAAGAATATAGGACATCCATCAATTGAGTAAGAGAAAAAGGGACGAGGACTTAATTAGTTTTGGCTCTCGCAAGGAAGAAAGAGAATAGAGAAGTTTAGGAACGCTATGAATTTAATCCATAAGAACTAACTGAAAAATGTTTTTGATAACGTTCCCAATTGGGATTGTAGCAAAAGAATCGATTTTCATACGGCGCGCATCGTGTTGATGCGATCACAATCAATCACAAATTAAAATCAATGAGACCAATAATGAAACCAATAAATACCACTTTCCTCTTTCTATTACTGTTTTTTAGCTTGAGCTTGGCAGGCTGTGGTGGAGGGAGTAGTTCTGGTGGAGGAGCTGCTGCATCTACCAGCGGGTCAACCGGCTCAACGGGACTTGCGTCTGACTTTTCAGGTACCTACAGAGGTTCAGTGACCGCTACCGTTACTAGTTTCACTGGGGAATCTGCCACAGCAACCGAGGCGATTACGATTGTGATTACCGAAAGTGGTCGTGTCACGATAACAGATACAGTTGGAAATTTTGATAGTGGAACACTCACGGGCAGCACATTCCGAGTACTTTCACCGTCAAATACAATCGTAGGCGGAAGAACATTTTGCCTCGAAAATACGATTACGAATGGCACTATCTCAGGTTCATCCATCACAGGGACAGTAGGCGGAAAAGCGTGTATCGATAATGGCCTTTTTTCATTTGATATATCGGGTACAATTTCGGCGACCAAAATTTGATACTCACTAAAATAAAAGGTGACGGCGGGATTAAAATTTAATCCCTCCGTCACCTTTTCCCCCAATAGGTATCATATTTCTTTTCTGTAAGTAAAAGAAAAATACATAGGACATCCATCGATTTCAAATTTAGAGCAAGTGTAATTTATGGGTGTTTTAAAGTTGGATCTTGCGTTAAAGTTGGATTTTGCGGGCGAGGTTAAAACTCCATCTCCAATCGCAGATTACCGGCATTATGGTAACAAAAGAATTCCCATTCGTTGTTGTCAAAGCGATGCTCTCTAACCCGCAGCCATCTGATATCGTGTCGCCGTTTTCGGTGCTTGCCCAAATTCGGCGGATTAGATAAGCCTTCGGGACGTGGGTTTTCTGCACCGAGGAGAATCAAACTTAATGGTCTGAGACCACTTGATCTTGATCTCATCCATCTGCGAACGATTTCGGTAACGTCGAATGTTTGGTCGTCAACGCGTATGTAATCAATCCCTTCGTTTAGTATTTCCGTATCAAAAGAATCTAGGGTAAAGTCATCTAAATATTCTGGTGTCACACTGAAAAGTTCCAGGGGAGTAGTGACAAACGATAACCCGCTCGGAGTTGCATCACATCCAGTCTCCGCATTAAGGGTTGCTGCAATATTTCTCCATTTTAGCTCTGCTTTTACCAGGCTATCAGCATGGGCACTGGTAAGTGGATAGCCTAACGGAAATCGGATGTAGGTATCGAAATGAAGAATCCGATTGAAAGTAAGTTTTCTGCCCCAGGCAGAACGTTTGTCCCTGGAATGACCATAGGTTCCCAGAACTGCTTTAAGGACATTCGGATCAGCAGTTTCATGATCCAGGCTTGGATTATCGACCAGTTTTGCAGGGGGATAGTACTTGTATGGGCCCCAATCTGGGGTAGGGAGTCCGCCCCTAGGAACACCAGAGAACAGCGTATCCGCGCCTTCGCGCCCAATAGTTGTTCGATGGACGAACGGAATGGGTGATATTGGATTCGCCCATCCCCGTGGTCGTCCGTTGTGTTCAACTCTTACGGTTCTAATGGGATAGACTTCTTCAATATCCGCCGCCCAATTTGCTGCAGCTACTATAGACGAATGCCCCACAATCCCCAGAAGAATAATTAAGCTGGGTAGCTTCATTAGTAATCTCATACACATCCCCCAAAGATACAAATGAGTAACGACATCTTATCAGTAAACAGTTGGCTAGTCACCCTTGAACAAGTGTAATTGATGGGAAGTGTAATTGATGGGTGTCTTAAAGTTGTTATTCCCACCCTTTAGATTGTTTAAGTATCACCTAGATTCAGGCATACTAATAATCTAATAATTGGGGGCGGGAATACTGATATACCCGTAAAGAATCCTGCGATGAGCCAGATCTACTATTGTTCCTGTCCGAAATGCGACGTCATGTTCAGATTCACGTCGGATAAACTGCAGTTAAGTAACGGCATGGTCAAGTGCGGTGTCTGTCGTCATATTTTCGATGCGCGTCCGCGCCTTCTTATAGAATTAGATTCAGGTTACGCCCCATTCAACTCTGATGAGCAGAAAAGTATTGCAGACGAGCTAGAAGAACAACCTGAAATTTTAAGAGAGTTCAGCGAACCAACCCATATTGATACCGATTCAGAATCCAGGTTAGAAGGAGAGGTTTCAGAGCTTGACGCCGATTCACAGTGGTTCGAATCTAGCATCACAATTCTCGATTCGATTACCGCTGTTTACTCCGGATACAACCATGACTTGACGAAGCTACCAATTTACGAGGCGATTAAACCGTTTGTGAATCTCGAACGTACGGGGACTGCTGTTGTGGTTTTTGCCGATCTGAGTTTGGCTAAAATTTATATGGTTTCGGGTGAGCTTGTATCCGCGCGCTACGGCGGCAACGAAGGTTCGAACGCATTTAAATCCTGGGGGGATATGGAGGTTATGAACGTCAAATTTCATGAAGACAAGGACCTTGTTAGTTCCGACAAGAACCTTGATTCCATCATGAGTCTGTAATTCATATTTTAAATTTGGTGAAAATATGTGAAAGTAGAAAACCATTTTCCAGTTTTTTGAAAAATTAAAACTAGGAAGAAATAAGTATGTCATTGGCGACAACCAATGAGGGAAGAGGAAGTACCACCGCACTGATCTGTGATGAATTGGAAGTGTATTTGATGGGTGTTTAAAAATATTCAATATTATTCTGAGCGCGCCTATAACAAAGAAAAACTCGTAGTTTAATTATTATTGATAATATATAGCACTTAGTGCTATACTTTTCTTTTTGCGAAAGGAATCCGCCAAATGAGAACATTTAAAACTAAATGGTTCCATAGATGGGCTGCTAAGGAAGGGCTGCCCGATTCAGCACTATTGTCGGCGGTTCTGGAAATGGAATCGGGGTTGGTCGATGCAAACCTGGGCGGCCATATCATGAAGAAACGAGTGGCACTACCCAGTAGGGGAAAACGTGGTAGTACACGAACGCTGGTTGCATATCTGCAGGGGAATACAGCCTTTTTCTTATATGGCTTTGCCAAGAATGAACGGACTGATATCGGTCGTAAAGAGTTAAAAGCGTTAAAGCTGTTAGCAGATCAATATCTCAATTATAGGCCAACAACTTTAAATAGGGTGATTAAAACGGGTGAATTACTAGAGGTAAGTGACAATGACTAACAAACTATTGAAGACAATGCATGAAACCGCTAAGGGGTTACATGACGCGGGTGTCATGGATACCATGACTATGCGCGAGTTCGATGCGTTGTGTATATCCCCTGTGAAACCTTATACGTCGAAGCAGATTAAACGCATGCGGATAAAACACAAGGCTAGTCAGGCCGTGTTCGCTGCTTATTTAAATACCAGTGTATCGACGGTACAGAAGTGGGAACAAGGTCAAAAATCCCCAAATGGACCTTCTCTGAAACTACTCAATTTAGTTGAAACTTACGGACTTGAAGCCCTGGCTTAATTCTGTAACCAGGGAAGCTCAAACACGTGTAGTTGATGGGCGTCTAAAAATCTTTCTAAATCTCGATTATTTCCGTGCAATAAAGACCATCTGATGACAGTGATACGGATCGATAAATTCAAGCGGTTTTTGTAAAAAGTTAGGAAACGGATATAGCCCAAATCCATAGCCTTTGACTTGGTTAAATCCAAGCATAGTTAGATAGGATTTTAGTACTCTATAGCTAAATACCACGATATGTCGATGGACCGGCGTATCGGTTTCAGAATCGGTTCGAGCGCTTTCACGGCTTACTTTGAAGGTTTCTTCTTGTTTCAACAAGGCATCTGAGTCCGGATGGGGGCCGCTCGATGGCATTTTTCCAACTAAGAGCAATGCAATTGTAAAATAGGTGCTGATATTTGGAGTTAACAAAACCAATGTCCCATTTTTCTCCAGGCAGCGGTAACATTCCCTCAGATAATTGCATGGATTTAAAAGGTGCTCCAAAACTGACAATCCAAAAATGCACTTAAACGTTTCATCTGGAAACATGATATTTTTGTTTAAATCACCTTGGGATATGTTCAGCCCTTTTAAGATACCGCCACTGACTCGCTCAGCATTCCATTCAATTCCATGATACAAAGATTGTTCTAATCCCATCTTTTGATTTAGATGGTCATATTTATGTCCTGCGGCTGCCCCGCAATCCAAGCAACTACCACCATCATTCAAGGCTTTGATTATTTCAATATCGGCTCGGGAATATGCTTCATGCATTGCCCTTTGATAAAGTTCCTTAAAGTATTTATCAATCATAAACATACCTGTTATTGAACTGCTAACGCCATCTTCAAACTTCTAATTTATAAGTCTGAAAATGATTTTCATCCGAATCAAGTGCAACACGTTTAGATTCATAAATCAATACCAGTCAATTTGAAATATTTAGCCTAACCTTTCTAAATTGAGCGAATTAGGAGCGCCATGAATAATTTGGAACCCATTCTTTTTTCGTCACCGGATTCGCTTGATACTCTTATTGGTGAACTCCAAGGTGTCGCCCTCGGTTATGCTCTCGCGACGATTGGCAATACTGAACACAATCTGATTTCCCCTTCCCGGGCAGCGTTTCTTCCCGCCACTAAAATTCAATTTTTTAAAAAGATGTGATTAAAATCACACCCATTTTTACTTTTATTTGCTATATATACACTGCTATCGAAATTCTTAGATTCTGGTTAGGTATTTGGCTAGATAGAATTTGAAAATTTTGGTTGCACAGCTTGTCTTTGAAAATAGTTTGAAGGCGTTTTGCAGGTTTATTGACATTGGAAAACACACCAAAAAGTGTTTCAAATGTCAAATTCGGAGGAGACGGATGTCCGTTTGCTGCCCATTATATTCTTAATGGCGAAAGCGAATGAGAAAGGTGTTAGTAGATCCTACTAGCGGTATTTCCTGATGTTATTTCATTTATTTCTGGACAGAGAATTATTCCAGAGGTCTAACTCTGTCTGGGTATATATGAAATTGTAATTAAAATAATCGAGATCAAATTTGATCTTGTTCTAAGAATCAGTGAGTAAATTGAAATGAATAAAATACGAAGTGTTTGTCTGGGTGGGTTCACGACAATAATCATTGGCCTGACAGGCTGCGGTGGTGGGTCCAGTGATGGTGGCGCTGGGGCAACAGCAAATTCGAATAGCTGTGTAACGCAAACAACTTTCATGGAAAATGGAATTGAAATAGTAAGGTTGATCAATAATTGCAATACTGCGGTAAATGTAGGGCGTTATATTACAATCGGTACATCATTTTCAGAAAACTTTAGGCTTGAAGTAGGTGACTCCAAGGAATTTATTGCTGTTCTGAATAACTTCATTTCATGTCCTGTGCCCTCGTCTCCTCTAATCTTTCCTGGAGCCAACGGTTCGCCATTCCCGACTGTATTTTGCAATTCACCTGTATTGTAATTATTTTCGACTGCAATTTTGTAACAAATGCAAAAACAGACTCCAGAATAACGACGACGATGTATTTATAAAACAATATTTTTTAGTGAGGAATTAATTATGCAATTTTTACGATTTATGACAATCGGTTTGTTCGCAACTGCACTTGTTGCTTGCGGAGGCGGCGGTTCTGATGGTGGTGGAGGTGGTGGTGGCGGTACGATTTTTACTGGAACGGCGACAATTACCCTAAGTGCCCCTGGAATTCCACCGGTAACAACGCCTGGAGGAATTACAATAACCGTGAGCTCGACCAGCGTGACCGTTTCTGACGGTGTTGATTCGGGTACTGCGCCCATTAGTGCTGATGGTACAAAATTCTCCGTACCCGTCGCTGGTTCTGATACTACAGACGGCGTGACTTGCGGTGGTACTATAATTTTTAACGGAACTATCATGGGCACCAGCATTACTGGCCCGCTTACTGGCAGTGGCTCATGTACTGGTTTTGGCCCAACACTGCCGGTGACGGTGTCGGGAAGCTTTAGTGCAACCATGTCAGGATCAGCTAAATCGCCGTCAGGAAGTGGTTTAGGTAACGCGTTAAAGAATATGGGCAAAGCGATTCAATAAAGTTTGATAAAGTATGGTGTCAGTACCTTCTAATTTGAAATAAAGGAAAAATCGGTACTGGCTCCATTACTCATGTCCAGTTTTATACTGGTTCGGTTTTTAGCACTGGCACGAGTTCTTCATTTTTGCCGCGGTGAATCGGGTCAAACCGTGGAACGATTTGACATAAGACAAGGATATCTCCTTGCACAGTTTTCACAGTGTAAATTTGATCTTCAGGAAACTGATGCTCTAGTTTTTGGTATGGAATCCAAACTTGCTGGTTCATTTCCTACCTACTCCAGTCTGATGCTTGTATAAACCAAGATTTTGTGTAACCGCAGTATCAAATCTGACGCTAAATTCTAATTTGAATCGTTCACCAGTATTCAACATCAGATCGAAAAAACGGTTCACCCTTATTAAGACCTTATTTACCAACAATTGGTTCCATCTAACTACTACCCAATTGCTAAATTGACCGGTCAATCCCAAAAGATAGGCAAACGACTCGATAGATTTTGAGAACTGTGACTATTGTCACATCAATTTGCTGATTTACTGGTTATAAGGATCATTATTAGTTTGAAGCGCAGGAGTGTGATCCGAAAACGTCATATTCAATTTATGAACTTTGACGTTCAAGCCGGATTCGACGTCTACTCGGTGGAGCGAAATCGACGTTAGGTGATGGCGCCAGTTCACAGCACGATGCTGTGGAATTCTAAATTGGGAATTAATTTATACATGGAGAGGTACAATGGAAAAAAAACTAAGACAAGGTGGTTTTACCCTGATTGAGCTGATGATTGTCATCACAATCATAGGCATATTGGCATCAATTGCAGTTCCAGCCTATCGGGATTATACCATCAGGGCGAGAGTGGCAGAATGTGCGAGTTTGTTTTACCCTATAAAAACAGAATTGTCGCTGCGTTATAGTGAAATTGGAGAAATACCAGATAAGGACGCACTTGAGGCCCCTAAAAGATTGGATGTAGCTAAAATCAAGGGGGATTATGTAAGCCAAATGACCTATGTGCATGCCGGTGATGGAGCTGCCAGGGTGGGCACGGTTTCATGTAATCTAAAGAAAGACGATAATCTGGGGGATGTAAAGGAAAAAACTTTAACTTTTATTGTTAGGGCCCAGGGTAATAATGCATTGTCTTGGAAGGTTAGCGCCCCTGATAACAATGGTGTGCCTGAGAAATACTGGCCATAATAAAACGTGGTCAATGGAATTTTTCAATAGGATATTACGTTTGGAAAAGGTTCGAAATAATTCATCATCATAATTTGATATGCTAACCTTTGGATCAATCAACTTTAAATCCCAAAAATGCCAACTACGCCAGCAAATGATGGGCATAACGACGCACCTAACGAAGCGCATAACGACGGACAGGCAAGATTCTGGAATACCGGATCGGGAAAAAACTGGGTACGCTATCAGGCTGGGCTGGATGCCTGCTTTGATAACATTAATCAGCAACTTTTAAATCGGTGTAAGTTTAAATTAGGTGATCATGTGCTGGATGTTGGCTGTGGAACCGGCGCAACGTCCATCCAATGTGTCAGAATTGCGGGAGGCTCCGTCAACATCACTGGAATTGATATATCGGCCCCACTACTTGAACATGGTCGAAAGCGAATAGCGCTGGAAGGATTATCTAATATCAAGCTCGTGGAGGCGGATGTTCAGACTCATAAATTTATCGATAATAGTTTTGATTGGATGATTTCCCGATTTGGTGTAATGTTCTTCGGCGATCCTGTGGTTGCTTTTCGAAACATCGCAAGGGCGATAAAACCAGGAGGGCAGATCGCGTTCTCTGCCTGGGCTGAATTAAAGCATAACCCCTGGTTTAAATTACCCCGAGACGCTGCGGTTGAGCGCCTGGGCAAGCCAGATCCAGTCAACCCCAATGAACCAGGGCCATTGGCGTTTTCCGACATAAATTATGTTAAAGAAATTTTCGAAGGGGCGGGACTATCCGATTATTCTATATCTGAAAGCGATAGTTCCATTTCTACCACTTTATGCCGAGAAGATATGTCGGAATTGGCCTGTAACCTGGGGCCGGCGGTTCGGCTAGTTAAAGAAAAAAAGGGTACAGATGCCGATACTGCAGCCATAAAACAAGCCGTGGCTACTGGCTTTGATCAATATTATTCCGATTCGGGGTTTAATATTCCAGTCAGACTAGTTAATTGTCAGGTAGTAATTAAAAATTGAATTCTGGGTAACGAGTTATGTAAAAACATTCAAATTCGCAATAGCATTTGATTTAATTGGCGAGATTCAATTTGAGCCCGAAGATTCCAGCTTCATTGCTAAATATGTACCTACCCGGGATGAAAATATTAATATTTATTTGACAAGAATATAACTTCGGGGTTGAAAAATTAGACCGTCGAATCCTTACTGCTTTTTTCGATTTGGGCCAGGATTTGTCTTAATTCTATAATTGATTCCCTTATTTTATTTTTGTTGTAAATATCAACCCGCACGTGTTTTCCAACTTCGATCAATAATTTATCGTTGAGGTCCTCAGAGTTTCTTTCGAGTTGCTCAACTTTATGGACACTGACTGGCCGGGTAAATCCTTTGGGTAAAATATCATCGAGTCGGGTTGTTTTCGCAACATCTTTTATGAGTAGATAAGTCGACTCGCTAATAAGAATTTCGTTGGGACTGGCCTCGTGTTCAAGTCGAGATGCGAGATTAACAGGACTGCCAAATACGGTGTAGTCAAGACGTTGTTCAGAACCAAAATCCCCCACGGTGCAGTATCCGGTATCAATTCCCATTCGAACTTCGAGAGGCTGTGAAATTCCACGAGAATGCCATAACTCCTGTAATTCCATAGCGCGCTTCTGCATGGCCATTGCCATTTTTACACAGTGGATGGCATCCTGTTTTTCTCCTTTGGTTTCTGGGTCGCCGAAGAAAACCATTATCGCATCACCGATAAACTTGTCGATGGTGCCACCAAATTCCAGGGCTATTTGTGACATCTCACTCAAGTAGGTGTTAATCATAAAGGCCAGTGTTTCAGGCTCAATACCATCAGTGATGTCAGTGAAACCGACAATATCGGAAAAAAAGACGGTAAGGTTTTTACGTTCAATTTTTCTTTTCTCGGTACCCTGGTCGGTAAAAATGGATTCGTAAAGTTGGGGAGAAAGATATTGTGCAAGACGCTTTGCCAGCCTTTCCAGTTGTTGCGATTTTTCTTCAATAATTTCCCTGTTGCGAATTTTTTCTTCGAGTAAATTTTCTCGTTCCTTGCGCAGTTCATATTCTTCAGTACGATCCACGAATTGCCCTTGAATTCCTCGCAGGCAGGAAAAATTTTCATCATAGGTGTAGGCTGATAGCAACGAAAATACTTTCTCTTTGCCATCAATCACAAGTGGAATTTTTGGAATTAAAACATGACCGTCTTTGTTCAGGTTTTTGCTAAAAGACTTAACCTGTTTAGATTCGATTCCCAGTTGTTCAAGTATTTTTAAAAAATTTGTATTTTTCACATTTCCAAGGACGGGGAAAAAAGATTCAAAATTTTTATTTACGGTTAGTATGTTCAGGTCAATGTCCGCAAAAAAGGCTGCAGTAATGGCATTTCTAAAGTTGAAAAAACTCAACTCTACAATTTTCTGTCGGTCAAATAAGTCTTCTAATTCCATCGCGATAGTTTAATCAATCACGTCGTTCAGTGATAGATTGGATTTTTGCGTATATCTATGTTGTTGCACCATCATTGGAGCCGTAAATCAAAAGTCAAGCGTACATTTTCTAGCGTGAATTTAGACATGTTTCGAAATATAATGACATGAATGAATAATTTAGGAAGCTGCCGATTAATTGGGAATGCAAATAGGTAGATCGATGATTACCCATTGCCTGGGTTATAATGATCTGGAAACACTCCGACCGAGGCATTTAATATGAAGTATCGGAACGAAATATACTTTGAAGCAGAACCCGATAGAGAGCTTCCTTTTCCCAAAGAAGAGTTTGAGCAGCGTTTGATGCGCATTCGTGGTGGGATGTCCAAAGCAAATATTGATTGTTTGTTTCTGACTTCGCCGGAGAGTATGTATTATCTTAGCGGTTTCAATTGTATGTGGTATCAAACCGAAAGCCCCATCGAATGGCCTGCTTCAAATGGTTTTGCGGTTCACGTGGACCACGATCGATTTATTCATTTTGAAACCGAACGCGAGGCATTTTTAACTAGGATGTTTTCCGTGGACGGCGATGTCAGGTATTTTCCCACCGACACTTATCGTGACGGGTCGCAATTTGTAACCGATGAATTAAAGGCTGAGGGATGGCTAAATGGAACCGTAGGCATGGAGTACTGGGCGATGCGTCCTAATCGGGCCGTGAGTGAGCGTTTTCAGGCAAATCTCGAAGCTGCCGGCGCAAGAGTTATTGACGGCAGCCAGATATTGCGCGAAGTGCGGTGGGTAAAGTCTCCAGCTGAAATGTTGTGCCTCGAAGAAGCGGCCCGTATTGCGACTATAGGTCATAAAGCCGCTGCTGAGACGATCGGGCCGGGGGTTACAGAAATTGAAGTCCAGGGTGAAGTTATCCGGGCAATGACTGCCTCTGGCGGCGAACTACAGGGTATGATCATGCCTGTTTTGTCGGGTAAGAAATCTAATGCAACCCATGGAATTTCTACGCGCAAAAAAATTCAGCCTGGCGAAGTTGTTACTGTTGATCTGTCCGGGGTGCATAAGCGATATCACGTGAACGCAGCCAGAACCTATAGTGTTGGCGAGCCGGATGCAGAGGTGCTGGAGGTGGCGGAAAAAGCTGCGGGAGCACTTGATGCGGTAATTGATTGTTTGCAACCAGATTTGAGCGTAGGGAAAATGAACGATGTCATGGAATCCTATTACCAGGAGCATAAATTGTGGGATAGCCGAGGATGGGTCGGCGGATACGAAATGGGGATTTCTTTTTTCTCGGACTGGGTTGGTAATTTTGTATATGATCCATTGGCGGAAAAAAATGCTGACCGAAGGTTTGAAGCGAATACCGCAGTCAATCATGAAGTGCAGGTTTTTCTTCCCGGCCATGTTGGTGCATTTTTTGTGGTTGAGTCTTTTTTGTTTTACCAAGACAGAGTTTCCCTGGCGACCCAGGATGTGCCGTATTCTTTGATTGTTGTCGATTGACTATTTGTTATGGATGTCCAGCTTGATCATATTGTTATTGCCGCTCGTACATTGGATGATGGCGCCAGTTATATTCGAGAAACATTAGGCGTTGATATCCCTCCTGGGGGCCAACATGAAATGATGGGGACCCATAACCGGGTAATGTCAATGGCCAATGGCGTCTATCTTGAAGTAATTGCAGTCAATCCGGATATGACCCCACCGGATCAACCCCGCTGGTTTGGGCTCGATGATCCTCGTATTCAGAAAAGCATAAGTCATCAACCAAAGTTAATTACCTGGGCGGTAAATACAACTAATCTTGATCAGTTAGTAAACCAGAGTGCGGTCAGTTTGGGAGCAATTAAATCTGCTCAAAGAGATAACCTGAAGTGGAAAGTTGCGATTACCGAAGATGGTCGGATGCCCGGCGCCGGATTTATGCCGCTTAGTATTCAGTGGCTAATTAATTTTCATCCTTCGGAGAAAATGGCGCAATTAGAATGTGAATTTAAGTCGTTAACGCTTTATCATCCACGAGCAAAATGGCTGTGTCACGCATTGTCATCCATTCAGGCAGAACAACTGGTAGAAGTCGTCGAAATTGCAGAAGGTGATATTGCGTATATGGCGTTGGTTGTTTCGTGCCCCGCTGGGGAAGTCATTATTTGCAGTTCATAAATTTAAAGGAGAAACCTAAATGTCGAAAAATCCAGTAAGTGGAATTCAGGGATTGTACGACTATATTCAGAGCGTTTCGATTCGCGAGACTGCTGAACAAGTTGCACTTCGGGAAGCAACCCAAAATCTCGATTACTCGATGATGCAAATTTCTCCTGATCAGGGGCAGTTTATGGCGATGTTAGTCAGGCTCATAAATGCAAAAAATATTATCGAAGTGGGGACATTTACCGGTTACAGCGCATTGTCCATGGCACTGGCACTGCCTGAGGATGGGCAAATTATCGCCTGCGATGTAAGCAGTGAATGGACCAATATTGCTAAACCGTTTTGGGAAAAAGCGGGGGTTGAAAATAAAATTGACCTGCGAATCGCGCCGGCCTTGGAAACCCTGGATTCCTTACTGAATCAAGGACTGAATGACCATTTTGATATGGTGTTTATCGACGCCGATAAAACCAACTATTGTCAGTACTATGAAAAGTCGGTGCAACTAATTCGCCCCAATGGTTTGATTCTGGTGGATAACGTATTTTGGAGCGGTGCAGTTGTAGATGATACGGACAACAGTGAAGATACCTTAAGTATCAGGAAACTCAACAAACTGATTTCACAAGATCAAACCGTTGATATTTCCATGATTGCGGTTGGTGACGGGTTATTCCTTGCCCGAAAGAAATAATTGCCCTGAATGTACGGGGAGTTTTTGTTTAGAAAATAAGAGCCAAATTATCCTGGACTATATTATTCTGGCAAGAGGCTCAACTGTTAGGTCAGGACCAGGCCCAGGGTTGGCCAAAATTAGGCCAGAGCCAAGTCGAACAGCGACCCCATTTCCGGTAATCGATCATCGATTCCACCCAATCTCAATGCATGCCATGCCATTGCATGATTGGATGAGGTTAGCGGGATGCCAAGACTTTTTTCAAGATCCCTGCAGGCTTCGACCAGTCTTACAGATGTGCAGGATACAAAAATTGCATCGACATCGGCGTGTTTAATAATTTCGCGAACACCGTTTTCAATGGACTCTGGGGTTATTCGTGAAACATTGGTATCAAGGTCTTCATTAAACGATCCAAATACCGGCACTTCGAATCCATTATCGGTTATATATTTTGCAACAATTTCATTGACGTCAGCGGGATAGGGCGTTAGTACACCGATACGTTTGGCCTTGAAAGCATTAAATGCCGCAAATGCCCCTGTGATCGGTGTCGTACATTTCGATTCAGGTTTCGCTTTGTGAATATTTTCAAAAACACCGTCCTCGCCAATGGCCATTGATGCTGAAGTGCAACCATATGCGACGACATCTACGGGCGTCGGCGTGAGGATTTCGGTGCATGCGGTAATCCGTGGTTTCATCGCCCGTAAATTTTCGGGGGTGATCAAATTGTCATTATAAATTCGACTTTGATATAGCGCCACACCATCTACGTGCTCAAAAATCTTCCGCCATTCGTGTTCGATTGTGTAGTCCGTACCTAGCACGATCAGACCAAAAGATGCGCGCTCTGCAATTCCGACATCCATCTTGAAAGGCAAATTTTCAAGAAGTAACATTTGTTCGGGTTGATCTGTAGCCGTTGCAAGTTTCATGATCGTGAAAGTAATGGGTTCTAGATTTTAAGTATTTTAAACCAAAAATTTGTGAATCTGTCGAAAGATCGCGTAATATTGCGTCAACATGACCAACAACTACGACAAACAAAATATTGCCACCATGGAAATGATCTATGGACAGGGCTATTTGTCGGCGGGAGGTGATGAGGCAGTGGCTGCTATTGTTGATGGGCTGGATTTAACCGATCTGGATGTGCTCGATGTGGGTTGTGGTCTCGGCGGTGCGGTAATTACCCTTGCCAGGGACCACCATGTTAACCATGTTCATGGTATCGATATCGATAATGCCGTTCTGGAACGGGCCTCTGGATTGGTGGAAGCGGCAAATTTAAACGAAAAGATCACACTGACCCAGGTCGAACCTGGTCCGTTTCCATTGGCGGATGAAAAATTCGATGTTGTTTACCTTACTGCCGTTGCCTGTCACTTCCAGGATGTTAAGCCATTGTTCGATGAGATATGTAGGGTATTAAAACCTGGGGGAAAAATTGTAGGTCGAGACTGGTTGAAGATTGATCAAAACCGCGAATATCAAATCTGGGATGAAATGTTAAGAAGTCAAGGCCTGAATTTTTATTTTATCGATGATACATCCTTTTCGAATTCATTAATCTGCTCCGGGTTCTCGGATGTCTCAGTCAATGATTGTACAAAAGAAATCGCGTTGCATGCAGTGGACGCGGTTGAGCGAGTGGAGAATGAACTAAAAACCCCTTTGACCGAAGTGCTGGGGGACGACGGATATAAATCCTGTCTCCATTGGACCCGAATCAGAGCGGATGCATTGACCAAGGGTGGCATCGGTCAATCTTATTTCCGAGGGACTCGGCCACGGAATTTATAGCGGTCCGGTCAGAATGTCTAGATTGTACCCCGGGTTTGTAAAAACTTTAAAACGGCATCAAATATAATCTTCGGTTGTTCCGGAAGCAGGGCGTGCCCGGCATTCTCAACTTCAATCAGGGTAACTCTGTCTTTGAGATTTTGTTTTAGCAATTGTGCATTTTTTATAGGAGCGCAGATATCATCCTGACCGTGCAGGACTAATATAGGAGTGTTCGTCCCCGCCGACCACCATTGGGTGCTGGGTGTCAGTTCCGCCGCGTTGTTTTGCCACTTCATAACATTGCGCCACCAACCCGATTGCCAGACCATAGGATCGGAATGTTTCGAGAAGAAACCGCTGTGGTGCATCAAGCTGCACCATTGTTGATCACTGACTTTTCCCGAGAACGCATTTTCAAATGCTCTTATTGCAAATTCAGAAGGCTGTATTGCGCCACCCGCAGCGAGCAAGATGATTGAACAAACCTTTTCTTCCCAGCGGCACGCCAGGCAACGGGCTACGCGATTACCATGGCCATGTCCCACCACATGGACTGATTCCAGGTTCAGTTCCTTCATAACCTCAACGATATCTCCCGCCCATTGAAATAAGGTGATGTTTTCTGTATTTCCTGTACTGCGTCCGACCTGCCTTGGATTAATTGATACGCACCGATACCCCACCCCAATGAGACCCATTGGCAAGATCATTATAGTCGTTGATATCTCTTGCCCAGGACGGTATCAGCACCACGGCGGGGCCTTGGCCAATATCCCTGATTTCCAGTATGGCATCTGCGGTTTCAACTAGCCTGTTATTGATAAGTTTCATTGAACGGTTTGGGGATTGTATTTTAATATTAAACTTTTTGTTCGAATACTGGATGGGTATATGGTTAATCTGGTGCAGTTACATTACTATATTCAAAATCAAAAATTTTTGACTATTTCGATCATGCTTAATTCAAATTCCGTCGTAGATTCTTTGGCGCCTGTTTTATATATGCCCCATGGTGGTGGGCCCATGCCATTGCTTGGAGATAAAGATCATGTGGCCATGGTGAATTTTTTAAAATCTATTCCCACGACCTTTAAACAACCTTCTGCCATCGTGATGGTTAGTGCTCATTGGGAGGCATCGATACCCACAATTACCAGTGGCGCGAATCCAGAATTAATTTACGACTACCACGGATTTCCCGAAGAGTCATACCAGATTAAATACCCTGCGCCAGGGTCTCCCGAATTAGCGTTCACGCTGGGTAATATGCTGGGTGAGAATAATATTCAATACACTCTGGATGAGCAACGCGGATTTGATCATGGCATGTTTATCCCGTTAAAAATAATGTATCCCGATGCCGATGTTCCATGCATACAATTATCTTTGATTGATACCCTTAATGCGGCTGAACATATTGCTCTTGGAAAATCCCTGGCTCGGTTGCGAGAAGACAATGTTTTAATTATTGGTTCGGGATTGTCATTTCACAATATGGGGGCATTTTCTGATACCAGTGTGGAAAGTCAGAAAAAATGCCACGAATTTGATAGCTGGTTAATCGATACCTGTACCAATCAGGCTCACAACCAAGATCACAGAGAAAGCCAATTGTCTAACTGGGAAAATGCCCCATCTGCTAGATATTGCCATCCCAGAGAAGAGCATTTACTACCATTGCAGGTTTGTTTTGGTGCTGCTTACACTTCATCACCCGCGGCAAAAGTTGTGTTCAATGATGATGTGTTAAAAAAGCGGGCAACGGCGCTTCTTTGGTAAGCGTTGGGATCATTTACTGTAAAAACTACTATTTTAAATTATTTGTTGTTGCTTTAAAAACCCCAGCTATAGGTTAGGAATTTAGGGAATATTAAATTTCGATTAATCCCCCGAAAATAAAGGATCGTTGTAAATTTCCTGTATCTTGCTGGAAGTATAAAACTTTTGTATCCTGCGTTCTCCCTGAAACACGGTTTTTTGGCGCTCGCACAATTCAGGATTAATCACCATAGTGCCATGATTGATATGGGCAACATAACGCGCCATTTTTCTAACCGGAAGTAGCTTTGTTTCATAACCCGCTCCTAGCATTTTAAAATACAGTTCGCGACCCGCAGTTTGGTCGGACAAAAACCCCAGATTTAATGCATCCATAATTTTTCGCCGGTATAGCGCACAGTGGCTGCGAATAAACGGCGTGGCTGGATTATCCGGATTGTTGCTACGCATGGTGTGTTTGATATCCAGCAAAACCTGCTGCCAATAGGGGCGAAAGGCCAGTTTATAAGTCCCCGTTGCACCAACAGCAGGATTGTCTACCATGGGTGACAACATCCAGTCCAACCAGTTTTCATGCAGCACAAATGCATCGGTGTGCAGGGATAAAATATAGGGAAAATTTGCCGCATCCAGTCCAGCCTGTAACGCATCCCTATGGGCACGATTTGGATCAGAATCAATATCAGCAGGGTCTCGAATTATCAATTTTATCCATTTCACCGTTTTCAGATAATCCAGGGAAGGGTGATCTCCGGATCCATTGTCTACTACGATTAACTCAAACTTTCTACTGGTATATCTTTTTATACAATGGATACACAACTTGACCATTTCCCGGGTGCGGAAATGGGGCAATATTATTGAAACCGGATGGGTCATTTAGTGTTAGTTTTGTTGTGCTGGTCGTGTATTATCGGAAATTCTGACCCGCACAAGAATACCCTAGTCTGCTTCTAAAAAGAAATACTGAACATTAATCATCGACGGGTCGCAAGATCCTGCAATCGAATTTTCAATCAACCAATTTAAAGCAATAATTTTGAACCATGTTTGAACCAGATTTAATCAATGAAATTCGCAGTCGATTTCATCACGTTGATACCTGTCCTTACCAAGGGTCGAGAGTGTTTTTTGAAAATGCTGGTGGCGCTCTAACTTTAAAATCCGTAGTAAATATCAATACCGAGCTTTCAGCCATTCCCGATAATCAGGGGCGGGATAATCCTGCATCTAAAGCGCTGGTTAGAATTATTGACGAGGCGCGAGATAACATAAAAACCTTTTTGGGCGTGGATGATGGGTTGGTATTTGTTGGGGAATCCGGGACGGAATGTTTGTTTAGAATTGTTCGTGCGGCAATTCTTGGCGCGGGGAAGGGCGGTGAGGTCTTAGGCAGTACCCTTGAACACCCTGCAACGGTTAGCGCCTGTAAGCGATGGGCGCCCATTGCAGGCAAAAAATATATAGCTGTGCCCCATAACCTTGAAACCGCTACGGTTACGGCAGATGACTACAAAAAGTACATTACTCCCGAAACCTGCGTGGCGACGATTATTCATACCAGCCCAGTTACAGGAATGGCAGTTGATCTTGAAGCCATTATTACAGCCATTCGGGCCGTTTCAGCAGATTGTTTTATTATCGTAGACGGTATACAGCATGCTGCGCATGGTGACGTCGATGTTAAAGCATACGATGTTGATGCATATACCTTGTCGGCTTATAAAGTATTTTCAAAACATAACTATGGCATTGGCTGGGTTTCTCCGCGATTAAGTGTGCTGCCCCACGACAAGCTGGATGGTACGGCAGATGACTTTTGGGAACTTGGTACCCGGGATACTTCCGCTTTCGCAACGTTTACTGAGGTTGTCAAATATTTTGACTGGCTGGGTTCAAACTTTACAGACTCAACAGATCGACGACAAAGAATCCTGGCTGCGGGTAAAGTAATTCACGCCCATGAAAAACATCTGGTGGATACAATGATAAATGGAGTTGATAGCCAGGCTGGGTTGGCGAAAATTCCTGGCGTGTCATTAATTGGTGGTTTTGAAAATGATTTCAGGGAGGGTATGGTCGCACTCACCGTTGAAGGTGTGCCATCAGCAGATGTTGTGGCTGAATTATCTGCAGACGGAATCCGAACGCACATCCGCAAAAATGATTATTTTTCCGGCAATATTCTCTCGCCGTTAAATCTGGAAACCTGCGTTCGGGTTTCAATGTGTCACTACAATACCGTAGACGAAGTGAAACAGTTTCTAAAGTCTATGGACAGGATCACTCATAAAAATTAAATTGAGGTAATCGAGCTTAGCTATTGTAAAGTTTCAAAGTACTGATTTTCTAATTCAGCAACTATGCTGGCGCTGTTGCTGATTACTGATTGATAATAACTGACTTTCGGCATTTCGGTGCTGAAGTAAAATTTGGCAGTTTCAATTTTCGTCAAATAGAAACTGTCATCGGAGTGCTCAGCCAGGGTCAATGCAATATCAGCAGATCGGGCCATTTGCCAACCGCAAGTAATAACCCCCCACATGCGCAAATAGGGGTCGCTGATCGCGGCGGGCAATCGCATGCTGATTTGTGTCATGGACAGGATTTCAGTCATAGTTTTTTCAAGACAGCTCAATGCATCAATCATATCTGCTCGCATCATTTTTGTATCAGCATGTTGCAGATTTTCAATTTCCCGACGAATGGTATTCACCACGCTGGTTGCAGCCTCACCATTATCACGGATCAATTTTCTGCCGACAATGTCTAACGCCTGTATACCGGTAGTGCCTTCGTATATTGGTGTAATTCGTTGATCGCGATAATGCTGGGCCGCACCAGTTTCTTCAATGAATCCCATACCGCCATGAACCTGGAGGGCCAGTGAAACGTTTTCCAGACCAATTTCTGTGCTATAGCCTTTGACAATAGGTATCAGAATATCAACCAGTTGTGTATTGGTTTTTCTTGTGGCCTCGTCGGGGTGCTTGACGCTTTTATCCATGGCGGTAGCGGAAACCAGGCCGAGCGCGCGCAAGGCTTCATTCCGGCATTTCTGCAACATCAACATTCTTTGCACATCAGGATGATTGATTATGCTTACCCGCCCACCTTTCGGATTATCAATGGCGGTTCCCTGAATTCGCTCACTGGCAAAGACTACAGCTTGCTGATAAGCCCGCTCTGCCACACCATAACCTTCCACGCCAACTGCATGTCTGGCAACATTCATCATGGTGAACATATACATCAGTCCCTGATTTTCCTCGCCCACCAAATAACCCACCGCGCCATCTTTACTACCATACGCGAGTACCGCAGTGGGGCTGCCATGGATACCCAGTTTATGTTCCAGGGACACCGTCTCAATGTCGTTAGGATTTGTCCACTGACCACCATCGTCCTGGAGGAATTTTGGCACAATAAATAATGAAATGCCTTTTATCCCTTCTGGGGCATCCGGAGTTCGCGCTAGGACCAAATGAATAATATTTTCGGTAAGATCATGATCCCCATATGTGATAAATACTTTTTGCCCTCTGACCAAATAATGATCATCTTTGGGAATGGCCCTGGTTTTAATTGCGCCGAGGTCGGAACCCGCCTGGGGTTCAGTGAGATTCATGGTACCTGTCCATACCCCGGAAATTAAATTGGGCAAGTAAGTGTCTTTTTGGTCGTCACTGCCATGGCTTTCAATGGCTTCGATGGCGCCCTGGGTGAGCAGGGTGCAAAGGGAAAAAGCCATATTTGAAGAATGCCAGATTTCCTGCACTGCCGTAGATATCACCCGCGGCAATCCCTGACCACCCCGATCCGGATCGAATGGCAAACCATTCCAGCCGCCTTCGATAAATGTCTGGTACGCCTCTTTCCAGCCGTCTACAGTTTTGACTCGACCATCCACTAACTTGGCGCCAGTGATATCGCCTTCTCGATTCAATGGCGCCAGCACTTCTTCACCGAGCTTCGCGGCCTCGCCGAGAATGGCTGCGAGCAGGTCGGGCGTGGCATCTTCGTAGCCGGGTAGGTCAGCAATACTTTTCAGGTCGGCAAGGTGAATTGCAGAAAACATCAGATCCCGAACAGGTGCTTTGTAGTTGGTCATAAACTCAAATCAGGTAGACATAAGGTTGGATCACAATAGGAAAATTCAGGTAACGCAGATTTACCAAAAAACGAGTTTAACCTGTAGCAGATAAAATATCTCTCATAAGAACAAAAATCCCATGATCGAATAGATTATTCGATCATGGGATGACAGTTTAACTTCGCAATTGAACTTGCTATTGAGTTGGCCATTGAATTCACCAGAGCGATTTGTTCTACTGATTTATCCCCAGGGCAAGGAGAAGGTTTTAACATTGGTGTAGCTTTTCATTGCCTCGATTACCCCTTCTTTATAACCCAGACCCGAGTCCTTAATTCCACCAAATGGCGACATTTCAATTCGATACCCAGGTACTTCCCAGATATTCACCGTCCCCGTATTTAATTCATTTACGAATCTGATGATGTAATCCAGTCGATTGGTAGCGACCCCCGAGGACAGGCCAAACGCGGTTGAGTTTGATACTTCGATGGCATGGTCAATATCCCTGACCCGAATAATTGGTAGTGGTGGTCCAAATGTTTCTTCCCGGACCAGTTCACAATCGTATGGTACATGATCGAGTACCGTTGGCGAGTAAACCGCACCCTGGCGATCATTGCCATAGAGTAATTTCGCGCCTTTGCTGATGGCGTCGTTGACCCGGTTCTCAAACATGATTGCAGCCTGCTCGGTAATGACCGTACCCACGTCGGTATGGGGATCCATGGGATCGCCGTATTTTAGTTTGCTCGCCTTATCTGCAACCAGGGCGGCAAATTCATCAGCGATGGATTCAACTGCCAAAACCCGTTTGACCGCGGTACAACGCTGCCCGGAATTTTTGGTCGCACCCTGAACCGCCATCTCTGCTGCTTTGTCGAGATCAGCATCTTCCATAATTATAAAAGGGGAGTTCCCACCTAATTCAAGCACGGTTCGTTTATAGCCCGCGGTCTCGGCAATATATTTTCCAACGGGTACGCCACCAGTAAATGTTATTAAGTCGATATGTTTGTTGGTAATCATTTCATCGCCTATATCCTCGGGCAAACCGGTTACGATGGACAGCATCTGTGGTGGTAATCCAGCCTCATACAATACATCAGCCAGTAGTAGAGCCGTCAATGGCGTTAGCTCGGTAGGTTTTCCCACCATAGAGTTATTGGTTGCAATAGCTGGCGCGATTTTGTGGGAGATCATATTCAACGGGTGATTGAATGGGGTAATCGCCGATATCGCCGTCAGTGGTTCGCGCTGGGTGAATATTTTTCTTTGCTTGCCATGAGGCGTTAAATCGCAGGAAAAAATCTCACCGTCATCGAGAATGCATAGTTGACCCGCCAGATGAAATACGTCAAATGCTCGGCCGACCTCGTACAAGCTGTCCTTTTTGCTGAGGCCGCACTCGGCGGTGATGACATCGGAAATTTCTTCTTTGCGAGAAACTAAAATTTCTGCGGTTTTGGACAGGATTTTTTGTCGTTCGTAGCGAGTCAGTTTTGACTTGTAATTAGCAGCGATTTCGAACGCATCTGAAACTTGTTGGCGACTGGCTCGGGGTACGGTACCCACAACTTCATTGGTGTATGGATTTAGAACCTCAATAACTTTTCCGGTGTCACCATCCACCAGCTCGCCGGCGATGCGCATTTTCTGGTGATTTGCTTTGGATAATTCTATGCTGTTCATTTTATTTGACGTGTTTAATTAATAGTGTGATTCAGGGCAATGTCAAAGACATCGAAATTACGCAATGGAGACCGGTCCAGTTGATTTACTTTGCGATTAAATATTAATGGCACGGTTTGCTCACTTACCCCGCCATGGCTACGCAAGGGAACTTCGAGTCCACTCAAATCATGGCGATCGGCGCTGGTACCGATAACAGTATTAATTTCTGAAACCAGGATAATATCGCCCATACGATCATTGGCAAGTTCAAACCGCTGGCATCCTTCCTCATTGGTCAATGCATGCTCGATGCCGTCAAGACTTTTAAGGTCGCTGATTACCTTGTCTCTGTCTATTCCCTGATCCAAGTAGACCGTTGCAAAAGAACCCAGTGCGCCATGGTGCACAACATAAGGATCGGTGATAGGTAAAATCACACGGCCGTTGTTCTCTCCTACGAGCTCATCAATTTTATCCTGCAAATAAATAACATTGGGCTTGCCATCGGTGCCGTGTTTGGCATTCATGCCATGATCTGCGGTTAAGCCCAACACTGCTCCTAATGCGTCTAGTTGCCCCCAGTACTTATCCATCATGGCATAAAAATCGTTGGCGCCTTTACTGCCGGGTTCAAATTTGTGTTGAACATAATCTGTGGTGGACAAATACATGATATCGGGCCGAACGCTTTCCATTAGTTTTACCCCGGCCTTGAATATAAATTCTGACAGTTCAGCGCTGTAAACGGTCGGCACTTCCATGCCTACCATCTCGACAACATTCTCAATACCGTTTTCATCCAGGTTGGCCTGGTCGGATTTTTCTGAAGAAAAACAAATCGCCCCATCTTTGCCAAAAATCAGCTCATTGCCAAGTAATCTGCGCAGTTTATCCTTTGCCGTGACAATGACCACTTTGGCGCCATTGTCCTGAAAGGCTTTGAAAATTGTTGGTGTTCTTAGTAATGAAGGTTCGTTCATCATGACTTCAACATCATTTTCGGTATCATAATAAAAATTGCCACAAATACCATGGACTGTGGGAGGAACGCCGGTAACGATGGACATGTTGTTGGGGTTTGTGAAACTGGGCACCACACAATGGCCTCTTAAATCAGCACCCCTATGCTCGAGCATGTTTTTTGTCCAAGGCATCACACCCATTTTTACCGCCTGTTCAATATAGTCGGGTTCAGAGCCGTCTATACAAACCACAACAATGGGTTGTTTTGGCCAGATATATGTTCTATTGTTCACTTCAACACTCGGGTGGGTGCTTGGCATTTTGGGTTTCCTTTTTTGGTAGTTAGCTAAATTAATCGGGATTCTAAGGGTTTCCCAAGTAGAGGTAAAATCGATATCTCTAATGGTCGATATTTGTTCTATCTATAGACCGGTTTTAACTAATTTGCGTTTTGGAGTAGGAATATGATTGACGTTCAATTAATTGAAAAGATACAAACCCATCGACTGGAGCGGGTTCGAAAGTGGCTGGCCAGGACGGACTGCGCCGCGGTTATCCTGTTTGATCCGGTCAACATTCGTTATGTCACCGATACCCGAAACATGCAGGTGTGGACCATGCATAATTTCTGCCGCTATGCCCTGGTTTTCGAATCCGGCAACGTGATTATGTTTGAATTACCCAGTGCGATGCATCTTTCACAAGGCAAAAGCAGTATTTCAGAAATTCGGCCGGCATTGTCTGCAGATCACATGACCGTGGGAGATCGCAGCAGGGAAATCGCTGAGCGATGGGCTGGGGAAATCAAATCTGCGCTCCAGGAATCCGGCGTCCAAAACGAGACCATTGCCATTGATCGAGTGGATCTGGAACTGGTTCGAGCCTGCGATGGCGCAGGAATTAACTTGAGTGACGGCAAGCCGCTAATGGATCGTGCTCGTTCAATTAAATCGGTTGAAGAAATTGGGGCGCTAAAGTGGTCTTTAAGCACCTGCGAAGCCAGTGTGATGGACATGAAAAACCAGCTAAAACCGGGAATGACCGAATCCCAGGCCATGGGCATGATGGTTAAAGGCAGTATCGATCGGGGCGGTGAATATCCTGAAACCCGATTGTTATCTTCCGGTCCACGAACCAATCCATGGTTTCAGGAAACTTCTGACAGAGTGATCGAGAATGGGGATCTGCTGGCATTTGATACCGACATGATTGGACCTCTTGGATTTTATAATGATATTTCCAGAAGTTGGGTGGTAGGGGATAAAAAACCCAGTGACAATCAAAAATATTTGTACAACCTGGCCCATCAACAATTGCTACACAATATGTCCCTGCTCCGACCTGGAATCGGCTTTCTGGAATATTCGGATAAGGCTTATCAGCTTCCTGAAAAATGCATTCCCAATCGCTATGCAGATGTGGCCCATGGTTGCGGGCTCGGAGTGGAGTATCCATTTATCTGGTATCGAGAAGATGAAGAATGGGGTGCATACGATGGCATATTCGAAGAAGATATGGTGGTCTGTCTCGAATGTTATGTTGGCGAACTTGGTGGAAACGAAGGTGTGAAGCTCGAACAACCGGTATGGATAAAGGCGGATGGCCCAGAATTGCTATCTGAGTTTCCCTTAGAAATGGAATATCTGGATTAGATTGGGTTCGGAGTCAGAATTAGGTTCGCCGTTGTAGGTCCAGGCGGTGCCCATTCCGTTCCAGTCTTACAGGCCTGATCCCAGGGCGCGGTGTCGGCCGGCAAGGGTGGATGTGCGAGATAGTTCTTCGGTCATTGGTTTCTCCAAAATTGCGAAAACAAGTGTGCGGTATTTTTGCTGGGAAAATTGATTTGAATCGCTGAAAATTCCGTCAGAATTTTTGAAAGCCCAATCAAATTTATTTATATGGGATTTTTCAATCAATCTGAGGTTACTTGATTTCAGTTTTTGCGGTATCTGCGCTTATAACAGTCGTATAATTTAACAATAATTTTTTGCTTCCAACTATATGAATTCTGAATAAAAATGATTCAAGTTTCAATCCCTAAGGAGAGTTTTGTAAAACCCATTGACAATGTTCAACGACAGCACGTAGTAGAACGAACTCTGGACTATATCCGACGGGGCGGCGATCATTTTGATATTACTATTGAACCCATCGAAGTCCAATTCGATCTTAGGGGCCGTACCGCGGGTATGTATAAAGTTCAGGGGAGTCATCGTGTAATTCGCTATAACCCCCATATTTTTACCAAGTTCTTTGATGAGAATGTTACCGTCACGGTTCCCCATGAAGCTGCTCATTACATTGCAGACATGGTCTATGGCATGGCAAATATACGACCCCATGGTGGTGAGTGGAAATCAATAATGAAATTATTCGATGCCGACCCGAGTCGAACCTGCGACTTTGATCTCAGTGGTATTCCCAGGAGAATTCATCAACGCTTTGATTATAAATGTCAATGCAACAAACATAAGCTAACCAGCCGGCGCAGGAATCAGATTCTGGATGGAAAAAAGAAATATTATTGTTGTAAATGTAAGACAGAATTAAAACCGAATTAGGAATAAGTTTTCTAATCTTGCTCAATTTACACTCAGGAACGAACCTAACTTTGCGGTTATAGTCTCAAGGTGTACCATGCATTGTGATAAATTAGACGAAATTCCTCACCAATTCCATAACTTCGCTATATCTCAAACATGACGTCAAACCTCTTGCAGAGAAAACGCGTGAACAGCGTGATGGACTATATTACAAACAGTCCAGGGCGCTCATTTGCTTTGGACGAACTCGCTTCAATTGCAAATTATTCGGAATACCATTTTCATCGACTATTCCGCTCAGTTGCCAGGCAAACTCCCGGGCAATTTGTTTTTAACCAACGGCTGCATCGTGCTGCCCGAACCCTGGCCTACAACCCAAAACAACAGATTACCGAAGTAGCCGCGGCTTATGGATTTTCGAGTAATGCTAATTTTTCCAAGGCATTTCGGCCGGTATTTGGAATGAGCCCCAGAGAGTTTCGCGGCAATGCTGATAACTTGAGTTCCCGATATGACCCGGTTCCTCCCAAGTCCCAGACCAAATTGAGTCGCGAACAGGTCATCGAAAAATGCTGGGAATATGCGCGCAGTCAGTCCCTGGAAAACAATATTTCGGCGGATAAATATGGTGTTAGCTTACGCAATTCTCCGGAGTATCGTGTCGCTTATATGCGTAAGATTGGACCATACTTACCTAAACATCTGGATTATATTTCTGACCAGCTAGTTTCCTGGATTTCCACTACAGATACCAATCCGTTGATTTTGGGTGTCACCAGCACCCACCCAACTATTACCCCGAGCCAACACTGTTTGTACGATATTTGCGCGGTATTACCCGATGGATTTGATCCTGGCAAGACAATAAATGTTCAAACTATAAAAGGCGGGTTGACCGCGGTTTTGCAATGTAAACTGGGTGTGGATGATTTTTATTATTATTTCCAGGCTATTTCAGGATGGATGACGTTGCACTGGTTGCCATCAAGTGGTTACCAGCCAGATGACCGGCCAACCTATGAAATATATCTTGAATCCCCCCGAACTAATCACTCAGATTATTATCTTGTAGAAATATGCATCCCGGTACGACCCTTGAATCAGTCGGTATGCATGATTTAAAAAATTTAAACGCCTGGTTGGCTTTTAATTTGTAGCAAATTTACGTCGGTTGTTGCGGTGTTCAATCCATCGAAAGAAGGCAATAATCAGTCCAGCCAGACAGAGATAAATTCCTGCCACCAGAAGCAATGGTTCATAGATTCGATAGGTCTCCTGTCGAACCATGCTGCCAACGCCGTAGACGTCAAATACCGTTATGGTTGCGGCAAGGGGAACTGATTTCAGAGTTAGTATAAATTCGCCAGCAAGAGTAGGTAAAACGTTTTGTATCGCACGGGGCAACCAGATTCTCCAAAGCAAGGTAAATGGCTTCATTCCAAATGCGCGGGCCGCTTCCAGTTCTCCTTTGTTGACGCTCTTGAATGCGCCACGCATGACTTCCCCGGAGTAACCTGCAACACTGATGGTAAAAGCGAACACCGCATAGGGAAATGCTTCTCGCAACATCGGCCAGATAAAACTTTCCCGGATTCCGGGAATAAACGGAAATATGGATCCTAGACCATAGTAAATTAACCACAGCTGGATTAGCAGGGGGGTTCCTCGAACTACTGTGCAGAACCCGCGGGCAAGCATACTCAATGGTCTGGGTCCGGTCACTTGTACCAAGCCAACGAGTATCGCCAGGGACATGCCGAATGTCAGGGACAAAATCAATAGCTGAACAGTGATCCATAATCCGTCTATGAATTTGGGTATATATTCAGAAACCCAATACCATTCCATAATTAATTATTCTGCTTCCAGGTTATTGGAAAAGATCGGCTTGACCCCGGCGATAGTGGCGCTCAAGTGCTCTAAACAGAGCATTAGAAACCAAGCTTACACACAGGTAAATTATTCCCGCAGCCACATAGAACATCAAATATTCTTTAGTAGCACCGGCTGCCTGGCGGGTGGTCAGAGCCAGTTCGCTTAGTCCGACTACTGCCAGCAGTGCGGTATCTTTCGTTACAATTAACCAAAGATTAGCCAGGCCCGGCAATGCCAGCGGTACCATGGCTGGGATAATTATTCGGCGATGGACGGTTATCCAGGACATGCCACATGCTTTTGCCGCTTCAACCTGACCAGCAGGCACAGCAAGAATGGCACCACGAATGACTTCAATTGAATAGGCGCCTTGAACCATACCCAGGACATAGATGCCGGCCGCCAGGGCATTGATGTCAATCCGTTCGTAACCGAGGGATTCCAGTAGCCCATTGAGTAAATCCGGGCCGGCATAAAACAGCAATAGAATCAGAACGAGTTCGGGGATGGCGCGGCCCAAAGTGGTATAGATTTCAAGGGACCATCGTAGAATCGGCCCCCCGTAAATTTTACCCAGCGCGCCACTTAACCCAATTATCAAGCCGAGGGTATAAGCGCCAAACGCGATTTGCAGGCTCAAAGATAGACCACTGAGCAAATTTCCGCCCCATCCGGGCGGAGATAACGCCAGCAGGTCTAAGCCAGTGGGTTCCATATAATGGGTTCCATTTAATCTGGATTAGTGGTGTATCGAAAGATTGTAGACATTGGAACCGATACGATCATCAGAACGATGATCGTATCGATCCTGGATTGAAATTACTCTGCGCCGTAAATATTAAAGTCGAAATACCTGTCGGATATTGCCTGATAAGTTCCATCGGATCGGATCTGTGCAATAGCTGCATTAAAACTGGCTTTCAAATCGGTGTCTTCTTTACGAATACCACCACCAACTCCGGGTCCGAATACCTCAACGTCAGCCAAAGTGCCTTTTGCTTCGCAACAAGCACCACTTTCGCTGGATAAGAAGGGTTCGATTGCAAGGGAGTCGCCAACCACTGCATCGATTCGACCAGCAACCAGATCCTGGTTGTGTTCATCGAATGTTGCATAAGTTTTAATAGTGGCACCACCGAAATGCTTTTCTACATAATTTGCATGGGTAGTCGATACCTGTACGCCAACAATTTTTCCAGCAACACTTTCGGGAGTTCCATCGATGCTGGAATCCTTGGGTGCAATGATCACCGCGGGGGTATCATAGTACTTGTCAGAAAAATCGATGGTTTTCGAACGCTCTGGTGTAATCGACATGGATGAGACGATGACATCGAATTTTTTGGCCATAAGGGCAGGAATAATTCCATCCCAGGCGACTTCAACCCATTCACATTCTTCACCCATTGCAGCACAGATGGCATCTGCAACGTCAATTTCCCAGCCTTCCCAAACACCGGATGCATTTTTTTCAGCAAAAGGCGGGTAGGGTTCTGCGGCAACGCCGAGCTTGAGTGCGTATGCGCTAGAGCTAAACATACAAACCACAAGGCCCAATGCGATAAATAATTTGCTAAACATTTTCATAATATTTCTCTTTTTAGGTTTTAAATAACATCTGCAATTGCAATTAACTTACAGATTTGACGAAGTTGCGACAGCGTTCACTTAACGAATCATGAAATACCTTTTGCGGTATTCCTTCTTCTTCAACGCGGCCCTGATCCAAGAATACCACATGGGACGAAACCATACTGGCAAATTTCATTTCATGGGTAACCAAAATCATGGTCCTTCCTTCCTCGGCCAGGTCCCGAATTACCTTCAAAACTTCACCTACCAACTCGGGGTCCAGCGCAGAAGTTGGTTCATCGAATAATAAGGCTCTGGGCTCGATTGCCAGGGCCCGAGCGATGGCCACCCGTTGTTGTTGGCCTCCCGACAGTACCACTGGGTAATTATTGCGTTTCTCCCATAATCCAACCCGCTGAAGTAATGCTTCACCGCGTTCACGAGCTTCATTTTTATCTATTTTAAGAACATAAACCGGCGCCTCAATAACATTTTGCAATACCGTCAAGTGTTCCCAGAGATTAAAACTTTGAAATACCATGCCCAATTGCAATCGAATTCTTTCGATTTGGCGCATATTAGCCGGGGCCATATCACCAATTTTTCCAGATTTGAATTTTATCGGTTCACCGCATATTGCAATTTTTCCAGCAGAGGGGTATTCGAGTAAATTTATACAACGCAAAAATGTGCTTTTACCCGAGCCGCTGGCGCCAATGATTGAAACCACATCGCCTTCATTGGCACACATTGAAACGCCTTTGATAACTTCGAGGGAGCCAAAAGATTTATACAGGTCATCGACCTGGATGGTAGGTGCGGGAGCAGTCTGGTTCATTGCCGGAAGCAGGGGAGAAATTTTGTTTGTAATATTTTAAAAGTCGCCAGTATACAAAACTATTTCTCGAATTACTTGATTCTGTGTATGTGCAAAAGTATATTTATTTACAGGGCATTTCGTTATTATTTGGAGCTAATTAGCAAAATCATTGAAATTAATATGACTGAGAAGATCACAAGGAAATTAATTGAAGGCAAGCCAGCGTTAATTGTCATCGATATTCAGGGTGGTGAACCTAAAAATGATGATCCACCTGCGATTCCAGTTATGAAAGACTACCAGGACTATATGGATCGCGCACCAGCACTGATCGAAGCCGCAAGGGAAAATGAAATTCCGGTTGTGTTTATTCAAGAAGCCCATCGTCGAGATCTAATTGATTTTGGGCGCGAACTCGATGGTGCTGAAAGTGTTCATTTGCTCGAAGGTGATCCGGGTACTGAAATTTCTAAAGCGGTAGGTATGGGTCCAGATGATTATTTTATCCGCAAACGCCGTTACTCCTGCTTTTTTGGAACTGACTTTGATATCCTGATGAAAGGGTTACGGGCTGAGACGTTGATCATGATTGGAGGTCACACTGACGTATGTGTCCATTACTCATTTGTTGATGGACATCAGCATAATTATTTTTGCCGAGTTGTTGAAGATTGCGTTGCCGGGTCAACCTGGAATGCACATCAGGCTTCATTACAAGCAATGGAGTATTTACAAACCGGCGCACGTCGAACTTCAGAAGAAGTCATCGGTGCATTCAAAGCATACAAAAATTCAGGTTAACTGCAGGGTTGATTAGTTGGGAGCCTCTACCGCTGTTTTTTCTTGACTGACAAGTTGGAGAGAAATTACCGCACAAATAACCAGAATGGCTCCAAAAATTTGTTGGACGCTAAGCGTTTCATTTAGCAATACAAAACCAAAGATAATGGCCCAAACCGGCGAAGTGTTATCGATGATGGCTGTTTTTAAAGGTCCTACCAAACTTACCGCCTTGAATAGACAAAATGTTGCAACAACATAAAAAACACTGCTGCCTGCAAAGACAAGCCAGCCTATTTGTCCATTTGGCCAGTTAATATCGGTTATGGTAATGGAGAGAATAATTATTATTGTGGTTACAACTGTTAATGCATGGAGCAAAACTACATGGTTGTCATGATTATTTAAACTTTGTTCACTGGCGATTAGCATAATAGCCATTACAAATGCAGCACCAACGGCAAATGAAATTCCCAGGTTATCGAGAGTAACTGGAGAATTTATTAATACAATAATCAATCCTATGAATGCCATAACAAGCAGTCCTAGAGATAAAATCGAAAATCTATCGACTTTCTTAATCCATCGATAAACCGCGATTAGCATGGGGTAGGTATAAAAAATCAGAACCGCCAGGGCCACAGGAATTGTCTTTATTGCACCCAGCAAGGTATACATCTCAGCGCATAATAAACAGCCAACAAATATGCTGGCCCATCTTGCCTTCGGCGGCAGGGTTATTTTTACACTTTTAAATTGGATGATGATAATAAGGCAGATCAAAAATCCAGAGGCCCGTGACAAATTTAATGCATGTATGTTGGCGCCGTAAAAATAACTCAAATCTGCCAACACCATATTGAAAGCAAAAGCGATGGCCGATATCAATGCGATGATACTGCCCAACCAAAATTTTTGGTTCTGCTTGGAATTCGAATGCACTATTCTAAGTTACAGAGAGGTTCCTTAATCGTTATCTAATACTAATTGTTCGACTTTTTCTAATTGAGCGATGACAACTTTACGTTTGATTTCAAACGATTGTTTTTTATCTGCATCAATTTCATTTTCAAGCTTGGCATCGTATCGAAGCTTTTTGTCCTTTAATAAATTTTTAAGTAAGCTCAATTTTTTCGAGCTGATTGACTTTCCGCGTTTGTTTTTGTTGATCAGTTTTTCGA
This sequence comes from Candidatus Spongiihabitans sp., assembly GCA_965237725.1. GTDB lineage: Bacteria > Pseudomonadota > Gammaproteobacteria > Arenicellales > Poriferihabitantaceae. The sequence continues at coordinate 3,907,224 of OZ250151.1, forward strand.
ATTTTCTTCTCAGCTTTTTAAATTTCATAATTAGTTCTCTATATTGGGCGGATTGTCATTTAGATTATGCTGAGATACTTTCGATCTCATCTTCATCAAGAATAACTTCTTTTGCGGCTTCGGCTACGAGATCAGCATGGGATGACAATAGGGCCTGGGCAGTATCCAGTAAATTAATTGCGGTTTTGTCTGAATAGTTAAAATCATTAAGAAGCGATGTGGCCATTAATGGTGTTATGGTTTCAGTTTTTAAAAATTCCGTGATCCTTGTGTTGAGTAAATCTTTGGCGTTATTTGATTCTGCTTTTAATTCATCAATCTCAAGAATTGCTTCCGCGGCTTGATCTTGCTCCCGGTATCGATAGATTTCTTTGAGAATTGTTGCAATTTTTAACCGAAGCGTATTGTACTCGTCGCGGATATGCTGGTTATCCGAAACCATATAACGTGTTGTGTTTTTACGCAGGTGTTTAATATGTTTAACACATTCAACAATTTCCGATGCCGCATTGCGTAGTCTGTACAACTCTTCGGAAAATACGCTGGGGATATTTGCCTGAGCGCGAGATATAAAGTCGACAATTGCGGCGTACAATATTTTGACCTTTCCCTCATAAAGGCCATCCAGATCGAATTCGATAATTTCTCGATCGTTGTCAATTGTAGTTTTTAAATCAGCTGATTCCAGGATTTGGGTGCGATGCAAATTCATACCGTGGGCCATTAATTCAAACGCAGAATCAAATAGATGCCAGACTTCCTTTTTAACCGAAGAAATTACGGTATCGGGAAATTCGATTGCAGCATCGCTCAGGTATTTGGGCTCCACTGCGTCCAGTGATTTTTCCGGAAAATATTTAAACAGATAATCGGCTAACCTATTGATCAGTGGCACCATTACCAATACACCCGTTACATTAAACAAGGTATGAAATACTGCGAGTTTCATAGTGTAGTTGTCGCTGGCGATTCCAACTTGGGTGCTGACTAAGTCTACCGCCCAGACAAATTGCCCGATGAAAACGATTGCAATAACCCCTGTCACAAGATTAAAAATTAAATGTGCGCCGGCAAGGCGTTTGCCTTGGATGTTGGCGCTTAATGAACCAATTATTGCCGTGATAGTGGTTCCGACGTTTGCCCCGATAGCTAATGCCAAAGCATTATCATAGGTTATCTGACCTGCAGCCAATGCGGTAAGTATCAACACCAATGTTGCGTGACTAGACTGCATGACCACTGTAGCCGCGGCGCCGATACCTGCAAACAGAAATAATCCCAAATAGCCATCCACCGCGAGGGACGCGAGATCGAAACTTCCTTTAAACGCTTCGAAGCCCTCCTTCATATGGTGTATCCCTAAAAACAGGAATCCTAATCCTGCCAAGACAGATCCAAAACCTTTCAAATACTTTGAACCTTGAAAGGACAGCACAATCCCGAACACCAGCATAGGCATGGCATACGCAGATATTTTTACTTTCAGACCAAATGCGGCAACCAACCAGGCGCCAGTCGTAGTCCCAATATTTGCACCAAATATAATACCTATGCCAGCGACCAATGGTATTAGCCCTGCACTGATAAAAGAAATTGTTATAACGGACACCAACGAACTCGATTGCATTATGGTGGTAGAAACAACCCCGAAGGACAAACTTTTCCAGGTTTTGTCAGTAGTCTTCGCAAGTAATTTTTCCAGTAGTCCACCCGTAAATGCTTTAAACCCTTCTTCCAGAAACAACATCCCAAACAAAAATATAGAGACTCCAGCGGCAATTTCTTTAAAATCTGGGCTAACCCAAAAGCCATAGGCGAGTATTAATAAAATGGAAGGAAGCAGAATCTTCTTTAGCATTGTCTTCTCCGATCAGAATTGATAGCCGTGTTTGTATGTTAGCATCATATTGGAATGTTTAAGATGCAAATTTAGTAAAATTCGATAAATTGGATTTCAGATATAGGCTAATAAAAAATGCATATTTCTGAAGCTAATATAATCTAACATCCTATAAAAATAGATTTTATTCTCTCAGGTAAATTGTAAAGTGAAAATAAAAAGAATTGACGTTTATGGTTACGATTTAAGTTATCGCTATGGCAACTATGTCATGTCTGGTAACCAAACAATAACACACCTGCCCAGTACCGTCGTTCACATTATTAGCGATGAAGGCTTAGAAGGGTGGGGAGAAGTTTGCCCATTAGGACCGGTGTATCTCGCTGGACACGGGCTAGGAGCGCGAGCTGCATTGCAACAAATGGCGCCAGCATTAATTGGAATTGACCCAACGAATTTGTCAGCTATTCAGGTTTCAATGGATGGCGCGCTTCGCGGTCATAATTATGCAAAGAGTGCGGTGGATATTGCCTGCTGGGATTTGTTGGGTAAAGCCTGTAACAAAGATGTTGCAACCTTGTTGGGTGGCCGATTACAGGAATCGTTTCCGCTTTATAAAGCGGTGCCTCTGGGGCCCCCAAATGAAATGAAAGAGTATGTGTTGGCTCGGCGTGCGGAAGGTATTCATTGTTTTCAGTTAAAAATTGGAGCTGATCCTTATGAGGACGCTGAACGTGTTCAGCAGGTTGCAAATGTAATCAGCGGTGATGATTTCATTGTGGCAGACGCCAATGGTGGTTGGCGATTACAGGATGCGATGATTGCTGCGCGATTAATCGAGCCCATTGAACGCGTATTTTTTGAAGAGCCCTGTAAAACGCTTGAGGAATGTCTATATGTTCGAAATCACACAACATTGCCCATGGTTCTGGATGAGGTGATTACCGATACCAATACTATGTTAAGGGCTTATCATGCTCAGGGTATGGAAGCAGTCAATTTAAAAATATCAAAATTTTCCGGATTAACCGGTTCGAAGTTAATTCGCGATCTGGCCGATCAACTGGGCTTAAGAATAACTATTGAAGACACCTGGGGTGGTGATCTGGTTACCGCCGCGGTGAGTCACCTGGCTGCGAGTACAAAGGCGGACCAGGTATTAACCGTTTCATTTATGAATGACTGGACCAATGAACATATAGCTGACTATCAACCCCGATCTGACAATGGATTCGGTGCAGCACCCACTGGCCCGGGGCTTGGGGTTGAAGTCGATATTGCCGCTCTTGGAGCGCCATTACTTTCCATAAAGCAATAGTTTTAATGTTGTGATGTCGCAGGTTAATGGAGGTTGCCCCGCCACTGTTGATGATTAACGTCATAATCTCACAAATAATTAATCTAATCCTGAGCTATACCTAATCTTCTCATTTGATACTGCTGCCATCCGGTGGAGGAATCTGTCCACCTAGGCTAAACCAGAATGAGAAGAACAAATGAATCCAATTTCGAGTGAGTTCAACAAGATCACCGTTATTTCCATGGGAATAATAATGGGGGTGCTGTTAATCGGTTGCACACTTTTTACCTATGACGTGTATTTCAACTATCGATTCGAAGAGATTACCGCCGATAAAGTTTATAAGTCAGGGGTAATACCGCCAAAAAAATTAGGCGGATTTATTAAAAAGTATAAAATCAAAAGTGTTATAGATTTTAGGGATGCAGAGATTTATGATGCCAGAAGACCAGAAATAAAACGTGCTATATCCGCTGAATCTGCGGTTTTGTCTGACATCGGAAATGTAAATTATTTCAATATCCCGTCTTACCAGATTCCTTTTGATAAACAGCTGAGAGCATTTTACGAAATTATGGACAATCCGGATAATTATCCAGTGCTTATGCATTGCTATCATGGGAAGGGTCGAGCGGTACTATATTCAGCACTATACCGAATTGAGTACGAGGCATTTAGCAATATCGATGCCCTCAACAAGACTCGAGAATTGCCTGTTGAATATACGTCTTTTGCGCCCGAAAGGGAGAAAGGCAACTATTTGCTGGCATATACACGAAGAAATCTATCTTCTGTGATGAAGGAAACGGGGGAATTTAGAAGCCAGGTTGTGGCGTTACCCTGATTTATTCAATGTGGGGCCCATCGTAAATTTGATTTGGTTAAGAATTTGCTTGGAATACAACGCTTAACCTTGAATTTATTCGGACAGGGTATTGTTATATCGTAAATACTTTATTGTTTCGTAGTAGCTAGAAGTTAATTCCTCCATCTGTTTGGCTCTACCCGGTTCCTGCTCGACTAAATTTTCTTCGGGCATATCGGAATAAATCTTGTACAACTGTTTATTTTGGCCATTGGCATGAATTCTAAACAAATATTCTTTACCAATCATTCCAATTTCCGGACCATATTGATGACGGATAATAAAAGCATGCTGATTATTTTTGGAAGCCGGATCAAACAGATCTCTGCCTAGAGTATTATTTCTGTATTCAGGCAGGGTGAGTGACGCAATGGTAGGCAGTACATCTACTTCGCCTGATACTTGATCGATCACTGTAGGCTTCAGATGCTTCGGTGAATAGAACAACAGCGGAACATGACCCTGGGTTAACAGTAGTTTTTCTTCCCCAGCAAACATATGATCAGCACTACGTATCAGTCCATGGTCTCCAATAAATACAAATAAGGTGTCATTAAAGAAAGACTTGGTTTTTGCCTTTTCGATTAATCTACCAATACTGAAATCCATAAAACGAAATGAATTGAGTGCTTCAATGGATGTAAATCCATAGGGAGTTAGTTCATCCTCGGAGTAGGTCACCTTTTCGAATCCTTCAGTGTGCTCCGGCAGGGTAAATGGGCTGTGGTTTCCCGAAGTCTGGATGATGCTGAAGAATGGTTGTTGCTGTTTAGCGAGGACATCTACGGCCTCACTAAATAAATCCAGATCGGAAATTCCCCAGGCATCAATTCGTGGCGAGGTATAACTGCCTTCTTCATAAATTTTTAGATTTGTAATGTTATGTGACAACAGCCCACGTATTTGTCCCCAGTTTGCACTGCCGCCGAGAAAATATAATTTTTCATAACCTTTAAATTCATTTGCGATTGTGTGTTGATCTACGATCAATGGATTTCTAGTTGAAGTTTCATTTAACTCAATATCGGGGATGCCGGTAATCGCGGTGAATACTGAACGCGCCGTACCCGCGTGAGGCGTATAGAATCGATCAAACAGAATGCCTTCGCTTGCAATATTATCGAATTCAGGTGTTGGATGAAGTGGATTACCAGACAAGCCGGTTTTGTAAAAAGCAAATGACTCGAGAATAACCAGAATGACATTTTTGTTTTTTAGCGCCGGGTTCAGATTCTCAATGGTTCTAAGATAATTCAGAGCATCAATATCGGGATTTTGAACGCCAAGATATTTTGAAATTGTTGGGTATGCCTCTTGAGCAGTCTCAATATCAGATTCTACGGTGCGGTTTTTATAAGTTTGTATAAAAAACAAAACCGGATTAAGTGCTAATGAAGAAACAAAATTGTTATTCGAAAAAAAGGCTTCGCTCCACCTCAAAGGGTACCAGGACATCTTTCCATACATTCCGAATAGCATCAATAATATCAGGCCAGTACTCATGCCAATCTTTCTCAGGCCAATTTTCTTGGTCCGGGAAATGGGTAAAATAATTTCAGATATGGAAATTTTGTTAAATCCCCAATTGAAACCATAACTGATTGACCAAATGCCAATAATGAGAAGGCAGGAAATCAGAACCACGGGATAGCTTTCCAGAACCATGGTTAATGATGTTTGGGTATCGTGGAAAAAGCGCAAGAAAGACGCATCGATTCGCATTTCAAGAAAGCTATAATTTCCAAAATCCAGGATATAAACCAGCGTAATAATCAGGAAGGTCGAAATGAACCAGATCAGCCAAACCCATTTGAACCATTGGTATTTAAAGGGATTTGCCCAGGGAATGACGCTCAGAATCGCCGGGGGGAAAACTGTGAATAACGAAAGACGTAAATCAAATTTACTGCCCAAATAAAATGCATAGAGTAAATCCCTGCTGGGTGGTGAATCTGTTGGATCAAAGAATTTCAGGAAAAACCCAATTCGCATAGATACCAGATAAACCATAAAAAATAGAATGATCAGCGCGAGCAAACGTAGTGGTTTTGGAATCACCTGAAAAGCATTTTGTAGTGAGTATGAAACGACGGGGCTCTGAGTGCCGCTGTTGTAGCGGTATACCTAGACTCAGGATTGAGTATACCGTCTCGATCTACTGGCGAAGATTACAATTTTGCGAAGTTACAACCGCTACTGGAGTTTTCAAATTTTAACAGGCGGTCTACCAAAAGCGTAAAAACAGTTCAGGTATCTAAGGCTTCCAAAACTCGATGTTGGAAGTCATGAACAGCGTGTTCGCTAAGATAACTTCGATCGTTATCCACAATAAATTTACCCTGTTTGTAGCCTTTGCTGTGCAATCCTTTCTGAACGCTTTCGCATATTGGGATATCCTCTTCGCGAACGGTGTTGACAAAATCGATGACTTCCAGCTCTTCCTCGCTTGGCGTTTCGTTGGCAAAATACCATTCGGTTTCCTGTTTTGTGGTTTCTGTGCCAGTGGGGACGTGGTTAAACACGGTTAAGTTTCCACCGGGGTAAACTTCAAACACCATATTTGGGAAAAGAAACCAGCTTCCAAATTCGTGCCCTTGGTTTGTTTTATTTTGTTTAATGGTGTAACCCTGGTTTTCACCAACATCGGTCGTAATGTGGCGATGATATCCGCGGCGAATATCGATTTTATATTGATTGATATCTAACGCCTCGTTCACCAGTGAAGGATGGCGATTGGGGCAGTGATAACATTCGCAGTAATTTTCTATCGAATTTTTCCAGTTGGCTTGCAAATTAAATTCCTGTTCATGGGCTTTAACCAGGTTTTTCGCTTCAGGAGCAAGAGCCAGAATTTCATCTTCGAGCCCGATAAATGTTTCCGACAATGGTTTGGGGTTTTCGTCGAGATTTACAAAAAGAAAACCACAAATTGTATCCAGGTTTACCGGTTGTAAATGGATTTGGTCCTTGGGGAATTCAGGCATTTGATCACTGCCGCGAGCAGCAACCAGTTCCCCAGTTAGTTCATAACACCAGGCGTGATAGGGACAGATGATTAATTTTCCCAGTTTTCCTTCACCTTCCAGCAATGGATGGGCGCGGTGTTGACAGACATTATGATAGGCGTGTAACTGATTATCAGAATCACGAAGAATAATAATACTTTGGTCACCAATATCGCGGACAAAATACTGTCCGGGCAAGGCTACTCTTGAGATATGACAGGCGTATTGCCAGGTATTATAAAATATGTTTTCGAGTTCCTGGTTGAAAATGTCGTTGTCATAGTAATAACGACCGGGAAGGGTCCAGGATTTTTGCGGGTCTTTATCAAATCGCCCAATTTCGTCAGAGTTGATGGTCATCAATATTGCCTGCTTTAAAAATACTTGTCTTAATATTGCTTGCCTTAAAATTACTTGTGTCGGGCGAGCAAATACATGGATCGTATTAAATCGTTATCAAATTTCAGCCAAGGCGAGCGTCTGGTTTACCTGTTTAATATAGACTGATTAGTTTAGGCTGATTCTAAACCTATTGTGCTTAAAATCCGATACAAATTTCATCGTGAAACCGTTAGAAATTAGCAAATCCCGATTGAATCCGGGCATCCTGGGAAACTATTCAGACGGAATTTTTTTCAGATAAATTAGCCAATCAGCTGAACTGGGTGTATGCAATTCGTTTATTTGCCAGCCGTAGACTACGTTACTCAGTTTAATAGTTTCGCCATCATCCGGGTTGAACCACAACCCTTCATATGCGCCTGTGGTTCTGGTCAGGTCGAGAGTAAATTTTCCGCCATACAGGCTGTATATTAAAATTGCATCGTCACTAGATAGTGCGTAATTCGCATTTTCGACCTCAACGATTTCGCTGTTCGGCGACATCTTTGGCAAAACCTCAGCAAGGTTATTCTTTAAAAAGTTATAGGTTGCCTGTAGGGGAATGGTGTCTTTGGGCGCAATATACTCTTTTGGAACTTTTCTTTTGTCGTACTGAATATTAGCGAAAGCGATAGAACCGCCACCCATAAAGAATGAGATTACAAATTCTTTGCTCTTGCCAACGGAGTGAAACAAAACTTTATTGGGATACTTAAGCCGATACTCAAGAGTTTGACGGTAAATCTGGGTTGGGAAGGATTGTTTCCCGATTAACGTGCCACTAAATTTTCTTCCCACATCTTCGTTTCCGCCAATTGCGCCAAAATATTCCCCATTATTCTTGTACCAGAAGTATCTTAAATCAATGGCTTTAATATGCGGTTTGCGTTCGGGGTCCGCCAAAATTTCATCGATAACATCTTTTGGTGCACCAATACCAATTTTTACATTCCGTCCTGGTTTCTCATTTTCCCATTCGAAAATAACGTCCATCCAAAATTTCACAAACTCTGAATCGCCGGTATATTCCTGACTGGTAAAGTGAAATACGTTTTCAAAACTTCCGATTTCATCCAAGACTTTGCGGATATATAGTCGGTGGAGCTCCTGACGCAGTGGATGAGACGTGTCATAAAAAGCATTGGCCGCTGGATGTTTTTCTGGGAGGTCGGTTTCCTGGATCGTGTTTCGCGGACGCCATGGAAAGTCAGCATAGTGCGCGTTTTGTTCGAGCAATGCGTGTTGGTTGTAGTAGCTGTGATAAAAAATCAGGCCTTTTTGATCGCTCAACTGCGCAAACTCTCTGATTCGTTCAAAGTACCAGGGGTTAAATTTGGTCAAGTCATATTGAGTTAGGCCGTCACATGCGATGCCCAACCCACTGCGCGCCCAGGGTTGTTCGTAAAAAGGCGGTTTAACCTTATCGCTATTTCTGCATCGACCACGATGGTCGTCCCGGCGGCGGTCATACCACAATCCAAAACTGTGTTCATAGGCAGGATAACCATACTTCAACATACTGTTGGAAAATTTCTCTAAATCCTCCGTGTGATTTGGACCTATTGTTCTCGGGTCATTCTTGGTGATGTTGGGTTTTCTGCCACGCCAGATGCCATGGGACTGCCCAAGGCCAATTACCGCTTTTCCTTTGTAATTTAACCAGCCATTTTCTATTTCAAGGTTATCCCCGCGTGCCGCTGTTACCGATACCAAGATTAGGGTAATGGCAATACCCGTCAAGTAACCAATTGAAGAAATTAGGGTTTTATTATGGCCATTGAAGATAGTTCGAGAAAAAACCGTTTTAGAAGAAATCACTGTTGTACTGGCAGGTAGGTTCAATTGTTGGTTTCAGAAAGCCTGAATAGTAATCATCCTTCACTTGATTTTTCAGTCCCTGTAACCGAAGTGGGCGGAGTATACACGGGTTAAATTCTTCGGACAAACCCAATTCCAGCCTATAATCAATTCCGATTTGGGTTTGAAATGTTTGGCTTATATATCCAGTGTATAAATTTAAATTTTCTGCAATGGTATGGCGGTAGTGTACTTGATCTGCTCCATTGCAAAATTTGAACTGACGTCACTAATGTCAATTTGTTCTATCAATTTTTGATAAAACCGATCATAGGCTTTCATATTCGGGACGACGACCCGCATTAAATAATCGACATCGCCGCTCATTCGATAAAACTCCACCACCTCCGGGAGCCCATTAACGACCTGGGAAAACTTTCTAAACCATTTTGCATTATGTTGGTTAGTTCGGATGGTCACAAATACATCCATATCCCGATCGAGTTTCTCACGATTGAGCAGGACGACTTTTTTGGCGATGACACCAGACTTTTCCAGGTTCTGGATTCTGCGCCAACAAGGGGTTTTGCTTAAATTGACCCGTTCTGCGATTTCCGCCGCGCTGAGGCTGGCGTCATGTTGCAAACAATCTAATATTTTTAAATCGATATGATCCATTATTCTAATAACTAGTAAAAATTGGTACTATATTCTATTTTAAAAGAAAAATATAGACTAAATTAGGACACAATGCACTTCTATTTAGGACAGAATACTATCATATTTAATATGGATTCAAACATGAAATTACTTACCCAACATCTTGACGACGTCAATGAAGCCTATTTCCAACATTTCGGCCATGCTATTCGATTCGCTGGTACCATGGCTATTGGCAGTGTTGCCTGCCTGGTTCATTCGGTTTTCCCTTTTTTATGTACCAAAACCGGGAGTAGCATCATTACAAAAATGCATCACGATATGGTTACCCACCGCGATAGCCTGAGCCACACTGCTAACCTAGAAAGTTAAAATTGCCGAGAGTTGAAACTTTTAGATTTGAAGACAAATTAGATATGCGGAAGATTCCATAGTCGTTTTAATAATATTGTTGATACAGACATTAATGAAATCTTTCATCTTTGTGTATATTTGACTGATCTACAAATTCCGTAGAACGACTGACATCTGTTTAATGAACTTGATTGCATTATCAACCAGGTTTCGGTTTGCTCATTTTCGTTATATAAACTCGAATTTTCCCTTGAACCCAGTTATTAGATAATCCGTTGCGGTATACTGCGCCGCTTAAAAATGATGGGAAAATATCTATGTGGTTTAAGAATCTGGTGATTTATCAACTCGAGGAATTTCCCGAGTTAGACGAATTGATTTTGACTGAGTTAATCGACGCTCATCAATTCAAACCCTGTGGACCACAGCAGTCGAATTCTATTGGCTGGGTGTCGCCGATAAGTGAATTATCCGACCAACTTTGCCATTGTGGATCGGGTATGTTCCTGCTGAGCGCAAGACGGGAAGAGCGAATATTGCCTGCGGGGGTAATACGTGAAGCGGTCGATGAGAAAGTACTGGAGATCCAGCAGCGTGAAGATCGAAAAGTCGGTCGCAAACAAAAAATGGAACTGCGGGACGAATTGACATTTTCCATGATGCCGCGAGCGTTTACCCGCTCGACCCGAATTCACGGCTTAATCATGCCCGAGCAACAACTCATTGTTGTTGATTCCCCGAGCAGGGCAAAAGCTGAAGAGTGGTTGAGTTTATTGCGCGATTCTATGGGTGGATTAAAAGTTAGACCTATAGAATTCAAGCGCTCTCTGACGGGATTATTTACCGGTTGGTTATTGGGTAGCATACCATTGCCACCACAGGTTGAGCCCGCAGATGAATGTGAATTGCAATCGCCAAAAGATAGCCGGGAAGTCGTGCAATGCCGCCGAATTGATCTGGTTAGTGATGAGATTAAAGTCCACCTCGATGCGGGTAAAATGGTAATCCGAATGGCGGTCAACTGGAACCAGTCTCTTTCATTTGTTATCAATGAGCATGGGGAGATAAAACGGTTGAAAATGTACGATACCATGGTCGAAGAAGCGCGAATCGATGGATCTGCTGATGAGGCTGCAGAATTCGATGCCCGATTTACCTTGATGAGTCTCGAGCTTTCCCGATTTTTGCCTGCCTTATGGGTGGCCCTTGGCGGTTTGGAAACAGAATGAAGGTCTGGCACTGGAAAATATATTAATCCACAGAAGGTTATGTCTATCTTGATTAAATTTTGAATTAAACTAGCAAACACAAAACACCAGAACAAGTTGTTTGAATTATGCAAAGCACCTGGCACAACAGTACCTGTCCCCACGATTGCCCCTCTGCCTGCTCGTTACAGGTAGAAAAAGTGGCACCCGACCGAATCGGTAAAGTTAAAGGGTCGCCATTAAATCCCTATACCGATGGTGTTATATGCGCCAAGGTGTCCAAGTATGCTGAACGAACCCATCATCCCGATCGATTGATGGAGCCGCTGATTCGAGTTTCAAAAAAGTCTGCCTCACCTGAATTTGAGCCCATAGATTGGGACAGCGCGTTGGATCTGGTTGCAACCCGATTCCAGCAAGCCAGCGATGAATTTGGACCTGAGTCAGTCTGGCCGTATTTTTATGGCGGAACCATGGGCCTGGTTCACCAATATGGCATTAACCGTCTGACCCATGCCATGGGGTATTCGGGAATGCAGCGCACATTTTGTGTGCAAATTGCATATGACGGCTGGGGTGCAGGGACGGGCAAAAGAATTGGTGCTGATCCCCGTGAAATGCAGCATAGTGATCTGATTGTCATTTGGGGTTGTAACGCCGCTGCGACCCAGATTAATGTCATGCACCACGTTGCCAAAGCGCGGAAAAAAGGTGCAAAACTGGTTGTCATCGATCCATACGAAACACCCACCGCAAAAATTGCAGACCTGCACATCGCACCTCGTCCGGGTACCGATGGCGCGCTGGCCTGCGCGGTTATGCATTTGCTGTTCAAAAATAATTGGGTAGATCGAAGTTATTTGGAAAAATTTACAGATGATCCCAAGGGGCTTGAGCAGCATTTAAAGTTTCGGGATCCACAATGGGCGGAAAACATTTGCGGGGTAAGTCCTGACCAGATCGCCACCCTGGCCCAGTGGTATGGTAATACACCCAAAAGTTACATTCGCCTGGGCATTGGATTTTCCCGTAGTCGAAATGGCGCAGTTAACGTGCACTCGGTTTCCTGCCTGCCGGCATTAACCGGTGCCTGGCGACATCTTGGTGGAGGTGCTTTGTTATCCACCGGTGAAAGTTTTGAAATCGACAATACATTAATCAATGGCCTGGATCATCCGGCAAAGAGAGGGCGAATCCTGGATATGTCCCGGATCGGACCCATATTGTGTGGTGATGAATCTGCGTTGAAAAATGGCCCACCGGTCAAGGCCATGCTGATCCAGAACACTAACCCGATGCTGGTCGCACCAGATCTGGCTAAAGTTCGCCTGGGTCTTTCCCGGCCAGATTTATTTGTTTGCGTCCATGAACAGTTCATGACCGAAACCACGGCGCATGCAGATTTGATTTTGCCTGCTACTACATTTGTGGAACACAAGGACCTATACACAAGCTATGGGCATACGTTTCTGCAAAATGCGGAAAAAGTGATTGACCCGTTAGGGCAGTGTCGGTCAAACCATGAGGTTATCTGTGGCATTGCCAATCGCGTGGGTGCTGACCATCGTGGATTCAAGATGAGTGACAAGCAATTAATCGATGAAACTCTTGAAACATCGGGATATCCACCGACGGATGAATTTACCGAACAACATATCCTCGATTGTGCACCCTCATTCGATGATGCGCATTTTTTAAATGGCTTCAACTGGCCGGACAAAAAATTTCGATTTAAACCGGTGTGGACAGATATTGGCCCAAACAGCGAAGGTATGCCGGAATGGCCCGATTTTTGGGATGTGATTGATGGGCGTAACCAGCAACACCCGTTACGCTTAGTCGCCGCGCCATCCCGCGGTTATCTCAATAGCAGTTTTAATAATTGTCCATCGTCAATAAAAAGAGAGAAAAAACCCTGGCTAAAAATTCACCCCGATACTGCAGATAAATTAGATTTGTCTGGCGGTAAGCTTGCCACGATTGGTAATTCCCAGGGGAGTGTGACCGCTACTGTCAGTTTGATGGAAAACATTCAGAAAGACACCGTTGTGGTTGAAGGTATCTGGCCTGCAAGCGCATTTCCAGAGGGTATTGGTATTAATGTATTAATCAGCTCTCAACCTGCGGCACCCAATGGCGGTGCGGTATTTCATGACACTGCAGTTTGGGTAAAACCCGCGTAGTGGATTAGTTTTATTCCGGCATCGTCTAAAACCCAAAAACTACCCTGATGCTAATTCTGTTTAACAAACCATTTAATGTGTTATCCCAATTCACCGATGCTGAGAAACGGGATACGCTGGCAAATTACATAAAAATTAAAAATATTTATGCGGCGGGTCGACTCGATACCCAGTCCGAAGGCCTGTTGTTATTAACCGATGATGGAAAGCTTCAGGATCGGATAGCCAATCCCAAACATAAGCTCGAAAAAACCTATTGGGCTCAGGTCGAAGGGCAGGTGTCCGAAGATTCATTACAACAATTGCAAATAGGCGTCGAATTAAAAGATGGATTAAGCCGGCAAGCAAAAGTAAAAATTTTGGCTGAACCTGAATTATGGCAAAGACAACCACCCATCCGTTATCGCGCGAGCATACCAACTTGTTGGTTGGAAATTAAAATTAGCGAAGGCAAAAACCGCCAGGTTCGTCGCATGACCGCAGCTGTGGGAAATCCAACCTTACGCCTGGTACGTGTTGCAATTGGAAATTGGACACTGGATGGGTTGCAACCTGGGCAATTGCGGACAATAGAAAATCCAGAAATAGATTTTTAATTAAAGTGATATCTCAAGATAAAACAATAATTGTTGGAGTTGGGTTAATTGGTATGTCCACTGCGTGGGCGTTGGCTCCAAAGGGGGTGACTGTAGAATTATATGAATCCTGGGAAACCCCGGGGCCAGAACCTAAACCAGCCAACAGCAGTTGATCCAGGTCCATACAATCCACAACGATAGCGGTTAACTTCAATTACTCAATCACTATCGGTTTTGATCCACTCAACGATATGATCAGGTAGCTGATCGTCGTGAATGTATTCCTCGGATACCACTGCACCGGCGACGGATAATTCATCGGGCTCGATATCGATACTTCGGCCCTCGTGTACCAGTCGGTATGCGCAGGTATACGGCATGAGCTCAAGTACTTCCAAATTATCCCGGCTAAGAACCATGCATTGTGGATTTATCTTAGCGCGATTATCATAATCTTTGCATCGACAGGCTTTGGAATCGAAAAACTGGCAAGCCACATTGGTGTAGTGAATTTCTGCGCTTTGCTCATCATCAAGTTTCACCAGGCAGCAACGGCCACAGCCATCGCATAAGTCTTCCCACTGGCTGGTGGTCAGGGCTAATAAAGGGCTAGTCAAAATTAATTGGTAATGTTGTTTTAAATTCGTAACCAGATTATTCTGGAAATTCCTACTGATTCGTGCGTTTGATTTGGGAATTATCGCATAACTTATTCATGATAAACCGTCGCACCCAGAGATAAGATAATGTATGCTCCGCGCCGGGCAACTCCGCCCAATATTTCTTTTATACCTGAAACATTTGCATGAGCTTTTCTTCCCTGGGTTTATCCAAACCAATTCTGGATGCCATTGCCGATACAGGCTACGATAGTCCTACACCCATCCAATTAAAGGCCATTCCTGCTGTCATTGAAGGCAGGGATGTCATGGGCGCAGCCCAAACCGGCACAGGTAAAACTGCCGGGTTTACGTTGCCTATACTCCAGCGATTGTCGACATCAGGTAAAGTTCAGAAAAACAATGCCCGTGCCCTGATTCTTACTCCAACCAGGGAACTCGCCGCCCAGGTTGGCGAAAGTGTGCGTACCTATGGCAAGAATGTTCCGCTTCGAAGCGCCATAGTTTTTGGGGGCGTTAAAATAAACCCCCAGATGATGGCCTTACGAAAAGGCGTTGATATTTTGATTGCCACCCCGGGTCGATTGCTGGATTTGTATAATCAAAATGCAGTGAAATTTAGTCAGCTCGAGGTGTTGGTATTGGATGAGGCTGACCGCATGCTGGACATGGGTTTTATTCGGGATATAAAGAAAATTATTTCAGTTTTGCCAAAGCAGCGGCAAAATCTGATGTTCTCTGCGACTTTCTCAGATGAAATACGTAAGCTTGCTAAGAACCTGGTGAACGATCCGGTAGAAATTTCGGTGACGCCCCGTAACACTGCGGTGGAGTTAATCGAGCAATGGATTTGCCCGGTAGATAAAAAACAAAAATCTGCTTTGTTGACCCATTTGATAAAAGGCAATAATTGGCATCAGGTACTGGTTTTTACCCGAACTAAACACGGTGCAAATCGGTTAACCCGCTACCTTGAAGGCAACGGTATAAATGCTTTAGCCATTCATGGCAATAAAAGCCAAAGTCAACGCACAAAAGCCCTGGCTGACTTTAAGCGTGGAAAAAATCAGGTATTGGTAGCCACGGATATTGCTGCCCGAGGACTGGATATTAATTTACTGCCCCATGTTGTAAATTTTGATTTACCTAATGTGCCAGAAGATTATATTCATCGAATAGGGAGAACTGGAAGGGCGGGGTTAGGTGGTGAGGCCATTTCCCTGGTTAGCGCGGATGAATTCGACCAACTAAAAAGCATTGAGAGATTGCTCAAGAGATTATTGCCTCGAACTATTGAAAATGGTTTTGAACCGGATCATGATTTACCCCAATCACGTCTGGATAGCCGATCGCCTCCAACACGTAAACCAAAGAAGCCAAGAACCAAAAACAAACCTGATGGAGCAAGAAATCAGTCTGCAAAAAAACCGCTGGCTGATAGAGACAATGGATCTACCAGCAATAAGTCTGGAAAAAACAAAAACAATAAATGGAAGAAGAAATCAAATTCAGGCAGGGGCGGAAAGCCAAGTGGATCATCGACAAAGCCAAAACATAATAAAAATCGCTCTTCAGCAAATAACAAACAGAGATCTTTGGGCTCACGGTCGTGAATCGAATTGCGGTTTTCGCTGATGTACAGAATATCTACTACACGACCAGGCAAGCTTATAACGGTCAGTTTAATTATCGCAAGCTCTGGGAACGGGTCAGTAGTGACGGCGAAGTAGTATTGGCAAATGCCTATGCCATTGATCGTGGCGATAATAAGCAGCAAAGTTTTCAGTCTGCGTTAAAGGCGATTGGATTCGATGTAAAACTAAAACCCTATATACAGCGTAGTGATGGTTCTTCGAAGGGAGACTGGGATGTGGGGATAACCATAGATATTATGGAAGCGGCAACCGAGGTCGATACGGTAATATTGTTGTCCGGAGATGGGGACTTTGATTTATTGCTGGAGAGAATTCGCGACCGGTATGATGTCAGAACAGAGGTATATGGGGTCCCTGACTTGACAGCAAAATCGTTAATCAAAGCAGCTACTGTTTATCACCCCATCAGTTTGGGATTGTTGATTTAATTGTCACGCACCCACTGGGCAAGGCACATTTTCTTTTTCTTTCCGGCAGGCAGTCCGGCATGCAATGTATAAGGGTTAGGATTTCCAGAAGGATAAAGATTGTTCCAAATTAGTGCTGTTCCTTTTTTGGGTGTAAATTCTTTTTTAATTCGCGAAAACCAGGTGCCAGAACCAAGCTCGCCATCTTGAAGGTAAACCACTACGGTCCATCGCCTTTGCCCGTTTCTTTCGACGCCATCATAACTGGTATATTTTGAATTATCCGCTTCGAGATCTTTAAGATAGTCCACATGAGTACGGCTACGCATTGTTTGTGAATAAGATTGGCATCTCAACGGTTCAGCGTTGATTAGCTTCGTATCGAGCAAATCACACAACCGTTGTTGGTGCCCTCGAACCAATGGAGGTACGTTATGAGTTTGCGGGTAAATATAAGAATCACCAGTACGAGCATCGTCTGCGGCGAAATCTGATTTTGATCCCGTTTGAACTTGTGCAGCGCCGAGCAAGTGTTCAAATTTTAAACAATTTCTGTTTGTTAAAAAATCAGGAATCTCATACGCTTCAATATAATCACTTTTACATCTGTAATCAGGATCAATGCAGTTATTCGATAATGGGTAGATTGATTCTCTTTTTTTGTGTTCGGTTATCACCAAGGGTGCAGTGGGTTGGTGATGTAGTAATGCTGCAATGTCATCATAGGGATGGCCTGCATCGTGCATAATCTGAAAAGCCTTATCCATATTATATCCGCCAATTCTATTTTCCAGCCCCCACTCGATCCAGCCTCTATCGATATTTAAATGGAGAAAGTTATTTACCGTAGGTAACGGCGGGATCTCATGAAATTCATCTGGCAATGGGGCAGATGATTCAATTTTTTTAAGATCTGAAAATTTAAAATTAATTATTCGCTCAATATCGTCGTCTATTTCAAGATACATACTCTGATCAGGGTTTTGGTCACGATTAGCAAATCCGTAACACAATTGATGAACCACAGGATTGGACATCTCACAAACAATACTGATTGATTCTCTGTTTGTGAAATGAAAGGTTAAATCCACGGTGCTTTTAATCAATGAGACTGGCATGTCAATGCTCTAAATTGGTGTTGATATTGTGAAACTGGAAGTATATATTCTGTTGTAATCAGAATCTATTCGGCTGATAACTAATGTTCTTAAGTTATGATTTTGTTATAAATCATGCAATTGTAATGATAACCGAGATTGGAAATGAAAAAAGAAAACACAACAAAATTGGATTATAACAATCGATCAAGACGTGCGTTAACCAGAAAAATGTTAATAAGTGGAGGGGTTATAGGTGGAATCGGTTCTATTGATAAAAAATGGATCAAGCCCATGCTCAAAGAAGCCGTACTTCCAGTTCACGCAGACCTAAGCCAAGATGTTTGGTAGAAATTATCGAAAAATTTATGAGGATTAATCACAATGCCAAAAAGTCGATCTAAGACACTGGACCCAACAACACTGGACCCCAAGCAATCGTCAAGACGAAAAGCTGCAAAACAATTGTTAATCGGTGGTGGATTGGTTGGGGCGATCGCTTCAAAAGATGAGGAATGGGTTAAGCCAATTCTTAAAGAATCTGTATTACCGGTACACGCAAAACTGAGTTCAACGCCCTGGGGTTAGTGAGTTATTCGGGGTGACTAATTTAATCGTTACTTTTTTGCGCAAGATAAACGGTGTTTGATGATTCGCCCCCGGTATAGGGGTTTGGGAAAGTAATCACGTGACTTTCCACGCTTTCAAAAATTGTTTTAAGTAGATTTACAAATTCCATGTCAGGAGGTTCGTTTGACCACAATCCGAAAACGCCCTGTGGCCGCAGTTTGCTCGATAAATTATTTAACCCATCGGTAGAATAAAACCCAGCATTCCCCGGATTTAACCAGTGACCGGGGGAGTGATCGATATCGAGAAGAATGCCATGGACTTGTCCATTTGGCGCGCCTGTTTCGAAGTCAAATTGAGGGGCAGAAATCAATGCAAAAAAATCGGCCTCAACGAGTTTGCAGCGCGAATCCGAATTTAAGATATTGCCAACGGGTACCAGTTCCCGTTCATGCCAGTTAATAACTGCGCTCATAACCTCCACAACAAACAGGAATTTAACCTGGGTATTTTGCAGAACCGCAGCAGCAGTATATCCCAGGCCCAAACCACCCACAACAATATCCAGGTCATTGTTATTAAAACTTTTTGCCAGCAAATCCAGTCCAAGGTTGGCTAACTGAATCTCGGCTTCGGTAAAAAGGCTGGACATTAAAAACTCATCGCCCAGTTTTACTTCGTAGAGAATTTCTCCCTGGAGCACAGGCTCCGCACGACGCCTTAGACTAATATCTCCAAGGGGTGTTTTTTGAAAGTCCAGCTCTTTGAATTCATAAGACATTACTCAAATTTTCCGTAGCTAATATTTTTTCGTTCAATCATTTCGATTCGAGCATTTGTGACAGGTCATTAATCAGATCATCAGTGGATTCAATGCCAATAGACAATCTGATAAGGTTTTCCGGTGTTCTGGTAACATCGGATTCGCTGGTCTTGCGATGCTCTATCAGGCTTTCAACCCCGCCCAGAGACGTGGCCTTCTTGAAAACTTTTGCGCGATTAACCACGGCTATGGCTTCATCCCGCCCACCCGGCACCAGTATGGAAATCATGCCACCAAACCCGCCGCTCATCTGGCGTTTGGCAATTTCATGGCCAGGGTCCTCAGACAGTCCGGGGTAATGTACCCGTTTTACATTGGGGTGCTGACCCAGAAAGGTTGCAATGGCCATGGCATTTTCGCACTGGGCTTTAACTCGGAGGAAAAGGGTGCGGATACCACGAATTAACAAATAGGCCTCGAATGAACCCAGCATGGGGCCGGCATAGAGGCGGTGTTTTTTAATTCGCTGCCACAAATCAGTTTTCGAATCGGCGCACACCAGTATGCCGCCTAAAACATCTGAGTGACCATTGAGGTATTTTGTGGCTGAATGACAAACTATATCTGCGCCGTGTTTAATCGGCTGAGATAATACCGGGGTCGCCACAGTTGAATCTACAGCGACTAATGCGCCCCTGGCGTGAGCCAGCTCTGCAACAGCCGCAATATCGGTTACCGCCCAGGTTGGATTTGATGGGGTTTCCAGCCACACCAGTCGAGTTTTATCCTCGATTATTTTAATTGATAAATCTTCCAGATTTCCAGGCTCAAATAAACTGTATTCTATACCTCGGGTTTCGGCAAACTGCTCGAGCCAGCTTAAAACGCCATGATAAATAACTGCGGACACAGCGACGTGGTCACCCAGTTTCAATCCGTGAAATGGTGCGGTGCATGCGGCCATACCCGATGCAAAACTCAAAGCTTCGTCTCCGCCTTCCAGTTGACAAACCAGTTCTTCGACATGATATTGAGTGGGGCCATGATCCCGTAAATAGGTACGCTGGTTTCTAGCCTTATAATTTTCGTCCCGGGTAAATGTGGTAGACAGGTGAATCGGTCGGGTTACCGAACCGGTTTCCTTGTCTTCCCAGCCCAAAGCCTGAGCAGCTAAAGTAGTTGGTTGTAATTTAGATTTGGAATCTTTTTTCATATTATATCTGTGTCATTTGCAAGGGTGGGTTGCTGCCCAGTGTTGAGCGATCTCCTGGCGTTTAAAAATCCAGACTTTGTCATGGTCCAGCGTGCATCCGACTATTTATTGAATTTTCCAATTTAGCCATTGAATCTAAATATTCTGAAGCCAGGATATAAACCCGGGTTTGACTAATATTAGGTCATCAATCTGGGTTCCATGGGTATTAAAAAATTCAAACCTGATTCTGCGTTGATTCCCCGTAATCTTCATCGCGCCGTAAGCATCATTGTATTGCACAATGCTTTGGGGAATTAATTTTCGAAATGGGTATCGCACCATGCCACCCAGCCCATTGACAAAATAGGGTATGCCACCAACTTCGAGTCGTTCGTAGAAATGAACATGGGCTGCCAAAACTGCAGTTGCGCCCCACTGGGCGAATGGCCATCTTAATTGTTCGCGACCACCGTATTTTCCCGATGCATAAGCCGGATAATGGGTAAACACAATTTTCCAGATTGCATCTGAATATTCGAGTTTGGATTTCAGCCATTTGGCCTGAATGGAATGGCTGTCTTCACCATCTTCTTCATGGTAGGTATTCAATGCAAACAAGTGAATATCACCAATACGAACATCGTAATAGCGCTCGTTGTTGGGTAGGGTGAAATATTCCAGGTAGGGCATGATAGTGCCGGTATCTTCATCATGATTGCCGATGCTCGGCCAGAATCGATTTTCTCCAGACGGGCTCCCCTGGCCATATTCACCCAGATAGGGGTAGATGTAGTCACTATATAGTCTGCCAACATTACGATCGATGCTGTCATCGGGTCGTCTTCTGTAATCATTGTCGCCCAGGGTAATTATAAAATCTGGATTCCAGGATTTAACCAGGTCAGCCACCTCATCCGAATGTCCACGTATAGGCGTACCGTAATCCCCAATAGCGGCAAACAGAAATTCATCCTTGGACGCTAGTTGAATTGCAGTATATGCGATGGTAATAAATAAAATTAAAATACCAACGGCCCATCTAGTCTTTTTGTCCGCTATAGGCATTTATTGGTTTAGATCAATAGAATTGGATTGGGTAAAGTTTGGAAAATTCAAGAAAGAGTGATTCTAGTCAGCCAGAATTTTATCAAGCCATGCCTTAAGCAGATCGGGCCACTCATCAATTTTCATATTATTCGGTCGCATGCCAAATCCATGGTCACCCTGATCATAAAAATGGCCTTCAATATTTTTTATTCCAGCGGCATTAAGCGCATCGAAATAGGCTACTGCGCTGTTAAAGAATTTTCGGTCGGTTTTTGCAGCAACAATAAATGCAGGGGGCGTATCCGAGGTGACTACGACATCAGGTCGAAGTTCGAGTATATGCTTGTCGGAAAGATATGCGGGGTAGGCGAGAATAGCAAAGTCCGGGCGCAGGGATTCGTTGTCAGCTTCGTCCACGGCATCATACACCCGTTCTTTCCAGTCGGTACTTATTCTTGCGGCCATATGCCCACCCGCGGAAAAGCCAATAATACCGACTCTTGTTTTATCGATATTCCACCCATCAGCCCGATGACGAACCACGTTAATCGCCCGTTGTAAATCGTAAAACGCGGATCCCCCGTTTTTCGTTGGCACGGTATAACGTAATAATATTGCGGTAATCCCCTGTTCATTAAACCACTTTGCAATTTCCGTGCCTTCGAGATCGTATGCAAGATGTTTATAGGCCCCGCCAGGGCAAATGATTACTGCTGGAGTGGGGGAGTTGTGACCATCAACCGGATAGATTTCAATTGACGGCCGTGTTTCGTGCATGATTCGGGTAACATCCTTTTTTCTGTCATGATAGTGTCGCAGGTTTTCTCTTAATAGCCGATGGGGCCATAGACCGACGATCTCACTATATGGATAAACTATTTCTTCGGGATACTCTTTTTGAATTGTTGCAACAGCCTCATCCTGAGCTAATGCAAGATTAGAAAAAACCAATAGCAAAAATAGTGATTTTATTTTTAACATTTTTGAATTAGTACCATGAGAATAGTTTGTACTTTGAAACGGCCCTGATTTTAACTCGACTTAACCCGGAAAGTGCTTTTCAAATACGGCAAAGATATCTTTATAAATTTGCATCTTAAATCTGGCGGTGCGTTCAAATAACCAGTTTTTGTCAACCCAGTCAAACTGGCTGAATTCCCGATCCTGAGCGTTGTCCGCATTGGGAATGGGACCATTATATTCGAGTAGAAACCATTTTTGATTTTGTCCGATAAATACACCACCATCTTTTTCCAAAGGCTTGCTCAAGTGGTAGGTTAGCCATTCTTCATGTTCGCGAATCAGCTTGGTCTGGGCATAGGTTATCGTAGTTTCTTCCACCAGTTCTCGCTGCATTGCCTCAAAGGGCGATTCATCTGGATCAATACCACCCTGAGGCATCATCCATTCCCCGGGGTAGTGATAGGCTTCCCCAGCCAAAATTTTGTGCTCGTCGTTAACCAGCATAATGCCGACATTGGCCCGATATTCGGGATGATTCAGAAAGTCCTGGTTCGAATTCATGCAATCGGGGTGGTTATTTTAATAAACTAATTTGCCTGACTGGATTTGGCTGTGGTCTCTCGAAAAATAATATACAAGCCGCTGCTAAAGATGATTAAAGCACCAATCCATGTATTGATTTCAAAATGGTCACCGAAAAAGTAAAACCCGATCAATGTACCCCAAATCAAGCGCATGAAATCAATGGACATCACCGCTGTGGTCTCCGCCAGGGCCAGGGCGCGAGCCATACCGAGGTGACCCAGGGTTCCCAGAATACCCATTGCACCCAACATTATCAATTGTTCCTGGTTTGGCCATTGCCAATAATAAAGTGCGAAGGGCAAAGACATTATGGTCAGTAAAACCGACATCCAGGCGACGATACTGACGCTTGAATCGGTCCGAGTCAAAAATTTTACCATGGTTACCGACAGCCCCCAGAAAACACAGGACACCAAAATCAGTAACATGTATGGATTAAAGTTGTCGGTACTGGGTTGGAGCACGATAACAACGCCGAGAAATCCGCCCAAAATTGCGGACCATCGACGTAAGCGCATTTTTTCCTTTAGAAAAATATAGGCACATAGTGCTGTAAATATTGCCGCGGTGAAACTCAATGCCGTGGCTTCTGCAGTTGGGACCATGGCCAGACCAACAAACCATGTCAGCATGGCAATAATTCCGGAAATACCGCGTAATAACATTAATCGAGGATGACTGGTTTTTAATTCTGATAAACCGACCTTCATTACAATGGGGATAATCGTTATTAAACCAAACAGATTGCGATAAAACGCAATCAGAAATGGATGTAATTCCCCGCCCAGCTTCCTTACCATCGCATGCATACAGGATAATATGATGGTTGCACCCAGCATGATCAACAGACCTTTGGTGGCATTAGGTAGAGCTGGCGACACGGGGATGATTTGGTTGCTATACGAAGTGAAGATCAGCAATAGGATCACGTTTACATGAATGATGCCAGGGTTAATTTAATTGGCTGCCAAGTTGTGGTGTAATTTACGGTCTATTTATTGCCCGGGTTTACCCTTCATGAACATATTGGGAATAGAGCTGGCTGCCAACTTTTCGCTCGAAGAAGTATTGCTTGGCGCCGAGCATTAGTGGTACAACCCTAAATATTAATTGACAACATAGACACGACATTGATTTGGCAATGATTGAAGCTGCCCAAACCCAAGACGGCGATGAACTGATTTCCGGGGCCACCGCTGGCGAGAGCAAAAGCTGGAACTGGCATCCGGATATTCCAATTCCTTTTTCACCTCTTTTTTCATTTCCGCCAAACCCAGTCGCGGTCGTCAAGTGGTTCGGTCGAGCGTGGTTACCTTTTACCGAGCTGACCAGCTATCTGCTACTGGCTATTGCGGTGTGGGCATGGATTCAGCCACCGCTGAATCAAACCACCAGCTTTGCATTGGATTGGGTCGGTCTGATCTGGCTAAGGAATCTTGCCATGATGGCGTTGATCGCGTCATTTCTGCATTTATGGTTACATGTCTGGCAAAAGCAGGGCGGTGATTATCGCTACATGAAAAACCTGCCCACTGCCAGGAAAGACACCTTTCTCGCTGGTGATCAATTGAAGGATAATATTTTCTGGACATTAGCCAGTGGCGTTACTATTTGGTCGCTCTACGAAGCAGGGTTCTGGTTCGCATTTGCCAACGGCTATGCGCCCATGGTCAGCTTTGCAGAAAACCCAGTCTGGTTCGTTTTGTGGATTCCATTGATTGGAATCTGGTACTCCTTTCACTTTTACTGGGCACACCGGTTTTTGCACTGGAAACCGATGTACGATAATTTCCACTCTGTGCATCATCGCAACGTAACCACCGGACCCTGGTCAGGATTCTCCATGCATCCGGTAGAACATGTCATTTATCTGTCATCGTTGCTTATTCATCTGGTGGTGCCATCCCATCCAATTCACATGTTATTCCATTGCTACTGGCTGACCCTGGCAACGGCGACTTCTCACAGTGGATATGAAGCTCTGGTTTTGGGAGAAGATAAGAAGACTACCATTGCAACCTTCTTCCACCAACTCCATCATCGTTACTTTAATTGTAATTACGGTAATACTGAGCTGCCACTGGATCGGTGGTTTGGGTCTTTTAATGACGGCACAACTGCAGAAACCCGTCGACTGTTCAGGCGAAACCGCTAAAACAATTGAAGCGATAGTTTCCTAACCCCTCCGTGGGTCGGAGTTGTTGAAGTGGTGAATGCTAAACGCCACTAATTACTCGAGTATGGTGTCCCCAGAACTCCAGAGATCGTTGTGAGTGAATTTACGAAATTGCCTCCAGGTATTTTTTCTGAAATAAGGCAACGGCATGTTCACTTTCCGAAGTTGGAATTTGTGGAATGACAAGCGCGCCTTTATTGTAATTGTGGCTTTCCAGGCCAAGTTGTACATTTTTTACAATTTTCTGATCTTCCAGGCCATTAGTAACGGGGTAGGTACTGCTGCCCGTCTCCATAATCTCGTTAATTGCTGTTCCGGCAGATCCGGGTCGGCAAACCAACGATACATGTACTTGGATTCCCTTGGTCCCTTTGCTACGAATTGGCGAATTGATTCGGAGTGATAAAGTGGTTGTAGTTGAATGGACAAATTGGGCAAGAGGAACCAAATATGCAAATCACCGTGGAGTTCCCGCTCCTTCAGTCTCGGCGTATAGTGTTTTACTACATCACCTTCGATTGATATTCGATATTCCGTCGGCGAATAAACTTGTGTGGTCAGGTATTTATGTACCACGGGGCAGTGATGACATTCGCTGAAATTCTCCACGGAAACCTGCCAGGTACACTCGTGGTTAATTCGGTCCTCATGAACCATCAACAGCTCTGGCAAGGTAGTATTCATAGTCAGGATTTCCTTTTCCACTCCCGGGTGAAGCTGTTCCAGTGACATTGCTTCACTATCCAGATTAATAAATACCAGACCGCAAAAAATTTCCACGCGAATTGATCGTAGACGGATTTTTCACGACCAAACCCTGGTGTTTCATTAATTCCCCGGGCCGCTGCCAACTTGCCGTCCAGGTCATAACTCCAGGCATGATAGGGGCAGATCAAGAGGTTGCATTTTTCATTGCCTTCCACGATTCGGTGTGCACGTTTGCGGCAAACGTTATAGAAAGCCCGGGCATCACCATCCTGGTTTCGTAAGACGACAATACTTTCATTGCCAATTTCTGTGGATTGGTATGCGTCGGTATCGGCAATTTCATTTTGCTGGCAAACAAACTGCCATGTCTGATAGAGGATTTTCTCTTTATCTATCTGCCAGTAATCCGGATTGGTATAGTATGCCGAGGGCAGTGTTTTTGTGATCTCTGTATGGTATTAATGGATTATAGTGTTGGCGTACTTAATCACCGGTATTGAAACTTAAACTATTTTCATCGGCGAATTGCTGCAGAACATTTAATCCATTCATTGCGCTTGGCCATCCAGAATAGTGTGCCGAGTGGATGATGGTTTCTTTGAGTTGATCCACAGTCAAGCCGTTGGCCACCGCACCCTTTAAATGGGTTTTTAGTTGTGGCTCCTTTCCCGTGGCAACCAGAATGGATACCGTAATCAATGATCGATCTCGGAGCTCAAGACCTTGTCGACTCCATATCTCACCAAACAGGTAGTCCGAGGTAATTTCCTTGAATTCCTTGAACGCACCTCTGTGGTCTTCTTCCGGCTTACCAAACATCCGGGTGATCAGTTTTTTTCCAGTTTCTTTACTTGTCATGGTGACCTCTCTGTTTGTTAAGAATTAATCTTTGTAGAACGGATATGTTACCTTTGATTCACCGCGATCCTACGCTTAGTTTCCGACATAATAAATACTGGGAGTGGACGATTAGGTCACACTATATTAATCAATGAGTTATAGATAAAACTTCAACTTTTAGGCAAATAGAAACAGAAGGCTGAAACAAAAGTATTTCTTGTAAAATAAAACCATGAATCCAGTAGAAACAGTAAGACGCTATGTTTCACTATCTAACCAGGGCGACGTAGATGCTATCGCTGAATTGATTGACGAGCACGCGGTGTACAGTTCACAAAATGTGGGTATACATTATAAAAAGCAAAATATTCTGGAAATGAAACGCCGGTTTTTTGGCGGATTGAGGTCACAACACTGGGAGGTGAAAGAATATACCGAGACTATGCCTGGAGTTGTACAGTATGAATTTTGGTTGGAAGCTATGGGTGTGGACGGCAGCAGGATCAACAAATCAGGAAGCGAGACTGTTATTGTGAACTCAAAAGGTAAAATAGTTTATGTTGACGTTAGAAATAGTGATGTTATTTGATATGAAAACCATTTTTAATCAAATAGTTATAGGGTAATGTGAAAGCCCTGAATTCAATATTAGCATTCACTTTTAAGGCCGGTACGTCAGTGCATTTTCCCCGGGATCAGGTCCACGGCGGATTTACCGTTTTCGGTGATACCCCAATGAAAGCAATTGCAATCTATATCATCGATATATGTGGGCCATTGGTGGTTCCAATAGGCGTCCAGGACTAATGTCTGTTTAAGTTTCTTTCTGAGTTTTGATGAAATAGGGATGATAAAAGTTTATAGATTTCAATTCTTACAAATTTGTAATCTGAGCATCACATTTAGATAATTTATCCTGTTTAGAATTTCCGCCAGTGGGTGACCCTGTTGGGAGTTAGCGGTCGGATAATTATTAAATGACAAAAATTCAGTACAATTTTGCGCTGTGGGTGGTCATTTTAGTTGGCCTAATGATCTCGGCGATGTATGCGGAGCATCAGGTTGTTAATCATGATCAATTGCCCATGCTCGAGAGAGGTTATTTGTTGGCAGATCATGGCCGATGGACGCCCTATGGAAATGTGTCGTCTGGGCCTTTTGGAAGCACACCGGGATATTTATCCACTGCCCTAGTTGGCATTCCGCTGATGATTTGGCGCACCCCCTATGCGCCTATGGGATTTCTTGTTGTGCTGATGCTGTTGTCTTATTTCGTAATGGATAATGTTCTTAAACAGTATTATGAAAAATATGAACATCGCATTATCTGGGCGCTGATCTACTGGTTAAATCCATGGTTCCTCTACCAGATGGTATTGTGGAATCCCAGTTATCTATTTCTTTGTACTGCGTTGCATCTTTGGTCCGCCCAGGGAATGCGAACCCGTCGCAGTTTCTGGCTCACATTCATTCACGTCATCGCAATCGGTTGTGCTTTGCAGATGCATTTCTCAACCTTGGTATTGATTCTGTGTTCGTTGGCATTGTTTTTGACTAAAATGATTCGGGTTTCCTGGCTAGGGTTCTTTGCCGGCAGCACCATTGTACTGCTTAGTCTGATTCCCTATTTGTCCACCCTGATATTTTCACCCGAAGTTATCAATGTTCATGGGCATATTCATGGAAATTTGGTGGTTGAAGCAAGAGCTTGGTGGCAGCAGCTCATACAGATTGCTAAAGCGGGATTGTATTGGTTACGTTATGCTTCTTTGTTATTTACCAATAAATTGATATTTTTCAGCGAGTTTGGCTTTTTATCAAATTATGAAACCATACAGGCAATCACAAAAATCAGCTATAAAACTATATTGGTTTTAGCTGGCATTATTACTCTTTGGATTTCAATAAAGGCAAACTACCGTATCGCTGTATTGGCGAAACCCTGGTTTAAAAATCGCAATTGGCGAGAACGCGAACACGCAATCCCCTGGCTATGGATGTATGTTTGCATGATCGGGGTCAGTGTAATTATTAGTGCTGCAGTCTCACCGATATTATTTAGCTATTGGCATTTATTAATTGTGTTTCCAATTGCTTTAATCCCAATTTTGCACTGGTTGGTAACCCGCATCGGAAATAATTCAAGCAGGGCAAAACTCACCATTGTTTCGTTGTTTGCCTATTTTTGCGTGGTTAATTTTATTGGAGCCAATGACAGCAACAAATTCAAAGCTGAATTGAGTTTTGCTGACAGCGTCGCCGGGGTCACCCATGTTGTTCAAATCACCATGGAACCGGATATCCAGCAGTAAGAATAAAACTGATCCTTAGTTGGTACTTTGTTGTGAGCCTCGGTAGTTAGTCTATGGTTTTCCCGGATTCAATACGTTGAGATTTGGCCCTCATTGGGTAGACAAATCGAAATACATTGATCATACTTTTGTGATCTAGTTTTTCGAACTCATTTTATTCAAAATTCATGTCAGGAATTAATCAACCTGTTGCCCCTGATCAGATAGAGGCTCGACTTCGTGCTGAATCAGAAACCTGGGATACCTCCAATCCGGAACCGGCGCAACCCGGGGATATTCCTATTCTTGATCTCGAGGCCTATTTTTCCAGTGGCAGTGAAACTGAATTAAATAAACTTGCAGGGTCACTTTTTCAGGCCTGCACCGAAGTTGGATTTTACGGGGTTGTTGGTCATGGCTTAACTTCGCGATTATTAAAACAGACATTTTCTGCGTCGAAACGCTTTCACGGCATATCGCTGGAATCCAAGATGGCTTTGCAAATGGATCGACCCGAATGGCCAGTTAGCGGTGTGGGATATATGCCATTTCTGAATCGTAAATTACCAACCCGAAAAAAAGGCAATGCAAACGAAGCCTTTATTGTAAAACGCGAACATGGTCCACGAGACGTTACCCTGGATAAAAATCAATGGCCCATTGAAAGTGAGTTACCCGGTTTTCGGTCTGACGTGGAAACTTATGCGGATGCTATAGAAAATCTGGCAAGGAAACTGTTGCCGGTATACGCGAAGGCGTTGGATGTTGAACTGGATTATTTTGATCGGGCATTTACTTCTCCGGTTTATCGATTACGTATGACAAAATACCCCGCCATTGAAAAGTATCAGGAGGATGAATTTGGAATCGCGCCACACGTTGATACCACGTTTTTTACCATTCTGGCTCAGGATAGTGTAGGACTAACGATCTACAATGAGCGACGCGGTTGCTGGATAAAAGCCCCGGTATTGGAAGATACCTTGATAATCAACACCGGCGAATTATTGAAACAATGGACCAATGATAAATTTATCAGCGTGAAACATTTTGCTAATAACAATACCAGTGGCCAACCGCGTTATTCCATTCCTGTTTTTATCAATGCCAATGCAGATTATAAAATGGAATGCATTCCAACCTGTTGTTCCCCCGAAAATCCGTCAAAATATCCCGCGCTTTCTTATCTGGAAGGCCAGAGTGTCGTACAGGGAGAGTAAACAGGAATCTGGCTTCTGTCGGTTATAAAATTTGATTGGGCAAGCCG
Organism: Candidatus Spongiihabitans sp.; assembly: GCA_965237725.1. GTDB lineage: Bacteria > Pseudomonadota > Gammaproteobacteria > Arenicellales > Poriferihabitantaceae. The sequence goes on from OZ250151.1 coordinate 3,937,579, forward strand.
CGACCATTATTCCACCATCGATTGGGGTTATCGCTTTGTGGATTGTAGTTTGCCCGGCTGGACCAGTCTTCCCTTAGAAAGATGGCCGGTTCTTCGTAATGATGCACATACAGGATGGCATCCATCACTTTCGCGAGAACCGCATTATCCCGCTCGATGGATATTTTCAACTCTACAACCGGGTAATTTTCGGTATTGCCGGCAACATAGGAATCTTTGTGCGTCGTTGTGGTTGATCCTGGTTCCGGCATCGCCGTTTCCATGCCCGCGGCGGAAATACTGGCATTACGTTGATATCGCCCATAACTCAAGGGATGGACTTCCATAATGGCATCCAGTATTTTATCTATGTCTTCGGGTACGGTCTGAATTTCCAGTGTGTATACCGGAATGAATTTTCCGAACTTTGCTTGGTAACTTTCTAGGTTCATAATATTTCTCGGTTAGTTATCACTTATCTGCTTACAGATATTTGTTTATATTAACTGTTTTCTACTGACACCATAGTGTCAGTTGTGGGTAATAATTTTGAGGCGTTTTATTCCCGGAGGGATTCCTGTTTGATATGAAAGTAATTTGCGCAGAATATTATCGTGGCGCCAACGATAACCAGGGTATCTACACCTTCGGCATAAAATATTGAACCAATGAGCAAGGTTGCAGGGAGACGGATGAAGTCCAGTGGCAGCACCGTGGCGGTATCAGCATATGAAAGTGCTTTGGTCAAACCCAAATGTGCAACCATTCCACAGACACCAATAACGAATATCCAAAAATAATCCAGACCCGTTGGTTGGGTCCAATTCATTAGAGTTGGAATTATTCCGATAATCAACTGAATTAATGCCATATAAAACAATATGGTCCAGACTGATTCACTTTCGGTTAATTTTTTAGAAACCAGGGTGGTTATTGCAAAACCAATGGTTGCTATGAACACAAAACCAGTTCCCCACTGCACTTCTTGGAACCCAGGTCTAACAATAATGCAGACGCCAATGAAGCCTGCAATCAATGAAACCGCCCTCGGCAGGGTCAACTTTTCACCCAAAAAAATGACTGCAAGAGTAACAACCCAGATTGGCGTAGTGAATTCGATGGCAATCACTTCCGCAAGGGGCAATAGAATCACTCCAAGGGCCCAACAATATTGCCCAATGAAATGAAAAATATTTCGAGTTAGGTGTAATTTTATTTTCCCGGTTTTTAGAATCGGGTGTTGGAAGAATCGGGTAAACAAAAATAAAATAACCAACGCCACAACGCTTCTTAGTGTCAGCATTTCAAATATCGACATGCTGGTAGCGAGTTGGCGAATGCCAATCATCAATCCCAAAAAAGCAGCAATTCCCAACCACATCCATAACACTGCACGAATAAGATCCGCTCTGCCTATTGCCAGGGTCGATTGAGGGGTCATAAAAATTTAATTATCGAGGGTTTTCGTTTGAATGTATATTACGGCGATCTTTTGAGGGTGTGACAGTGAATCGTTCACGATATCGCTTGGTCATATGAGATTGTGAACTAAACCCAACCGCATTGGCGATGCTGATCAGAGGTAAGTGAGAATGCAATACCAGGGAGCGAGCGCGTTCCAGCCGTCTTTCGTCGAGTATTTCCAGGGGCGTGTGTCCCGTTTCTTTTCTAAACAGCCGAAGTAGCTGTCGGCGGCCAAGGCCTACACGTTCAGCCAATGCTTCAACGTTCATGCCTTCTTCAACACCGGCGTCGAGAAGACAGAGCGCGCGTTGGACCTTTGCTGAATAACGATGACTGCCATTGAAAACATGCTTTCCGTGTTGGTCGGTAGTGGTTATGACTTCCTGCAATAACATCTGGCGAGATACATGTAGTGCTACATCATGGCCATGATCGATACGTACCAATTCAATAAACAGGTCAATGGTGGTTGCTCCACCAGAGCAGGTCATACGATTGCGATCTACAACAAAGCGTTGATACCGGGAATGTACCTTGGGGTAGAGTTCACAAAAACTGCTGAAATCTTCCCAGTGTACTGTTGCAAAATAGTCATCGAGTAATCCGGCTGCTGCGAGGATAAATCCACCATTGGAGATTCCACCGATAACCACATCATCATTGGCATAGGATTTTAACCAACGGCATAACCTCGGCGCAGAAATTTGCCCGGGATCAAATCCGGCAACCAGAAATATTCGATCCGGTTTTTGAATGTCCTTCAGGCTGGTCGTAGGTTGAAGCGCCAGCCCAGTGCTATCCATTACCCTGTTGTCGTTTTCAGTTATGAATGACCATTTATAAACCGGGGTTTCATACCATCGATTGGCATGACGCAAAATTTCTACAGCAGAAATTAGGGAAAATAACGGTTGGTCATGGAACATGCAAAATACAATGTGACGTGTTTTTGATTGTTGCATTGCACAATCTCCAGTTTGGTATGAGCACAGAATATATCAAAATTGGACCAAATATTGATAGTTTGTTTTGTCACAAGTTCAGACAATCGATACAGTTTTTAACCGCGTTGATCAACTTTATGAATAAATTACTAGTTTGAATTAATTTTGATCAGAGGCTCTGATTTGTTCAGATTCTGGTATTATTTTTAAAATTAAAATTGAGAAAAACAAATGAGTCGAAAACCCAATCGTAGAAATCGTCGTGGTGCTGTTAGCGAACAGGTCGAATCAATTGGGATACCGCAACTAGACCGAAAAAAACTACGCAATCGCTTTTCGCCAGTGGCGCCATTGGACGATGAACAGCTCGAATTGATTCATGATGCATCACTAAGGTTGCTTGAAGAGCAGGGCATCGAAGTTCTGGGTGACCAGGCATTGGCGTTATTTCGAGAAGCCGGTGCCGATGTAAATTCCGACGGAATAGTTAAAATGGACCGTGGTTTGGTTCTTGAAACCATTGCCAAAGCCCCAAGTGAGTTTGATTTGGCACCGCGTAACTCTGAAAACACCATTCGAGTGGGAGGCGATGCAATTAACTTTGGTTTGGTATCAGGCCCACCCAACGTACACGATAATATTCAGGGACGCCGGGCAGGAAATATCGCCGACTACAAAAAGGTAATCAGCTTTGGGCAATATTTTAATGTCATCACATTCTATGGCAATCAATCCCTGGCACCCACGGACTTGCCGCCCAATAACCGTCACCTGGATACCACTCACGTTAATCTAACTTATTCGGATAAGGTGTTTCTTGCTACTGGCATAGGCGGCGGCCGGGCACGGGATTCTGTAGAACTGTGCGCCATCGCCAAAGGCCTGACTATGGAGCAGATGCTGGAAAACCCAACGGTGGTGACCAATATAAATATCAATTCACCGCGCAAACTGGATGATTCAATGGCATATGGTGCTATGCAAATGGCGATGTGCGGCCAGGCGGTAGTGGTCACACCGTTTACCCTGATGGGGGCGATGACCCCGGCTACCATGGGCGGTGCTCTGGTTCAGCAGAATGCTGAAGCACTATTGGGTATCTCACTGGTGCAATTAACCCGCGCTGGCGCGCCGGTAGTTTATGGCGGTTTTACCTCCAATGTGGATATGCGCTCGGGTTCACCAGCTTTTGGTACCCCGGAAAATTCCCTGGCCAATATGGCTGGAGGTCAGCTGGCGCGAAAATATAATTTACCCTATCGAACAAGTGCCTGTAACGCATCAAATGCGGTAGACGGTCAGGCCACATGGGAGACCCAGATGTCATTGTGGAGTGCGGTGATGGGACACGGAAATCTAATTTATCACGCTGCAGGCTGGCTCGAAGGCGGACTGGTCGCTTCTTTCGAAAAAATTGTTATGGATTGCGAAATGCTCCAGCATATGAGCAGCATGCTGGAGCCGGTGAAAATTGATCTTGCAGAAATTGGGCTGGAGGCTATGGAAGAAGTTGGACCCGGTGGTCATTTCTTTGGTTGCGCCCATACTATGGAACGGTACAAGTCTGCATTTTATGAGCCTTTTCTCAGCGACTGGCAAAACCACGAAAACTGGGTGCTTGCCGGGGCAAAAGATGCAACCATGCGCGCCACTGAACTATGGCCAAAAATTCTCGAAGAATTCGAAGCGCCGCCTTCTGATCCGGCAATTGTGGAAGAGTTGGATGCTTATGTTGCAAAACGTAAAGAAATATTAGGTAGAGATGAGCCTTCGCTGGAGCCAACCCCGGTATAATAGTCTGCAGACTTAAATAGCGAGGAAATTGTTGTGAACGCGCCACCAATCATTTCTAAAAATATTCGGGTTAATCATCCACTTGATCCTTTAATAGCCGACGAAATCCAGCAAGTTGCGGAGCTGGTTCGTGCTCATTCTGACTTAAATCCTCGAATTCTGTTTGAACAAATTCGTCTGTCAGAGCCGGGCAAATCTCTGGTTAAAAATTTCAAACCTGGTAGCGTTATGACCCGTGAAGCATTCGTTGTGGTGCTGGATCGGGATTCTGGTAAGGTTTATGAAGCCCTGGTCCGCATGGAGCCCCTTGAGATCACTCGCTGGAATCATATTCCAGGGGTACAGACCTGTATTCTCGGTGAAGAGTGCGACGAAATGATTCCGGTGATTAAGCAGCATCCGGATTTCATTGCCGGGCTTGAGCGTCGTGGAATAAACAATTTGGACCAGGTTTCCGTGGAAAGTTTTTGTGTTAGCAATTTCGCCAGTCCCGAAGAGCAGAAAATGCGGTTGTTGCGTGGACATTGTTTTTTCGTGGAATCTCCCGGCGATAATCCTCATGTGCGACCCATCGAAGGTCTGATTCCTGTGGTTGATCTCAATACCATGACGGTGTTGCGGGTAGAAGATAATGGTGTGGTTCCGTTATCTCCTGACCGGGGTGATTACCTCGCCAGCCGATTGGGTCAACTTAGAAATCCTCTGGCAGGTCTCAACATCACCCAATCGGATGGACCGGACTTCGTCGTCGATGGTCATCATGTGACCTGGCAAAACTGGAAGTTCAGAGTTGGTTTTACACCCAGGGAAGGATTGGTATTGCATCAAATGTCTTTTTGCGATGGTGGCGAAGATCGACCTATTGTTAATCGGGCTTCGGTGAGTGAACTGGTTGTCCCTTATGGTGACACCGCCGGTGACCACTATATGAATCATTCCTTTGATCTGGGGGAAGGGTGTTTCGGCCGGCTGGTCAATTCCCTGACTCTGGGGTGCGATTGCGTTGGTGAAATTTTTTATTTTGATGTCGATCTCGCCGATGGTTACGGTAATGTTGAACATAAGCCTAATGCGATTTGCATGCATGAGGAAGACTATGGTGTGTTGTGGAAGCATATTGACAGAATTTCAGGGCATACCGAGGTGCGTCGCTCCCGACGCCTGGTGGTATCTTCATTTTTCACCGTAGGCAATTATGACTATGGTCTATTCTGGTATCTGTATCTTGATGGCACCATTGAGTTTGAGGCCAAGCTAACGGGGATGTTGTATACCCGGACGATCAAGGATGGTGAAAAGATTCCCTATGGCACTTTGGTGGCGCCTAATTTAACTGGCATGGTCCACGAACATTACTTTAATATTCGCCTCGACATGAGTGTGGATGGTGAGGCTAACACCGTAGTAGAAGTGGAAGCTGATCGAATTCCGGTTGGTGAGCAAAACCTTCATGGAAATGCCCATGGGGTAACCGAAACGGTGATTGAGTCTGAGGGTGTTTCGGGCAGGGATGCGAAACCAGAGAACGCCCGCTACTGGAAAATAGTAAACCGCGCTAAGAAAAATAATCTAGGCTGGTATCCGGGATATAAATTAATGCCGGGTCCGAATATCAAACCCATGCATCAACCGAATTCACCGTTTATGCGCAGAGCGGGGTTTGTTGAACACGACTTGTGGGTAACCCAATACGATTCAAATCGATTGCATGCACCGGGAGATTATCTCAACCAGAATGAGTTTGGACCAGGATTGCCAGAATGGGCAGAAGAAAACAAACCACTGGTTGATACCGATATTGTGTTGTGGCACACCATTGGCGTTATGCATATGCCGCGCCCTGAAGATTATCCGGTGATGCCAGTGGAGTATGTGGGGTTTATGTTAAAGCCTCTGGGGTTCTTTGAACGAAATCCAGCGCTGGATCTTGCCCCTCCTGGCTGTCATAACGGCGGACAATTATATTGATCGAGGGCTAACCCGAGTTATTGCCCAGACCAGTGCCCGATTTGTAACTGATGCGGTTGCAAACCAGGCCAATGACGAATCGCAATAGAATTGTAAATATACACAGGGCAATTAACGCAGCGAACATCAGATCAATTTTCACCCGGCCATTGGCCAGAAGCATTAAATATCCCAGCCCCTGAGAAGCGCCTACCCATTCACCAATAACCGCACCGATGGGTGCATAAACCGCTGCCAGTCGTATACCCGAAGCCAGTGAAGGCAGGGCGGCGGGCACCCGGACATGGGTCAACGTTCGAAACGACGTTGCCCGCATGCTTTGGGCCAAATCAAGAAAGCCCTGGGGTGTATTTCTTAAGCCGTCATAAAACGTTGAAGTGACCGGGAAATAGATGATTAATATGGTCATGGCTATTTTGGAAGTCAATCCATAACCCAACCACAGGGTTAACATCGGCGCCAGGGCAAATACCGGAATGGTCTGACTGAGTACCAGAATGGGCGCAAAGAAACGTCGGCCAAAGCTCGATGTCATTAATCCAAGGGCTGTTGCTATTCCCAGAGTGGTGCCGAGAATCAGGCCTATAATCACTTCGGAAATAGTGACCATGGCGTGCTCGAATATCAGACTGCCATAATCGATAAACGCCTGGAAGACCCGTAAGGGTCCGGGAAGAATATAAGTAGGGGCCTGGGTTAACCAGACCACGAGTTGCCACAACGCGATGATCATGCATGCGGACAACACCAGATCCCGGACCCGAGATTTAGAATCAGAATTGGTTTTATCAGATTTCACCACTATGCCAGGTTTTTCAGATCGAGCAAAAGTTCAGCCTGGGCATTTAGGGTGTCAGGGTCATCTACCCGACGAATGGGTGATGCTGAAATTGTACTTTTTTCAACCAGGCCATTTTCGGTCATTAGATATAACTTATGAGATAACCTCACCGCTTCTCCCGGCTCATGGGTGACCAGTAATACGGTTTTGTCTGCCAGGACTTCGAATGCCAGTTCCTGCATATCGCTCCGGGTGCGTGCATCCAGGGCAGAAAACGGTTCATCGAGCAAAACCACAGGCGTGTCTTCCATCAAGGTTCGTGCCAGAGCAACCCGTTGGCGCATGCCTCCAGAAAGTTGGTGGGGTCTTTTGGAGATATGATCGTTTAGACCGACCCGTTGAATTAGCTGGGAGGCGGTTTGATCATCTCCTTCATCGCCACGGAGCCGACTTCCGAGCATGATATTTTGTTTTACATTCAACCACGGAAATAATAAATCCGATTGGGCCATATAGGAAATATGTCCCTCAAGGCCTTGGGGCCGATCCGATCCAGATTGTATAGCGGTGATGGTGCCGTCAAATTTACCGCTAAAAGGCAGGCCGGCAATCAGTCTCAGTAATGTCGATTTACCCACCCCGGATGGCCCAAGCAGGCAGGTCCATTGTTCTTCGACCAGTTCCAGAGTTAATCCATCAAACAAACACTGCTCGCCGTGTTGGGCCGTGCCCTGGAGACGAACCCCGATTCCCATGTTAACTATTCTCTTCCTTACCGAGCCGCAGACCCATTTGCCAGAAATTGGCCTCTAAATTCGTCGCGGTCTCAAAGCGCTGACACAGGCTTTGCCATCGCGGATTTCGCTCTGGGTTATCACCGAGTTTCTGTTGACATACCTGATCAACCAGAGTGGCTACAGATCCGCATACACTGCCGTAATTTTCCGGACCATAGGCTTCGATCCATTCACGGTAGAGTGGTGTAGTATCGTGGTAGTCAGCGAGGTTTGCGCCAATCTGCCGATAACCAAAAACACAGGATGTTAATGTCGCCAATAAATCCAGCAAGTCTCCGGAAAGGCCCGTATCCATGACGTAGCGCGTATAGGCAATGTTTTCGGGGGCTTCTTGTGCGCTCAGCAATTGCGTTTCACGGATGCCTTCGCGTTCACAGATTTTAACGTGGAATTGAATTTCTTCATTAATCAATGTATTCACCGTCGCAGCAGCGGTTCTCATTTGCTCTGCAGTATCAGATTTGACAATGGCCATTGCCCAGGCTCGGGAGAAGTGAATCAAAAATATATAATCCTGAATCAAATAAGCGATAAACGCAGACCGCGGCAAACTGCCATCCCCCATGCCACGAACAAATTCATGATGGATATATCGATCCCATGCTTCGGGGCAGGCATCGCACCAGGCTTGAATAATTTTTGATTCGAATGTGCTCACTTTTTTATCGGGGGTTTATTTGGCGCCAACATCAATTGCCAGTTGATCAATGGGCAGAGTGCCTTCCACCATGCCAAATTGTTGTAAGAAGCTTTCGAACCGTTGATAACGAATGGCATCAAATGCAGAAGGTCTGAGGGCAAACCGCGGCAGGGTATCGGCCCAGGCACGCTTATTCAATTCGTCTTGTAATTCTTTTGCCGTACCAGAAAAAATCTTCCAGCTTTTTTGGGGATGATTGACAATATATTGAGTGGCTTTTTCCGTCGCGCTAAGAAATCGAGCGACCTTGTCGATTTCTATCGGATCGCTCATTTTTCTTGAATTGGCGATGTAAATCAATTCATCATATGACGGCAATCCTTCTTCTTCAAGATAGAAACACCGGCCTGGTACATTTTCAATATCCATCTGGTTAAGCTCGAAGTTTCGAAAGGCGCCAATAACGGCATCGACCTGTTTGGACATCAATGACGGCGACAGGGACCAGTTAACGTTAACCAATTCAATGTCATCGAAACTCAAGCCATGGGGTTGGAGTATGGCGGTCAATAACGCCTCTTCTACCCCGGCTACAGAAAAACCCACTTTTTTACCTTTGAGATCTGCAATACTTTTTATGGGCCCATCTTCAAGCACCAGCAGGCAATTTAACGGTGTAGCCACCAGAGTGCCCACCCTGATCACAGGTAAACCCGCGTGAACCTGTAAATGTAATTGGGGTTGATAGGATACCGCCAGATCTGCTTTGCCTGCGGCAACCAGCTTTGGTGGGTCTGCAGGGTCTGCGGGTGGAATGATTTCGATTTCGAGATTTTGTTCTGCAAAATACCCTTTTTCCTGGGCAATAATGATTGGGCCGTGATCGGGATTGATAAACCAATCGAGAATCAGAGTCATTTTGTCAGCAGAAAAAGCATGGTTCGAAGCCAGCAACAATAAAGTAAAAATCAGGTGTTTCATACGAATTAAATATGTAGAGGTGTAATTTGGAAATTATTGAATTAGATGGGTTAGGCTTTGCGGTATTTCGATGTCACTTCGAGCCACTGATTTACCTGCCCCTCAGGATCCGGATTTAGGGTAATGTCGGTGACCATGGCCACAGCATCGGCACCTGCTTCAAATACACCCACTGCGCGATTCAGGCTTAGCCCGCCGATGGCAATCAACGGAATAGCTTTGACTTTTTGTTTCCACTGGGTAACACGTTCCAGGCCCTGGGGTTGCCAGGGCATTTTTTTCAGAATGGTCGGATAAACCGGACCCAGTGCAATGTAATCGGGATCCAGGGACAGCGCCCGATCGAGTTCATCTTCGCTGTGAGTGCTTACCCCAAATTTGACATTAGCTTTCTTAATGGCTGCAATATCTGCGCCGTCCAGATCTTCCTGTCCGAGGTGAATAAAATCGCAGCCCATTTCCAGCGCCAGCTGCCAGTAATCGTTGAGCACCAAGATACAATTGGCGTTGTCGGTTAATTTTTTAGTTGTGGAAATTTCTTCTCGTAGTTCAGCGCCTGATTTGTCTTTAAGCCGTAGTTGCAGAAGTTTTATGCCCAGTGGCAATAAACGTGCAACCCAGCTGCTATCTGGAAAAACAGGGTAAAAAGGATCCAGATTTTGATCCGGTTGTGTCATGATAGAAATGCTTTACCAATCACAGGTGTGGATGGCTGAGCCATGTCGCTGGGCTCGATGGGGTTTGCGTTATAGGCAGCTTTGCCTGCGGCAACCGCCTTGCTAAAGGCTTTTGCCATTGCCACGGGATTGCCGGCCCTCGCCACTGCGGTATTTAACAGCACAGCGTCACATCCAATTTCCATAGCCTGGGCCGCATGGGACGGCAACCCAATTCCTGCATCTACGACAATGGGTACATTGTCCATATGAGCGCGCAGGGTGCGCAGACCGTATAAATTATTCAGGCCACGCCCCGAACCAATGGGTGATCCCCAGGGCATAAGTACTTTGCATCCTGCTTGAATCAGTTTTTCAGCAACCACTACATCCTCAGTGGTATAGGGGAAGACTTCAAATCCATCTTCACTTAGTATCCTTGCAGCTTCTACCAAACCAAATACATCGGGTTGCAGGGTATCGGGGTTGCCAATTACTTCGAGTTTGATCCAATTGGTTTTAAAAACTTCACGGGCCATTTGCGCGGTAGTCACCGCTTCTTTTACGGTGTAACAGGATGCAGTGTTGGGCAGGACTTTTACGTTCAATGATTTTATTAATTCCCAGAACTTTTGCCCGGCGCTTCTATGGTTAGCATTAGCATCTGTCTGCCCTGATTCGCGACGTAGTGAAACTGTAATTACTTCTACTTCTGAATGTTTGATCGCTTCCGCAAGAATAGCTGGAGAGGGGTATCTGGCGGTCCCCAGCAATAGCGGATTTTTAACTTCTACACCGTAAAATTCGGGCACTGACTTATCCTCCCTGTATTGGTGCTACCACTTCAAGCCGATCATCTTCTTCGAGGTCAGTGCTTGAACGCTTGTGCTTGTGAATAAACGTTCCATTCAACGCCGTGGCAATGGCTTCGTTGTTATAACCCAACTCATATAGGATTTTTTCCAGGTTCGGCGACTGCACCAGATTTTGTTCGCCATTTAAGATTATGCGCACAACTCCAGCTCCATATATACATCCCTGTGCTCCACCGCATCTGCGGCCTGTCTTGCCATCGCAGGTCCCAGCAGAAAACCATGGCGAAACAAACCATTAATATAAATGACATTACCAGATCGTCGAATCGAGGGTAGGTTGTTGCCAAAAGCCGGGCGCACATCTACACCAATTTCTACCACTTCTGCTTCGCCGAAACCTGGGTGCAGGGCATATGCCGTGCTCAACAATTCGAGCATGGACAAAACGCTGATTCGGTTTCTATCATCGTTCTCGATCATGGTTGCGCCGAGCATGAATAAACCGTCTTCCCGGGGTACAACATAAAGCGGATAGCGTGGATGGAGCAGGCGGACAGGGCGTTTTAGGTTTAATTCTGAATTTTTCAGTATCAGCATTTCACCTTTTACGCCGCGTAACTCGCTTAACTGGTCTTTTGCTGCATAGCCACGGCAATCAATGATGTGATCGCTATTGAAATCTGCATGTTCAACATGGCTTGAAAAATTGATGTTGACGCCTTTCTCAATTAAATAGGATTGTAATTCTCTCAGCGCCTGGCGCGGATGCAGGTGGGCTTCGTTTTTAAAGAATAAAGCCTGTTCGAATCGGGAACCAAGATCTGGCTCAAGGGCAGCTATCTGTTCGCTATTCAGGGTTTGATGGTTTTCCGTTAATCGGCCGAATCGTTTAATTTCAGAAAGATCCCTTTGCATAGACAACACCAGGCTGCCCCGTTTCCAGATCGACTGCACATGGGATAACCACCATGATATTGCCTGTTCACCCATGTCCACAACGGTCTGTTCAGCGCTTTCTCGCTCGCACCAGGGTGCCAGCATGCCGCCGGCAAACCATGAGCAGGCGGACTCACCAAGATCGTCAGATCTCTCATAAATTTCCACTGAGACACCTCGATCCACAAGTTCACATGCGCAGGTTAAGCCTGCAACTCCAGCACCAATAATGATAACGGTCATTCTTTATTTCCAGGTTTGATGAAAATGGTGCACCGGACCGTGCCCCTTTCCAATATTTAATTGATCCGACATGCGGATGGCCTGATTGAGATAAGCATGAGCAGATTCTACTGACTCGACCAGAGGTTGTCCTTTAGCAAGGTTTGCTGTAATTGCCGATGAAAGCGTGCAGCCCGTCCCATGGGTGTTTTTAGTTTCGATTCGATCTGCTGAAAATCTAATACAGTTATTGGTGCTCGAAATCAACAGATCAACGCATTCGTTACCATCAGCATGACCTCCCTTCATTAGTACTGCATCGGTGCCGAGCGTCAATAATGCTTCACCTTGCGCTTTCATTGCGGTCTCGTCGCCGGCAGTTTCACAATTAAGTAAAGCCGCTGCTTCCGGTAAATTGGGCGTGAGTATAGTCGCTTTGGGAATAAGTAACTGTATTAAACTTTCTATGGCATCTTGTTGTAACAATTTATCTCCCGATTTGGCAACCATCACCGGATCGAGGACTATTGGCACACTTAGCCCTTCGAGGCAATTGGTTACAGTCTCGATAATTTGTGGTGACGATAACATGCCAATTTTAACCGCAGAAACGTTGATATCATCAAACACGGCGTCGATCTGCGCCTTGATGATTTCCAGGGGTACACCATGAACCGCAGTTACAGCCAGGGTATTTTGCGCGGTAATAGCCGTTATGACGCTGGCGCCATAAACTCCCAGGGCGGAAAATGTCTTCAGGTCTGCCTGAATCCCCGCGCCGCCACCGCTATCCGACCCTGCAATAGTCAGGGCGATGGGGGTAGTCGGTGAGTTTACTGTAGGCAATATCTGGTTTCTCGCTTTTTATTTAGGGAAACCGGCCTGGTTCTGGATTCTACTGAAGGTGATCAAGCCCGTTTCCTTCGCCGGCATTATCCGGAGCAGGTTCGATGGGTTGATTGTGATCTCTCAGCCAAACGGCACCCCAACGGTAGGCCGAAGATTATCAATTCTATGCCACTACTGCAACTGAATCCTGATTCCCAGAACCCGTTTTACGGGATCAGATATAACATCAACAAGAATTTTCAGTATACTTTCACCCGATTAATTTTGAATTATTGTAAACAACGATTAGAGGAAAGTTATGGTGGATGATTTAGAAACCTGGCTCGATCGGGTGTATGCCTCCGGGGGAGACCGGAAAACCCTCGACGCGCTGTATGACCAGTGGGCCGCGGAATATGATCAACAAATCTGGGCCAGCGGTAATCCCTATATTACGGTTTCCTTAGGCATGGTTGGGCGCTATCTGCCAGATAATAATGCTGCGATTCTCGATGTGGGTTGTGGTACCGGCAACATGGCCCAGGTTATGCATCAAATGGGATATAGCAACATTCAGGGCTTAGAGCCCTCACAGGGCATGCTAGATATTGCCAGACAAAAAGAAATTTACACTGAGTTACATCAGTTGTTTCTCGATAGCGATATCAATTTGCCAGACAACAGTTTTGATGGCGTTGTTGGTGCAGGGGTACTGACTCATGGCCATGCCCCACCGGAATCATTGGACGGTATTTTAAAACTGACTAAACCTGGGGGCATGATTATTTTTTCCCTGTCCGAGATCGCCTATAACGACTATGGCTTTGGCGAAAAAATTGAGCAGTTACTCAGGGATAATTTATGGCAGCAACTGGATTGCTCACGATTATTCCGTACCTATCCATTTTCTGAAAAAGAAGCCCATTTACGCCACTGGGTCTATGTATTTAAAAAATCTTAAGGTTCGCAGAGGATTTCTATCTGTTAATCCCCAGCGTATTCGCGGCCTGATCTGAGGTTGCTGGTTCTCGGCCAATTTCACGGATAATTCGAACTGCGCGCTCGATTAACTGGACGTTGGTGGCAAATTCATCTTTAGCCAGATAAAGGTTATCTTCCAGACCAACTCGACAATTACCGTTTTGGGCGGCGGACTGGGCAACGATATCGAATTCAAATCGGGATATTCCAAACGCGCCCCATCTTGCATTCTCAGGTAACAGGTTTTTCATTACATTGAGAATTTCCGGGGTGGCAGGGGAGGCATGGGGAATGCCGAGGCAAAGCTGAAACATTGGCGGTGCATCAATCAGGCCTTCGTCAATTAGCTTATGAGCGAACATAATGTGACCAGGTTCAAATACTTCGATTTCTGCTTTAACCCCTAGTTCCTGGATTCGTTTGGCCATTATCCGCAGATGATCCGGGGTATTAACAAAAATACTGTCACCAAAATTGAAAGTACCCACGTCCAAAGTGCATATATCGGGTTTAAGCTCTTCGATATGTACCAGCCGCTCGAGCGGTGGGATCAATGTGGTTCCCGGGCCACCCACCATTGGATCTTCGATTCCCGGAGTAAACCGTGCACCTTCACTTGTTGTCAAATTAATAAGGATATCGCTGCCTGAATCCTTGATGCGGCTAAATACTTCTTTGAAAAGGTCTGGATCACCCGAGCGCATTCCAGTTTTCGGATCCCTGACATGAATATGGGCAATTGCTGCGCCGGCCTCACCAGCTTCAATACAGTTATTGGCAATCTGTTCCGGGGTTATAGGATAGTCTGGATGCTTGGCCTGGTTACTATGGCCGCCAGTGACAGCGCAGGTTAGGATGACTTCATTGCCCATTTTGATCTCGATTTTCTAAACTGAAATAGGATCAAAAGTGTACACCAAATCAAATCATAATATGAAATCAGCATTAGAAATGGAATTTCCAGGTTACAAATAAAATTTGTTGTTAATCCCGTGTTGTGTCTGACACAATACCCAGCGAAAATTTGGGGTGAACCAATTAGTCGTATTTTGTAATTTTTGGATGAGAATAGTATATGAGTTTTAAAAAAGTTGCAGTGATTGGCGCAGGCACCATGGGCGCGGGAATTGCAGGGCAGGTTGCCAATGCAGGGGTCGATGTTCTATTGCTTGATCTGCATAGCGATGGGGAGAATGTAAATGCGGTGGCTGAGCGCGGATATAAACGGTTGATGGACCCAAATCAACCCGGGCTCATGAGTGAAGATTCGGCAAAGAGAATTACCCTGGGTAATATACGCGATGATTTTGATCTGCTTAAAGATTGCGACTGGATTGCTGAAGCCGTTGCGGAGCGGCTGGATTTAAAAAAGGATTTGTATCAACGGTTAAACGAAACTTGTAACGATAAATCCATCATTACCTCCAATACATCCACCATTCCTATTCGATTGCTGGTTGAAGATTGCCCGAAATCCTTTCAGAAACGTTTTGCCATCACCCACTTTTTTAACCCGGTGCGTTTTATGCGCTTGCTTGAACTGGTTCGTGGAGAAAATACCGACCCAGAAGTCATCGACAAACTCGATGGTTTTTGCGAGCAAAACCTGGGCAAGGGCGTGGTCCGATGCCTGGATACCCCCGGATTTCTCGGTAATAGAGTCGGCGTGTTTGCTATCCAGTGTGCCTTACATTCTGCATTCAAACTCGGACTGTCGCCGGGTGAGGCGGATGCTATTTTTGGCCGCCCCATGGGCATCCCAAAAACCGGCGTATTTGGGTTATACGATTTAATCGGTATTGACCTCATGGCCGATGTTGTAAAAAGTCTGGTTAGCATTTTGCCCGAAGGTGATGCATTTCACGCCTATGCCAATGAAATACCGTTGATGACCACGATGATTGAAAATGGCCAGACCGGAAACAAGTCAAATCAGGGATTTTATCGTCAGGATGAACAAACAGATCAACGTTATGTTTTGAATTTCCAGAGCGGGGACTATGAACTCTATGACCGATTGACATTACCCCTGGCAGAGCAGGCCCAGGAAAAGGGTATTCGACATCTTTTGACCGATGATTCGGTTTATGGTGAGTTTGCCTGGAAAGTATTGTCCCAAACTCTATGTTATGCCGCGTCACTGATTCCGGAAGTGGGTGATGATGCGGTTGGTATCGATGATGCCATGAAACTGGGTTACAACTGGTTGTATGGCCCGTTTGAGATGATGGATGAAATTGGGGTGGATTACATTATCCAGCGCCTTGAGAATGGAAATCGTACGGTGCCGACCTATTTGCAGAATACAAAGGGCAGCAGTTTTTATCGCGTAAATAAGGGTGCACTCGAGTCGAGAAAGATTCAAGGCAACTGGCATGAGAACAAACGACCCCAGGGCGTGATTCGATTTAACGAATTGAAACGAACCCTAAAGCCTGAAAACTCCAATGCGATGGCCAGTTGGTATGTGGTTGATGGTGCAGCTGTAGTCGAGTTTCATAGTAAAGCTAATGCCCTGGACAGCGAGTCCATGTCCATTCTGGCCGACGCAATGACTGAGATCGAGTTGAGAAAATTAACCGGCCTGTTGGTACATAACGATGCACAGCATTTTTCCTGTGGCGTAAACCTGGGTGCGGTACGGGATTATTACAATAAAGACGACCTCGATGGTCTTGATAAATTTCTCCATCATTTTCAACAAACCGTCCTGGCTATGCGGCAGGCATCGTATCCGGTTGTAGTAGCGCCAGTGGGTTTATCTTTGGGTGGCGGTTTCGAAGTTGTGCTTCATGGCAAGCAGGTGGTATGCCACGCCAATTCGGTAATGGGACTGGTGGAGTCACTGGTCGGCGTGATTCCTTCTGGTGGTGGCTGCAAGGAGATACTTTATCGGTGGGTGGAAAATCTAGGTTGTGAGGACGATATCAGCGATGCGAGCTGGAAAGCATTTATGAATATCGGGTATGGGCGCACTGCGACTTCGCCTATTCTGGCAATGGATCTAGCCATGTTGCGAAAAAATGACAGCTATGAAATGAATCGTGACCGCATTTTTCAGGCGGGTCTAAAGGCACTGGCAACATCAAAAGGTCAAATGCCTTTCCATCGCCCGGATTTACCCATGCCCGGTGCCGAAGTATTTTCCAAAATGGTGGCGTGGTTGAAAAAAGCTCATGAAGAAAATAAGTTAACACCCCACGATGTGGTGGTTGGAACGGAAATTGCCAGAATTGTTAGCGGCGGTGATATCGAAAGGGGTACCAGGTGGTGCGAGCAGGATTTGTATGATGCTGAAAGGAATTCTTTCAGGACCATGGTGTTGACCGATGCAACCCGGGCACGTATTGATACCATGCTTGAACTGGGTAAGCCGTTAAGAAATTAATTTTACTGGTATTTGAATCAATGAGTAAAATTCTGGTTTTATGGGCGACGCCAAGATCAACCTCCACTGCCTTTGAATGGATGATGCGAATGCGTGGAGACATGAAATGTTTTCACGAGCCGTTTGGCCCGCCCTGGTACCAGGGGGATCAAGCGATGTGGCCCAGACTCAAAGCCGATAGCCCCCGCACTCCAGGATTGACTTTTGAGAGTGTGTGGGAGGAGCTCAAATCCATTGCCAATAAGGAGCCTGTATTTTCCAAAGATTTCCCCCATTATATTGAACATATGTGGAGCGATGAATTTTTCAGTCATTTTAATCACAGTTTCCTGATTCGGGATCCTGCCAAGGTCGCCACCTCCATGTTCAAACACTGGCCAGACTTTACTTTGAATGAAGTTGCCTTTGTTGAGCAACGCGCACTATTCGATCGCCTTAGCGACCAATGGGGCGAAACGCCGCCGGTTATTGATAGCGACGATATGCTGGAAAACCCCCATGGCATTGTCGAAGCATATTGCAATGCAGTGGGAATTCCATTTATTGCTGAGGCATTGACGTGGAAGCCGGGGGATCGTGAAGAAGTAAGCTGGTATGATGGCGGGTCATGGCATGGCAATCTACGTGGTTCAACGGGGCTGGAAGCTCAGCCCAGACAGTATATTGATATCAGCGATGCGCCCGACCGGGTCAAAGAAATTTATGAGATTTGCCTGCCCCATTATGAGCACTTGCATCAACACCGCTTGGCGGCGGTTTAACCTCCAGTGGCTATTTCTTTTTTCGGGTCATAAAATGGTTTTGGGACCACGGTGATATTTCGATCACCTTCCGATGACTGGGTAACTGCACTTTCGCCAATCTCCGAATAATTGATATCCAGTAGTGCCAAAGCGATATTATTTTCCAGTCGGGGGGAATAGATGGCTGAGGTAATACTGCCAATTTGTTTGTTATTTTTGACTACGGACCAGTGTGTATCATTTGAATATTCCAGGGCAGGCCCGTCAATTTCCAGGCCAACCAGTTTGCGCCGGACTCCGCATCGTTTGATATTTTTAAGGGCTCGTTTACCTATAAAATCGGCATCCATTTCCAGGTCAACCAATCGGTCCAGCCCCATTTCGAATGGATTGTTTTCTATATTTATATCCGCAACATAAGACAACATTCCACCTTCTATCCTGCGAATAGACGAAGTATGACCCGGGAACAATCCCAGGGGCTCGCCAACGGACATTAAATGTTCCCACAGTTCGTTGCCCTTGGAACCGTCGCGGAGAAATATTTCATAGCCCAACTCACTGCTCCAACCCGTTCTTGAAATCACCAGAGGAATGTTGTCCAGAGTAAATTCTCGAAAGTAATAATAAGCTAGCTCTTCGATCCAGTTTCCAAATACCGCTTTCATGATTTCCCTGGATTTTGGACCTTGTAATTGCAGGGGAGAAACATCGGGCTCGGTTATGGTTATGTCCATTCCGGAATTCACTTGTGCCCCTTTGGCCCACAACAATACATCGCTATCTGACAGAGATAACCAGAAATGATTTTCACCCAGTCGTAACAACACCGGGTCATTAACGATGCCACCTTCCGCGGTGGTAATGAATATATATTTACATTGATCAATCTTGCACTGACTCAGGTTGCGCGGGGTCAGATATTGAACGAATCGGGCGGCATCGGGTCCGGTAATTTCGACCTGGCGCTCAACGGCAACGTCACAGAGAATGGCATGGTTAATCAGATTCCAGAAATTTTGCACCGGATCGCCAAAACTCCTGGGGATATACATATGGTTGTATACCGAATATGCCTCGGCGCCCCAACGCTGGGTTGCCTCGAAAAAAGGGGATTTTCGAATTTGGGTGCCATGTCCGACCTGACCGTATTGGGTAGATGTCATTTTATATAAGAAAGCATGAGGGTTAGTCCAACCAAAGAGGTAGTTAAGAAATTTTTACGGCGGGATTGTATCAGTTAGCCAGGGATTTCATATCCACTGAGCTTGGGCGGGGTTAGATCAATACGACTATGTCTGAGAGAGAAAATTGGCGAAATAAAAACTAAAATACCCTTGGAAATGTAGCGCATTCCATGTTGCCACCGTGGACCAAATTTTCGCCTCGCTCATTGGGTGAACATTCCCTGGTTTTATTGTTGTAGCTGGCATCGTCTCCCAGCCAATGGGTGCAAATTGCCCGCCTGCGATTTCTCCGTTGAAGATTTCCCGGTGCACTGTGGTGTGTGCGGAAATTCAAAATCAGGCAATCACCGGGTTCCAGCTCGGCACAGACTATTTCATGACTGCCTTCGACTTCTTCCCAAATCGGCGGGCCGGGTTGATTGTGCCCGCGCTTTTCCTTTTTTGAGAAAAAATCTACTGCACTAAAATTTTTGGCATATTTATGCGACCCTGGTAAAAATCTGAGAGAGGTTTCAGCAGGCACATAATCCAGGGCTGTCCAGACGTTACAAACCTGGGATCCAGCCACTGGCCAGTAGGCTTCATCATAGTGCCAGGGCGTTCTGGCGCTGGTGCCGGGTTCTTTGACGATGGCCATATCGAAATAGAGCAGCAGGCTTTTTGTACGCATTACGC
The DNA here is from genome assembly GCA_965237725.1 of Candidatus Spongiihabitans sp. Taxonomy (GTDB): domain Bacteria; phylum Pseudomonadota; class Gammaproteobacteria; order Arenicellales; family Poriferihabitantaceae. The sequence continues at coordinate 3,957,358 of OZ250151.1, forward strand.
GGCGTGCAAGATCTGCCGCTGGAGAATCGAATGTGAATTTTTGAAATGACGGCAGTTGTTTCCAAAGGAATGTATCGTAGAAAAATTTTCCTGACTCGCCTTTTTTTTGATAACTAAAATGTTGCTCATTGTTGGTTCTCGATCGCAATGCTGCAGCAACAGCACGACGGCCGGTTTCAACCCAATGGTCATTAAATGCACCACGTAAACAGACCACACCATCGCGTTGGTAGGTATCGATGGCGGCTTTGCCAGGGTGGCCGATTGAGGTGAGCTTAAAACCTTTTAGTTCTCGAACTGATTTCGTGAATGGAATATTCATTACAAACCCAAGCATATGTTTGGCGGGATTGTATCTTGGTAAATTTGGCCTGTCATTGATAATTTACCCTGTCAGTGCCCCCTAACTAAGATATTGTTGTCTTTTAGGTTTTATGGGTTGCTGGATTTATCACCGTTTGCGAGCTTTAGAAACAGGTGCTCATAGGCACTTGCAACATATTTGGATCCAAATGTGGATAAATGATTTTTATCGCGATAAAGTAACTTATCGCCTACTGCAACTATACAAATTTTAGAATCGCATAATTTTTTCCCAGGGCGGAGTACGGTAATTGGTTTTTTATTTTCTAATTCAGAAATTATTGATGCTGACTTTTCCGTTCGGTTCTGTACTATTTCCAGGGTAGGCCCGATTAGTTTATTGATGTCGCGGCCGGTGATTGCTGCAACAAAGCCTGCGCTAGCTACATTGGTGACAATTTCGGGAACCTGATCAAGCAGGACAACCTCTTTACCTCTTTCGAGAAGGGTGTCGATGGTCCGGTTTAGCCCTCTATCGAATAACTCTACGTGATTGCCATAGTATTGTTCATTTGATCCTAGCAAATCCACCAACCTGCGGCCCGTGCCGTGTGGGTAGGGTTTCCCAGTTGCCCAAAGCGCCCAAAGTCCGCTGATAATGACGGTCTGAATTTGCGGGTTTTGATCGAGGTAAGCGAGTACCAGGTTGTCGAATCGGGTGCAAAGGTCTCTGCCGCGACGGTCAATCCCATACAATGGTGCACAACCCCCCTGGAATGCAACTCGACCAGAAATCCCATGGTTATGGGCAGCTAAATCAATACCCGATGCATAGGCCATAGCAAAGGAATCTCCCCATAAAAGAAACCTGGCTTCCGAATTTTGTTCTCCAATCTTGCATAGATCCTGATTTTTGTTGAGCCGGCTAAAAACTCGATCGCAGTTGGACCAAACATTCCATTCAACATCTCTATTAAATTTTTCGTCAGCAACCTCAAAATCATATCGTTTTGGGAATCCATGCATTGCTACTACTGAGAGGCCCAATAAAATGACAGAACCTGTTCCCAAAGTTGCCAGCTTAAATATTCTGGTTCGGGATGCGATAAATAACCTTGATCTAAAGGGCCTTTCCACATATCGCCAAGTTAGGATGGAAAGTCCCAGCACGAGAATCAATACAACGACGGATTGTGGAAGGGTGAGTTCGGTGATGGCGTATAATTTGGCGTAGACAATTAGAGGCCAGTGCCATAGGTAAAGCGAATAGGAAATCAAACCAATAAAAACTATGGGTTTGAGACTAAGCAATCTGGAAACCAATGAATCTCCACCGATGCCCGCATAAATGATCATAGCGGTGCCAATGGTAGGAATTGCTGCGACTAATCCTGGGAAATCCCTTTTTGGAATAATCGAGAATATTGTGTAGAAAATCATCCCCAACCCTGTGATGGTGAGGAGATTTCGGATAGATTCAGATTTAACCACGGGTAACCGATTTAAGCCGATAATTGCACCAAGCAATAATTCCCAGGCCCGCAGGGGAAAAAGATAGAAAGCGGCTTCTGTACTATCCTTTAAAAAGTATAGACTGGCACCAAATGACAAAATTGTTATTCCAATAATCCAGGGCAACGCAGCGTTGGATGATTTTTTACAAACCAATAACAAAAAGATTGGGAAGAATATATAAAACTGTTCTTCGACCCCTAAAGACCATGTGTGCAGTAAAGGCTGTAGCTCCGAGGCGCTGTCAAAATATCCCGATTTCAAGAAGAAAAAAATGTTTGAAGAGAAAAGTGCCGTAGCAAATGCACTCCAGCCCAGATCAACGTATTGGCTTGCATTGAATAAAAAGGCACCAATAAGCACGCTGACCAAAACTACGATGATTAATGCTGGCAGTATCCGCCTTAGCCTGCGTTCATAAAACCCCGCGAGGGTAAACACACCTTGGTTTATTTCACGGATAATTATAGAAGTGATTAGATAACCCGAAATTACAAAAAATATATCTACCCCAACAAATCCACCACTAAGCTGTTCGATCCCCAAATGGAATAATAATATGGACAAAACCGCAATGGCGCGTAGTCCATCGATATCCGGGCGGTAAGTCGTTGTCATGATCGAGTGTTATTTTTGTTGCAGAGATGGACCAATTTCTGATTGTTTCATTTGCTTATACCTCGATGTGGTATTTTTCTCATGGGGGTGCATAAATGGATAATCGATATAACCTGTTTCGGATCCGCCATAAAATGTTTCACGATCATAGATATTCAATTCGGATCCTGATTTAATTCGTTCGGGTAAATCTGGATTAGACAGAAACCATCTGCCAAATGCAATTAAGTCGTATGCCCCGCTTTCAATTGCCTTTGTACCAGAGACCGGGGTAAATCCGCCAGCGCCGATGAGCGTTCCATTGTAAATCTCGCGATAGTGGGTATTTGACAATGGGGTAACAAATGCTTTCTCTTCTCTGGGGTCCGCTGCAAGCCCCACAACCCGGGGCTCAGTTAACATCAGGTATGCCAGGGGATATTGATTTAGCCCAGATATTGCATGACTATAAATCTGTTCTGGATCTGAACAGGTTGCTCCAAAATAATCCTGGTTTTAAGATCTAGTTTTTGGATCAAGAAATGTAGGTGAAAGCCGCACCCCAATCTTATATGGACCGGCAGTTTCGACCAGCGATTCTACCACTTCAAAAAGAAAGCGACATCGATTTTCCAGGCTACCGCCATATTGATCGGCACGTTTATTGACGCCGTCGCAAAGAAACTGATCAACCAGGTAACCGTGGGCACCGTGTAAATCAATAAAATCAAATTCTGCATCTAGTGAATTTTTGCAGCCTGTTGATAGTCTTTTTGAACTCGAGATATTTCATCGATGCTTAGCGCTCGTGGTGTAATTGCGGGTTCATCCCAATTATATTGATTTCCCTTTTCCGTTATTGTCGGAATTCCCACTACGGATGATGAAACCGACGGGATGGGCAGATTGCTATTTTTCACTATGGCGTGGCCGCTAATAGCGAGTTGGGCGACCCGGCCGGCGTGTAATAATTGGCAGCACACTAATCCGCCTTTTTCATGTACCGCGTTTGTAACGTCAAGCCACTTCTTAGTTTGTAGCGCTGTCCAGATGCCTGGGACGTGACCACCGTGTTTCTTTACCGCTGGATAAATCGACCAAACTGGCGTAGCTTCCGGGGAAATATGGGTAGCTTCGGTAATGAGTAAACCACCCGATGTAGCCCGTTGGGCGTAATATTTCAGGTTAAGTGCTGTGGGCGCTAGTGTCTGCTGTTCGGCGCGAATCCGGGTCATGGGCGCAAGAACGATGTGATGACTCAGTGTATGCTGACCTATTTTACAAGGGGTAAAGAAATTATCTTCCAACAGCTTTATTTCCCAGTTTTTTTAAATCGATTCTTCAGCAATCTTTACAGGCGAATAAGCAATCTCGAGGTTAAAATAAAATTTTACTAATACAGATTTAAGTATTTTTTAACCATTTGTTCATCCGGGGTGACATCGGCGCTGATAAATTTCATGTTTTCACTATGCCAGTGTTCAATCCCGCTGGCCATGTAGTGTCCTCCCAGCATACCAGTCAGTATTCTGAAACAGGGATTTGTAAATTCTGGTCGAAACCATTCCAAAAATTCCAGACCTGGCTTCGCCCAATATATATTTGAAAGTCCAGCACCATGAACTCCAGCCAAATGAGTTGCGCTTGAAAACAGGTTTAGTTGCTCGTGAAAATTCAATGTCCCTGGGTCTATGGCTTCATAACCTTTTTCCAGAAATGCATCCATTATCCATACATGACTTTTGACCAGTTGGCGTCGGGCCTGAGTTCCCCGATCTACAAAAATTTTATGAGCTGCATTGTCATTGTTGACTTTAAATTCCCTACGCACAATTTCGAATTCTTCTTTGGTCGGGCAGTAATTGTGAAATGCGGGTGGCTTTGCCGTGTATATAGGTGTATCGGCTGTTGGCATATAGACCGTTCCAGGTCGGTTTATGATTTGTTCTCTTGTGATACCCAGTGTCTCAAGGGATTTTATTAGGTAGTTTGGAGGAGAAAATCCAAGTATAAATAATGCGTTATTCCAGTCCTCTTTTGGTACTAACGTTTTCAACACCGTAAATCTAGGCAGTAAGGATAATAAATAATCGCCATACCCCATAAAGTTATGATTGGGCCACATACATATCATTGGAGAGTTGATAGTGACTTTACGGCATAAAAATCGGGTCGCTGCCTGGGTATATCCTGGTGCTGATGAGTAGCCACTCCAAATAATGTTGTTATCTATAATCGGTGTGCCAGAGCAGGTGACCTGAATTTTGTCATTTATTATTCGAAAGTAATGACGTCCATGAAGCGTGCGATACTCCGGGGGTGGTGCGGGCAAACCAGGTGTGTTTTTATTGAGTCCGAATAGTTTATCGAGATCATTGTCATCGAATTTGGCAATGGAGTCTACATAAGGCAGATTAAACAGATCGCTTTCAGTTTTTAGATTGTATATCCGGCCAAGTACATTGATGACCAGAGATTTAATGAAATTTCTCATCGAATCTTGTTTTAGATGTTATTTAATAGTTAAGCAGACCTGTTTTTGGCTATTAATGTAATTTGGACAATTATCATGTCGAATTCTTGAGCGATACAGTTATACTATATATGGAATTAATTCGACATAACTATCATTATTTTAAAGTTGGGGGTCAATTTGACTAGATGTTAGTTTCAATTTGCATGCCGGCATATAACGCTCTGGGGACGATATGTGAGGCCATTGATTCCGTGTTGGGTCAGACCTATAACCAGTGGGAGTTAGTCGTTGTCGATGATTGCTCAGACGATACTACGGACAAGGTTATCCAAAGCTACTGCGACAGTGATAGTCGAGTCAAACTAATTCGTCTGGACTCAAACCATGGACCCGCATACTGCCGGGATCTGGCAATTTCAAAAAGTTCTGGAACGTATATCGCTTTACTTGATTCTGATGACGTCTGGCATCCGGAAAAAATTCGATTCCAGCTCGAATATCTTATCTCTAATCAGTACCCAATTTGTTATCACTACTACCGTAAGACTGACGAAACCATGTCAAAGATCAGTGATGTTATACGTGGGCCGGGAGTACTAAATTACCTGAATTTTATTAAAAAGCGAGGGTTTGGCAATTGCCTCACTATTATGATGGAAAAAAGAATATGCCCTTTGCCATTTTTCGTACGTTCTGATCAACAGAATAATGAAATTAACGAAGATTTCTTACCGTTGGTCAATTTGCTTTCTGGAGGTTATGATGTACCCGTGCTTGATTACGCTCTAGCTTATTACCGAACTTCGAGAAATTCCAGGTCGAACAAAAAGTTCAAGTCAGCGCTTTCTATTATTAAGTATTATTATAGTGAGCTGGGAGTACCATTGTACAAGGCAATATTTTACCTTCTAAATTACATGATTTCGGGTGGTTTAATTTATGCCACCGTGCCCAAACATCATGTCATTAACCTTTTCGAACTGGATACTTTCAACCGATAGGATTTACATTCCTTAATAAATTTATATTTAGTATTAGTAATTCCAATAATATACTGTATAAAGAAAATTACTGGAAATAGAACAACCCGATTGTTTTAGAAGCAGTTGATGATGGTTAAATGTATTTCTGTACGGAGAATTTATTAATGTACCTGGCAATATCATCGGATGGCAATCTGACTCTGCAAGAAATCGACGATATGGATCAATTTTCAATTTCTCAATCAATGGATGATGATCCCAGGGGCCTGGCGGTTAATGCCTTGCAGTCCTGTGGGGAGGCCCTGGAAAACAACCATTATTGGATTGATGCCGATTTTCTAATTAGCCTTTCAACGCGAAAAAATGATCAGCAGTGGCTCGATCAGTTTTGGGCTATGTTAAAAAAAGTCGAACCCTATGGTTATTCTGACCTGGAAAATCGCCGGGTTAAAGCTCACGTTGGGTCAAACTAACCTGCCAGCCAACGCAATAATTTAGCAAAATAATTAAGAGCAAGAACGTGTAATTTTCTGAATCACCTGACTAGGTCCGGCAAAATAGTGGCAGATAAAATTCAATACTTGGATTGACAGTGGTTTCGAATGCCGCTTCGATTTTCAGGTAGCTGAATAACCACCATCAACCAGAAAGATACCGCCAGTACAATACGCGCTAGCATCGGATGCCAGAAAGACAGCCATTCCGGCAATATCATCGGGTGCCCCCGCCCGTCCCAGAGGAATACGTCCAAGGAATCGGTTGAGATTTTTTTCATCACTCCAAAGTGCCTGGCTGAATTTGGTCTTAATTAATCCGGGACAGATGGCATTTACTCGAATATTGTCGGCACCCCAATCCTGGGCCATGACCTGGGTGAGGTTAATGATTGCCGCCTTGGTGGCGCTGTAAACTCCGATTCCAGCTTCAGGTTTCAATCCGCCAATTGAAGCGATGTTGATAATTGAACCTCCACCACGGCGTTGCATGATCGGATGAACCCGTTTAGATATTTCGAAAGGCCCTCTCAGGTTAACGTCAATAATTTTATCAAAAGCCCGCTGATCTGTATTTTGAATTGGGCCAAAAACCGGATTAGTAGCCGCGTTATTAATTAGAATATCGATTCCACCGTATATTTTTTCTGTCTGTTCAATCAATTCGCTAATGTCGTCCATACTGCCCATGTTGGCGGATATTGCTACAGCTTCCATGCCTTCAGAATTAAACCTGTTTGCCACCTCATCCACAGCTTCTTGCTTGCGGCTACTGACCACAACTTTGGCGCCAAATTCCGCCAGCCCCCGTGCCATGGATTCACCGATACCCTTGCTTGCGCCAGTAACCAGAGCAATCTTTCCTTCGAGGTTGAATAAATTTTTAATTTTAATTTTTGTATTCATATATTGTTATCGTCAATTTCTTTCTGAATATTTAGCTTCGCTTTAACAATGGGAAGCTCTCACAGGTGATATCTCCTCCATCAACCAGGTTTTCCCCCCGAATGGGTGGATCAGGATCCTGGGGCATATCAAAATAACGCACATCATCACCACAAAAATTCAGCGACAACGCCGCTCGGCGGCGATCAAGAATATTTCCTGGCGCGCTATGAAAGGTTCTTGAATTCCATGCCAGCGCATCACCCGGATTCAAATCGCAGGATAGGATTTCAATGTTCGGCGTATTGTCAAAGTCGGGGGGCAAGGGCCGATCCTTTATCACACCATTGTATTCCCTGTTCGGTGCAAAATGGATAGCCTTGTGGACGGGATAATCAACGTGAGAGCATCGTACAAAACGAAGCGCCGTTTCTTCTGGGATGTGATCCAGGGCAATCCAGCAATTAATAATTTTATGCCCATTCATACAGTAATATGAATGATCCTGATGCCACGGTGTGATGGCTTTTTTGCAACCCGGCTCTTTGATTAACAGAAAATCGTAATACAGGTTAAGGCGTTTTGTTTCCAGCAGGCTACCGAACATTTCCGGCACATGAGACTCAAATATGACTTTTCGAAAAGGTTCCATATGTTTCCACATCAAGGTTGCATAGTGAAAACTACCGCTGTCGCCATCATGTTTTACTTCTACGTTGGCCGGATCATTATCAGCCTTCTTTTTAGCGAAGTATTCGCCTATTCCCGTCTCGACTATATCTAACCAGTTCTGGTCTAACACGCCACGTAAACAAATTACCCCGTCCTGTTTGTAGGTCGTTATGGCATCAACGCCTGCATTGGTATCAGTAACAGGTTTGAAACTTTGTACCTGATTCATTGTGTAATCTTGCGGATCGGATTAGGTCGCATTATACAAATAAAAAAAGCGGGAAGTTCCCGCTTTTTCCTATTACACGTGATCCCATGCCTTACCTGAATTTCAGGAACTGGAGCTTCTTAATTGCAGTAACGAGCTAAAAACATCGGGCTTAGACGTTTTCTCACTACCCATTAAAACCAGGATTAAAGCAATAACAGCCAGAAATAACGGATATTCCCAGCCACCGTTGGCATTACTGAATACCCAACCGTTTGGAGAATGAGCCCATGTTGCCCCCAGTAACACCGGTATTGCGGCCAATGCCGCAATTCGAACCTGATAACCCGCAATCAATGCAGTGCCCGCGGCAATTTCCGTGACGATAGTAAGGTAGGCTACAAATCCTGGCAATCCCAGGCTTTCGAAAAACCCGACGGTTCCGGGCAGTCCAAATACGATGATTTTCAAATAAAGGCTATGGGCGATTAATACGATTCCCAGTGAAATGCGGAGTAGGGCGATACCCAGGGATTTTAATAGTGATTCATTCATGATGATTTCCTCTTAAGTAGATGATTACTGTTTCGTGGCAAAATAGTAGTCGTTGTAATAAAGCAAGTAAATTAGCTAAAATAGCAAACTATGATTGCAAAAAAACACAATATTGACTGGGATGATTTACGCCTATTTCTGGCCATTGCCGAGAACCGAAGCCTGTCCGGCGCGGCGCGTCAACTTGGGGTCTATCATTCAACGGTGTTTCGCCGAATTAATCAGTTCGAAGAAAATATTTCGGTAAGACTGTTCGAGCGTCTGCCCGACGGCTATCAGCTAACCCAGGCTGGGGAGGAGATGGTCGGTTATGCATCAAAAATACGCGATCAAGTAGACCAGCTGTCTTTACAGGTCATCGGTAAAGACGTGGAGCCCGCCGGAGATGTTCGGTTAACTGCCCCCGATAGCCTGGCGTATTACTATATCAATGGATATCTGGCGGCCTTTTGTAATAAGTATCCCAGGATAAATGTCGAGCTAATTGTCAGTAACCAGGATCTGGATTTAAGCCGTCGGGAAACAGATGTTGCAATTCGGGCAACCGACAAACCGCCCCCTCACCTGATTGGTCGAAAAATTTTTTCTGTGCCCTGGGCATTTTATGCTTCCAAGCAATACTTAAGATCCGCAGGTGAACCGAAATCGATTTCCGAATTACCTGATCATAAATTAATCGGGCCGGAAGGCGCGGTCGCAAGATTAAAGGCGTATCGATTTTTCGAAAAAAAGCTGATGCCTCAATATCAACTGCGTGGCAACACCCTGATCGCAATTGCCAGCCTGACCAGTGCGGGATGTGGCATTGCCTTGTTACCCGATGATCATGCTCGAATCGGGTTGATCCGGTTGTTTACGCTTAAGCCTATTGTAACGAGTGATATCTGGGCACTGACCCATCCCGAATTGCGGGCGACAGAACGCGTCCGGTTATTGATGCAATTTATTGTGGAAGAGTTTCAACAGGATGAAGTTTTAAAGGCCCTGGTCATCTAATCAACAGTCGTAACCAATAGCAGGCTGACTAATTCCTACAAAGATTTTAGTAATTTCCCACAGTTTAACGGTCCGTGTTGGTATCCCAGAACCTTTAACGCATTGAATAACATGGCCTGGTTCGATGTCACCACGGGTTTTCCCAGGGCATCTTCCAGTTTGTTAACAATTTCAATACTGCGCATGTCAGTGCAAGACAAGACAATGGCTTGGGCATCTTCACTATCAGCTTTCATTGCCAGCTCAAAAATGTCATCAGGTTTCAGCCCGCCCTGGCCATAATTGTCCAGTTCTTCATTAACTTGCGCCGTGGATACCGATTCAAAACCAGCTTGTTGCAACAAAGAAATGGCTCGGTGATTGATTTTGGAAACATAAGGTGAAGCAAAGCCAATTTTCTCAACGTTAAGAAAATCAAGTACATATACCAATGCACCCGCCGCAGTGATAGTCGGGACACCCGCCAGGGTTTCAATATTCCCAGCAAGGTTACGGTCAAAATCCAGGCCATGGGTCAAAGTTGCGGAAGTACAGCCATATAGAACTATTTCCGGACGAGCACCGGCCAGAAGTTTTAGTGGTATATCCAGGGTTGTCTCTCCCATTGCCGACATCTGATCTGCATCTGGTACCTTATCCAGTTCATATCCACCGATTCTGGTGTAATGAAATGAAATATCTTGAGGAGCCAGATAAGCAAAATCAGCTTCCAGGTTAGTATTGGTGAAGGGTATCAGTACGCCAATACGAGTTGATCTGGACAGAGTATTTGATTCCATATTGTTTTTCTTAAGTAGATTTTTACTGATAAATATTTTTCGCAGTATCCGAGCTAATAATACCTTCTTCAAGGTCAACTTGAATCAATTTTGACGCGCGATTTTTTGGGTCACCATATCCACCGCCTCCGGGGGTTTCGAAAATCAGGGTTTGACCCGGGTTTACCGTTATTTCACCTTTACCGGGCAGGTCTGGGCCATCATCTATGCGAATTCGCCCGGGGGCACCAGGCCCGCCACCCAATCGACCATTGGCCGGAAACTTTATTCGATCTACAGAAAGAAAGACCTGAAAGGCCTGGTCAATGGCAGAACATAATTCTATTCGTTGTCCGAGTCCGCCGCGCCACTGTCCTGGCCCGCCGCTGTCAATGCGAAGTTCTCGTTTTTTGATCCGAACCGGCGCTACATTTTCGGTTATTTCTACCTGACTACCCCAGACACCGCTTGGAAATGCGGTTGCTGAGAGGCCGTCTTTAGTTGGCCGTGCGCCGGTTCCGCCGTTATGCACCAGTTCTATGGCAAAGGTATGCCCACCTTTTCGCGCAGTTTCCGGGGTGTTTCGCAAGGGCAGGTCGTACATGCACGAGGCACCCTCTGCGGGTATGGCATCGGGCAGGACCTGGTGTAAACAACCGAATACCAGGTCCGGGGTTAACTGTCCCAGAGTGTGACGCATGGCCACGGGCGACGGCGGCTGGGCATTAAGAATGCAGCCTTTGGGGGCAGTGACAATAAAGGGATCCAGAGAGCCGGCATTGTTGGGAATGTCCGGGCCGAGGATGCAGCGCAAGGCAAAAACCGAATAAGCAGCGGCATAATTAAGGGGTACATTGATACCTTTCGCCGAGCAATCCGACGTACCAGTGAAATCCAGGTTAATTTGATCCGTGGAAATATTAAGGGTTGCTGCCAGGTGAATTTCAGATTCATAACCGTCTACGGTTAAACGGTTTGAATAGCTTCCGGGAGTTAGTGCGGCAATGGTCTGGAGGGTGCCGTTGCGCGATGTTGAGATAATGTGTTGAGCAAGCTCATGGAGGTTATCTAAATTAAAGTCATCCATCATTTCAAGAATTCGGCTGGTGCCAATTTCGCAACAGGCGATCAGCGCATACAAATCACCTTCATTGGCGATGGGCTCCCGGGAATTTGATTTGATGATATCCAGCAGCAGCTGATTAACTTCTCCTTTATCTACCAGCTTGCAGGGGGGAATCAAAAGGCCTTCGTCAAAAATATCTGATCCTTCCGGCCCCATTCCCAGGCCGCCGAGATCAACAAGATGGGAGGTGCAGGAAGTAAAACCAATCACCTTGTTGTGGCTGAATACTGGCATCAGCAACAGAAAATCATTGAGATGTCCCGATGCAATCCACGGATCATTGGTGACATAAATATCTCCCTTACCCATATGATCGATTCCGATGTCATTTCGCAGGGTTTTTACCGCGGAAGCCATGGTATTAATGTGCCCAGGGGTTCCAGTGACAGCCTGGGCCATCATCCGCCCCTGCAGGTCAAATATACCTGCTGAGATATCTCCGCATTCCCTGACGATTTGACTAAATGCCGCCCTGATCAATGCCTGGGCCTGTTCTTCAACCACGGCAAGTAAACGGTTCCACATCACTTGAAGCCGGGTCGGGGACAAACTGGTATACGTCTTGTTCATTGGACCACGGCTCCTGCTTTTGTTATCTTGAGATTTAATTTTGTATTCTCCCTAATTCTGGTGAGCAATAAATTTTGGTTGCAGTCAACCCGTGCTATAAAATCCTGGCTGACCAAAGTAGTAGTTTGAGATTCAACAATTAAAGCTGGGCCCGCAATCTGGTCCTCAGGAGTTAATTTATCGCGGTGATAAATTGCCGCCTTTACTTCTTTGCCTGTTAAATCACAGATGATGATGCGGGTTTGATCCGATGTCCGGAATTTTTCTTTAGAAAAGACTGTTTGCTCGAGTTTTGGGATGTGTTGTCCTGCAGTGAAAACCCGCACCGACCAGTTTAATATTTCAATTTTCATGCCCGGTACGATACGGGCATATTGTCTGCGATATTCAACATCAAACTTTTCGGTTAATTGTGGTATATCCCCAGATTGAATATCTCTATTGGCCAGTTTGACTTCGATTTCATGGCCCTGACCGCAATAACGCATAAACGCAGATCTTTGTGTGAAAATTGGCTGATCTATTGCGCCAGCCTGCACAACTTGTTCAGATTCGGCAATCATTGACTCAAAAAGTTGATTGATTTCACCAATATTCAAGTCCTCAAGAGTTGTGTAGTAACTCCGAACGCTTTCGAAGGATACCGGCGCGTATAAAAATCCCAATGCTGAACCCACTCCCGGATCCCTGGGTATCAAAATATTTTCAACCCCAGCACGGCGGGCAACCCGTGTGGCATGGAGCGGCCCGTTTCCTCCAAATGCAATCATGGTTCTGTTGCTCAGGTTTTTGCCCGATTCCACGGCGTGCATGCGCGCCGCACTGGCCATGGCCTCATCCACAATCTGACTAATGCCCAGGGCCGCATCATCACAATTAATATTCAGCTTATTGGCAACATCATTTTGAATGACATCCTCAGCGGATTGAATATCGATTTTCAACCGGCCTTCCGCAAATAATTCAGGATCAATCAAACCCATGACGAAATCGGAATCGGTGACAGTGGGGTTAAGTCCGCCATTACCAAATGCTGCGGGCCCAGGATTGCTGCCAGCACTTTTTGGGCCCACCAATAGTCGCGACAAATTGTCTACGGATGCGATTGATCCACCGCCCGCGCCAATTTCAATCATCTCCACTACCGGAATCCGCACCGGCATACCGCTGCCTTTGATAAATCGCGCGGCCCTAGCGATTTCGAATTGCCGTGAGGTTTGAGGAAGGTATTCGTCGATCAGGCATAATTTTGCTGTGGTGCCACCCATATCGAATGAAAGCACTTCATTGATATCGCAACTGGCCGCAATTTTTGCAGCAAGAATAGCGCCGCCTGCGGGGCCCGACTCAACCAGTCTTATTGGAAAACGAATAGCCGATTCAATGGTTGTCATACCGCCGCCGGCGGTCATCATCAATACAGGGCATTCAATACCCAGTGATTTAAATGCACCTACAAATTCTTCTAAATATCGGCTCATCATGGGCTTGATGTATGCATTGGCCAAAGTGGTACACAATCGATCAAACTCCCTGGCCTCAGGGCTGACTTCGCTGGATAGGGATATGCTCAAATCAGGTAAGCGTTGCAGCAGCATTTGCTGTAGCTTTTGTTCGTGAATGGGATTGGCATAGGCATGTAGCAAACAAATTGCCAGGCTGGATATGTTTTTGTTTTCCAGTTCCATGGCCAGTTCATCCAGCCCACTTTCATCCAGGGGAATCACAACTTTCCCTTTGGCTGATAATCTTTCCTTAACCGTATAACAATAGGATCGATTTACAATTAAATCGGGCTTATCGATTCCAATATCGTATTGGCTGTATCGCCGTTCGTATCCAATTTCGAGGATATCCCGAAATCCCTCAGTGGTAATACAGGCAACGCTGGCTCCTCGTCTTTCGATCAGAGCATTGGTGGCCAGGGTAGTGCCATGAATAAAGGTCGAAATGTCCTGAGCACAAACTCCGGTTTGATCGATGGCATGCCTGGTGCCCGCAAGGGCACCAATAGTCGGATTATCCGTAGTGGTCGGATTTTTCGCAGTGGCTAGAATTTCATTGTTTTTATTGGCCAACACGGTGTCGGTAAACGTACCGCCAATATCTATAGCAATGCGAAGTTGTTTTTGATTGTCCATACACCCATAACGATATTAAAAGAATGAATGATTAGATGGCCTGCAAATTAATGCAGATCGGGTGTTGAATTTCCGGATGAATACGGCGCCGTTCTTTTTGACAACGCATCCAGCCTCAACTATTGAGGTAGTACTCGGTGAGAATAGTCAGGCCACGAGGTCGCACCGGGTGGCGCGTCGTCCTCTACGTCGATCTGAAACTTGATCTAATTGCATGAATTCAATTAATTTAATGCTGATGATTTAACCGGGTTATAGGGTGCGCCAGTAAAAATTTATTGTCAACCTTGAAATGTCCAGAAGGTTCCATCGACAACAATTAAATAATCGACTTTTCCAGAAAGGGTTGTTTAGTGACGATTCGTTCATAACCTAATTGAGACATGTCCAGTTCTCTGAACTCACCATAGGCTACCAGTTCGGATACCCCGCGCCCCATGGCCGGAGATTGCTGGAAACCATGGCCGGAAAATCCATTGACAAAAATAAAATTTGATACTTCAGGATGCGCACCAATAATGGCATTCTGATCCTGAGTGTTATAAGCATAGTGCCCAACCCAGGCGTTAGTAACTTTGACTGCTTCGAAAGCGGGGACTCGGTTTGCGATGATTGGCCAGATTTTATTTTCCCAGATAGCATGATCAAGATAAAAGTCATCGAAATCCACGGCAAAATCCTCCTCCGGATCCGGTGGTCCCCCACCTAGATAATACTGGCCATCCGTTCGCATAGTAACTCCAGAGGGGTCGATTGTCAGCGGCAGGTCCCGATCAAGTGGTTTCTGCGCATCGAAGATAAAAGTGTAACGACGTCTCGGCTCCACCGGAAGTTCAATGCCAGCCATATTGGCGGTAACCGCGGCTCGGGGGCCTGATGCATTGACTATTTTATCTGCCAGGATAACTTCTCCAGACGCCAGGGTAACGCTACTTACTTTGTTACCGCTTCGTCCGATATCAACGACTTCATTGGTAATGTATTCCACGCCATTGTGCCGTGCTGTTCGCCGCCACCAATCGAACATGGTATTACCGTCAAAATAGCCTTCATCCTTTAAATTATGACTACCCAGGATAATGCCATCCAGATTATAAAATGGGTATGCTGTTGCAATTTCATCTGGTGTCATGAGCTTTGTACCCGCTCCGCAGGATTGCTGCATTGCCTGGTTTTCGCGAAGCACTGTTGCACTGCGTTCATTATCAGCCAGAAACATATAGCCATAGCTCTGCAGGGTGATTTCTGGGATATCGGGGTTGCCGCCCAGGTTCGCTCTGAAATTTTTTAAGAACTCAACACCGAACTGGGAAATCCTGACATTGATTTCATTTGAAAATTGCTGTCTAGTGCAACTGTTTGTTGCTGCGGTAGATGATCGCTGGTAAGTCGGATCTTTTTCTACCACCAGGATTTTACCATCGAAATCCTTATTGTCAGACAAAAACCATGCAACGGAAGAACCGATCATGGCGCCGCCAATAATAACAACGTCGTAGGATTGGTGTTTAGGTTCTGAAGTGATTGGCGATAAGTTTGGCATTGGCGGCATAGCCTTTATAGAATTTTACAGCAACTAATTTATAATTTTCGTCGATGAAATGAAAGGGTTTATTCATTGAAACAACCAATGGTGTCAGGGTTGAATTTTGCCGGATTCACCTTTGTTGGATTGATATAATCAAATGACAAATTAATTTACTAAGATTTTTATTCAATATGCAGTTTTCAGCCAATCTGGGTTACCTTTTTAAGGAGTTTTCATTGCCCGATGCCATTCGTGCTGCGGCCAGTACAGGCTTTGACGGCGTAGAGTGCCACTACCCATATGAATATTCTTATCAGGAAATAAATACAGCATTACTGGAAACCCGCTTGCCGATGATTGGTCTAAATACGCCGCGTGGCGATATCAAGTCAGAAGAGTTCGGTTTATCAGCTATGGTGGGGCGCGAAGATGACGCGCGTCAATCTATTGATCAGGCAATCGAATACGCTAAGAAGATAGATTGTCACAATGTTCACGTACTGGCGGGAAGGGTGAAGGATTAAATTGTCGACGCGCCTTTATTAGAAATCTTCGTTACGCAACTGAAATTGCAGCAGAGTCAAGAATCAACATTTTAATTGAACCGCTAAACCGTGTAGATGTTCCCGGATACTTTCTGTGGAATATAGAAGACGGGGTTTCAATAGTCGATGATGTTGGCGCAGATAATCTTAAAATCATGTTTGACTGTTATCATATTCAGGTGATGCAGGGCAATCTGCTACATCGAATCAAGCAGTATTTCCCATATATCGGCCATATTCAGTTCTCTTCAGTGCCTGGACGTCAGCAACCAGATATCGGAGAAATAAACTATCCCTGGTTGCTTGGATGTATTTCCGACCTGGGTTATGTCGGCATGGTGGGTGCGGAATACAAACCGGGGTTGGCCACCATAGACAGTCTTAGTTGGCTCGAAAATTTCAGGAAAATATTAATCTGATCAATTATTTTTTTCGACAAACCCGGGCAAGGTAGCGGGTAAATTGCCATAGATTTCGCTCAATGGAATGGTACGTGCCTGTTGGCAGGGCCGGAGAGCGCGTTCCCTTGTGCAGGGCTTCGACCAGCTCTCTGTCTTCACCATTGGCAACATCAATATAATTCTTGATCTCACTGAGCCATTGCTGGTAGTCGCTGTCAGCGACGTCATTTAGAATTTCCGGTGGCACGGCAACACCCCAGGTTGCTTGCAGTTTATCGATTCCCTGGGGTTGTACGGTTACATACCAGAGATAATCAGGCATCAAGGTGACTAAATGACAAGGAAATACGCAAAAATCAGTCATCATCCGGCGCCACTCTCCCTCGAGATGTTTATTATCTGGGTGAGCTGCCCCCGGTCCGGATTCCTCAACTTGTGCCGCACGATGATATCCATAAAAATCGCTATCTTCACCACAGACATATACTTCAGGTGGTTTGTTGTGTTGGGCAAATGTTTTTGCATGGGCAACCGGAACATGATAACTCTCGGTAAAATTCTCAATCAGATTTTTCCAGTTCGCATTCCAGACCATCTTTTCTCGTAACACCGTTTTGTAGCAATCCATGTTGTACCTTCCAACAACATCATTACGCAAAGGCCCAAGCACTTCGGATAATTGGGTTGCAGGATTTTTACTGAGTGATAGGTAAATGAATCCTTCCCAGACTTCACATTGCAATGGTCGTAACTTGTGATCTGATTTATTAAACTCGGGTTTCATATCCATATAAGGCGCACCAATTAATTGCCCACTGGTGTCATAAGTCCAGCCATGATAACGACAGCTGAATCGTTTGGCTGACCCTTTTTCCTCTGGCATCAGGCATGCGAATCGATGGGCGCAGGCATTCACAAATGCGCGCAGCTGTTTATCTTTTTGTCGAACCACCAGTACTGGAACCTCGGCGATTTCATGGGTTAAATAACCGCCATGATCTGGTATTTCATCTTCCCGCCCCACACAAATCCATTCGCGCATAAAAACATTCTTTTGTTCGTGAGCCAGAAACGCCATTGAATGGTTTACTTCAGCGGGTATCGGTTTCGCGCTTTCAAATGCTTCCGCACCAGCAGCCTGTAGTTTACCGAGCACTTCGGTCAACGGAGTATGTGAATTGGGATTAATCATCATTGTGATGGATTGCTTTTTAAAATATTAATATGGCTCAAATTTTATTCGAAATCTTACTGTCCATGCTTCTTCCAGGCAATAGAATCAGTTAGGGAATAATCCCATAGACCTGACTCAGTTGAAATAAATTCGGGTTGCAGTGGTTAAGGAGCCTGTGATTAAAACATGAACAGTCAATTTGAGTTTAAACCCAATATATCACGTGGCAATTTCTGCGTTTCAAAACTTCGCAATAGCCGTGCTATTGTGTGCGTTTCGCGCCTTGAACTTGATCATTTTACCCAGCTCCATTTTTTGTGGCAACTTGATCTGCCCAGTTTTAATCAGAGGTTCCTTAAACTTTAAATTAATGTAAATTTGTACCAAATCGATTTTTGGTATAATAATGGTTCAGGAATTTCCATATGTCTTTTGTTAAACTTGGTTCGAACCAGATTCCAGGCAAAAAATAACGGCACTGGTACAATTTCGAATACCTTGAATATGAAGTTTAGCAGTCTTGTAGAAAAGACTGCGATTTTAATTGTCGCTGATTTTTCAGTTGGCCCGACTTCATTAATGACTTAACAATGAGCCAAATGAAGAACGACGACCTATCCGACATAAATCTTAATGAAGACGATGACGACGGGTTTTTCGACTACGACCGAAAACCACTGGATTTAAGCCATCTCGAAGAAGGGCAGGCTCACATGCTTTTGCCCTTTGCACCCCATATAACTTATGCACGTATTCCACCTGCAATAATTAAAAGCCTGAATGATTATACCGATCATATGGTTGAGAGCGAGGAGAGCAAAAATCATGACAATTCCGATAACCTGGTAGGTCAGGTAGCAGAAGAATTCAAGATAACCCCGGGTGAACTGAATAAACACATGCCATGGTTTAACAGTGTATTTAACATATTTAATGATATGTATATGAATCGAAGGGATCTTGTCATGGATGAAAATCTGAAGACCAATGTGGTGATAAATTCTTCATGGGTCGTCCGTCAATTTGAAAATGATTTTAATCCGGCACATTTTCATACCAATTGCCATGCTTCTGCAGTTGGATATCTGCGCTTGCCAGATGACTGGGATGCGGAAATGGAAGAAGATTATAAAGATCACTATCCTTGCAGGGGACACATAGAGTTTTCCTATGATATTACCCGAAGGTGGCATGATGGCAGTGTATTGGTCAAACCCAACGTGGGTGACTTTTTTATTTTCCCAAGTTATTTAAAGCATGCGGTTTATCCCTTTCGCAGAAAAGGGGAGCGGCGTTCATTTAGTATGAACGTTAAATATCAGTTGAGCAAGAAATAAACGCCGGGTACGGCTTACTGGATGGTGCGCGACGCGCCTGTTATGAGATAGGCAATCGTTGGACTGTCCTCGCAATCGTTATTATCTGGTAGGGTCAAAGGATAATTTCCGATGGGTGTTACAACCACACCCGCCTCCAGACTCCCGCTGCTTACCAATCCAGAAATCGCTTTTGGTTCCATCTGTTGTTTGGAAAATAGATCATCATTAGCGCTGATTTCTGAGGAAATAATCGCGGTAGCGACCAATGCACCAGCAACCGATTCGGTGTGATGGCTGATGCAGGTATCAGCGATAAGATCGATTTTGTAGCCATCTCCCATTGCTGAGATTTTGATATTGTTTTCGCCAGAAAACACGTTTTCAATTTTAAAATTACTATTGTGCCCGTTAGTTTGAATTTCAAAATTTCGTTGAGAGCCATCAATCATGCCATGGTAGAACTGATTGAAACCATTTAATGCTCTATCAATATATTGAGCGTGAAAGTAGGATTCTTTGCCATGTTTCCTAATCGAGCATGGAATAGGGTCGGCAAATAGCAAAAGCCCCTCACCGATTAAGTTTGCTTCCACAACAGAGCTCTGACTGGTTTTTAGGAAATTTGTGTAAACTCTAATTAACGGCAAACCCATGTTGATCATCTCATTAATATCCCCATCAGTGGGGAGGGATTCAGAATCTGGCTCGTGATTTATTAAAAGTCGGAACTCATTTGTGTGGGACCGCTTTTTACGGACCGAGTTCAATAGATCCACAGTTTATTCTAATTTGGCAGTTTGAGTATTCTCCGAAATTGCTAAAACGCAAAACGGATACGTGTATTACGACTATTCGGTGATAGTGGTGATCCGGGTTAGATTGATATTTTTATATTACTTAGAGCGATTCTCGGGGTATTTATTGACTCGAAGATTTATCCAATAAACCGTAAACCGATAACATTGCACCAGCAAAATACACAAACAGACCAATTAACGTAACGCTGGAATATTCCACACGGCCTTCAAATATTTGCAGCAGAAATATAATAAAGGGCCCCAACGTGGTAAGAGTGCTGATTAAAGGTGTGGAAATTTGGGTGAGCGCTTTTTGTAAGGCAAACAGATGTGGAACAGTCAGAATCAAGCCGAGCAAAACGATGATCCCTAGATCGCTGGAAGGCAATGCGGATTTGGCATCTACACCATAAATGGATAACCCGCCGGCAGCGAGAACATACAAAGGGAAACGTAGTCCAAATACCACGGTTGGCCCGACTCCCGATTTATCTAAACGTTGGGAATAGATGAGCATAATGGTAAACAAAATGCCATCAACAATTGCCAGCAATACGCCAATTGCAGCAACATAACTTCCTCCGCGGACAAAGCCAGAATGCCCGCCGATTGTAATTATCGCTAAAAATATAATTCCAAACAGCAAAAGAATCATTCCCATAATTTCATATTTATGCAGATTTTTATGACCTTCGGAGAATCCAAATCTGTAAGCGAGGAATGCAGTAATCGGCATGACCCCGGCAGAAATGGTATAGACAACAGCAGGCTCAATTAATTGAACTGATGTAAAAAATGCCGCCCATGCAAATGTATTAGAAACATTAATCCCGATTAAATTCTTAGAATTACGGAATGCTGCACTAAGTTGATTTGGGTGAGCTATCGCAGAACCACCAACAAACATGATAGTTACGATTCCGAATACCAGGAATCCAAATAAAAAAGAACTTATTTTCTGAAAAATCCCACCAAAATAAACAAACTGAAAGGCTTCCATAACCACAAAAAACACTGTCCACGAAATTCCGACGGTTAGTTTAGACATTCAGGGTAATTTAAGCAGAATTATTGGTCTTTGTATTAATTTAAGTAGCCGATGGTTTTCTTGTAAAGTGTAAGTTAGATCGTTCTTGGCTATAATTTCGTAAATGGGTTTTCAATCATTGAATAATTTTAATTGTGACATTGTAGAAAAAAGTAACACAGAAGCGTTAATATACAACGAACTAGTATGAGGAAATTGTACCAATCTTGATATGTTAGTTAATGTGCATCAAAAACGAATTAATAGCGCAATAAACTACATCATTGAAAATCCTGGTCATAGTCACTCTCTCGAAGAGCTCGCAGCGATTTCAAATTATTCAGAATATCATTTCCACCGTGTATTTGGTGCCTACACAAATCAGACTGTCGCCCAATTTATATGGCAACAAAGACTAGACAAAGCAGCATGGATTCTTGCCTACGATGGGCGGTCAAAAATTTCTGATATTGCAGAAGAGTGCGGTTTTTCAGGAGCCGCAAACTTTGCAAGATCTTTTCGCCCGGCATTTGGGATGAGTGCACAAGATTTGAAGGGAAATATTGTTTATTTGAAAGACCGGAGTAATACAGCAACAAAGTTACACAATTCAGAATACCTTGGCCGTGAACTTCTGAAAGTCACCTCGCGACAATCCCTTGCACATGCGGAACAAAATGGATTGGAATTAATTGATGAATATGGCGTTTTTTTCAGGGATGCACCGAGCTGTCAGTTGGGTTATTTACGTAATATTGGGCAGTACCACCCTGATACTTTAACACCATTGTTTACACGTATGCAGGAATGGTTGACGGCTGTGGATTTGCCCAATGAAGTGATTGGAATATCCCGTTCGCATCCGAGCATAACGGCGCGTTGGCGATGTATCTATGATGTCTGTGGAGTTCTACCTGAAATGGTAAAGCTGCCTGATGATATGAGTAAACAACTATTCCCTGGTGGACCTGCTGCAGTTTATCGATGCGAGCTAGATCAGTTTGATATTGATTTTTCGTGTCAATATATTTTGAACTGGTTCACTAATGAGTGGTTACCCAGGAGTCGGTTCCAACCCACAAATATCGCGGGGTATGAAATTTACTTAAAAACGCCATGGCGAAATACTGGGGGCACTTATCTAATAGAATTTTGTATTCCAATACAATGGGGCTCTTGACAAATACCAGGTCAGCACAATGAATCAGTGATCTAATTAATTATACGGTTTCAGCGCTGATCTAAAATTTAGGTCAATACATCGTTTGTATAATTTAAATCCAAGATACAAAAAGCGGAACTATGCGCAGTCTGTTTGAAGAATCGACCCTACCCCTGGTGTAAGTTTCCATTGCAAAAGAGCCGCACCTCTGAATAGTCGGGCTTGGAATATCATATTATTAGCTGATACTTCGTATATGAGCGCCTTTGTCATTTTACCGCCTTTTAGTTTAGCACAGGTCTTATCTTCAACCTGCTCTACAGTTCCCCATGACCCGTCGATGTTTAAGATTCCCATACGCAACCCTTTAGACCCAGGATCCAAAATTTCAATTTTGTAGGTGTTTTCATCGTTTTTAGTTGCCAGAATATGCCAGGGATTTGGAATAAATAAATGAGAGGCGGTTGCTTCGGTTATTAGCCCATCAATGGGAGAGGGGGTCAATTGATTAATGTAATCCGCTTTGAGCGCTTCACCAACAAAAGATTCTGGTAGAGTTTGAGCTTGGACAGATGGCACAAACAATTTCCCTGCTTTTTCTAAAAGTTGACCCGGTGTTATAAGCGCAGTTGATACCAAAACTGATAGGTTTTTGACGAGATTTCGTCGAGCTTTATTCATAATTTTACTCCATTATCAAAACAGTAGAATTATATAGAGTTATTGTATCGCAAGCTTATCTGAGCTTGCGAAGCTTTAAGCTTTATTAATGTTTTTCATTCCAGGAATTCTTTTTTGGGTTGCACGGAAGCAGTTTGATGCAGGAACTTTGGTGTATAAATCTCTATGGAAATAGAATGTATTTATAGTCATTGGGTCGAAATCTCGATGGTGTAACAATCGATAGGTCCCCATATAAGAAATTTGCAACTTGTCCAGAATGCCAGATTCATTCATATAGCTTTCGATAAAGTATTTCGTAATTCTCAGCTTCGCGGTCCGCCTTGCACAAATGCCATGACCCGTTAGTAGTGCTTTATTTAGATCGTCGTATTTCCAGAACATCGCGCTTTTTTCGGGATGAGATGTTTTTCCAAGATAGAATACGATTCCGTATTTAAAGGGTGATTCAAATGTCAGAGAAAAAATCAGAAATATAACTGCAACAAAATTACAACTCAGCATGGCAGGTTTGATGGCCGGTTTCGGGACCCTGGTCAAGATTCCATTTAGAACCAGAATGCAGATCAGCATGTAATAAGGCATTAATGGCGTTAAATATTTCGATCTGGGTGGCTGAATAGGAATGAGTGGACTTAAACTTTTGGGTACCACGGTTACCAGTATGGTGTAACACAACGCCATTAAGATCACTCCTGCCGTAAGGTTATGCATCTGATGGATCTTTTTTGTTTTGAAAACATAAACAAAATACCCCAATGAGATGATCGTTAAAACCTTATTGAAGGTGCTTAACAACAACCATTTGTAAAAAATATAATCGAAAAGTCCAGTTGTTTCCTGTTTTAGCCGAATTAAATGTTTGCCTCCTGACAGGAATTCGATACGACCAAACGTCAGGTATCCAGATAATGAATTGAATACCACTGTTTCGATTGCCAGAAATATAAGCAAAATGCCGCTGTAAACTATTACAGCGCGAGTGCCAGCTTTCCAAAACAATAAAATAAATAAACCGACGACAAAAAACAAATAGGTTTCTTTTGTGCCATAGGCCAAAAATGCAAAAAGTGCAGATATTAATAAATATCGTAGTTTTAATTTATCGAAGTAAATCGACATGCACCATAACGAAATTGAGAGATAGAATACGCCAAATACAAAAGGCTGTATCTGGGCGGTTGCCCTGAAGAACATCGGTTCATAAAACAAAAATACGGCGAAGACAGGAATCAGCCTGGGATCTATGTCTTTGCTAGCGACATACAACAAAAATGTGAATATGATGGCATAAGCGCACAAAGGGATGATGTAAAAGCTTGTTAAATTTGAACCAAAAATTTTGATTGCCATAACAACTGGAATAATTATGCCCCAACGCGAGGAGTGATGATCCCGTGCAAGTAATTGGGAAAGATCATTTGTTGCAGCCATGGCTCGGGCGATTTCCCATTTCTTTAAGGCGTCTTCCATTTCCGGAAGCGTGGTGTAAATACTACGTAGTAAAAATATTCCAATGGCTATCCCTAAAATAATTATTGCGGTGGACAAAAGTGAATTGCCTTTCCAATAATCAAATGGAGCAGAATTGTCGGCGCACGTTAACATTTCAACTTATTCGAGTCCAAATTAAATCAAAAACTACTTAATCATAAGTCTTGATGACGGTATGAATTCCGTCTTCATATATAACATTGTAGAAATTTCTATAATAGGCAACACTTTTTCCATACTTTGAAATATAGTTGTCTAAAAGCGCGGATTTGGTTTTGTCTATTACAATGTATTTAATATTGTAACTTTGCAATAGCTGACTCTGATTTTCCAATGAATCCCAGATCATGTTGTCGATAAGTGTTTTACGAATTTTTCTTGAAACCGAACCACTCATTATTTTCTTTCCATGAAACGTTTGATACATCATATGGCGGTTTCCCTGTGTATATGAGGATGGAATTTCCAATATCCCAAATTTAGAGTCTTCATCCTGACGGATGATTTCATAGGCTTCAGGAAGCCTAATTTCTCCCTGGGTAATGCGTGTGGGGTAAAAATCGAACATGATTAGGAGGAGTATTATTGTGGTAATAAGTGTTCTCGATCGAGTTTTGATAAAGTGACTAACTGCAATTCCACACATTATGCCGAAGAACAGGTAGACAAATGCCATTGCCCGGGATGGAATCCTTAAATTTGCTATCAGTGGAATATGTTGAGAGATTAAATGTGGCATCGGTATGGGTAGCCTTGTTCCCAATATATGTAACCAGGTTCCAAATCCCCAAAGCATAAAAAATAACGTCCCCCAAGCGGCGAGAGAAAGTGTTTGTTTGTGCTTTGCTTCGCGGTGCCGCCAATACCATGCCAGGATGGTCAGGTTTACTAAACCCAAATATGCGGTTTTTGTGGTAATGTTACCTCTTATATCTAAGCCTGCAGATTCTGCGATCCAGTTTAATCCGTGGAACGGATAGAATACAAAAAACGCAGATAGGTCGACAATAGATTTCCTGTGTCCGATATTGTATGCCTTTGGGTGGTTTGAAGCTTCCACTGCCATTGCATAAATCAACGGTGACAGAATTGCAATTGTTATCCCACAAATTATCGAAGTGGGAACAATTACCTTCCAGGGAAGTATTTGTTTTTGTTTAAACCCATACCAAATTGTATAAAAACTTAGAAATAACAGGTTGTACACCAGGTAATACCAGCTCGATAGCGCACATAGCACAAAGAATATTGCAGCGCCAATAATATCTTTGAAATTATTATTTTCAATACTTCGCAGAAAGAATAATACAAAGAACGGTAAGTATTGAATGGTAGCGATATGCACATTACCCACAAAATGCACATGATGAAAAGGGCTGAATGCAAAAATAAATCCAGCTACGAACGACGCAAAATTATTACGGGTTAAGTATTTGCATAATAAGTAGCCACCTACACTACCCAGAAAGTAAGATAGTAACAAGGCGGAATTATGCAATGCGAGCAGAACAGCATTTGAAGGTGTTAGAGCGAATGTTTTTATTATTCCGTAGATTAAAACTGTGTTGGAATAGGCGAAGGAGTGATGCAAAAGTGATGCCCCTTCAGGGTAGTAAAGCAATTTTGTGGAGAAAAATGAACCAGGATCTGAGCTGAGTGCTCGATGTGTGTACCAGGTGTTCCAGAAATCCTGGTATGCGTCTGTGACATCACCAATGATTTCAGTATCCAGGTCGTTTATGTACGGATAGAAAAACAAAAATATCAGACTGGCATATATTATGGATACGCTGGGTAATGTCCAAAGTAGACTTTTGGATGATGGAGAATTATTACATTCGCGGGAGATCAATTTTCTATGTATTATGCCAAGGTGTTTAGAGATCAACTAACAATCGGATAATAGTTTTCTTGTGGATATGCCAAGATATGTTGAAATTCAAATTTTTATTCTAAGTTAACTTTTAATAAACTGGTTACCGAACTTACTATTGAAAACTACGGAAACTAACCGGTAACGCCGGACGATAATATTTGTTGGGATTCTTCGATATAGCCAAGATTGAAAGCCATGATTCTAAGTTGTTCATGAAAGCTTTCACGGGAGACGTTGCAAATTTTAAGTTTTCGGTTCTGATCCTTGAATCCTTTTCGGGCGTGCATTACCCGATGATTGTCAAACATCAGGGTGTCACCAGATTCTAATCTGAAGCAGGCTTGATTGTTCTCATCGAGCATCAGTTTGCTTAATTTGTGATTGGCCTCATAAACCCTGGAAAACAGGTCAAGCGACACATCCAGAGGCGCAGCGGTTCGAGTATGAAATCTGAATCCCACAATGGTATCCATTTCGTCCACTACAAAAACCGGCGCCCGGGTGCGTTGATCGATGTTGTCCCCATGTACAACCCGGTGATAAGGCTGGGGTTGGCGAGTCAATAATCTAAATCCTTCCGGGTCGGATTTATTTAGTAATTCACCCAGGTTAAAACCGTCAACCAGAACGGATTCCCCGTCGCTTTCTGCCGCTCTAATACAATGAAGGACGTTTATTCCTGGTGGGTTATGACGATAAGCCTCATCGGTATGAGGTGGAACCGGGGACATCGTATTGCCCAGGGTTCTTGGTTTACTTTGTGGTGACAGATCAAAAAACTTACCATAAGCAGATTCACCTATTTCACCGATGAGGTTTGCAACCTGCTCCAAACCTTTTTCTTCATTTGGGCCATTTCGAACCACAACAAATCCGAAATCTCGAAGTTTACGGAAAAGCTCCATGCGTTGGTTTAGATCGTCTGCCACGTTGTTATAATAAACTTCTGGCA
The DNA here is from genome assembly GCA_965237725.1 of Candidatus Spongiihabitans sp. GTDB lineage: Bacteria > Pseudomonadota > Gammaproteobacteria > Arenicellales > Poriferihabitantaceae. The sequence continues at coordinate 3,984,590 of OZ250151.1, forward strand.
GGGAACCTGTAATTTTGGCATCCCATAGAACTGGACGATGAAATCGTTTTATTCTTGATTCATCAGAATAACTGTGTTGGCGTACCCATTGGAGATCATATCTGGATTGATGTTTATCCTGCTTCCATGAAATATGTAAAACATTCGAATCATCCACGGTTATGCTTTCCGGTGTGATATCAAGAGCAACATCGCTGGGATGTAAAAACCGACTGCTTGAATAACTATCACCGCATATCTTGCAATAACAACAATCTCGTAACCAGACGTAGTGAAAAAAACTGGAAAAGTTATCAGCCCAGGTGAGGGTAATCCCTGCATTTTGTTGTTCGAGTCTGGGTATATTTTTGCTGCTCGGATCTGCAGATATGTCATCTATTCCCATTGCCTATTCCCAATTGTTTGGCGGAACTAATTTCTATTAGTGACTATTCTACAAGTAGCGGGTGTGGGTGGATAGCATTAAATAAATAACCACCAGAATTAAATGGAACGGTTTTTGGTTGGGTAGTGCCGTGTTCATCCGTGGCTCGTGTCATCAATATATGCTCACCCGATTGTGCAGAAAATTCAAAAGCAAACATCACCCAGGCATATTTTATATTAGGAGAAATCAGCTCTGCCACCTGCCAGGATTCCCCCAAATCGGCGCTCCAGTGTACAGATTTGATTTTCGCATTGGGCGATCTGGCGTAACCAATAATCCTGTTTTTACCCAATTTAAGTTTGGCTGGCCAGTTCAATGCGAGAGAGCTTTTTAATGATTGTTCGGCAAGAGCACGCCCATTTGCGGGGGTAAATTTCTCAGCTGGCCAGTCATCGCCATACATAACATATAGCTGGGTATTTCTGTGCACCCATTGGTGGGTAGTTGTGACACAAATTCGATTCAGCCATTTGATGCTGTATGTGCCCACCCAGCCCGGTACAATCATTCTTGCAGGAAATCCGTGATCGGGTAATAGCGGTTTGCCATTCATTTCAATGGCAACGATTGTATCTGGGTCAAGCGCTTTTTCGATGGGCATTGGACAACGAATGCCTTCGGCCTCTTCAATTCCACGATCATAGCCTTCGGGGCAGACGTGGTAGGCATCGGCTTTGATTTTTGCCAGATCAAGAACATGCTTCAGAGCAACCCCTTTCCATTCCGCCATGCCAACGCCCCCCAGTCCCCACAGAATCTCAGTCATATGTGGCCGTTTATTCAATGGCTGTCCCTGTACCCGGTCGAAAAGAATACGATGGTTGCCCGCGCATTCGATGAATGCGGATACGGATTTTTGTGGCAGTTTCTTTAAATCTTCATAATCCAGTGAAATTGGATTATCAATGCCGTTGCCTTCGATATTAAGACGCCATTGTTTTCGATCAACCCCGGGTGTTTCGCCTGCACTGCATATAAAGAATATGTCTGCAGGGGTTATGTAATCCGTTAATCTGTCCATCCGGGTTTCAAACGCGCCTGGCAATGGAATTAGCCCAGAGAGATCTTTTCCTGTTCGCGGGTCATTCATAAGTTTTAATCAGAGGCTCTCTAATGTCGTTAGTTAGAATCATGGAAATTATGTATGATCCTGAATTTTATCTAAAACACAATGAATTAAAAAAGGTTATGTGATTTTGAGCATAGGCTAATTATGATAGATTTCTTCTGAAAATTGGAACAGAATTGGTAGATCAGTCAATAGCCAGAGATTGGCGCTATGAGGCGAGCTTAGATATGAAATTTTCCTTTGATGATTTTGTGGAAGATGTGAGAAAGGTAGCAGTAATTCCTGGGTCTACCAATGCTATTCGGCAATTAATGGCAATTGCACTTGAATCACCAGATGCCATGGTAGAAGCCAATCCACTCAACGATGGTGTAAGTGAAATTATGTTATTCGAAGATGAAACCGCTTCTGTATGGGTTTGCAAGTTCGAACCGGACCAGGTCGTACCACCACATGAACACAAAATGGATGCGTTCATTGGCGTGTTTCAGGGAGCCGAAAATAATCTTTTTTTCAAAAAACAGGATGATCAACTCAAACACATTAAAACCAAATTGGTTAAAACCGGCGAACAATTATCCATTGGAAAAGACGGCATCCATTCAGTGGTTGCTGCAGGCGAGACAAGCGCTCTGTCTTTTCATGTATATACTGGGCCTCTATCGAATATCCGTCGGTCGCTGTTTGACTGGGAGAGTGGAATTGAAATGGATTTTACCGATGAGAATTACGAAAAGATGAAAAAGTCTAAAAATGATTTACCCTATTTGTAATCGTTGGGTAGTGAACAGGAAAAAGGATGGAGATTCGTGTGCCCACTAACTGACCACGCTTAAAAGTATCGTCAGCTATGGTAACGGTAAAACCATTGAGCGTGCACATCGGTGCAGAAATGGGTGGGGTCGATCTCACTCACTCTCTGTCCGTGGAGGAAGTAGATACTATTCGTGGCGCGCTGATTCAGTGGGGGGTTATCTTTTTTCGGGATCAACATCTTACCCATGAACAACATATTTCATTTGCGCGGAAGTTTGGTGAGCCAACACCTGCGCATGTGGTGTTTGGCAGTGACGCTGAATATCCTGAAATATATCCTGTAACCAAACATCGCAAAGCGATTGCCGCAAGACCATCAGCTGCGCGAGTCTGGAGCGATTGGCATACCGATCTTACAGCCGCGTTAAATCCACCGTTTGGGTCGATTCTTCGTGGGGTCGTGGTGCCTCCCTATGGTGGAGACACGCAATGGACCAGCATGACTGCAGCCTATCAAGGCCTTTCGCCAAAGATGCAAGGGTTTGTATCCGCTTTAAGAGCTGTCCATCGATTCATGATTGCAGAAAGTGGCGCGGATGCCCAAGACTATAATAATAGTGTCAATAGTAAAAATTTGGTATCGGAACATCCTATGGTAACGATTCACCCGGAAACCGGGCAGCGTGCCCTATATACCAACTCAGAGTTTGTAGATCATATCGTCGGTTTAACACCTGAAGAAAGTAAATCCTTGCTACATTTTCTCTGGGAACATTGTGTGCGACCGGAATATACGGTGCGTTTTAAATGGGAGGTGGGTAGTATTGCGTTCTGGGATAATCGTAGCAGCCAGCACCTCGCGATGAGGGATGTGTATCACACCGATTTTGACCGCCACTTTTATCGAGTAACCCTAAACGGTGCTATACCCGTAGGCGTAGATGGCCAAAAATCGAAACTGATTTCTGGAGAGTCAATCCAGGGGATTTAATTGGGATTGTGTTGGAGTCGCGTTGATCCGTTGGGCCAGGTCAATGGATCGGGTCAATGGACCAAGCCAATGGACAAGCTCAATGGGACAGGCGACAAAAGCAGGATGACTTTATCGGTACATCAGCCTTATCAAGGGCGGCATCGAGAGTTGGCTTCAGCTTGTTGGCCTCTTTGTTACGACCCATTCTCACCAGACATTCGTGCATACCATGCAAACTCCATACATTGTTCGGATGTTGACACGGGCGCGGCAGGGTATCGTCAAATCCGAGATCTGCGCGGTAGATTTTTTCAGCTTCCTCTACATGACTTTGTTCCAGTAGTAACGCGCCGAGGGCATGCCGCGTTGGCTGCATCCAGCCCCATGGTTCATCGTAGGGTAAATGGTCGTATAGAAAAATTGAATGTCTCAATTGTTCAAATGCATCGTCATAGTTACCTTTACGATATTCAAGCTCGCCGTCCAGCATGGCAGATGCAACTTCCAAAATTTCTGCGCAGGTATTAACAAACAGTATTTTGGCGGAAGGCACTTTTTCTTTAGCTAATCGAAACTTGTTCCTGGTGTTTTCTGCTTCAAGTATATTTTCAGTCACAGCGTATGCGATAGATTTCGCATAATAAATCATGGCGATTGTGGTTGAGTACAACTCCGTGTTTGCAGGTATTGGCTGATTGATTACCTCGTCCCATAAGCCAAATCTAATCATGACGTGCTGTTTAATGGAAACAAAAGGTTCCAGCCAGTCGGGCATGATCTCAAGTACATCCTCACTCAATTGCTCGCATAATTCTTCGGCGGTTTCCATCGCGGTTTTCTTTTGACCGAGAAACATAGCGCCGTAAATTTTAAAATGATAATTATGAACCATGGAAAGTGTGTTGTCGTTGATAGCCGGATTACGTTTGAAATAGGCTTTATCTGCTGTAATGGCCTGATGATTTCGATGAACTACATTCCCATACTCGCCACACAACACATCAATATGGCTTGGCATGTGAACTAAGTGGCCGGCGTCAGGGACAAGATCGGCCAGGGTATTGGCCGCTTTCATCGATTTTTCTGGAAATGGAGACATTTCCATAAGATGGATATAGGTGTGCAATAGGCCTGGGTGGGTATTTGAACCCAGATGAACCAGTTCCTTAAATGCGGTTTCCAACACTTGCATGGCTTCGAGGGTATCTGCATTGGCAGCAGGTTGTCCTGACTGGATATCCCATAGTTTCCAGGGCGTTCGCGTCATTAGCGCTTCTACAAATAATGTAATGACATCGAGATCGTGTGGAAACTGGTTATACACCTCGCGCATCTTGTTTGCATAGTTGTCAATCCAAGGAGAGTAGTCCTCGATTGAAGCGTCATCAGGGTATCGGTTTGCTAATGCATCGATGAGTTCAGACTCAAGTGATGTCGCATCATTTAAATGAATTTTTGCGGTTGTAATAGCATCCTGCGCAATTGATATAGCGTTTTCTTTTTCCTGGTTATTGAAATACTGCCACCATTTGTTGTAATTTGGTCCAATAACATAACCGATACCCCAGTAAGCAAGGGTACATTTAGGATCACATGCTGCAGCTTTTTTAAAACATTCAGCGGCTTCTTGCTGATTGTATGCATAAGTCCAGAGTAAACCGCGATCAAACCACAGTTGAGCATCAGTTGATTGTGTTGCGATGGGTCGACTATAGCCACCCAAATTAAAATAGTTTGATCCTTCCCTCATCACCTATTGTGAGTCCTCCTAGCCTCATATTCAGATGAATGATTATTATTGTCTAAAATATACGGGTATACAACTATCTTACCAATGAATTTTACTATAAAAACTATGCTGAACTGGCGGAAATTAGTAGGTTCTTATGAGGACTTATTCAAATTAAGGAGTTGATTGTTTACCTCAAAAATAGATTCCGATTCCGGTTCATCGCATAAATTTGCAATGGGTAAAATTGATTGAATATTGTTGTACAGGCAACGGGTGTTAGGTTGAGGAATATTAAGCATTTTGTTGGTAGGTAGTTTTGATTCCAGCCCCTGTTGAATTTTTCCAAGTAAAAAGCCCCTTTGTTGATCGAGCATGGATTCAATCCGATTGGCAAGATATCCAATTATTTTCAAATCTCGTTGATCCGTTGATAACTCGTAATATCCTTTAAGAATTCTAGTGGAACTAGCCGACTCGGGTAATGTCATTGTGTAATTGATTCGGTTTGGGTACAGGGTGAAAATCAAATGAGGAGATATCGCTATACGGACACATGTTCTGTGAAGATCCGTTGGCAGATGTGTAAGATTGGGTAGCAGCGCTTGATAATTTCTTATGCTCCAAAATTTCGACGACCCGGAATTGCAAATTTTATGTCGCCAAATTGGAATTTGGTCGATGATTTCAGTTTTAGATGAATTACCAAATAGCTGATGAGTTAATGAGATCCGAGGTGGTATTTGATCCAGGTCATATTCCGCCAGTTGAATTACCTTCCAGTTAAATGGCAATACTTCGGTGCTGGTGACACCGTGTGCAAGGAACATTGATGGCAGGTCATATTTGGAAAACAGATGGTTGACTGATTCCAGTGAAGCAGAGACACTAGCTCCATTGGGTTCGAATTGAATAAATATGAAGCCGTTCCAGATTTCAAGATTGAACCGGATTAATTGTATGTATTTCTTATCAATATTCTCGAATGCTGATATTTTCGGCGTTTTCAAAAGGTTGCCTTTAAAATCATATAACCATTCATGAAATGGGCAGGTTATTACCGACTTGCAATGACCTGCATAGTTCTCAAGTAAAATCGTGCCCATATGTTTACATGAGTTTTCCAGTGCTCGTATGCGCGTATCGTTACCACGTATTATGATAGCGCGCTGGCCCAATGCATCAAAGCGCAGGAAATCCCCTACAGTGGGTATGTCATTCACATGCCCCGCGATTAACCAACTTTTTCTGAACAATTCGCTTACTTCGAGTCTATAATAATTTTCATTGGTAAACGTCCAACGCGGCAATAGGTCGCTCTCTGTAGAACTATCTTTTTGCACAACAGGCTGCAAGTTCAATTGCTCGCTGGGTTTCGGGTCAGCAAACAAACTTTCAATGAGGTTTAAACAGGTTTTTGTGGCTCCACGAAGATTGAAATCGGGTCTGTGTTGTACGTATTTATGGAATTGATAATTAACCAGTTGATCAATAGCCTGGGAGATCGCATCACTATCGCAATGTGTAAGACCCTGTTTTTGAATTAACAGATCAATTTGCCTGGTCAGATTGTATTGAATTTGTTTTTCAATTTGACCAATTATTTGGAAGTAGGTAGTACGTGAATTTGGATCTACAAGAAAAGACTGCCAAGTGGCCAGTTTTTCGTAAACAAATATGGGCGGTCGAAAGCTAATCCTGACAAAGTCTTTTATAATTTCTATGGGTTCTTTGTTCGTGCTAAATATGGGGTTGATGACATTCCTGTACTCCTCGGCAATAAATTCCAATGTGCTAAACAGGAGCTTGTCCCGGCTATGAAAGTAGTAATGAACAATCCCAGCAGACAAGCCCGAAGCCTTGGTTACTTTGACGATTGTGGTATTCGCTAACCCGTTTTCGCAAATTACCTGTATCGCAGCTTCAATTAATTGTTTCTTGCGATGGTCCTGATTCTTGGGATTTCCTGCATAACTCATATAACTGATATCCGGCGTGCTGGTGTTAGTTTTTAAGGACCTATCAGTTTGTGGTAAACGTTTGCACAGTACGTCGGTTGATGGATAGGATTCAAACAACTGTAAACCCGTGGTGCCACCTGTGCATTTTCCTAATCTTTGCCGATTTCCTTGGGTTTGAATGACGCTATACCCCATGGCGAATTTATCAACTACCAAGTCCAGTTAAAGATTGCTTAGACAAAATTTTAATTTCTAATATCGAAATTGTGCTGATCTCATTCTGATGCTCGATAGAAAGTATTGAGGATCAAATTTTGAATGACAATACAAAATATTTGAATTTGGTCGTTTTGTTCTAACGTAATTTCGGATCCAGGATAAGCAGGTTGTGAAAATCCGGGTGTTAGAAATATTTAGTCCCGATGGTGCCCGAGCAATATGCCCGAGTAATATGCCAGAGCAATATGCCAGAGCAACGAGGTCAAAGACCTTGGTCTAGAGGGAGAAGTTAGCCGGTTTCGCTCAGCTGCAAGTGGATTTCAGCAATGGTCCCAGACGCAGGTTCCCGAATAAATTTGCTGATGGGTAGCGCTTTGTGAATATTATTATAAAAAATATTAACGTTGTTTTCCGACACCGGTCGAATACTATTTATTTTTTGATGCGATTCCAGCCCTTGCTGTAATTTTTCGAAACAATCCGTTCTTTGGATATCTAATGAAGCGTTTATACGTCTTGTTAGGTATCTGATAGCTTTAACCGATTGGCGGTGATCATCTAAACCATAAAACCCAGTAATAATCCGGGTTGAATCTGTACCCTCGGGCAGGGTCATAGTATATTTTATGCAATCCGGGTAGAGGGTAAATACGAGGTAGGGGAATACGGTGATTTGATGACAGGCTCGGCTGTTCTCCGCAGTTAAATGCTCAAATTCGGGTAACAGCCCCTGATAGTGACGTATGCTCCAGTGGTCGGCTTGATCGGCGGCTTGATCGGCGGCTTGATCGACGGCTTGATCGACGGCTTGATCGACGGCTTGATCGATATTACAAATTTCTGCTGACCGTATCGGGATTCCATCAACAACACGAATTTTGCTCGAGTTCCCATAAAGCTGATGAAACGAAGAATGGTGGGTGGGAATTTGATCCAGATCATAATCAACTTCCTGAATAATCTTCCAGTTGTACTGTAGTGTTTCTTCAACTCGTGTGTTCGGGATTGGTGAGATGGAATCCAGGTTATAAGCAGAGAATATGGGATTGACCGAATTTAGTTGTTCTTCAACAGAGAATTCGTCAGGCAATTGGCCAGGCAATTGGCCAGGCAATAGGCTAGAGATTTCACCTGAACTTAATCGAATAAAAATAAACCCATTCCAGATTTCCAGGTCATAACCAGGCAATTGAATATCTTTCTTTTCCACATGTTCGAATGCCTTGATATTCGGAATTTTTACCAGTTTTCCTTTCAGGTCATAAACCCACTCGTGAAAGGGGCAGGTCAGTCTTGAATCGCAGTGGCCATGACGATCTTCTAGCAGTCGCGTACCCATATGCTGGCAGGTATTTTCCAATGCGCGGATTTGTTTATCTTTTCCACGAATTATGAGAGCCCGCTCATTCAGAGCTTCAAGTGTCAGATAATCTCCGGGATTTGGAATATCATTAACGTGACCGACCACCAACCAGTTTCGTTTAAATAATTCATTTTGTTCCAGGGCTAAATATTCTTCATTGGAATAGGTCCAATTTGGCAGCGTTTCGCATTCAGACTCAGATTCAAGTTTAGTTACCGGAATCTGTCGGGAAAATATATAGTCGTCATGCTCGCTACCAAACAGACTAGTCACTAAATCAAGGCAGGTATTTTCTGCACTTTGTAAATCAAAATCCATTTTTTTCTGAATATACTTATACCAATGATAATCCACGATCTGGGCAATGGCATGGGCACTAGGTTCACATTTGCAATGTGTCAGGTTGTTTCTGGCGATAAGAAGTACAATTTGTTTGCACAATTTCTGATGAATACGGGACTCGATTTCTCCCACCGCTTCGTAGTAGCTTTTACGGGTTTTTGAATTAGCGCAGAAGGATTGCCATAACGTCACTTTTTCATAAACGAATATGGGTGGCACAAAACAGGCATGAATGTACTCCCTTAATATTTCCAGTGGGTCTTTTTCAGATTCAAATATACAATTTAGAATAGCTTCGAATTCACAAGCAATGTGCTCTAGTGTGCTGATTAACAATTGATCTCTACTCTCAAAATAATAGTTAACAATGCCAGTAGATAATCCAGCAGATTTGGTAACTTTAGCTATTGTGGTATTGGCGAGACCATTCTCACTGATGACATATAGCGCAGCATCTATTAGTTGCTTTTTCCGATGGTCCTGATAGCGGAAAGTTTGTGGTTTATTCATGTTTGGATGTTTGCCTGATATTGTTTACGGTTGGTAAAGGATACCGGGCGATAGCACGATATGATGCTTTTATTGGCATCGGTACATAGCATTAAGCACCATGCCTTAATTGTATTACAGGCCTGCATGGATGCAGACCAGTTAAATCTCCACCAGAATCTGCACCATAATTTCATGGGCATTCTTGATTTGAAAGCGCAACTTTTCGCTAGAATTTTGAATTTAATCACCAAATCTGAAAATCACCTCAATTGCGCTAAACGTTATAATAATATCCTCATTTCGAAATTTACTTCCAAAATGGGAGTAGAGGTCAAATTATAGGGAATATAAGTTGAATGACAATCTCGAATTTTTGAATATAGCGAACTTAATTTACTTGGTTTTACGTTATCTCTTTGAAAGTAAAGGTTAATCTCGTTTTCTGACAAAATATCACATTTAAATCCAGTATATCCGGACTAACACGTCGAATCGGCATAGAAACGGAATATTCCAATCCAATTCGGTGCTCAGCGAAATTACAGGTGGGTTTACAACCTTAAAGCTAATCATTTTGGTTGGATTTAAAAAAAACCCGTAACGCCTGGTGTTGGCGTTACGGGTTAGAAGAAACACTAACTCGAGCTGAGATTGAAAACACATGTGAGGATGTTGGTCTCGAATCAATGTGGTGGAACTTCTTCAAGTCTCCATCGGAGGAGAGATTAAGAGTAGATATCATTCAGGATTGAACGGCAAAAATGTAATTTTGAATATGACGTATTTGGGTATTAACGTAACGCTTTCAGTAGGTATTTGGTGGTGTTTCAATGTCGATTTATTTTCGAACTTCATAACAACTGGACTTCTCTTTGACGATGTTAATCGCGGACTCAGTATCATTTAAACTCTCATAAGTTAACTGGAACTGGGCATGCCAGCTGTTTTTTGCCGTCAGGATTAATTTTGAATATATTTTTGTTTCCATGCCTGGGTAAATTATCCCGTCACCTGGATTTAACTTTAGAATTTTATTGTTGATGATTAATTCGTGGTTATGATTTTCGTTTAAATCGCGATGTCCGAGACAAAGGATGCAACCGATTTCTCCATAGCCCTGTTGCTGATTTTTTTGGACAATTTCAATTAGGGGATCCCTGTGGGTACGTGAATTCTGAACGTTAAAATTCACACCAGCCAATAGTTCAATTTTTGGTCTCAAATACTGCAACAGAGTGTCCATAAATGGATCACTATGGATTGGGTAGACATCAGTTTTTAAAGAGAATCTTGCCAGGCTAGATTTCGAATTCTTCTCCATGGCGCGGAGATATAATTTTGCCGTATTGGCCATTTCTATTGAAATTAATTTCTTCCCCAGCACAATATTATTCTTAGAAAAGGATTGGTCAGGGCTAGCCACTTAGAAATACTGTCAGTTAATATTTAGACAAAACTGAAACTGTTAAATTTGAATAGTATGATGCGTTGGCATGGGTGGGCATTGGAATCTGTAATAGCGGTTATGAGATTCGATCTATTTAAAATTGAATGCTGTTACGGGTACTGGTTTTATTGCTGCGCAATGATTTATTTTTTGACTATGTCGGGAAAAACAACCCGCAGCACCAAATGTAATGATGCTGCGGATCGCAATGGAGTGATTACCCAGGTTGCTTTAGTGGGGACTAAAAAGTGGGTTCCGGGTCAAACACTCCTGAGTGGATCATTAACACTCGCGGACAAGTAGATGCTATAACGATATTGAACGTCAAAATCGAAAAATTGAATATGGCGCGATTAAACAATTTGGTTACGTTTACGACTAAAAGGATTGTATTCAGAAAATTAAATTGAGTTTGGGGTCCATGTCTTACTTGCTTTTTCGGAGTGACCCAAGGGCGATTGAATTGCATTTATTGAGCAAAGAGCGCAATGATAGGGCAGAGGATATCTGCCAAAAAGCCTGGAAATAGGTTAAATTTCGGCTTTATATAATTTTACAAGGTGATCTTAATGACAGCGCCCAATCCAATATCTACCACCATTGATTACGATAGAGACGGTGTTCAGCACGGCTTTCTAAAGATGCCTCATTCCCGTGATGAGTCTGGCTGGGGCATGATGGTAATTCCCATCACCGTTGCTAAGAATGGTGCGGGGCCAACTATTATCTTTACTGGCGCGAATCATGGAGATGAATACGAAGGCCCGGTAGCACTATGGGATTTGACTCATACCATCAATTCGGACGAGCTTTCGGGCCGGGTGATTATCGTACCAGGCATGAACTATCCTGCTTTTCGTGCTGGGAAAAGAACGTCGCCAATCGATGGTGGCAACATGAATCGGAGTTTCCCGGGTAATTCAGCCGGAACGTTTACCGAAAAAATTGCCGATTATTTTCAACGGTCATTGTTACCCATGGCGGACTACGTTGTGGACTTTCATTCCGGTGGTAAAACCATGGAGTTTGCACCTTTCTGCTGCGCCCATGTTCTCGAAGACAAACAACAACAGTCCCGTTGTGTGGCGGCAATGCAGGCATTCAATGCGCCTTATTCTATGATGTTGCTCGAAATTGAAGCGGCCAGTATGTATGACACTGCTGCTGAAAATATGGGAAAAGTATTTGTTAGTACAGAGCTTGCGGGGGGTGGCAGTACATCGGCATATACGGTGGCTATCGCAAAGAAGGGGATCAGGAATATATTGAGGCATGCCGGGATTACCAAAGGTGAACTCGAGGTCGATGAAACAATAAATCTGGACATGCCCGATGAGCGTTGTTATGTGTTCAGTGAATCTGCTGGATTGCTGGAATTATGTGTGGATCTAGGGGATGATGTGAAAGCGGGGGACTTGATTGGCCGGATTCACAATACCGATCACACAGGACTTGCACCCACCGAATATCATGCGGGCATAGACGGCGTATTCAGTGGCCGCCATTTTCCAGGTTTAATCGGCATCGGTGATTTTCTCGGTGTAATCGCAGTGCGCATGTGAATTTGTTTTCTACTCTTTGGGTTGTCAAAAAACTCAATGGAGCAATTTAACTATTTGATTGAGAGAAATCTTTGATGAGCTACGCAAAGCCATTTAAAAAATCGGAATACCAGCAGCGGGTTAAAAATCTTAAACAACGGATGGATGCCGCAGGCTTTGATTTATTAATATGTCAAGACCCTGCCAGCATGGGCTGGTTGACCGGTTTCGATGGCTGGTCTTTTTATACGCCCCAGGCTGTTCTGGTGCATCTGGAAGAAGAAACGCCGATTTGGTTTGGCCGCGCCCAGGATGCTAAGTCCGCCCACATTACTACGGATTTACCCGAGCATAATATCATCGCTTTCTCAGAACCCCTGGTACACCACCAGACTCAACATCCTTTTGACGAATTGTGTGACCTGGTCATCGCCCGAGGCTGGGGATCAGCGAGAATCGGGGTTGAACTCGACGCACACTACTACACTGCCCGGGCCCATCATCACGTCACCAACGGACTGCCCAATGCAACCATTTCGGACAACCATGAAATTGTAAACTGGGCCCGCCTGGTTAAATCCGATGCTGAACTGGTTTATATGCGCGAAGCCGGACGCATTGTTACCGATACCATGAACACCGCATTAGAGCGATTACAACCAGGGGTCCGTCAGTTTGAAGTTATTGCTGATGTTTATCATGCCCAAATCATTGGGTTTGATAACAAGTATGGTGACTATACCGGTCTATGCCCTCTGATCCAGGTGGGTGAAGGGACCAGCACACCCCATTTAACCTGGACTGATGAACCGTTACCCGATAGTGGTTTGATTGTCATGGAAATTGGCTCGGCACGACGGCATTATCAGGTACCGCTCACTCGCACTGCCCATATTGGTTCACCGCCGGCGGATGTCGCAAGTCTTGCCGAGGTTATTGTCGAGGGCGGTGACAGGGCACTTGAAGTGGCAAAGCCCGGTGTGACTTGCGAGGAAGTTGAGGCAATCTGGCAGAGCGTGCTCAAAAAGCATGGTTACAGCAAAGATAGCCGGGTAGGTTATTCCATTGGATTAAATTATCCGCCGGACTGGGGTGAACGAACCGCCAGTTTGCGCCCGGGGGATAAAACCGAGTTGCAACGGGGTATGTGTTTTCATTTTCAGTCTGGCGTGTGGCTCGAAGATTTTGGTGTTGCGGTATCCGAACCTTTTGTGGTTACAGAAAAAGGCGGCGAACGTCTAAGCGATGTCAGCCGTGAACTGATTGTTATAAATTAAGTCCTGTTGTACAACTAAATCGGCATCTAAATGACAAATCAACCAACCAAAAATAGCTTTGCTTCGGATAATACTTCCAGCGTTTGCCCAGAAGTTATGGATGCAATCATGGAAGCAAATTCCGGTTTTGCAGCATCTTATGGCGATGATCATTGTTCTTTGAACTTGAATCAGAAATTCTCAGAAGTTTTTGAGATGGATGTAAATGTATTTCCGGTTACCAGCGGTACAGCGGCCAATGCATTGGCGCTGTCGGCTCTGACGCCTGCCTACGGCAAGATTTTTTGCCACGAAATGTCCCACATTAATACCGATGAATGTGCCGCGCCGGAATTTTTTACCGGCGGAGCCAAGCTCATCCCCATTGCCAGCGACACTGGAAAAATTGATGCCGGCAGTTTTGGAGATTTTATTCGCGGCACAGGAAATGTACACGCCGCCCAGCCTGCGGCAGTAAGCTTTGCCCAGTCCTGCGAAATCGGGGTGGTGTATCAACTCGATGAAATTCGCGCAATTGCCAATACCGCCCACGAACACGGGCTAAATGTCCATATGGACGGCGCACGTTTCGCTAATGGTTTGGTGGCGTTGGATGTCAGTCCGGCTGAGATGACCTGGAAAGCTGGGGTTGACGTGCTGTCTTTTGGCGGTACAAAAAATGGATGCATGGCTGCCGAAGCGGTGGTATTTTTTAATTCAGATCTAGCCGGCTCCTTTCCTTTTTTACATAAACGGGCAGGGCAATTGATTTCAAAAATGAGATTTGTATCCGCCCAGTTAGACGCCTATGTGTCCGATGAAGTGTGGTTGCGCAATGCTCGTCATGCCAATGCCATGGCCGGTCGATTGAGTGAGGGATTAACTTCAATTGAGGGTATTAAACTGGCTTACCCTGTCGAGGCCAATGAGATATTTGTGCATCTGCCTAAAAAGATTATTAAAAGTCTAAACGTAGTAGGATTTTCGGTAGCTGAGGAGGAGCTCGATGGCACAGCTCCGCCGCGTTTTGTTACAGCATGGAACACGGAAGAAAATGAAGTTGATCAACTCGTCGCAGCAGTTAGAAGTGCTAGCTAATTAGATTTACTAGAAAATTTATCATGACAACTAAGCCTTATCAGAAATTGATGCAACGTATCGAGAATGGGGAGCGGATACTCATTGATGGCGCAACAGGAACTGAAGTAGAGCGTCGAGGCGTTCCCGTGGTCAAAAATTCGTGGAATTGCAATGGTAATCTTTCCCACCCGCAAATCGTTCAGGAAATTCATGAGGACTACATCGAACATGGTGCGGAAGTTATTATTACAAATACATTTGGTAGCGGCAGGCATTCCTTGCGCGACGCTGGTATCGAAGATCGATTCGAAGAAATTACCGAATCTGCGGTAGACATCGCCCAGAAGGCTCGCGACAATCAAAATAAACCCAACGTTCTGATTGCAGGTGGCATCACCCATTGGAGCTGGACTGACAATCAACCTTCATTGAGCGAGCTGCATCAAAACATTTCAGATCAATGCCAGATAATGAAAAATTGTGGTGTAGATTTTATTATGCTGGAAATGTTCGTTGACGTCGATCGCCTGGACGTGGCTCTCGATGCAGTTGGCGCCATCGGCCTGCCTGTCTGGTCAGGGCTGACCCTGACAAAAAACGACCAAGGCAATGTGGGTCTCAGAAATAGCGAGTCACTCGACGACGCAGTTGCGGTCATAAATAAATACAACTCACCGGTAATTAATGTCATGCATACCGATGTCGAGTTGATCGATGACGGCCTGGATGCTTTAAAAAATTACTGGAACGGATTCACCGGGGTATATGCCCATACGGGCACATTCAATGATGATAGCGAATGGCATTTTGAAGGCACCATTTCTCCAGACGACTACGCCGCAGAAGCACAGCGTTGGCTGGGTCAAGGGGTAAATATTATAGGCGGATGTTGTGGTATCAGTTCGAAGCACATAGCAAAATTGAAAGAGATTGTTGGATAGTCAACATTGCCCTAGGGAGCCTCTGATTAAAACATGAACAGTCAATTTGAGATCAAAACAATCAATTTCTGCGTTGCAAAACTTCGCAATAGCCGTGCTATTACGTGCGTTTCGCGCCTTGAACTTGATCATTTTGAATCACAACTTGATCTGCCCAGTTTTAATCAGAGGCTCCTTAGTATTTACATGATCACGCTAAGTGAAACATAGTACTTATGACTATATTGTAGTGGGCGCCGGCTCCGCCGGTTGTGTCATCGCAAACCGAATCACTGAAAACCCCGACGTCCGTGTTTTGCTTGTTGAAGCCGGGCCCCGTGACAATAGTCTGAAGTTGAAGGTCCCCGCTGCGTTTATCTATAATTACACCAGCGCCCAGCATAACTGGATGTATTACACCGAGCCCGATCCCTATATGGATGGACAGCGGGTTTTTTGTCCTCGGGGTAAGGTGCTCGGCGGTTCTTCCAGTATTAATGGCCTGGCCTGGGTTCGTGGCCATGCAAAAGACTTCGACCGTTGGGCCGAACAGGGCTTACCGAGCTGGTCATATGCCCATTGCCTGCCTTATTTTAAGCGTATGGAAACCTATAGTGGTGGCGGCGATGACTATCGCGGCGGCTGTGGCCCACTGCATATTTATCGGCCCAAACATGAAAATCCGCTATACGATATTTTTCTCGAAGCGGTTCAACAGGCGGGTTACCCTTTATCCAAAGATACCAACGGCTATCAGCAGGAAGGCTTTAGTCCCATGGACCAAAGCATCCACAATGGCAAGCGCAGCAGTACCTCGGTTGCGTATCTGGATCCAATTCGTGGACGCAAGAATTTAAAAATTCTAACCCGTTGTCATGTTACTCGAATAATTTTTAATGGCCCCCGGGCGACGGGCATTGAATATCAACAGTATGGTAAAACAAATCGAGCCCACTGTGAAGCGGAAGTTATTGTTAGCGCAGGAGCGGTTAACTCGCCGCAATTGTTGATGCTGTCGGGAATCGGTCCAGGGGCGCATTTGCGCAAGCATAATATCTCAGTGATTTCCGATTTGCCCGGAGTAGGGCAAAATCTGCAGGATCATTGGGATACTCAGGTGCAACAGGTATGCACCAAACCGATAAGCGTTAACAATGAAATATCATTTTTGAATCGCGGTAAAAACGGATTGCGCTGGTTGATGACAAAAGATGGTCCGGCGGCCACCAACCAGTCGGAAATTGCGGGCTATGTTCGTAGCGTCTCGAGTGACCAGCCTGATCTGCAGATTTGTTTTATGCCATTGGCGTTTAACTACGAGAAGATGCAGCCCATTGCGCCCCATGGTTTTCGACTGTTTGTTATGCCCCTACGTTCGAGTTCCCTGGGGCAGATAAAACTGAAATCTCACAACCCCCTCGATGCACCGGCAATTTTATGTAATTATATTTCCACAGAAAAAGACAAACAGGACCTTCGTGACGTCATTGAAATCAGCCGCAACATTATTTCCCAGAAGGCCTTTTATCCGGTTCGCGGCGAGGAACTGGAGCCTGGTGAAAAAGTACGTAGTAATGAGGATATCGACAAATTTGTCCGTCTCCGTGGAAAACCGACCCATCATCTGTGTGGTACCTGCAAAATGGGTATCGATGATACGGCAGTAGTGGATGAATCATTGAAAGTTTACGGTGTGACGGGACTTCGAGTTGCTGATGCTTCAATTATGCCAACCATCACCAGCGGTAATATCAACGCGCCAGTAATTATGATTGGAGAGAAGGCTTCAGATTTGTTGGCAGATAGAGTTCCAGAACAACCTCTTCGGGTGCCTGTTGGCTAAAACGCATAACAAATCAATTTCTATCAGGCAAATTTTAGCTCTATATCTTTATCTTTCCCAAGGTATTGCAACAATGTATTAATAAACAATATTATCCCGGCAAACTCTAAAATCTCTTCTATGGTATACATCAAACTGTACGTAATGGTTGTTGTGTCATTAATGTCAGCTTCTCTTGCGCTTAATATATCCATTCCAACTGCACCAGCTAAATAGATAATTGCAGAAAGTATAATACGGGTTTTTGTTTTTTCAGGGATGCTCCGAAGAAAAGGAATATAAACAATGCCTATCAAAGCTACGCCTATCGAGTATGGAATGACCCATGGAAAATAGAGGAATCCTTCAGCATCAACATAATTTTCTATTACATCTCCAATTTCCTCATGTAATCTTGTGCCCTCATCGATACTAAGAAATACAAAGATTATCGATAGGGCACACCAGTAAGGTTTATTGTTCTTTTCATTAGCATAGACCTGTTCACCATATCCACAAAGCCACAGTAGCATTGCACTTAGCAATAACAGGAAACTAGAGAAAAGGGTTGGAATATTGCCTTCATAATCCAGATCAAACATTTCAATAAAATCGAAACGACCTGGATCATTGATAATATAAAAGGTGATCAGTATCAGGATATGGACTAGCACCAGAATTGATGCTACTGAGATTAAGCACCATGTAATTTTTCGGGTATTTAGAGATATCTTTTTCATAAAGAAAGAATATCTCAAATAAACAGGACCATCTAGTTATTATTGCTAGGTTAATCTTACCGAGCTACAACTTTCTTTATTTGGGCGTTCTTATACTAAACACACTTGTTGCAGGTGTTAGTGTCCTCGCTGCAATTATTAGATCGACTACCCATGCCCATGCCCATGCCCATGTCAATGCCAATGAGCAGGGCTTTATTGTCTTTTAAATTCCAGGTGGGCTTCTATCCGAATCTGATCAGAAATCATGGGCACAAATGCATCCATTTCAAAATCACTGCGCAAAACCAGTGCAGTGGCTTTTATACCCACCCATAGACCGTTATAGACCGTAGGGAATGCTCCGACCATCTTGTGTCTCCCTTTGTGGTGCAGTAAGGTCGTTACCTCGATGGTTTTGCTGATGCCACGAATGGTTAACTCACCCACAATATTAAACTCCGAGTCACTGATCTTCTGAAACTCAGTGCTGGTGAAGGTGATGACAGGGTGGGCTTCAGCTGAGAAAAACTTGTCACTTTGGAGCTGCGTATCAAGCTTTTTAACGCCTGACAATAGCGAGTTGGCCTGAATGGTCATGGTTATAGAACTATTGGCAATAGCTTCTTCGTCGAGTACTAGCTTGCCACTAAAAGTGGTGAATTCGCCGCTGTTTTCTGCCACGCCGCCGTGATCGTAGTAAAACCGAACCTCTGAATGCCCCATGTTTGTTGCATAGTTTTCTGCAGCGCTCGCTTGAATTGAAGCCAATGCAAGGAATATAGCGGTGAAACATCGAGCGCTATGAGTTAGCAATACACTGGCTCGCTTGACTAATTTATTACCCTTCATATCTGTGTCCACATAATTGAAAAATGCAGTCTAGCAATGTTAATCGGTGGAAACGTGTAAAATATTGCTATTGTTGATTTCAGTTCAAACCTTCGTATTTTGAATCTGATCGACCTGGATTTCGGGAGGTGAATATTGAAAAGAGAAACGGTGCTGCGCCACAATTTGAATAGAGTCATCAATTACGTTCATTCGAATTGCGGTACGAGCATTGGACTCGAACAGATGGCGGACGTTGCATGCTTGTCAAAATTTCATTTCAGTCGGGTTTTTCAGAATTATGTCCATGAATCCCCTTATCGTTACCTTTATCGAACCCGGCTTGAATATGCAGCACGCAGCTTAAGCTATCACCCCGATAAATCAATTACATCCCTTGCAATGGATTGTGGATTCAACGACCTGCAGGCGTTATCAAATGCGTTTCGACAACGATTTAAATTATCGCCGACCCAATTCAGATCCAGCAACCAATGGGTTTTTGATGGCTTTGACAAGCCAGGACTATTGTTGAATGAAATGGAAAAACAACAGGTGAAGATTGTAAATAAGCCTGCATTGAGACTGGCCTACATCCGCAGGTTTGGATCTTATACCAATAATAATGGTGCCATTCCCAAAACGTTTTCTATGATTGTGGATTGGGCAAAATCACGGGGTCTATGGACTGAGAATACGCCATGTATCGGTCTTTGCCCTAATAATCCAGCGTTGACCCCACCACAATCCTGTATTTTCGATGCCGGCATACCCGTGTCTAAAGAAATTGAAGAAGATGAGCAAGTTGGTATTCAGTCCATCCCCGCCGGCAGATATGCTGTACTAAATATTGCTTGTAGCCCACATCAGTTTAATCAGGTGTGGAAATGGCTTGCATTTAAATGGTTGCAACAAAGTGGCGAGACCTACGCCATGGAACACTGCTATGAGATGTATTATCCGCGACACCATGGCATTATTGCGCCGCAGTTGGGGGTAGAGTTGTGTTTGCGGTTATTGCCGCATCCCGGATAACCACTACGCAGTTTGTTCGTATCATCCCTGATACTCACCCCGTTGGGGCTACGCGAAATTCTGATCCCGGCAGAATTTTGTTCGTATCATCCCTGATACTCACCCCATTGGGGCTACGCGAAATTCTGCTCCCGGCAGAATTTTCCGGGATGACGGGTTGTATGGATTTGTGTGGTGCTCGAACCAGGATTACTCGGTACATCCCTGTACCTCGCCCTCTGGGCAGCGACGTAATACATCGCTGTGCCGCATCGCTCCCGGTGATGTTGGTCGAACCAACAGGTTCTCATCAAACCGCCAAGAGCGCCACAAAAAAACCACCTAAAAGGTGGTCTTTGTGTGGCGCCCTCGGCAGGATTACTCGGTACATCCCTGTACCTCGCCCTCTGGGCAGCGACGTAATACGTCGCTGTGCCGCATCGCTCCCTGCGATGCTGGTCGAACCAACAGGTTCTCATCAAACCACCAAGAGCGCCACAAAAAAACCACCTAAAAGGTGGTCTTTGTGTGGCGCCCTCGGCAGGATTCGAACCTGCGACCTATCGCTTCGTACTACTATAGCTTTTGCTACCTCCACTAGTGAATATGGAGTTTGTAGTCTGGACTTTACCTTCACCCTAGTTCAATCACTAAGAATAATCCTTAAGGCTAAACCGTAGGCGCTGCCCGTCAAGTCTCTACACCTTCCTGATGAAATTAATCATCAGGCTTGGCTCGGTATTGCCAGCGACAATGTCGTTGAGGTTTCACCGAATTTGAGCAGATTCACATGGATCGTTTCCGATTCCAGTGCCCAATGTTCGTAAATTAGGAGGCGATCGCTCTATCCCCTGAGCTACGAAGGCATCGAGCCGAATTATATCAGTAAAATTTTACCGACCATAACTCGACGCTACAATTTAGCACTACAACTTATAACGGGCATTCATGCGATCAAGTTTGCGCAACCAGCCGTCCCATTGCAGCGAACCATCAAATACATTTTTATTGTTGGGATCGTCGGTGAATTCGTGGGAGAGTTTTTCCGCCAATTCAGACTCGAAAGGATATACCGTCTTGTTTGACTGCAGTGCTTTTAGCTGACAGTCGCAAGCGTATTCCAGGGTAATGGCCAGGAACAGGGTTTCCGCTACGCTGGACCCTGCGATGAGAATACCGTGATTACGAATCATGGCAATTTTCTTGCCATTCATTTGTTTGACAATATTACGAAACGCGTCTTCATCATTGCCAATTTCGCAATCAATATAGACAATCTGGTTCAATACAATTAATGCGTGTTGAATCACAGGCATCAAACCATCTTCGATAGACGCTACTACGGTGCTTGCGGGGATATGTGTGTGTAATACGCAGTTAACATCGGGTCGTGCTATCAACACCTCTTTAGTCTGGGCACAGGACGAGTAATTTAATGGGTGGCCAGGACCTGCATCGGGCTGTTCATCGAATCGGACTTTAATCAGATCGGATGCGTTGACTTCCTCAAAGAACATGCGATAGGGTTTTAACAGGTAGGCATCGGGCTGATCCGCGACCCGGACCCCGAGCACCCCTTCAACGAGATCGGTTAGATTGTATAATTCGAGCAAGTGATGCCCGGCTGCACATTCAACCCGACTATGCCATTCTGCATCTGATATATCTTTTAGTTTTTTATGCAGGGAATGGGTATTGGAAATTTTAGCCATTACATTTTCTCCGGAACTGGGGACTTCTCTGGATCATAGATGACACGTTATCCGTGTGCAATGAATTCCGAAACGTTTTAACTGATTATGAAACATCGTTCAAACTCAACCAATATTACAAACTGGCGGCAAGGCGCCCATAGCTCCTGGGCATTTCAGCATGTTCGTGAAATTTTGCCTACTGCAGCCATACCCGGCGCAGCAAAATCTCCTATGTCACCGAGTGAGTCAAATTTGGATATGGGAGACTTAAAATTATCCGGACCAAAAGGAAACTGGAATATTGATGAATTACACCAACAAAGTTTTACCGATAGTTTTCTGGTCTTGCACAAGGGGCAAGTCGTCCATCGTTGGCACGCTAGTCACGTGGAGGCGAGTCTGCCGCATATTGTGTTTTCCGTAAGCAAGTCCATCACTGCAACGGTCTGTGGCATCCTGCAATCGAGGGGCGTGATCGATTCCAATGCGCGGGTGACAGACTATCTTCCTGATGCGAAAAACAGTGTTTATGCAGACTGCACCGTTCAGCATGTACTCGATATGTCCGTAGCCATTAATTTTGATGAAAATTATGCAGAACCCGAAGGGGATTATCTGAATTATCGCAAAGCATCGGGATGGAATGCGGTGGACCAAAATAATCCAGGACCGGATCTGGAATCTTATCTATATACATTGCAAAAGCTGGACGAGCCCCATGGTGAAGTATTTCGTTATCGTTCTCCTAATTCGGATTTGCTTGGTTTGATTGTGGAAAGGGCGGCAAAAAAGCCCTTTGCATCGGTGGTTTCAGATTTACTTTGGAAACCCATGGGCGCCCAATCCGAGGGCTATGTTTCCCTGGATCGCGCGGGTATGGCGCGTAGCGCAGGAGGTATTTGTACAACCTCGGATGATCTCGCACGATTGGGTCAATTGATTCTGGATAAAGGCAGGGCGCTAGACGGAACACAGGTCCTGTCCGAGGAATGGATTAACGACACCTGGAATAATGGCAATCACTCGGCCTGGGAGAAAGGCGGATCAGCCTATATGTTACCCCAGGGTCGCTACCGGAATAAATGGTATCAATCTGGAGATGATGAAAACGCTATGTGGGCCTTAGGTATTCATGGGCAGTTTTTATATATAAATCCTAATCGCTCCGTAGTCATTGTTAAACAGTCCTGTCAGCCACAGCCCATAGACGGCCCGGGGGACATGGCGGTTATGGCATCTATAGTACAAATCGCAAAAGCAATTTAATCGATAAAATTATATTGCAGGACTCAATTCATGGCCTTCGATTGTGATTCTGTGCATAAATCTGCGCTCACCGTGGTAGTCATTTAGAGCGACGTGATGAGTTGCCCGATTATCCCAGATGGCCATCGATCCTTTTTCCCACTTAAATCGACAGGTGAATTCATTTTGTCGCGCGTGGGCATATAAATAGTCGAGCAAGGGCTGTGACTCTTCTTTGGTCCAGCCTTCAAATTTCACAGTGAAATTACCATTCACATAAAGTGCAGGTCGGCCTGATAACGGGTGCTTGATGATTACTGGATGGGTGGCGTCCTGGATCGCGTCTGCCATACTATGGAATCGGTTGCCGATGTCATTCATGTCAACATTTTCGTAAGCCTCAATTCCGAATACCTGCCGACTGGAATGCTCAGCCCGCATGCTCATGAGCATGGCCTTCAGTCCATCGGACAAATGATCTACCGCAGCATACATACTGGAAAACAGGGTGTCGCCACCAACTCTGGGCACTTCTCGGGCGTACAGAATCGAGCCCATTGCCGGCACCTGATCATAAGAATGATCGGTATGCCATGAAGCGCCGATATTGATTTTTTGATCGGGTTCTTTGAGAACTTCGGCGATTAAAGGATGGGAATCGGAATGCTGAAAAAAACGATTAACGTTAATCTCACCCCAGCGTCGGGCAAATTCGATGTGCTGATCGGGAGTTATATCCTGATCGCGAAAAAATATCACCCCATAGTCTACAAATGCCTGGCGAATATCGAAAAATTGCTCGTCGCTGATACCCGATGCGATATCTACTCCGGATATTTCTCCACCCACGTACGTGCTCACAGGTTTGACCTGAATGGTTTCATAGTGAATTGTCATGAAAAAATTCTACCTGGTTAAGTGAATATGGGAATCCTGATATTACTACGACTATAATAAAGTTTTCACTTCAATTTACTATAATTGATTCTTTTGAATGGAGATAAATAGATTTGAGATTATTTAATCTTGATCTTCATATTAGTGTCATTGCTGATGTGGAACATGTTTTTAAAAAATTGTTTCCTGACGCTGAAATCACCAAATGGAGTATAAGTGGCCACACCTGGGTATTTAACCGACAGCGAGACAATGTACGTGTCGTTAATGAAAAGACCTGGCTGGATTTCGACCTAAACCTTGTCGATCAGTTTCATCATTGCTACGGAAACATGTTGCAACATTTTGATGGATTCATAGTCACCCATAGTCCAGTATTTGCATTGCTCTATGAGAAATTCGGTAAACCAATTTTCATGGTGAATTCCACACGCTATGAAATGCCTTATTGCTGGCGTCCAAATGCGGATATGCGTACGTACCTGGAAAAACAGCTCAAGTCTATGAGTGATACCGGCCAGCTGATACCAGTAAGTAATAACAAGGCGGATCAGGCGTATATTCGCCTGGGCGCGGGGGTTGTGAGCGAACATATTCCCAGTCTGTGTCTCTACACCGAAGCCGACTATCAACCTGCACACGATGAATTTGTTGTCTTCAATGACGGCCAATTCCCATCAATTCCAAACACTATGCACCACAAGGCACTGGGACGATATAGCTGGAAAGAGCTGTATCAGTATCGCGGCATTGTGCATATGCCTTACGATGTCAGCACCATGTCAGTTTTTGAGCAATATAGTGCAAATGTGCCGCTGTTTTTCCCAACCAAACGATTTCTCAAAGAGCAGATACAAAAAGAAACCATCAATTTTAATGGCCCCTATTCACGGCAGGATTATGCCCCACGATTAACCGCGGCAGTCGGTCCGAACTGGGTCGACTTCTGGTTGGATCGAGCGGATTATTATGATACTGATAATATGAAATACATTACTTATTTCGATAATTTTGAGGACTTAAAGGAAATACTAGCAACGGTAGATACTGATGCAATCAGTAACGACATGACGGCTTGGAATTATCAGCGTCAGAGGGCTGCGCTTGAGAAATGGAAAGAATTGATCGATAAGTCCTACCAGCCTGCTCATTTTAAAATGATCGATGGCGTTGGCCAGATAAATATGCAAAGCCAGTTGGGTCAAAAACTACTTGAGATTGCCCTCAATCCGCGATTCCAAACCTACCTCGAAATTGGAAGCTGGAATGGCGAAGGATCAACAGTATGTTTAATGAATGGTTTGATGCAGCGCCAGGATGGCAGTACATTGTATTCAATCGAGGTTGATCAGGACATGCATCATCGTGCCTGCCAGTTCTGGTCCTGGGTTCGACAATCACAATATGCTGATCGGTTACACCTGATACACGGTCGTATTACCAATAATGGATTGATGTCACCTTCGGATATTGAATCACATTCACTATTTCCTCTGGTTAAAGAACACTACAAATTGCACTACGAAAACGATGTAAATAATTATCAGAGTGCTAAAAATATTTATCACCAACTTCCCGAGTCTATTGATGTCGTCGTACTGGATGGCGGTGAATTTTCTACCGAAGCCGAGTATCGTCTAATTTACGAGGATAAATCGCCCAAGGTTGTGGTGCTCGATGATACTCGGGCAATCAAATGTAATGCTATTCGTGAAGAGTTATTGAACGATGCAAACTGGCGCGTGTATTACGACAACACAGAAGCTCGAAACGGAGAATCCATTTTTATAAGGAACGAAGAGCTTGAATCATTTTAAGTGGTTTTAATCGTGCATAATCAGGTATGCTTTAATCAGAGACACCCTAGTTATGAATAAAATTACCCTGATTATTGTAGGCAAGTTAGCTCATAATTTAGTGCTAAAAATTTTGCGTTCACTATAAATCCTCGACGAATATGCTATCCAGTGAAGAAATACCGCCTATAGATATAAAATTGAATGTAATGATCTCAATTTTATTCATTGCGAAGTATGACAATAGTAACGCCTGACATCGCCTATAAAAACTATAAGGACAACAGGTCCTGTGGTTCCGCAGGCGAAGCCTTAATGATTTATATTGGCGCATTCGAAGCAATGGATGCTGACATTATTTCTGAGCTATCAAGTCATGCGCTTGTGGAAATACCTCTGTTAAAGCCAAATCGCCTGTTTGGGAAATCAGAAATTCTACGAGGACATACTGCAATTTTTGCTTCTCTGGAAAAGGCCTCGTTTCTAATCACCGGAGAATTAGCGGAAACCCAGCATGCAGCAATATGTTTTTCTGATACTCAGATCAGTAGGAATTCGGGCGAGGCGGAACATTATGTGATGGCGTTAGTAGCAGAAACGAAAAATGAGCAGCTGCACCGGATTAGTCTGTACTTTAATTCACGAAATGTACGACGCTGGTCCGATGAGACTATTGTCTAACAACAAGGTATCTGGAAGATGAATGCCCTGACTGCGTTTGAAGCCTATTGTGAAGCCTGGGTTCGTCACGATTATAAGGCCCTGGCTGAATTATTCACCGATGATGGTGTGTTTGAAGCATCCGGCCTCGATTCGCCCATAACAGGAAAAGAAAAGCTCCAACAACAGCTACGAATTATTTCAAAATCTCATAGCGATATCGAGACAGAAACGCGCATAGCCATTGAAACACCTAAAGGCGCTTATATCGAAGGTACTTATAAGGCAAAAATTGCTGGTGCCGGCGGTAAGATTGATGGGTCGCCGATACGCGCAGATTTTAGATACGTCGCTTCCATTGAAATGTGTGATGGCAAAATATCCCGACTCGTAGAAATTTATGATGCACGGCCGTTGTACGCTGAGGAACGTCAACGCATGTGGACCATGAATCGACTGAGTCCATACTGGCAGGGCACCGTCGACGCCAAATGTATGGAGTGGAGCGTTTATAACAATATGTTTTTTCCAATGATTTACAGCCGTGCACCCTACGAAGATTATGCGGCGTTACTCGAAGGCGTAACCCTTTGGGACGTGGGGCTGGAACGGCAGACGCAGTTGAAGGGTCCGGATGCGGTTAGATTTCTGGATTATCTATGTTGTCGGGACATGTCAAAAATGCAGCCTGGTGACTGTCGCTATGCCCTGATGTGTGACGACCATGGCATCATACTGGGAGATCCTGTAGTTGTGATGCCGGAAAAGGATGTAATCTGGATTTCCCACGGCAATACCGATATGACCTTGTGGGCCCGGGGAATCGCCATGAATTCCCACTGGAAGGTTGAAGTATCAGAACCCGATGTTGCGCCACTACAGGTTCAGGGCCCGAAATCCATCGTGGTCATGAATGCACTATGTAAGCAACCTCTAGATGATTTAAAGAATTACAAATGCGTGACCACAGAAGTTGCCGGACAAAAGGTTGTAGTGTCTCGCACCGGTTGGAGCGGTGGTGCTGGTTATGAAATATTTCCCTATGGCAGTGATCGCGCTATGGAGTTGTGGAATGCCATTCTGGAGAAAGGGAAGCCCTATGGCTTAAAGGTCACGGGTCCTATTGTTCACCGAGCCATTGAACGGGGAGTTACCGATACCGGGTATTACTCCAATTCAGGCATGAATGCTCTGGAAGATACCGGAGGGGCGCTGGTTGATCTGGACGGCGATACCGATTTTATTGGCAAGGCAGCATTAACTGAAATCAAACGACTGGGCGTCAAGCGTCATTCCGTAGGATTGTTCATAGAAGGAGAAGTTCCGCGGCTGGAGTGGTTCTGGGGCCTAACAGGCGAAGATGGAACCGACGGCGCGGTGCGCTGGGCGATTCATTCATTTGAATTTGACCGCAGTATCGGAATCGCAGTTGTAGATAAATCGATTAAAACCGGTGATATTGTTGATGTAACCCATCCATGGGGCACGGTGAAAGCGGAAGTGACAAAATTACCCTTTGTTGATCGGAAGAATTGAGCAACGTACCTGTTATTTAACTTTATAACTTCAATAGATATTCATGGCTATACGAGTTGATCCAATTTCCCCCATCCTTGGCGCCTATGTGCACAACCTCACACTGAGCGATAAACCCGAATCGATTAAAAAAATACGCGATCTGCTGGCACAGTATCTTGTGCTGGTTTTTGAAAACCAGAATTTAACTACCCTGCAGTTTAGAGATATTGTTGCAAAATTTGGTCCATTGTTCATTCACCATTCTGATGAAGGTGTTCTGGTCAGTGATGAAGCCCCAGAAGTGTTGGAAATGAAAAAAGAGCCCGATAGTACCCGGCTTTTTGGTGGGTCAGACTGGCATGCTGATGTGACTTTTCGAAAACCCGAAGGATTTTTATCGGTTTTATACTCGAAGATTATTCCACCGATTGGCGGAGATACTGCATTTGCCAGCAATATCGCAGCCTATGACGCTCTAAGCGAAGGCATGAAGGAATTACTAAAAGGTTTAAAAGCAGTACACAGTTATAACGGACCAGGTCAGCCCGATCATCCAAGCGAATCTGCTGTCCATGATATTGTGCGTATCCATCCCGATACAGGTAAAGCTGGGTTATACATTAATAAAATGTTTGTCACCCGCTTTGATGGAATGACCGCCGCAGAAAGCAAACCATTAATTGATTATCTGGACGCTCATATGTCCAGCCCACAGTTTACCTGCCGTATTTCATGGAACGAAAACCAGGTGGTGATGTGGGACAATCGCTTTACCTTGCACTATCCAATCAACGACTTCTCTGGTCATTTGAGATTGTTGCAACGTTGCACTGCGTTGTGTAGCTAGAACTTTCGGCTGCGAAAATTGTAAAATAGATCCTGGTATTTTCCAGGATCTATTTCAGTTCAACTTATAAAGCGTCCAGAGACTGCTTGAGGTCGATAATCAGATCTTCAGCAGATTCCAGGCCGGCGGATAAACGAACCAGGCCATCTGTAATGCCAGCTTTCATACGTTCTTCTTTGGGCATATCCGCATGAGTCATGGTAACCGAGTGGGTGACCAGGGATTCAACCGACCCCAGGTTTTCTGCCAGGCTCCAAAGCTCAAGTGTATTCATCAGTTTTTTGCCGGCTTCAACCCCACCTTTGACTTCAAACCACAACATTGAACCATGTCCACTCGCTTGTTTGTCCGCAAGTTCTTTTTGCGAAAACGAATCCAAACCAGGATAGGCTACGCGTTCAACCATGGCATGGGTTTCGAGGAACTGGGCGATTTTCAATGCATTGGCTGATTGCGCTTCCAGCCGTGTACTCATGGTCTTGCAACCTTGCAGAGTATAAAACGCAACCATAGGTGACATATTAGATCCAAGGCAATTACGTACAAATTTGATTGCCTCGAGTTGTTCTTCACTTTTAGCCGTGATCGAGCCACCAACGGTAACGTTATGGCCTTCCATAAATTTAGTGGTGCTGTGCAATGAAACATCTGCACCTAATTCCAGTGGTCGTTGAAAATAAGGGGTCAGGAAGGTGTTGTCGACAACATGAGGAATTTCCCGGGCGCTAGCGATCTCAGAAACTGCCGATATATCTGTCAACTTTAATGTAGGATTTGCTGGCGTTTCTGTGAATATCAGTTTGGTGTTGCCTTTAATCGTTTCTTTGACATTATTTGGTTCGGCGGTGTTTACGAATGTGAACTCTATTCCAAATCGAGAAAGAACCTTGGTTGATATTCGATGGGTTCCGCCATAAACCACATCGGAAAGTATGCAGTGATCACCGGCATTTAAAAATGCCATCATGGTTGCGCTGGTGGCAGACATTCCTGTGGCAAAACAGGCACTACCGGCGCCGCCTTCCAACGCGGTAATTCTATCTTCAAGAGCGGTTACTGTCGGATTTCCCGACCGACTATAGGAATAGCCTTTTTCCATATATTGCTCAACGGATTCCTGAACATAGGTCGTAGTTTGGTAAATCGGCGTTAAAATTGCACCAGTGACGGGGTCCGGGCGAACCCCGGCGTGCACTTCTCGGGTTTTGAAATCGGGTTGTCGGTCTGAGCTCATTTTAATTTCCTGGTGAAAATTTAGGTTGCGAAACAAAGGCAACGGATTCTATCACCAACAATATTTGATAAATATATATCTGTTGGACTATAGGAGAAGAGGCAATTTGCCCCTATTTTGGGGAGATTCGAAATCAAGGTTGATCGAACTTAACAAGCGTCCTTTGTGGATAATTAATTCGTATTTTGACGTTCAAAATAATCTTTGAGGAATTCATCAAAATTCATTTCATCAGAATTTTCAATTTCCAGCTGTTTTTTATGTGATTTCCTGGCCAGGGTTTCGAATTTTTGGTTGATTTCTGGATTCAACTCCCGGGATTTAAAGTATTTTTCTGAGCTCTGGGCCATCATCATGGCAAATTCATAGAAACTTAAATCATCGGATTTCATTTGATCAATGACGCGGGCTGAAGGTGTTAAGTCAGCATCTTCAACTTTTTCAATTTGCTGGGCCATCATCGCCGAATAGCCCTGAGTGCTATTGGTTTTGTCGAGCAATTCCGCCACGGGTTGCATATTGTTGAGCAGGTTCATCATTTCATTTTTAGCAGACTTTTCTCCATCAGCTGTCATGATTTTAATTTCGGGGTCCCTGCCATTCATAACCATGGTTTGCTGGTTGTCCCGGGTAAGGTTGAAATCTTCTGGGCTTAATTGCGGGCTTTCAGAGAACATGCAATATAGTAAAAAGGTATCAAAAAATCGGATACAGTCTTCATCGATGCCAATGGGAACAAAAGGATTTAAATCGACGCTGCGCACTTCAATATACTGAACGCCCTGGTTCAACAATGCCGTTGATGGGCTTTCACCTGAGGCTGCAATTCGCTTGGGTCGAATCGAGGAATAGAACTCATTTTCTATTTGTAACAGGTTTGCATTGAGCTGGCGATATTCGCCGTCAACCTTAACACCGAACTTTTCATATTCCGGGTGAACGGTCTGGATGGCTTTTCTCAGTGATTTCGCAAAATCGTCTACGCCGTTGTAGCAGATTTCAATATTGGACTGGGCGTCATTGCTGTAGCCCAATCCACTTAACCGTAATGAGGTTGCATTGGGTGCATAAAAGCTGTGGGTGTCAAAATCAGATAAATTGTGCTCTCGACCTCTTAAAAAAGTACGGCAAACCGCGGGGGATGCACCAAAAAGATAGCTGCCGATCCATGAGATTCTATGGAAGTTTCGAATTAATGCAAAATATTGAGCGGATTTCCTGTTTTGAACATCGATGACATCTGCAGAATCAAAATACGCCTCCCAGAAATCATCGGGCATGGAGAAATTAAAATGTATCCCGGCAATGGCCTGCATCAATGAGCCATAACGATAGCTCAGACCCATGCGGTAAGCCTCTTTCATTTTGGCTACATTGGAATTTCCGTATTTCGCAATTGGAATTTTTTCTTCACTCTCAACAATGCACGGCATACTATTTACCCAGAGTTTTTCGTCACCCAGATGCTGATAGGTGAAATGGTGTATCTGATGTAGCTCATTAAGCAGACTGTCTATGTTGCTATGAACTGGGGTTACAAATTCCAACAGTGACTCGGAATAGTCTGTGGTGATCATCGGGTGGGTCAATGTTGCCCCCAGATTCCGGGGATGATCAGTTTGGGCAAGCAAGCCATCGGTGCCAACACGCAAACTTTCCTTCTCCAGGCCGCGTTGTAGATTTCCCAAATGGTTGTCCAGGTTTCGATCAACCAGGGAATCGAGTGATTGTTCTAAAATTTTTGGCACGTCAATAATTGTTATGGTTGGATTAAATTAACAGCTGGATTGTAATAGAGAATTTAAAGCTATTCAGAAATAAAATGAGTGTTGTTTATTATCATTTATGCCCCCATGTGGTGAAACAGAAAATTGGATTATTCTATTTGCCCTGATTTTGCCACTGTGTAACAAAATGTTCCATTCCAACTTGCAACCAAATACGTGGTTGGGATTGGAAAATGTTAAAATCACTTTGATATCAATAGATTTTGTAAGCCCTTGATTTTGAACAAAACCATTTCTGTGGCACCCATGCTTGACCTGACCGACAGGCATTGTCGGAAATTTATGCGGCTGTTTTCAGCCCATATCCGGCTTTATACTGATATGAAAGTAGTGGGTTCTATCATTCACGGCGATCGGAAACGATTCCTGGGATTTGATCCCAGTGAGCAACCTTTGGCAATACAGCTGGGTGGATGTGATCCGAAAAAGCTCGAGTTCTGCGCCAAGCTCGCTGAACAATGGGGCTACGATGAGGTAAACCTGAATATCGGATGCCCAAGTGATCGCGTCAAAAGCGCCCAGTTTGGTGCCTGCCTAATGGCGAAACCCCGATTGGTTGCGGATTGTTACAAGGCTATGGCGGATGCGGTGAGCATTCCGGTTACCATCAAATCGCGAATCGGAATCGACGACATGGATAGTTATGAACATTTATTCGGATTCGTGGAGATTATTTCATCTGCGGGTTGCCAGGAATTTATTGTCCATGCACGCAAAGCCTGGCTTCGAGGTTTGAGCCCAAAGGAAAATCGAACCATACCGCCGCTGCATTATGATCGGGTCTACCGGTTAAAACAGGATTTCCCTGGAATAAATTTTCAGATTAACGGTGGGATCACCGGGCTGGATCAAATCCAGAACCACTTGAGCAAAGTTGATGGCGTTATGATCGGCCGGGAGGCCTATCAAAACCCATGGATACTGAAGCAGATTGATCAGCAGTTTTTTAGCGATGACCAAAATTCATCTGATCGTTCATCTCATCATTCACCCGAAATTAATACGCGCAAGGATATAGTCGAAGCCTTTATGCCCTATGTCGAAGAACAGCTTGGCAAAGGGATTTATTTACGACATATGACCCGGCACATGTTGGGTTTATTTCACGGGCAGGCAGGGGCAAAAAGCTGGCGTCGATATCTATCCCAGCATGGACCGAAGAAAAATGCTGGAACAGAAGTTATTTACGAGGCATTAAAGTTTACCGATGAAGCAGAGTGCCATGACGAATCCTCAGAGTTTAATCATATTTCTTCCACTTCCCATATGGTTTATGCCTAAATTTAAAATTCCGTTTAGCGAGTATCCTGATTTATGAAGTTATTCAAACGCCTGTTATGGGTTTTGGGTGTAATTGTTGTGTTGTGCGTGGGGGCGGTTGTGGTGGTAACCAATCTGGTTGATCCCAATGACTACAAGCCTCAGCTGGAAGATATGGTCGAAACCAATACCGGCCGACAGTTAAAAATTAATGGCGATTTGGCTTTGACATTTTATCCATGGGTTGGGATTAGCACGGGTGAATTATCGCTATCCAACCGGGCTGGATTTGGTGATGAGCCCATGGTTTATGCCGAGCAAGTTGATATTAAAGTGAAGTTGATTCCATTGTTGAAGGAAAGATTTGAAATCGGAAAAATCATTCTGAATAAAGCGGAAATTCGGTTGATTACAAAGTATGACGGCACAACCAACTGGGATGATTTATTGGAACGTGGTGGTAAATCCGATAAGGATACCGATGCAGATGATGCCATGGCGATAGCGGGTGTTGCAATACAGGGGGTGTCTCTGCGAGACGGTTTGGTCATTTGGGATGATCGCTCTGCGGATCAGCTTATCGAAATTACCAATTTAAACTTGGCCACCGGAACCTTGAAGCTAGATGATCCTCTGGGAGTAGAATTTTCAGCAGATATCGGTGGAAATGTACTGTCCTCGCCTGCTTCTATAGTGTTATCTACTACAGTGAAAGCCAGCCCGACGAGCAGTGCAATTTCTCTGGAAGAGTCAGTGCTAAACTTTGAAACCAATGATCTGCCCATGGAAATAAGAATTCCATGGTTATCCCTGAAACTATCTGAGCAGAGTTTAAATATTCCAGAATTTACACTGGTTCAGGGTGAGACCAATATTAACGGACGTATCAATGGGTCCAGAGTTATGACCACGCTGGCCATAGAAGGGCAATTAGAGCTGAAATCATCCAGCTTGGGAAAAACTTTATCCGATGCTGGAATGGGCGGGTTGGCTGAAATTATAGCGGGTGATGCCGAGTCGAGCACCGAATTTAGATTTTACGATAATGTACTCGAGTTACAGGCGTTTGAATCCGAATTGGTGTTAAATGGTCAGGATACCCGTGTGGAGATTCCCTTTTTCAGTCTGGATTTGACCAGCGAAAATGTTTCTGCACCCGCACTTGATATAAGCCAGTCGGGCATTGCGATTGATGTCAGTTTCAAAGGTCAGAATATTTTATCTGAAGTCAATAAGTTGAAACTACAAGGGTCACTAAATATTAACACTGATGATATAACAGCTGTATTGGCCCAGAATCAGCTGGATGATTTATTGCCTGATGGATTATTTCAGTCTGTAAAAAGTGTCATGGACTTTGGGGTTGGAAATGGCAACCTGGTCTTGTCGTCGATGAATACCGTAATTGACGAAATGCGATTAA
Organism: Candidatus Spongiihabitans sp.; assembly: GCA_965237725.1. Lineage (GTDB taxonomy): Bacteria > Pseudomonadota > Gammaproteobacteria > Arenicellales > Poriferihabitantaceae. The sequence goes on from OZ250151.1 coordinate 4,018,912, forward strand.
AAGGAAATTTTTCTGTTGATAATTTGCTGGGGGATTACAATCTGTTACTTTCTGTGAAACATGACATCAATAATATCGACATTGGAAAAGTCCTTGCAGCCCTGGATATTACCGATGATCTTGAAGGCACCGGCGCCATACGCATGAATCTTGCCGGAATTAATCCGAGTATTGACGGTCCCATGGATCAGGTGGATGGTCATATGGGGTTTAATTTCACAGATGGTGCGATTAAGGGTTTCGATCTTCAGTCGGCATTGATCAAATTGGATCAGGATTTAAACGCGGGAAATGCAGAAAACGAAGAATCGAAATACCAACCCGATGCACAAACCCGATTTTCTGAATTATCGGGCGACTTTAATGGCGTTAATGGTGTGTTTCAGACGAATAATGTTTCTATGAAAGCGCCAGCGGCGAGGATCAGAGGTAACGGCAAACTGGATTTCCCCGAAAACTTTATACATATCCTATTTGATGTTTCAGTAGTTGATACCGTTGAAGGTCAAGGTGGTGCGGCATTGGAAAATCTCGATGACGTCACTATTCCGTTGAGGGTTGCGGGCAATATGCAATCGCCCGGTTATGGATTGGATGTTGGAGAGCTGTTAAAGCGCGAGGTCAGGCAAAAGGTTAGTCAGGAACTGGAAGAGGAACAGGCAAAACTGGAAGACAAAGCCAAAGATAAACTGAAAAATTTATCTGGAGACGACTAGTGAGAGCGGTAGGTTATATTGATGGAAAAATTGACAGTCTGGAGAATACCCGAATTCCTGTGGCTGACCGCGGGTTTCTTTACGGTGATTCGGTATACGAAGTTTTTAGGAGCTATTCCGGGATTCCGTTTTTATTCGATGAGCATTATGAAAGGTTATTAAATTCGGCGCGTTTGATTACTATGGATATTGATCAAAGCAAAGACGAAATTATTAATGCCTTAAAACAAACCGTTGCTGCGAGTAGCCCCGGTCCTGACGAAGATGTTTATGTGCGCTATCAAATTACCCGAGGGGAAGGGCCTATAGATCTACATCCCGATGCTTCATTGAAAACCCGTTTGGTAATCATTGTAAAACCCATTCCCCAATGGAGTCAGGAATTCTATAATAACGGTATGATTTTGGCTGTACCGAAATTGCGCCGAAATAGTGTTAATAGCTTGAATCCCAATATTAAAGGTGGAAACTACTTAAATAATATTATGGCTCTGGGGGAAGCGAAAAAACTGGGTGCTGACGATTGTTTGATGCTCGACGCTAAGGGACAAGTAACCGAATGTTCCAATAGTAATGTCTGGTTTGTATTAAATGACAAACTGGTTACACCGGCCGGGGGAAATCTTGATGGACTTACACGTCGTTCACTGGTGTCGCTATTTGCTGAAGTCGGTGTGGACGTGGTACAACGAGCAGTGCTTAGCGAAGAACTCGAAACTGCAAGGGAATGTTTTGTCTCCAGCGCGACCCGTGAAGCCATGCCGGTTTGTACATTGTATCTGGTAGATGGAAAAAAAGTTGATTTTCAGCCAGGCGGTGGACCAAAGACACGACAGGCTATGGTACTTTATAAAAAGATGCTGAATAAGTTTATTCAGCAAAACAATTCAAACTCATGGTGGTAGACCGCAATGTTAGATAGCCTGGATATTGAAATGACCGTGCGGCTTTACCCGTTTGTCGCCGTATTAGGAATCATGGTGTTATGGGAGGCCGTGTTTCCCCGCCGCGTAGACTCACGCCGGTTAAAACGATGGCCAGCTAATTTTGGAATATTTTTAATCAACGTCATTATTCTGTTGATTGTTCCAGTTACCGCAGTCGCCGCTGCAATCATTTCCATCGAATACAAATTTGGTTTGTTTTTCTGGGTGGAATTTCCATTTTGGCCCAAGGTTATTTTTTCATTGTTGTTTCTGGATGCCATAATCTACTGGCAGCATCGGTTATTTCATATGTTTAAACCACTGTGGCGGATTCATCGCATGCACCACACGGATAACGCATTTGATGTCACTACGGCACTTAGATTTCATCCCATTGAAATTTTCCTTTCCGTTTTCGTTAAAGCAATTGCGATAATTTTGATTGGTGTCCCGGTTTTCGCTGTAGTTTTGTTTGAAATCATTCTCAATGGTGCTGCAATGTTTAATCACAGTAATATACGAATGCCAATCTGGTTAGACAGAATAATTCGGTTTGTAATCGTCACCCCGGATATGCACCGCGTGCATCATTCCATACACAAGAATGAACATGATTATAATTTTGGTTTCTTTCTGTCGATCTGGGACTGGGCTTTTCAAAGTTATCGGCATCAACCCAAAGATGGCCATGAAAAAATGGTTATCGGCTTAAATGAATTTGACGATGCTGAGGTAACGCGAATTGACAAATTATTGACCCAGCCTTTTCGAAACGGAAATCTGTCTTAATGCCGATCAATAGAAGATTGTTGGAAATTCTGGTTTGCCCGATAACCAAATTACCCTTGTCTATGGTGACCGAAAGTAAACTGGATAAGTTAAATGCACTCATATCAAATAGTGATCTTCAGACCATGGATGGAAATATCATTTCAGAATCGTTACAGGAAGCTTTGATCACCACCAACAATAAAATGATTTACCGCATTGAAAATGACATACCCATTCTACTCGAGGATCAGGGTATCAGTGTGGATCAGGTTGAAGGCTGGTAGTCAAACACTTCTTGTTTTCAACAACACTAATTGATGGACAACAATCTTTTTGATTGATAGGGTATATCTCTTAAGGTGCCTCTGATTAAAACTGGGCAGATCAAGTTGTGATTAAAATGATCAAGTTCAAGGCGCGAAACGCACGCAATAGCACGGCTATTGCGAAGTTTTGCAACGCAGGAATTGCCACGTGATAAATTAGGTTTGAACTCAAATTGACTGTTCATGTTTTAATCAGAGGTTCCTTGATATTCAACTAACGAAAAGAGACTAGATATGGCAACTTATGAATGTGATGTTTGTGGTATGAGTGTAAATGCAAGCTGTGGTAAATGTGATGCGCCCCTGGAAAATGGTAGCATTACACTGGATGGCAATGAAGTGCAGGTTTCAAAATGCCCAAATGAGCACGGCATGATCAAATCCCCATTATGTTGCGGAAAAGATATGGTGTGTAGTACGGATTAACCTGATTCGGTTAGTCGTTAGATAAGCTTATTTCGGAGACAGTGTAGATCCGGGTTGCTTTTGACTTACCCCTTAAATTTTGTTCCGTGACCAATTCGTATTCGAAATCGTCTCCGGCAGCGATTTTAGTATTTTCTGAAAATAGAACCTGAGTGCCAAATTCCTTATTGAGTTGCTCAAGGCGAAAAGCAACATTGACCTCGTCGCCGTAGATTGTGTAATGTAGTCTCGCAGGAATACCCACCAGTCCACCGGTCACCTGTCCGGTATTAATTCCAACTCGGGCATTTAATTTAACGTCCGCGAAGGTTTTGGATTGAAGGGTGTTCAAAATTTCAACTGCGGTTCTTATTGCATTGCTCGCATGTGCTTCATTGTGTTTGGGTATATTGAAGCTGGCGAGAATGGCATCGCCCTGGAATTGATTGATAACACCGCCAAAATTATGCACCGAAGTGGCCGCTTCGGCAAAAAATGCGTTGAGGGTGATTATCAACTGCTCTGGTGACATGGTTTCGCTCAGGGTGGTAAATCCCCGAAGATCGACAAATAGTATTGTGCATTCACCATTTTCGGTTTTACCCAGATCCTCTGTTTTGGCATCTTTTTTAATTTTTTGGGCGATGATATCCGGCACAAAGCGGGATAGTTCTTCGGCAGCCGCATCGCTCTGTATGGCCTGACGAAGTAGTTTTTGCCCTCTAACAATTCCCGTTGTAAGAATAGCGGTTACCAAAATAATGGAAACCACCTTATCCCATTCTGCGCCAATCAGAATCATGTTGCTGGTTATATATTCCACATAATCCCGAGTAATATTTTCCATTCCTGTGGTTGCAATGGCATAGTAAGAAAGGAATAACCAACCCGTTGCAGCAACCAGACCTGCAAACACTACAAAACCGGGTTCGAATCGTAATGTTCTTAGTGCAATAAATATAAAAACGTAGAGTAGGGTGGGTGCTTTTAGATAAAACGAAGCGGGTTGGTCGTATTGAATATGAAAGCTCCATATCAGTCCGAACAGTAAAGCCATATCAACCACAATGGATATCAGCAGAAATCCAAATGTAAGTTTATTTTTATAACTTAAACGTAACCGCAGTATGGTGAATACAAAATAGGCAGCCAATGCCCAGGGAACTGGCGCAAAAGTAACATTATGCGTAAATGCTTTTGGTGAAAGCGTATACAGGATTGCGAAAATAACAACAATGGTCAGTTGCGCCCAGCCAATGATGCGTTCGCTTCCCCTTTGTTGAGCTTTAATGTTTTCAACCACCCTGGGTGGAATATCCCTGATCTGAAGGTTTCCCGCCAGCCAGTTATGGACGTTACTAATTTTATTAACTATTGTATTCAACTGATTTGGTTCTCAGGACTATTTGACATCGATGTATTCTTTGACACCTGTAACATGATTAAGTGCTTAGGACGTCACCATACTTAAAAAGTTCTGGTTAAATTTTGGAATGGAAGTTCCAGTCATTTTAAATGACAGTTGAGCAAAAAGCGATGGAAGGACTATATGGTTCGTTAGAGCACGGGCAATAAAAATATTTAGTTACCCTTACTTCAGATGACTGTGTTGAGCCGATTAATTATAAGATTATGTATATTTATCATTTGATTGAAATTTTTGATTTCTGTAAAATTTAGACATGTCCATAAAAACAGTCATTCCCCAAAGAAAACATAACCCAATTTCAACTATCGGATTTATTCGGAATATTATTCTTTCAGTGAGACTATCATTCATATAAAACGATTTCTGCACTTCCATTGCCTGAAATTTTTAAAGGCTTTGATCCTAACGTTAACCCTAGTGGGCTCAGCTAATGCCTATCAGGTCAGCTTGATATGGAGCGAATTCCAACACAAAGTAGAAAAAGTTTCAGATGGCATGTTGAACAAAAGGATCTATTTGACCGCTTACGATGGCGATTTGTACTTCCAAAATTTCGACAACAACAATGGCCGGGAACTTTGGAAATTAGAAGGTAATTCAATTGAACTTGCTATAGATATCAATCCAGGCCCTGGATGGTCTAGTCCTGCAAATCTATTCGTCCACGATGGTGAACTCTATTTTTCTGCTGATAATGGCGTGGATGGTCAGGAATTGTGGAAATGGGATGGAGTCAATGCCAACATGCTGGCCGACATCAACCCAGGTCCAGGTTCTTCATTCCCGAATAATTTTGTTCATCACGAAGGCGATATTTTTTTTGTTGCGGATGATGGTCAAAGTGGACTCGAGCTTTGGAAATGGGATGGTGCAAATGCCAGCTTGGTAGCTGATATACGGCCAGGTGAAGAGACTTCGTTTGTTAGATGGTTTGCATCTTATGCAGGGGCGCTTTATTTCTATGCTTATGATGGTTCTACCGCAATAGATTTTTGGCGTTATGACGGCATATCGGTTACCGCTGGCATTGAACCCGGTCCTCCTGTTCCTGCTGATATTCTACAAGGCTGGATCCAACATAAGGCAATATATGGTGGGGCGCTCTATTTCGCCGGTAACCAATCCGCAACCTGCAAAGGGCTATGCCGATTTGATGGCAACACAGTTACTATGAATGCCAATCCCGAGTGGGTTGAAGGGAGTGTTGGTGGTCTTGTGGTTTCCGGTGGGAAGTTATATTTCCGAGCGCGGACTAATGCCCTTGGAAGCGAGCTTTGGCAATACGATGGTAATACGGTATCGTTGGTTGGTGAGATCATGCCTGGCCAGATGGGATCTGGCCCAGGTAAGTTTGAAAGTCATGGGGGCGGCCTTTACCTAAGCGCTGTTAAAGATGGATTAGGTCGAGAATTATATCGGGGTCTGTCGCTGATAAAGGATTTCAATCCAGGGCCAGACGGCGGGAACCCAATAGATTTGACTACATTTGGGGATTGGCTTTATTTCACTGTTCGTCTCACCTCGGACGGTGATCGTGAATTGTGGCGGCTTCGACCTGATGGGCGAATGTTATCGATCTATGCTGAATTAGAATTGCCCTATGACCGATGGTGGGATTTTCCTATACGCCATAGAGAAGTAGATAAATCGGCTGGTACTCTGGGGTTTATCATCTTGGACAACGAATCAGGACCCAGACTATTGATGCGGCAGAGTGTTGATCTGGTTGATGTCCATGACTCTGATGTTATATACCAAGCAAACAAAATAAATCCAAAAAATCTGGCACAGGATATGGCATTTGTTACTGTTATTTTTCATGATTCCAGTGATCGTATTGCCGCATCTCATATAGATTTTAGGAGCCTCGACGGCGAACCAAGCGCTAAATCAAAAAATAAACTTAAGAAAAAGACCGATGCCTTTCTCAAAAAATTGAACACACGTGATCTCAATGAGATGAAAATTTGGAAGTATTCGCGGGAAGGTGAACTAAATTGAATTGAACTATCCAGCGCAACGTTTATATGTTTAAAGAATAATTTTCGTCATTTAATTTCTATTGCTATTTGTTGATTCGAAAAATTTACACTAAATTTCCCAGTTTCTGTTTTCCTGTATTGTTGTGGCGTTTTCACTAAAGTTGATATCTAGCGATAAGACTAATTCCGTTTTCGAACGCTTCCAGTTCTTAACAATTTTTTGTAACGCTTTGTTTTTAACCGGGTTTGGGCAAATTCAATTTGTTGGTTTTGGCTGCCCGTAGCTTCATCGGTTTTAGGATTATGTTTTATGTAAGAACCGTCCTGCTGCATATGCCAACTGTCTACGGCATCATCGAGAATGGTATTTAACACCAGCCGTAATTCAGTTTTTAATGAGCTCTTGGTAATCGGTGTCACAACCTCGACCCGGCTTTCGAGGTTGCGTTTCATCAGGTCAGCAGAGCCAATAAGATATTCTTCTTCACCGCCATTGTAAAAATAAAATATCCGGCTGTGTTCCAGATATCTGCCGACCACGCTGATTACTGATATGTTGTCAGATAACCCTGGAACCCCAGGACGTAATCGACAGGTGTCACGGATAATTAATTCAATTTTCACCCCCGCCATGGACGCCTGGTAAAGTGCTTTTACGATTTCCTTGTCTTCCAGCGCATTGGTTTTTATCTGGATCAATCCTTTTTTGCCCAAACCGGAATGGGTCGCTTCTCGATTTATTCGATCAATTAAGTCATTCTTCAAATGTTTGGGGGCGACGATTATCTGTTTATAACTGCGCTTCCTCGAGTGCCCCGTTGTCAGGTAATTAAAAAATTCGGTAACATCCTGACCAATTTCTTCGTCGCAGGTCAATAATCCAAGGTCACTATATTGTTTTGCAGTTCCACCGTGGTAGTTGCCAGTACCGATATGAACATACTGGCGCAATTTACTGAAATCCCGTCGAACAACCATTAGGATCTTGCAATGGGTTTTCAACCCAATTACACCGTAGGTAACATGGATACCTGCTTCTTCCATACTTTCTGCCCATTTAATATTGGCGGCTTCATCAAATTTTGCTTTTATCTCCACCACGACGGCAACCTGTTTTCCGTTTTTGGCAGCCTGCACAAGAAGATCGACAATTCGGGTTTCTTTGTCAGTGCGATACAGTGACATTTTAATCGCCCGTACCTTTTCATCATTGGTGGCTTCCTCTAGAAACCGCACCACAGATGTTGTAAATGATTCATAAGGGTGTTGCAAAAGCAAGGAATTGGCTTCGCGAATCAAATAAAAAATACTGCGTTGGGAATCTTGTAGTCGATGGTGGGTTGTCGGTTGATGGATTGGGTAATGTAAACCGGGAACGGCCAAATCAACGAGTTCAAACAGATCGCGCTGGGCCATAAGACCATTGGTTTCATACACATCGAGATCAATATTTAGTCCAAGCTGATCAGCAACCATTCGTTTGCGCTCTTCATCCATTCCGGGGTTAACCACAATCCTGACGATGGGTGCAATCCTCCGATCGCGCAACTCAGACTCGATCATAGATAACAAATCATTGGCTCCGGATTCCTGTCGCTCACCACTGGCATTACGGGAGACGAAAAAGAAGTCGTGTTCAATTTCTGTTTCACCTGGAAATAACATGTCTAAATTTTCAGCAATAACCTGTTCCAGAGGGATAAAGTGATTGGTTTCACCAACCCGCACAAACCGTGGCACCCCGGACCCCACCGGCACTTTTACGCGGGCGATGGATGCTTCATCTGCGCTACCCGTTTGCAGGGTAACCAATATATTCAATGACAGGTTTGAAATGAAAGGGAAAGGGTGGGCTGGATCAAAAATCTGCGGTGTAACCAACGGGAAAATATTTTCCTGATAATACAATCGCAGAGCATCCTGTTGTTTCGGGTCCATAGCCTGGTAATCGATAATCCTGATCTCATGAGACTCGAGCGCTTTTAACAAATCAGGCAGAGACTCGTCCCGTTGTTTTTCAATGGCTCTAACCAACTCTTTGCATTCATTTAGTTGTTGTTCTGGGGTCCTGCCATCTACAGTCTGCTCGGTGACATTGGCGGCGAGTAACAGCTTCAGGCCGCCAACCCGTTTCATAAAAAATTCATCAATGTTCGATGCAAATATTGCGAAAAATTTTAGTCGTTCCAGGAACGGGTTGTTGACATTAGTCGCCTCGAACAGCACCCGACGATTAAATTCCAGCCAGGTTAGCTCCCGGTTGAGATAAAGATCGGGGCTGTCCAGGTTTACATCCCCAGTAATCTTAGCGCTAACCGGTGTAATAGCTGCCTTGGTATTGTTCGGATCGATTTTTGTTACATTTGACATATCTAATCCATGTTAAATGAAAAATTGAGCAAATTATAAATTATTTCGAAAAAGTCGAACTAGATTATACATTTATTATTGAAATCAAAGTCATATTGAGCGATATTAAGGGTAATTCAAGATTGAGGCGTATGCTTACTATAATGAGCGAGCACCCCCCAGACCAAATATTTAACCAAATAAACAATGGAATCCATACTGTCTTTTCTCTATCAGTATTGGCAGCCCGTGGCCGAGTTTTTCGCATTCGACACTGCCATGCTATCAGAACCGAATATGATTATTCGGATGGGGATACAGCTGTGCCTGTTGGTATGCTCAGCATTCTTTTCTAGCTCAGAAACAGCACTTTTTTCACTTTCCCGGCTGGATCTCCAGCAATTACGGCGGGAACAGAATCCACACTCAGAAACCATACATGAATTGCTCGATCAACCGAGGCGGTTGATCATCTCAATTCTGAGTGGCAATGAGCTGGTAAATATTGCTGCCGCTGCCAACATGGCCTCCATTCTGGTAACCCTGTATGGGCCAGAAAATGTGGTTTTGATTAATTTGCTGGTGATGGTGCCATTATTATTGTTATTTGGCGAAGTCACGCCAAAAACCATCGCCGTATCCAACCCTGTTCGTTACAGCACCCGCATCGTGGCGCGCCCCCTGGCATTGTGGATAAAAATGATTACCCCGATTCAATGGGCGGTCCGGGGCATTGCTGATCGCATTACCACTTTAATCGTTGGAGAAATAAAAACCGCGGACAATATTTTGCAGGTTGATGAGTTTTTAACCTTGGTTGAGCAAGTGTCCGAAGACGGCGGACTTGATGCAACGGAAAGGGCACTTATTTATAACTTGCTCGAGGCAAATGAAACCGAAATCGTTGAGGTCATGACGCCAAGAACCCAGATGGCATTTTTAAATATCGAAATGCCCGTCCCGGAAATGATCGAGAAATTCATTTCATATCGTCACCCCAGAGTTCCGGTTTTCAAAACCCATCGAGACAATCTGGTTGGTTTCGTTCATGCTGAAGATGTATTGCGCCTGGTTCTTGATGATGCAGAGCTGTCGGAACTTAGCCATGAAGACATTATGCATCCTCCGGTTGTTGTTCCCTTAACAAAAAAGATCGACGAGATGTTCGACTTTTTTCAGGTGAATCAGGTTCGTGCGGCGGCATGCCTCAACGAATTTGGCGGTGTGGAAGGGTTTATCACCATGCGGGGTGTTTTGAGTTTTATATTTGGTGACGTTAGCGGTGGTTCAAAAGCCACTGCAGGATATTATGCCGAACAGGACTACAATATTTATGAAGTGCCCGGGGACATGAAGCTGATCGATTTTGATAATTTAACCAATTTCGGCATCGAAGATCCACGAATGACAACCATCGCGGGCTTCGCATTTCGATTGCTTGATCGCTTGCCAAAAGTTGGGGATCGGGTTGAAAGTGAAGATATATTAATTCAAATTCTCGAAATGGATGATCATCGAATTTCTCGGGTCAGGGTGGCAAAGGGCGTGGATGAAGAAGATTTTGATCGCGCGGAAGGGGTTGTTCAGGCCGAAGAGGAGCAGCAACCTGACCCAAGGGCAGAAGATCGTGACGATGTGGATGACATACCTGAAGATATTGATGAAGAGCAGGAGATTGAATCCGAAGATCACGCCGATTCCTGGGAGGAAGAAAAATGACTATATTTATTTTAATCTTGTTGGTCATTGTTTTGTTACTGGTCAAAGGCTTTTTCTCTGGTTCGGAAATTGCATTAGTCAATTCTGACAAGGTTAAGCTCACTGCAAAAGCAAATCAGGGGCATCGCGGCGCTAAAGAAGTCCTTGAGTTGTTCAAAAGCCCAGATGTGATGCTGGGTACAACGCTGGTTGGAACCAATATAGCTACGGTGGCACTAACCACGCTGGTTACGGTTTTGTTTATTAAATTGTTTGGTGACCGCGGAGACTTGTATGCCTTTCTGGTTTTTACACCAATACTGTTAATCCTGGGTGAGATTGTTCCAAAGAGTGTTTTTCAACAAAAGTCTGATGAAGTTGCGCCCATTGCAATTTTTCCTTTAAAAATATTTTCTTTCGTTTTTTACCCAGTCATATTTATCTTCTCCCGGATTGCGCGTTTACTGGCTCGAATCTTAGGGGGCGGAAAAGTAGACCAAAACTTTTATATGACTCGCGAGCAAATACGCTCTGTTGTTGAGATGACCGAAAGGACATCTTCGGTTGACGCCTTTGACCGTGGACGAATTCGTCGGGTTATTCGATTTGGTGATACCACGGTTGGTGAGGCAATGACCCCCATCTCTGAAGTCACAGCAATTAACCATAACCGCGGAATTTTACGAGCAATTGCAACGGTTCGGCGAAAGGGCTATAACCGATTGCCGGTTTATAAAGGCAATACCAGTAATATTATTGGCATTGTTACCTTGTCCACATGGGATTTGCTGGATAAATCCATCACCGATAAAAAACTGGATGATCTGATAAAGCCTGCGCAATACGTGTTGCAATTTCAAACTATTGATGAACTGTTATCGATTTTACGTCAGCGGGAAGATCACATGGCGGTTGTGGTAGACGAATATGGATCCGCAATCGGTATCATTACCATGGAAGATATCGTCGAAGAAGTGGTTGGTGATATCGATGTTGGATATGATTTTGAAGAATATCTGCCGAGAAGAAAGAGAGTGGCGCAAATCCTGGAAGACGATACCTATTTGCTGGATTCTCGTCTTTCAGTGTCCGAAGTCAACGATTTACTGGAAATCAGTTTAAGTACAAAAGTCTCTTATACCATTGGTGGTTTGGTAATGAATCAATTGGGGCATATACCTGAGCAGGGTGAATGTATGATAGAGCAGGGTTATCAATTTTGTGTTGAAGAGCGAACCGAAAAAGCCATAGTTAAGCTAAAAGTTGAACGAGTTTAGTTTCTCGATTTGATTAACCCACAAACTGTCAAAGGTTCCCTAAATGTTAGAACAGGAATTAAAACTCACCGCCCCAAGCATTGACGTGCTCAACAGGGTTACAAATTATAAACATGTCCAGGAAATTGTCACTGGTTCAGTTTCTCCAGCCAAAAGATTTTTGGCGAATTACTATGATACCGTGGATAAAAAGTTTGAAAAAAATCTGTGTTCATTGCGAGTCCGACTCGAAGGGGATTGTTATCGAGCTGCATTTAAACTAGCAGGTGAGATTGTCGATGGCCTGTCCAGTCGCCCAGAGTATGAGTGTGACATTGATGGTTTGATCCATTGTGTTGGGAATCTACCCGATGGCTTGCTGAAATCTAAAACATTGGAATTCGTCAGCGAGAACGAAAAACTGATGACCATGGTAGTTGTCGATATGCAACGCCAAATTCTTAATCTGGAAGTTGATGGAACAAAAATTGAATTTGTCGCAGACCACGGTAACATATCCGCCAACAGTCGTCAGGCAGAGTTGTTTGAAATTGAATTAGAATTAAAATCAGGAAATCTGGAAGAGGTAATTAAATTGGGGCAGGTTTTAAAAGATGAGTTTAACCTGATTCCGTCAATACTAACCAAACATCAAATTGGGCTAGCGCTTTGGGAATAGGCCCTGTGAATACACTTGTTCTGGATTCCCATTCCGGATGCGTTGAGGATATTCAATTTATCCCGTCACCTAATTTTGATACGCGCCCAGATCAAGGTCAAATCGACGTACTGGTGATCCATTCAATTAGCCTTCCACCCCAGTGTTATGGCAATAACTATGTGGAAGACCTGTTTTCCAATTGTCTTGACCCAACGGCCCACGATTATTTTGCAGACATTGCTGAGCGAAAAGTTTCAGCACATTTTTATATTAAACGCGTTGGAGAAATTATCCAGTTTGTGCCAACCCACAATCGGGCGTGGCATGCGGGTGATTCAACTTTTAAGGGGCGAGAAAAAGTCAACAATTTTTCAATTGGCATTGAGCTCGAAGGCTGCGACCAACATGAATTTGAGGATACGCAATATCAAAGTCTGACATTACTAAGCCAGTGCATCCTGCAGAGCTACCCGTTAATTACCGCTGAGAATATTGTTGGTCATAGTGACATATCCCCAGGTAGAAAGACCGACCCGGGACCTTGCTTCGACTGGAGTCGATATCTCAATTCAATTTCTAAGACTTAAAACTATATTGTTTTGTTTTCCAGTAACTCATAAATAATCGGTCCGACGATAATTTCCATTGCCATTCCCATCTTGCCGCCAGGAACAACAAGGGTATTCCGGCGTGACATGAAGGAATCATGGATCATAGACTGCAGATTGGTAAAGTCTGGATTAAATTTATTGGGATTTCTGAATCGCACAACCACAAAGCTTTCATCCAGAGTAGGTATGTCTCGCGCTACAAATGGGTTTGAAGTGTCTACCGTGGCGACCCGCTGAAAATTGATATCCGTGCGGGAAAACTGCGGCGTAATGTGATGTACATAGTCAGGCATTCTACGCAAAATGGTATCGATTACCGCTTCCTTTGAATAACCTCGTTCGATTCGATCTCGATGTATTTTTTGAATCCATTCAACATTGACCACTGGAACCACTCCCAGGGCCAGGTCCACGTGGGGCGTCACATCATAACCATCTCCTTTAACAAGCCCATGTAAGCCCTCGTAAAATAACAGATCTGTTTTCTCGGGTAACGGTTCGTATGGTGTAAATTGACCAATTTTTAACCTGCCCTTAAAACGTTCATTGTATTGTTTCAATTCCCGCTTGCTGTGGATGTAGTGACGATATCGACCCGTCCCGCTCTTCCCATAGGTTTTAAACAGGTTTTCCAATTCAGCGAAATCATTGGATTCTGGACCAAAATGGCTGAAATGATGGTTGCCGTTAGCTTCCGCCTGTTTCACAGCCTGTCCAAATTCTTCCCGGGTATGCAAATGGAAGCTGTCACCGCTGATGTGGGCGGCATTTATTTTGTTTCGTAGAAAAATATGTTCAAACACAGTTTTAACTGTGGTGGTTCCGGAACCAGATGAACCCGTGACGGCGACTACGGGGTGTTTTTTCGACATGGCAATAACTTAATCAGGATTCTAGGGAGCCTCTGATTAAAACTGGGCAGATCAAGTTGCCACAAAAAATGAGGCTGAGTAAAATAATCAAGTTCAAGGCGCGAAACGCACACAATAGCACGGCTATTGCGAAGTTTTGCAACGCAGAAATTGCCACGTGATATATTGGGTTTAAATTCAAATTGACTGTTCATGTTTTAATCAGAGGCTCCCAAGTATTTACAGGATAAATAAAGCCTTATATCACTGTACGTATCGATACAGTATAAGGTAAACTAAATGCATCAGGAACATGAAATAAGAGTTTAATTATGCAAAATTTTTGTCAAGGTGGAGTGTAAATTATGGCACTCCATATCACAATGCGCCAATTACAGGTTTTTGAGGCAGTAGCACGACATTTAAGTTTTACCCGTGCTGCAGAGGAATTGCACCTGACTCAGCCAGCCGTTTCCATGCAGGTAAAACAACTCGAATCTATGGTGGATTTACCCCTGTTTGAACAATTGGGAAAGAAGGTTCACTTGACTGAAGTGGGTGAAACCATGGTTAGACATAGCCGTATAATGATGGGGCAACTCAATGATATTGAAAGAGATATCAATGGTTTGCGTGGCATCGAAGGCGGTCAGCTTAAGCTTTGTATCGCCTCTACGGTTAATTATTTCGCCACCCGCCTGTTATCCAAATTTTGCGAGGAATATAAGTCAGTTAACATCAGTTTAGATGTCACCAACCGAGAAGAACTGCTGAAACGACTAGATGCCAATGAGCCCGATCTGGTTCTAATGGGCCAGCCCCCTGAAGAGCTCGATGTAGAAGCCAGGGCGTTCATGGAAAACCCGCTGATTATCATCGCCACACCCCAACACCACCTGGTTGATAAAAAAAATGTACCTATTACCGCAATGTCTGAAGAGACCTTTGTCATGCGCGAACCAGGTTCAGGGACGCGTACTGCCATGCGTCGGGTATTTGACGAATATGGCGTGACCCCCAAGCCGGGGATTCAGTTATCCAGCAATGAAACCATAAAACAAAGCGTGGAAGCGGGACTCGGACTGGCTGTGGTCTCAACCCATACGGTGGAGTTAGAGCTAAATGCAGGACGCCTGGTGTCTCTCGACGTTGAGCACTTCCCCATTATGCGCAAATGGTATGTTGCTTATCGGAAAGGAAAACATCTTTCTACTACTGCAAAGGTTTTTCTGGAGTTCGTGCTCAGCGAAGGCGGAATAAAGTAAATTGGTAACGTGGGCGGATGATCGATTTTTACCAATTTAACTCACTACTCAAGTTCTGATCAGGCGAATTTGCACTGACTAATTTGCGTTGAAAGGGCGTGAGCGCTTACCAATTTCACTGGGGAATCCTGTAGAGAGTTCACATATATAGGGCATGGTTACATATCCTTTGTATCCGCTTGTCCATGGACTGGTTGGCCAGTTAGTAATACCATCAGCCGGGGTATTGATGGGAAATCTTACAGACAATAAATAATGCGCGCAGCGGCGTGTAATGGCATAACATACACTGCCAGCTGCCTCCTTGTAACCAATATAATTATTATCGGAAAGTTTTTTTCGGTCCAGATTGAAGGGATGATCATCGCTACGATTGCTATGAAAATGAGTGATGTCCCAATCGTCGGGTATTTGATGCATATAGTTTGAAATCATTTCCAGGCAGTTATTGTCAAATACAACATCGTCTTCGCAAATCATCACATTATCGTAACCGCGGGAGAGCATAAGAAAAAAAGCAAATGCATGACTCAGCGCACAACCAATCTGACCATCCGTAAGATCAAGACCACTCTTTTTAGGGGGTAGTACAAATTGCGATTCACGCCAACTTTTCGTGGGCATTTCGCGTCCGTCAACGCCATCAATAAATTCGTAATTGGTTAAGCCAACCTGGTCGAAATTACTTTTAATATGATCTCTGCGATTCTGGCTGTTGGGGAGAGAAATTACGAATACATTATCGAATATATATGATTAACTAATTAAAAGTTATAGTGGTTATAGGATGGGTCACAAAAATATTTAACAATCATTTTCGTTACCAAGGCTCAAACTGATCCCCAAGCTTGGCCAATACTTCCTCGTGATTAATCACAAATTTAGATATATCATTGGAATGGACTTTTTCAAAATAGGCGCCTTTATCCAGAGCAGAATCAATTTCTTCTTCCGATACATCTATTCCAATTTTTTGAAAAAACTGCTTGAAATAACTATGTTTGTCGGTTAAGAAATCTTCATACATTATGGGGTAGGTTGGAATATTTGCAGTATTTAAATATTTGACAAGATTTCGTTTTCGATGAAGAAGTCTTTTGCAAACCTTAATATTCTGTTTAAGTGCGTCGATATTAACCTCTAGCTTGGCGATGTCTTCTCGTGAGATTTCGCCATTTGCCAATTTAAATTGAAGATGTCCTGGTTGGCCGCTTCCGTCACCATGATATCGTGACAGGGCCCAGCGCAGTATGTCCTGGCGCACAACAACATAAGCTACAACATTATTCTTCTTTAAAATTCTAAGTAATTCATTCCTATAGGATTGTTCATAATAATTATTAACAAAATCGAATAACGTTCTAAACATGAAAATGAGTTTTCTTATTTTTAGCGTTCTCCATGGTGCATAAAATCGCATTTTAAAGCCGACTGCTTTGTTTCGATCAAAATTCTGGATTGGTGCTCTGGCGGTTTGGGTATAAATGTTGTTTAGTTCTTCAAAATCTGATGGCGAATTGGAGAATACCAAATCCAGACATCTCATCAACTTACCCTGAGATAACTTGCCATACGCATGCTGATCGAAAGGTTCCCATTCTTTTGCTTGCCTGACGATTGACGTTTGTTCGAAATTGTCTAGCAGACGAATTAACGCATTTGTGCCTTCTTTCTCGTTGTAAAAAATGATGTAGTTTTTCATTTGGTGAGGTAAATTATAATTCCTAAACGGTATCTAATTTTGCTCGGCAAGAATTCTGTCAAAAGATTAAATAAACGTATTGTATTGATAATTGTCGCTACAAATTGTATCTACGGGACCAGGTACCTATTGTGGATTGGTGACAACGACATGCCTGGAATCCACCTTATTCGTGGATGGTCACAATGTTATTGAAGACAAATTGATATCTCGAATTCAGTTTGTTATGTATATATACTACGAGGAATTACAATCTTATGCTATTGATCCGCAGTCTTAACGGATTAACAAGCTACAACAAGTTTATTTTACAACATTAACTAAGAATTATAATAAGTTATGGCTGGTAAAAGCTACAAGAAACTGATTACAAATTCGAAAGGCGCGGAGTCAGCGAGTACTGAAATTATTGCTACAAACCCTCTGGGAAAAATAAATTTTGGTGCTCAATGGACTTTTGATGCCCATCGATCTGGGTGGCCTGTTGTGCTCAAAAATATTTCGTCCTTGCATAATCCCAGAGGTTTGTTATTTGACGGGTTTATAGAACAAACCTTCGGATGGCATCGAAAAGAAACAGCGGAACGAGGTGAAATACCTTACACCACGCCCTGGATGGGTATCATGCACAACCCCCCGAATATGCCAAAATTTTTCGATTACCTTGCGTCTCCTGAAGTGATACTGGATTCGCAATTTATGCAGGAGAGCATGCCTTTTTGTAATGGTTTATTTGTATTTTCGGACTACCTAAAACAATGGTTGCAGCCGAGAGTATCCTGCCCAGTTGAGTCGTTGGTTCATCCAACTGAAACTCCCAACACACTATTTAACTTTGATCATTATCAGAAAAATGCAGAAAAAAAATTAATACAAATTGGCTTCTGGCTTCGAAAAATGCACTCACTAAAACATTTGGAGGCAACCGGCTTTAGCAAAGTTTGGATTGTTAGCCATGATTATGCGAGGAAGATGAGTGAAGTAGAGAAAGAAGCGATTAACATTTTTGATGAAAATGGAATGATGCAAACAGGAGGCTATGAGGAATGGGATCGGGTTGAAAATTTCGAATACGATTTTCTTCTATCTCAGAATATCGTATTTTTAGATCTGTATGATTCGTCCGCAAATAATGCAATTGTAGAATGTATCGTTCGCAATACTCCTGTATTGGTAAACAAACTCGCTGCAGTGGTTGAATACCTCGGGGAAGGGTATCCATTTTATTTTGGATCCCTGGAAGAGGCGAGTAGCAAACTTAATGATGAAGCCTTGATTAAAGAAACCCATGACTATCTGAAGCAGCTGGACAAGGAAATATTTGACCCGGACTATTTTCTTTCGAAATTCAAGTCATCAGATATTTACTGCAATATTAATCCTCTCGATAATGAACAAATATTGAAAGGTGCTACGCCT
This sequence comes from Candidatus Spongiihabitans sp., assembly GCA_965237725.1. Lineage (GTDB taxonomy): Bacteria > Pseudomonadota > Gammaproteobacteria > Arenicellales > Poriferihabitantaceae. The sequence continues at coordinate 4,037,279 of OZ250151.1, forward strand.
AAAATTGATACGCTTGATGATTTAAACATTGCTCATGGATCGCCATTAAGCAATGATTTTATATTTGTTGTCGCCTTTCGGAATCAATCCAGAAAAATATTTCGATGTCTGGATACTGTTGTTCCACATTGTAACGGCAGTCATGATGTGGGAATCGTTCTGATAGATGATGCATCTGAAGATAACAGTTTGGAAGTAGCTACAAAATACCTTATTGACAAAGGTATAACTTTTGTTGCTGTACAAAACTTGGACAGAAAGTTATACGCACGAAATCTATATAATGCAGTGATTAATTTAGCCAATTCCAATAAATCTATCATTATCGAAGTGGATGGTGACGACTATTTAGAGGATATTGATATTATCAGTGAGATAAAAAGTCACTACAACAAAGGTGCGCGGTATACGTTCGGTAGTTTTCGAATTGCCCCTGGATCTCATGAGATTCCAGGCATTGAACAGGCGCAATTTCCCGAATTATGTGCAAACTTGTCAAACCCATGGAATCTTGATCGATGTCTGTCCTGGATGCCGCTGAAGACTTATCGTAGAGAATTATTTGCCCAGGTGCCATTGGTCTATTTTTGGGATCGATTCCGCGAAAACTGGTTAAATACCGCTGAGGATTTATCGATTTATCCAATGATGGCGTCCATTGCTGGCAATGACGCACATTACATCGCTAAGTCACTTTATGTATTGGATAATTCTGGAATTCACCATGCCCAGTTCCAGACTGATCGTCCTCGTTATATTGTTGAAAAACTATACCGTGTTCCAACGGGTGGGTTCATAGGCGAATCATGGAAGCAGACACGCAATGAAAATGCAGGTGTGATTCAAAGGGATGCCATTGGACCAAAGGTGAATTTCAAGATCACCAGTTCAAAAAGTCGTTAATAAATAAGGTTTTCCCATCAAATTTGAACAACATGAACCTAGACTCTTTAACTAATGATGTGAAAACTAAAAATACTACCATTGACGATTGCCCCCAATTTTTGGATATAAACCCTGCAGGTAAGATCAATTTTGGTTCCCAATGGTCATTCAAAGATCATCGCTCGGGGTGGCCGATGGTATTGGACAAATTAGCCGCATTGCACAACCCGTGTGGAGTTCTGTTTGATGGTTTCATTGACCAAACATTTGGATGGTATCGACAAAATGCATCAAATAAAGGAGAGATTCCCTATACCACGCCGTGGGTTGGGGTTATGCATAATCCTCCTGGTATGCCAGAATATTTTGACTATATGGCGTCACCTCAGATGATTCTCGAGTCTCCATTTATGAAAGAGAGTTTATCTTATTGCTGCGGCCTTTTCGTATTTTCAGAATATATGAAATCCTGGCTTAAACACAATGTTGATTGCCCTGTAGAAGCTTTAGTGCATCCTACGGAAACCCCCGATATGCTGTTTAACTGGGATCACTACGTATCAAACCAGGAGAAGAAAGTTATTCAACTTGGATATTGGTTACGAAAAATGCATTCCATCAAACATTTAGATGCGGACGGTTTTAAGAAAGTTTGGCCGATTGTTCATGACTACGCTGAACGGAAGCGAAAAAACGAAGCAAATGCCATTGATATTTACAACGAATTTGGCCTTGAGCATATTGGTGATTACGAAGAGTGGGATAGAGTTAGTAATTCCGAATACGATTATTTGTTGTCAGAAAATATTGCATTCTTGGATTTGTACGATTCGTCCGCCAACAATGCGGTGATTGAGTGCATTGTGCGTAATACACCGCTTTTAGTGAACAAGTTGCCGGCAGTGGTAGAGTATCTTGGTGAGGACTATCCATTCTATTTTGAAACACTATACGAAGCTGGACAAAAGATTCGCGATAATGACTTGATTGAAGACACCTATCACTACCTGACAGCCTTGGATAAATCAAAGCTTGATCCAGCTGACTTTCTTGAAGCATTTGTTGAATCCGAAATATATAAAAATCTTCCCGTATTGGAGAATCAAAAGTTGCTCCGAAATCTGACTCGACAAATTGACAAATTATCTGATTTAAATGTCGTCTATGGATCGCCTTTAGCAAACGATTATGTTTTTGTGGTCACATTTAAAGACAATGGTAAAAAACTAATGCGCTGTCTTAAGTCGATTGTTCAGCAATGTAAATATGCCCACGACGCTGGAGTAATTCTAATTGATGATGCTTCCCAGGAAAATGAGTTGGCGATGGCTCAACAGTATTTAACCCAGCAGGGTATTAACTATGTTGCAATCAAAAATGTGAAACAAAAGTTTCCAATCCGAAACTTGTATAACGCTGTAAAATATTTAATGACTCGGGATGACTGCGTGGTAATTGAAGCGGATAGTCACAACTACTTTGAAGAAACCGACATATTGGGTTTGCTTGAAATAGAATATGGAGTTGGTGCGAGACAGGTTTATGGAAATTATCGCATGGCGCCGGGGTCATTAGCCCCTGGTAATAGGGCATTGAATTCGAGTGAAGAACCCAATATAAGAATTAGTGCAACTCACAGAGACCCTTGGAATCTTGATTGCTGTATATCCGAATTATGTTTAAATACTTTTCATAGATCTTTGTTTCTGGAGGTACCTGTGATTTATTTTTGGGAGCGATCTGGTGGAAGTTGGTTGGAACTAGGCGGTAAGCTATCCCTCCGAGGAATTATGTCGTCAGTTGCTGGCAGTTCGCAACATTTTATCAATGATGTTGTTTATGTTTACGAAAACCATCCTAAAAGCGAAAAACAACATCCATGGGCCATGGCAAAATATATTTTGAAGAACTTCTATCGTGTTCCTTATGGTGGTTTTATTGGTGAATATCTAAAAGAAAGAAGAAACATTAAACAATTTCCAGCCGAATCAGAAACTAAATCATTTCGCAACTCACTGGGCTATGGCTAGGTAAAAAATACGTACTAGATAGCTAATTGCATTGAAGAATTTGAACATGTCATTTATACAAACTTACTCCAGGTGTAAAATTATTCAACTTCGAATATGAAGTTAACTATCGCGGTTTGCACTCACCAACGGCCCAAACCCCTTGGAAATTTATTAGCCAGCATTGATAAATCCCAACAACCCGATGATCTAGATCTGGGTCTCGTCGTAATATGGAATGATCGATACAATGCGGATTTCGATTCAACACAACAGATACTTGACGGCATGTGGATATCCTCTAAGCTTGTTATTGAGGAGAATATTGGTTTAAGTCACGCAAGAAATACTGCACTGAAGAATTGGGATGGAGATTATCTCTACTTCGTCGATGATGATGTCATATTAAATGAAGATACATTTTTAGGGCTATCAAATTATTTATCTGAACATCAGCCCGACATATTTGGAACACGGGTGGTTTTGCACGATGAGGGCGATATAGACATAACAACCACAACATTGTCCTCACTCCAGTCAATGACAAAAAATACAAACCCATTAAGTTTTATACACGGCTGCAGTATGGCAATATCAAATAAAACCATTGAGAAAATGGGTTGTTTTGATACCCTATTGGGTGCGGGTGGAAGATTAAAATCAGGGGAAGATTTGGATTATGTTGTTCGCAGTTTTAATTCAGGTTTGAATGTCGAATTTGTCCCAACTATATTGGTTAGGCATGACCACGGCAGAAAAGACTCACGCGCCTTGAGATTGTTGTGTGATGGATATGCAATTGGTGCTGGGGCGGTAGTTGCGAAACATTTGCTGACAGGGCAATTCTATATGTTGAAATGGCATTGCATTGATATTCGTAATGCGTTACGTAATGGATTCAGAAACAGGTCATTGTCTGAATTAAACACCTGGGCTTTTAGGCGCTTTGTATACGCGGCTTGGGGCGGTTTTTTATATTTAACGCTACTTATTACGCAAAATATTAAACAACGTGTTTAGTTCACATTTGTAATTGCAGTCGGTTGATATCGATTAGTGACTTGATCAACCAAGTTTTGTAACCCATCAATCCATGTTGGTTTTTCATTCCATAATTGTAAAACGTCATTGGCATCTTTGAGTTCCTGGAACTCCAGTTCATTGATTAACATGGATTTGGAATATCTATTCAAAATGATCGATATAAAATTTTCAGTTGGGGGGTCGTCGAAACAATCCAAATCGCACTCACAAGCGGCTAATAGAACGGCAGTGACAACACACTTTTTGCATTTACCGCAATTGCGATCGATATTTGTGATTCTAAAGCAAAAGCGAAGATTACGAATTGCTTCTGGAAACTGGCTTAGAAACTTTAGTTTCTCAATTCGGCTATGTTCAGCACCATCGTGGATAATTTCAAAGCATTTGCTTCCCAGTAAACGATCTGTAATTGCGTTACTGCCAAACGGGTACAACATTTTATAGGGTATGGTGCTTGGAATAATTCCTTTGGAATATTTTCCGCTAAACAGACTCAGAGCGGCAGCAGTGCATAGCCCGTGGGCGCGTTTCCAGGAAGCAAATAATTCTCTAATATTGGTGTTAATACTTATTAATTCAATTTTCTCTGCACTTAAAACCGACTTGACTCTGTCAAATGCGTTGTCAAAACTACTGGCGTTTGAAATATAGATATCGAACCCGCGCACGAATAGCGCTTTTGTCAGGTTGTAGTTCGCATATTTACCTGGATTGTGAAGCTGTCGAAGTACACTAAATGTAGAGTCTACACCGCCGGAGAATGCGGTGATGCTTTGCGTAGAATTTGGTTTCCTCTCCACTTCCTGCGCAGTAATTTCGATAGGCTGGAGGTGTGGGTACCAGGCATTGAATATCATTTGAAATTCATACAAGTTTGCCAATAAACCCTTTGACACAGGCATGCCACTCACACGAATGTCTGCGCCAACATGCATTGCGGGCAATAAGCAGGAGAGTAAGAACGCATCTGCAACGGGTGAAAATTGGTCGATGTTCAATTGCGAAGATTCAAACCAAATGACTTTTGGTTCTTCGCCTCTGAGTCGGAAAGTGGCCTGGTAGCGTACTAATTTATTTACCGTAAATGGTTGCTCGACATGTAATTCGAAATAAACTGAATTTATTTCTGTTTTGTTTTTAGTAGCGGATTCATTTTCAAATTGGACCATGCCATGGTCCCGCAGCATTTTTATTAAAAGCTGTACATCTCGCCCAACGTCCACAAGAGTGTCATCTAAACGATTAGAGATATCAATACAAATTTCTTTTATGCTGCGTTTACTGTCTATGGCATTTAAAATCCATAGAGCATGTTTATCTACAACAAATTCAGTTTCTAGTCGTTTGTTTTTGATGTTGACTTCATTTTGATGTGTTTCATGTTCAACCCAGTCAGGCAGCCCGGGAACCGATTGCCAGTCGAGCTCTCTTGATTGCGGAATTGCCAGTTCGGTAAATAGATGATCTGCGTGGCCTAAATCAACGTCGGGTAGCTCAGAGATATTTTCACACCACTTGCATCCAAGTTGCTCTAAGGACGATTGATAAACCGCGCTATTTTTGTAATAACTGCCGGGTAACAGATAAACTGAGGACCCACAAATCAAACCACAGATCGCAAAATGTAGTCGATCGGTATAAATGGTGTGACAGCGGCCTGCGAGCCTAAGATATTCCATTACCGAATCACATAACAGCGCCGGATCCCCAATAGAATTGTCAGGGAAACCTACAATATTTTCCTCATCTTCACGAATAAAAATGCCTATGTCGATATCCCGATCTATCTCCAAATCTGGCGGGTTGAATCCAAGGGCGAGGTCGGGTGCAAAGATTCCATGCTCGAATAGTTCGCGGCTCGACTGTTCGCGCAAATAAACCGTTGCATATTCATCTAGTCGCTCGTTCGAATCTGTTAGCGATTGTGGTAGGACAGTAATGGGTAAGCCGCTGGAAAAGTATTGTTGACGAAGGTGATAACAGTTTTCGTATTTTCGACCGAGATTGCCGCCACCAGCGAAAACTATAGTATCTGTATGCTTCAGCACCAGATCTTGATTGCCCCCGCCTTGGGCCCAATTCAAGCTACCATATTCGATATCATATTCATCGAACATTTGTTCAGTTGCCCAATCGATCAGTCGATCCCCGACATTGCCATACATTTTTAGATAACCAACCCTTTTCCCTTGCAAAGGTAAAAACACGTCATCAAATTTTTCTTTGGGTAGTAATCGTTTCATAAAATCTCTAAAGGCTGTTTTACAGTTAATTTTATTTTAACTCGCAGCATAAAAAAGCCCCACAATGTGAGGCTCTTAAACAATTTGAAGTTCGGGTCTAGGGCACTACTATTACAGCACAGTTTCCAGGAACCAGCACGCCATCAAAATCTGCCATCGAATCAACTTTCATTGGTGTTGCGTTGCCGCAAGAAATTTTACCTGTAATTGTATTTCCCGTAATGGTAATTGGATTCAAGGTATAGTCTGCAAGGGTTCCGCCATTGTTCGCCTGTATAATATTAACTGGTCCAAAATTGACACCGTTTGTAAAACCAATGTCCCCTGACATCTTGTTTAAAAATTTTATATTTACCATGGATGGACTTGAAATATCGACGCAAAATGTAAGGGGTATAGGGCATGGCATTGCTGCTCCCGCATGGGATGAATCGATAAAATAATCCATTATGGAAGTCGTAACCACAGCAACTTCAACAATAACATCAAATCGTTCCGTGGTACTTATGGCGTGGGCTGGAAGCACAACCGAATTGACCACTGGTTTGATCCATTGGGTGGTTGCAAGTCCTGTTGCGGCAATGCCACCAGAAGCTGCTATAGACCTAATCAGTTTCCGTCGTTTTTCGGATTTAGAAATGGGCGAAGCAGATAAATGGACTGGCTCATTATCGCCATTTTCATCTTTTGTCCGATCGTTCATAATAAGTTACCTTTAATATAAATATGATAGATTTCATTGAGGGACGTATCACTTAAATATATCATAACATATAGGATGATAAACCAAAACTTGGTTGGCACAAGCCTATGATTTTCAAGAGATATTAATAAAATTTTGATATTATTCTCTAAAAACTTGAAAAATTATTCGATTCTGTATTAATCATCATGCGACATCTAGAAGTTACACTGGCAAAGCCTGACAGCCCTGAGTCACAAACTAAAATGCACTTTAAACTGCTTGATCTGGAAATAATTAACCGTCTGGATGCATTAATGGTTGATGCCAACAGAGATAAGGCACTAATTCGAACTAGCTGGGGCATGTATGCCGATTCATCAAAACAGGCACAATTATGTGATGCGCTCGATAACCATATTTTGGCGTTTAACGGGCGTACAAGTGATGACATTAATATCTCTTATCGGATTGATGGTAACCCAACCCCAACAATTTTAAATAAAATTCATGATCGATTTGATTTTTACTATCACCAATTTTTAGATAGATCGCCCAACAATTCGAAAAATGATGATGATTCCAGCGAATCTAACCTAGACGAAATTTTTAACGGTCTGCATAGCATAAATGCCCATGTTCATATGCTTGAATCGATTAGCGAGGTTGATCATTACTTAGAAGAAGATTTGGTTTGTGCCTGGCATACCTTTTGTTTTTTTAAAGGGCCACGTGGAGATCATTATCGACAACCGATGGAAGAAGCCGATTTGGATCTTTTTACCATGGAAGAGTCATTTGGAAGCGTCTATTTAGGTTATGGCAGAGCAGGGAAGAGTTTATATGATATTTTCGAATCCGATGATGTTGCTGTTCTGCAAAGTGGTTATGTCGCGCGACCTGCAACCTCGGTTGCTGCTGCATTTGTTTTTTTGTTTGGAAATTATCATAAGTCTCATGAACATCAACTTGAACGTTTTCATGATTGGTGGGATAAAAACGATGTTGGCCAATACGGATATAAAAAATACGATAAATACAACACCCTTGGACGGATCAAATTAGGATCACTTGCCCCAAACAAATTTATTCAACACCTTTATGATACGGGTTCAGGCTGTTTTGACGAGGTTGGGGTTATAAAATTTTATAGTGATTATTCTAATGTTGTTGGCGCGGAGTTGATTGATGTTGAGCCGACCGATCTTATAGGTTTGTGAAAGAATCTAAGCATAGGCATTAACCAGTGACCCTCAGCCAACAGCAGATAGACCAGTATCACCGAGATGGCTTTATCCTGGTATCCGATCTGATTTCTTCTGAAATAGTTCAAAACGCCAAAGAAAAAGTATTGCTCTATGAATCGGCTCCGCATAGCTTTAAAGAGCCAGGGACGGAACCGCGTATGCAGGATATCGAAAATGACCGTGACGTACTTGCCTGTTTTACTAAAGCGACATTTGATGCGACGGTGGAGTTGTGTGGAGATTCTTATAGTTCCATTGTAGCGCCGACAAAAATTACAACGGTTAATGTCTACCCAGGACAAAACCTTGATAACCTGCCGTATCCCCATGTAGACCATGCATTCAAAGGTGATCGTCATAAAATTTATCCGCCACCTTACAGAATAGCAACAATCATCTTTTTCACTGATGTTGGTGAGGGTGGTGGTGGGACTGTACTCTGGCCCGGCTCTCACCACCAACTCGATACCCTGGCACGATCGAATCCAATTCGCTATTCACAACTGCACGATTTGTACGAGAACTTCGATCTTGTTGACTTTGGAGAGACCGTCAATTTAACCCCAAAAGCGGGTGATGTTCTGTTTTATCACTACTTGTGCGCACATTCAGGAAGCCCAAATCGCAGTCAACAGCCGAGATTGGCTATGAATCACAAATGGGTCGCGAAAATTTAGCTTAATTATGACTACAGATAGGCGATTATCTGAAACGCAGTGGCCATAGCCAACTTATTTTCCAATGGGTAGAAATACCTGAACTAAATTACTTCCACAACTGGATGGTTCAGGTTAAAATTCGCCTCGCGGGGCGCACTGACACCTCGTTTTTTTATGGTTTGATGATAATGTCCATTGGGTTGGTTTTGGACTGACATCTATCTTTAAGAAACCGCAAAAAATCCATCCAATTTGATAATTTGGCCAGGTAGCTCAGTCGGTAGAGCAGGGGACTGAAAATCCCCGTGTCGGCAGTTCGATTCTGTCCCTGGCCACCATTATAATCAACAAGTTAGCGGTATATTGAGATATCACTAGACCCTAAATAAATCCGCAAATTATAGTAACCCCAATATTTTTTAAAATGTTCGAGCTTTATGGGCAGGAATAGTGGCAGAATTGGTGATTGGATTTGAGAATGTTTCGTAATACAAATTTCAGTGTAGATCATTTTGTATAGTATCAAATTTACTCCGGCCCCATTTTATTCGTTCGAACAAACCGGGTGTCATCAGCAATAGGGACCATTTTGGCATCTTCGATTCCTTTGTTCCATTCATTCTGATACTCGAATAAGGATTTTCTAGTAACCCGCGGCCTTTCGTTTGGTTTCGCTTTTTATACTATCCGTGTTTGACATATGATATGGTTAAACAAAATATCGAGAGGGGTCTGCTATAGCAAACCAGATTGAAGGTAAATAACTATGAACGAAAAGCGAAATCAAGTTAGTTTACAGAGTAGCACTAACGAAACTAAATCTCAGCGTCTTGATAAGAGAAGAGCAGCAGTAAGAAAAATCGTAGGAGGTGGAGTCGCCGCAAGTGGCGCTGTTCTTGGGAATGCTTGGCTTAAACCAGCAGTGAATTCGGTAATTTTGCCATCCCATGCACTGACTACAGCCGATATAGCTCACGGTGATGACAGCATCGAAGACCCTGTCTTTCTCAGCTATACCTGTAGCTCCAATGATGTCTTGGTTACTGCTGATGGTTTTATCAATTTACCGATTGCTGGAATTGAAATATTTTTAGTGTTTTCCTGGGATTCCCAAGGCAATGGGCAAACCCAGACTTCGCCAAGGGAGATCACCGTATTCACCGCAAATGACGGAACTTATACCACCACCCAAAACATTGGCCACAATACGTTTCAGGTGAGCGTTACGGCATCGTTGCCAAATTATCCAGAAGCAGGTGAAGTGATGGACCAAATCCCAATTATCACTTCAGGCGGTAGCGCTTTTTACTACTGTGCAGCACCTCCACCTGTCGACCCTTAGCGGGCATAAACTCACGTTTTAATTCTTCAAGATGACTTGAGGGATACCCCTGATCGTGTATTGCCCAGGCATCGTTGCATGGAGGTATATAGCACTATTACGTGATGTTTTCTTAACGTGTTATCCCTTGCGCTAGTTGTTAATCACTTCACGAAATCGTCACCGAAAGTTCGAATCGGAAGTAATCTAAAGCTACGCATTTCTAACTACGTTGGTATTCAACCCCGCCATAACGATGCGCTGTTTAAAGAAATAAGTGCAGCGCTAAGATGCCCCGGTAAAATAATTACCAACTCGCAATATTCTTCCACGAAATCAACAGCTGATGCAATCCACATGGCGCTGGATGGCGCTAGTCACTTGTTGATTGTAAATTCGGATGTCGCATTGGAGTGTGAAAATAAATTTGGATTGACGGAACTACCCGATCCAATGGATGTGTTGCACCTTTCCCCAAACAAAAAATTTGCAAGCCGATGTACCAGCCTTATTCCCAATGACGCGTTGCTGTGGACAATTGACGCCAGGGGAAAACTCAATGCTAACAACAAAACAGATGCAGTCACTAACAACCAGTTGCACATTGTAGATCGAACCTTGTTTCCCATATCGCCGGTGAGAAAGCAGGCTATTTTAATGTCGAGCGCCGAGTTTACCAAGACAGGTGAACCTAAACAGGCTCTCAAACTGGCAGAGTTATTGATTCGCTCAGGGAAATATCGGCAGGCCCTGGCACACTTTGGGGAGATCAATCATAGCCAGCTGAGCCAACACGATAGTTGGCTGTTGAATTATAAATCCGCTTATTGCCTTAAAAAACTGGATCGTGAATGGCCCGAAATCGAACAGGCTCTGCTTGCTGCCTTTGATTCCGATCCGAATCGTATTGAACCACTTTACCATCTATCAAGACATTTCAATCAGTGCGGCGATTATTCACGCGCCGCCGAACTTACAATTATCGGAATGGATATAGGGCAACCGGAACAGCGGGTTACGTTTGATTATCCCATTTATCTATACAAATTATTTCGGGAACACATCTATGCCTGCGCTTGGTTAGGCAAACATAAGGACGCCATCAACACCGCTAATACCGTATTGCGTAATGGTCAGATCGAAAATCCAGAACGAATGGAAATTGCTCGGATGAGGTCGATTTCTCTGCGCAATGTTCAACCCTACTGGCCGGTTAATTGTCTCCATGAGAATCAAATAATTGTTCTGGTGGCATTTAGAAATGCTGGGCCATTTTTAAGGACTTGCGTGGATAGTTTACTTAACCAGGATTACTCCAATTTCAAGATCATATTAATCGACGATGCATCTAATGACGGCGCTCTGGATTCCGTCGACATTAGTGATAGTAGAATTACAACCAAAGTAAACGCCGTGCGTAATGGTGCACTTAGTAATCAGCTGAGTGCCATTGAAGAATACTGCCAAGCCCGCGATATCATAGTTCATGTGGATGGGGATGATTGGCTCGCCAACGATACAGTTCTAACACGAATTAACCAATTTTTTAATAGCACCCATTGCGAAATTCTCTACGGCCAGTACCAGGATTCTTATGGAAACTATGGATTATGCGAACCATTGGTGAGAAATGACGAATCCATTGAAGATCAAATTGACCGTATGCATTTCCCGATGCACGTGCGCGCGTATCGTGCCGAACTGATTTTTCAGCTACGGCAACAAGACCCGAACTTTTTAAGATTGCGGAACCCCCAAGGTGGTTACCTGGATGCCATAAGCGACATGGCCTTGATGCGGGCATTGATGCCTTTAGTAGACAGAGACCGCATTCGATTTTCTGATGAAATTCTCTATATTTATAACAAATTAAACCCCGAATCTCACTTCAGCAATACTGCAAAACTGGATTTACAGATTAAACAAAGCAAGCATCTTTTCAACATCCCATTAATCCGGCATGCAACTGGTTCAATGTCTCCAGCGACGAAAAAAATGAAAGCAAAAATGCTATTTTTCGCACTTGATGCCATGTCGCCTAAATTGATAGAGCAATGGATAACAAGTAATGACCTACCCAATCTAAAGTCAATATTGGCGCGCTGTAATAATTATGCAATACAACCCCTCAAAGGATTTGGCAATGACTGTTTCTGGAACGTTTTGTGCTCAGGTGCGAGTCCAGGTGATGTCGGGTACTATTTTAGAATGGTCTGGGATGATCAACTGTATTCCATCGACTATGTTGCGCCACAGGTTCAGGTCAGCGAAAGCTATTTCTGGACACGTTTGTCGGAACAAAATAAACAAATTGCGGTTATCGACATACCCGAAGTCAAACACGGTGGGAATATAAATGGAATCGAAATTACTGAATGGCTTCCCCACGCTGCAACCACCCACTTAACGACAACTCCAATGACCCTTGCCCGAGACTTGTTGGATCGATTTGGTGTTGATCCCCTCAAAGGATCAACCGAGGTGAACTCGCCGAGAAACGAATCTCAGTTCGCCAGAGATCGGGACTTGCTGCTACAGTCCATTGACCAGAAAACCCAAGGTGCGCTGCACTATTTGCAACGAGGGAATTGGGATTTGTTTGCAGTAGGGTATCAACAGGCCCATGATGCAGGGCATCAATTTTGGCACGTTCACGACCCGACGGCCCGCCGAACCAAGCAAAGCTGGCGTAAAAAGCACGGTGACCCTCTGTTAGATATCTATCGACGAATTGATCATGGGGTGGGTGAAATTTTAAGCACCTGCGACCATAATACTGAAATTGTGGCAATAGCCGGACTGGGGATGATTGAGAAGAACAGCGCCAATTCTGCACTGGACGACATACTATGGATTCTTGAAAACGACCTTGCAAAGAATCAATCCATGCCACTGAAAAAACCCTACCACGAAAGGAGGTTTTTTTCTGTCAGTCACAATGCCATTAGTGGCGCGATACGTATCAACCTGGATGGTCGGGAGTCCAAAGGCATGGTTTCCCCAAACCAATACGACGTGCTACTGGAAAAGCTGGCATTTCAGCTTTCCCAAGTTGTCAACGCGCATACCGGAGAATCAATTGTTGAAGAGTTCGTGTTTACCCATAGACGCTATCCAGGGAAAAACGTAAACCGACTGCCAGATGCCTTTGTGGTGTGGAATCGTGCGCAGAAAATGACCCACTTATCATCCCCTTGGTTCGAAAAAATGCCAATCCGTTCGACAAGCATGCTGGATTTTCGAACCGGGGATCACGAAGATGTTGCCGCAATTTATTCGAGCATTAACTTTTCGGATACGGAATTCGTATCTGTGGAATCCATCGCTCCTGTCATCGAAAACTACATAAATAACGCAAGCTAGTTAATTTAAACATAGTGGAGAAATTTAATTATACGCAACCAACTGGATTGTTATTTTCTAATATGATCGTTCGTATCCGTCTTAGGTTGAGAAGATTTGTCGGTACATCTTAATACGCCTTCGCCACGAAACCACTTTTTGCTCGAATGTCTGTAGGGTTCTACCCCGATTCCACAGTCAGTTGAGTTAAAAGTAAATCCGAATTTTATATACAAATTTGACGGGTTGAGTTTCAATTTATAAAATAAAGCGCTGTGACCAAAACGTGACCGACGCCTGTCATCTCCTGTCATTCTGTGTCACATCCTATCATTTTGCGTGGATTGGATGTGTATAAGTTGTTGAAATATAAAGAACTGATTTGAGGGACATTAAACTGAAAATCCCCGTGTCGGCACTTGTGCGCATCGTCCATGATGCGCATCCCTGCGGGACTCGCTATGCTCGCGAAAAATCGTTCCCGACGATTTTTTCGATTCTGTCGCTGGCCACCATCTTTTCAATTAGTTAAAGCGCAATTGCAATAAGGGTTGCTTGTCTTTTGGCGAGACAAAAGAAAGTCGGTCGACGACGAGTCGAAACACTATAATAAAAGATTAAACCTATACTCGGTTCATTACTTAAATGGCAAAGCACCCGAACTTCTGAAAATCAATCCTACCCCAATACCGAAAAGCTACTTTCCAAATTTATTTTCCGTTTCCGGGAATAAAACCCAACATCAGTGGTGTATCCAATATAAGGAAACGTAAACTGTAACGGATCAATATCATGATCACTGCCGTTTTCACAGTAGTCAATTAAAGATGCCATCATCTTTCCAGCAATGGGTGCGTTTTTATACTGGTTTCCGCTGGAGCCACATGCCATGTAAAAGCCATCCAGCGAGGACTTGTCATATATCGGGATCCAATCATCAGAAACATCATACAAATCAACCACACCGCGTCGTTGATTAGGGATGCCAAGATCGGGAACCCGTTGGGCGTAGCGATAAGCTTGATGGGCCCATTGTTCACTAAAATTATCATCATAATTTTCAGCATCAACCCATTCTTTCGGGTCGCATTCCGGGTCTTCACTACCAATTAAAATATTATTGCCTTTCTCAGGCCGACAGTAACAAGCGATATCGCTGTCGGATACGATGGTGCCACTTTCGTAAAAGTCGAATCCGTCTGGCGCGGGCACATGCACCACCTCTTGTTTTAATGCGCGAGTATTTATGGTCATATCGCTGAGCACTTCCGCCATGCCATTGACTTTGGCCGATGAAGGCCCCGCTACATTGACCACAATAGGCGCGTGAATTTCAGAACCATCATCTAAGCGGACCCCTGTGACTCTGTGGCCGTTTTTGAGGATTTCAATCACACTTTTACCAAAAACAAATGCGCCGCCATGGGTCTCTGCTGCACGTTGCAGATTATGTGTCGATAATTGTGGGTCTGTGACATAGCCTGCGGTTGGGAAGAAAATCGCATTTTCAATTTTCCCGTTTCCAGGTTTGCCAAAATCCGGGTGGTCTAATCGCCTGGGAGGCCAGAAGCTAGATAAATTGTAGGTGGGCAATTTTTTCATTATCCGCTTGGCATCCCATTGTTCATAGGGAATTCTGAGTGCATCACAGTTTTTGGTATGTTGCGCCATATGCCCATTTTGATCTGTGCACATCACCAGGCAACCGATTTGTCTAAAGTCGGCTAATCCCCTTTCATCTTCAACGCCAAGATATTCTTGCCAATCTCGCCAATAGTGATATCCCTCATAGGCGAATGCGGTGCCATCCAATGTGGAATAATGCACACGGATAATGGCGCAAGAAGCGCTAGTGGGTCCGTATCCTGAGGCGGGGTTTCTGTCAATTGAAATGGTTTGTTTGCCTTGCCTGTTGAGTTCTAGCGCAATGGCAGCGCCTATGACACCCGCGCCAATTATGATTGCATCAGTGGTACGAGCCATGGAATTTCCTTACCCGCGCATGGCTGTGCCCGTGGGATCATAGGGCGATGCGGTAATGACCATGGCTACGCGCTCCACCCCTACGACATGACATGTTAGTTGCGTACCTACATTTGCGAACTCGGGTTCCACCAGCGCCATAGCCAGGCTTTTTTTCACAGTATGACCATAGACCCCAGAGGTGATATAACCAATGCGTTTACCTTCGCTCCAAACCGGTTCATAGCCGGATGCATCTGCATCATCTGCTTCAATTTCGAGAGTGACTAAGTTATGAGATGCGCTGTTTGTAGTTTTCTCATCAAGAGCGGCGTCTCGTCCAATAAAATCTTTGTCGAAATCTATCCATCGATCCATGCCCGTCATGCCGGGGGTATAGTTCTGCATGAATTCCGAAGACCAGATGCCAAAGCTCTTTTCCATGCGAAGGGAGTTCATGGCATAAAAACCGAATTCACGGATGCCAAATTCTGCTCCTGCCTCAAGCAGCATTTCTCGCAATGAAATGTGTTCTGAAGCATGGCAGTTAATTTCGTAACCCAATTCTCCAGTAACAGATACCCGGCAAACCCGAGCTCGAATTAAACCTAAATCCAGTGTTGTACAAGCTAAAAATGGGATAGATGCGTGACTGACATCCTGATGGGTGAGTTTTTCGAGAACCTTCCGGGAGTTTGGGCCACACAGCGAAAAGCCTACAGTGTTGTCCGCAATATCCTGGATATGTACGTCCGCAATGCCTTCGGATTCGATGTAATCGTGGAAACGCCGCATGTGCCAATTGCGAAGATAATAAGAACCCATCAGCCACCAGTTTCCATCCCCCCAGTTTAAGACAGTGAGATCGCCTTTTAATCGGCCCTCTGGAGAAACCATGGGCGCTAAACGGGACCGCCCTGGTTTGGGTAATGGACAAGCGAGTATCCGATCCAGCCAGACCTCGGCACCCGCACCGGAAATTTCGTAACGGGAAAATGCAGTGATATCCAATAATCCCACCTGTTCGCGTACGGCTTTACATTCTTCTGCAACCAGGTCAAAGGCATTGGAACGTTTCAGGGAAGGGGTCTCGGCAAAACCTTCAGGACCAAAACACAGTGGCACTTCCAACCCCCACAGCTCGCCCCAGAGCGCACCAGCGTTCGACATGGCCGTATAGGCGGCGGATTTTTTAAGTGGACGTCCGGCGGGTAACTGTTCGTTGGGATAGGTCATGACAAACCGCCTGGAATAGAATTGTCCCGTAGTTTGTTTAATGTATTCGCGGTTGGAGGTAAATTCACCATAACGGGCAATGTCCATTGGCCAGGCATCGGCTTCGGGTTCACCATGAATCATCCACTCCGCCAATGTCTTTCCTACCCCACCTCCCTGGAGAAAGCCTGCCATGACGCCGCAAGCCAACCAGTAGTTTTTCATTCCTCGAACAGGACCTACAAGGGGGTTACCATCCGGAGAGAAAGTAAATGCGCCATTCACCCAATTTTTAACGCCAACTTCCTGTAAACAGGGGTAGCGGTTGAAAGCCATGACCAGTTCGTCGGAGATGCGATCAGTCTCTTCCTCGAAAAGCTCGATGCCATAATTCCACGGTGCGCCATCTATTTCCCAATGTTGATGGTTTAATTCATAAATACCCACCAGAATCCCTTGTTGGTCCTGGCGCATATAGGTGAATCCTTCCAGGTCCACCGTCATGGGAACTTCAAAATCAAGGGCCGCGACTTCGGGGATAGTATCCGAAACGAGATAGTGGTGTTTAAGCGGCGAAAGCGGTAAATCCAGGCCCACCATTCGCCCCACCTGTTTCGCCCACAATCCACCTGCGTTCACCACATGCTCTGCGTTGATAGTGCCTTTTTCGGTGACGACATCCCAACTTGAATCGGGCTTTTGAATAAGCTCGAGTACGCGATTATGTTCAATGACTTCGGCACCCAATTTCTTTGCCGCTCCCGCGTAGGCATGTACTGTTCCAGTGGTGTCCAAATAACCTTCGCGATCTGCCCAGAGTCCTCCCAATACACCTTGCACATCCATGATAGGGCATTTCTCTTTGATTTCAGCGGGGGTCATCAAATAACAATCTTCAATGCCAATGGTTTGAAAAATTCGATAAGTCGCCTGTAACCACTCCCAACGTGCGGGTGCAGATGCCACGGTGATGCCGCCGGTCATGTGTAGGCCAATGTCCTGACCGCTTTCTTTTTCTATTTGAGAAAGGAGGTCGATGGTGTATGCCTGGAGTGCGGCCATATTGGGATCAGCGTTTAAAGCATGAACGCCTCCAGCAGCATGCCAGGATGACCCCGCAGTGAGCACATCACGTTCAATGATACACACATCTTTCCATCCAAATTTGGCGAGGTGATAAATCACAGAAGCGCCAACAACGCCGCCGCCTACAACAACAACACGATAGTGCGAATTCATTTTTGTTTTCTCCAAAAGCGTCGCTTGAAAATTCTAAAGAGTATGATTTTATCAATATCCACAAGCGAATATTGCACTGAAACCCAGTTATCAAATGCATGCCAGGTACATTGCCAGGAGCATCATTTGCAAATAAAATACAATGGTGTATATTATCCATACATCTATGTATGGAGTCAAATACTTGAAAGACAGGGTATTACTAAAAACCGTTGCTGACAGATCCAACTCAGCATCTTCTCAAAAAGAACAACTTCAGAGGTTTGACTGGTTATCCGCGGCTTTGGAGGTGTTTGTTACACAAGGGGTGGATGAAGTGCGTATCACACGTTTGGCTGAGAATTTGGGGGTAACGCGAGGAAGCTTTTATTGGCACTTTACCAATCGATCAGATTTGATAGAAGCGTTAGTTGATTATTGGAAAGAGAAGAACACCCCTGCCATTGTGGAATCAGTGGCTAATGTGCAGAGTCTATCCTCAGGAATCCTCAGATTTTTTGAAACCTGTATTGATGTTGAACAATTTGATCCACATTTGGATTTGGCCATAAGAGAATGGGCTCGAAGGTCAAAGAAAATTCGAATGGCCTTGGACAATGCGGATGAGGTTCGAATTCAGGCTTTTAAGGAATTTTTTACACGTTTCGAATACGCCATGCCTGACGCGCTCATTCGAGCACGCATATTATATTTTGCCCAAATCGGATATTACGCGCTTAAAGTCACTGAACCTTTGGAACTTAGATTGAGCTATACCGATTCCTATTTCGAAAGCTTTACGGGAAGGCAGTTGGATCAAAATGAAAGAGATCAATTTAATAGTCGCATCCTTGAAAAATTTGGTGGTAAATTGTAATAGGGAGAACATCTACCAGGACATCCAGAAGGCGGCCTAGAAGCGTAGCTTCTCGTATCCAAAATCAAAGACCTGACCCCGTATCTTCTTTTACCTAATATAGGCTACTAATACATCAGAGTCTGTAATACCCGCCTTAAATTTAAAACTATACTTAGGATTAATCTTTAACAATAGACTTTTAACTTCTTTAACGCTCGTACCATATTTACCAAATAGCCGTACATCATCCAACATAATTAAGTGATCTTTAATGTGATGCTGGCCAATGGCTACAAGCTCACTCTTAATAGGAGAATGAGTATCACCAGGCTGTTTACCTCCTTGGTAATGAGCATCTAACCAAAAAGTAGCAGGTTCATCAATGGTTTTAAGAATACTACTTAATACTACAGGTGAATCGCCTAGATGAAATATAACATTTGAGTCTTTAAACTTAGTCCTTACTTGATTGTAGAATGATTCTACAATTTCTATTGTGTGATATGTCTCATAAAGATCTTTAAACTTTTTAACAGTATTACCTGTATAGGTTCCAGTCTCTACAAAAACGTTATGATCTTTTATTCGTTTAGGGTTAAAGTTGCAAGGCATTGATTTATATATTAATCTTTAAATGGACATACACTCAATTATCTCTTTTGGTCTGTATCCGTGTACATTGAAATATCACAATCGTTTATATGAAGAATCATATCATTAACATTCAAGTGATTAGTTTTATTGTATTCCGTCTGAACATGTGAGTTTAAAATGGTGTAAATATTTAGAGAGACTTCCGTTAATTAAACGATATTGAGAGCAGAGTGGTATCCATGATACTGAAAATCCCCGAATTGGCAGTTGTGCGCATCGTCCATGATGCCAATCCATGCGGGGCTAGCTACGCTCGCAAATAGTCGGTGGTGGCATTGATATGGGGAAAGGCGAGCAACCGGGTGGGCGTACCGATGAGAGTGATCTACTGGCTTATATCCGCTCCTGCCGAGTTCATTTTGTTACCTACGGGGACGATAATTTCAAATCCTCACGAGCTCGAATCGTCACCGAAGCCGGAACAACAGGCTGGTTTGTAACCCGCAGGTACTACACACCCGACGATATTGGTGATCTGTTTCGGGAGCATGGTCATTTTATCAAGAATCATGAGCGTGGGGGCGGCTTCTGGATCTGGAAACCATACATTATATTGGCGCGGCTGACCGAGCATGACGTCCAGCCCGGTGAGTATATCGTTTACGCGGACGCTGGCTGTAGTATCAGCCCGGCCTCCATCGAATGTTTTGCCGCGAACATGAAACTCTTATCATCCAGCAGGAGCGATTTTCTACGCTGGTCAGCGGGACTCCCGGAGAGGCACTGGACGAAGAAGGATTTACTGCATTGTTTCGGGGCAAATCCAGAGCATCCGCATCCTGACCAGCTTTTATCCGGACTCATCGTTCTTCGTAAGACCAAGCAATCAATCAGGGCTGTCGCAGAGTGGTACCGAATCGCTATAAGCGATAACTACCACCTCATTGACGATAGTCCGTCGATGGCAGAGGAGGATCCGGAATTCCGACAGCACAGGCACGATCAGAGTATATTCAGTTTAATCGGTAAACGCGACGGTCATCTGGTCTCGCACTTCGAAAAACCTTTTTTAATAACGCGCATAAGAATATAAATAAGTAGCACTTTTGTAAACACTGTCTATTTAGTCACTCGGTGAATGCCCTAAAACCGCAGTAGATCGATGCTCTGTCGTGTGCCTGGGTTAGTGAAATCAATCCGCAGGCATGTGCAACAGTGCACCGAGATGTTTCAGTGCAAATTGAAATTCACTGGCGGCAACGGCATAAAAATGGCGTTCGTTGTGCTCGATGGCTGGCCAGAGTTCAGTATAGAGCTGGTGGACATCGTCGATGGACAGCCGGCAAATTCTGTCGATTGCGTCGGTGATGAGCGCCAGTCGTCGTGCCGGATCTTTTTCAGTGTCGTAGGATTCATCGATCAGTGGGTGGAAAGTTCGAAAACCCAGGCGCCGCAGCTCGCTGAGCGCGCCGTGCTCTCCGACAAGAATGAAGGGGTGAAAATTAGCGATAGATTTCCAGGTTTTTTCTGTAAATCTAAATACGTAATTAGTTGAATAGTCCGATTCGGTAATTATGCTGAAATAGGAATTTCCAAACAATTCGGCGGGTGTATCAATTATCGCATTGAATTTTGGTTGGGACGCAAAGTCCCAATCCAACAATAATGGAAATTGGGCTTTATGTTCATTGAAAACTTCCAAATATCGCTGGACTGTTTGGGAATCCAGATTCGGTATTGCCGCCAATAGCTTTTCTGCAGCGTTGGCGTCGTGGTCATTGCAATAGGAAAGCAATCCCCGTCGATGATAGCCCGACTGCAGCAAGTATAAAGTTATTGCCAGACGATGTGCCTTGGGTCTGCGATTGAAGCACAGGAAATGTCGCTCACGCTTCTGGGTGCCTGCTGCGCAGGCCAGGGCGCTCGACCGATTAAGCAGGTTGCCGCTACCGCGCCGACCGGGCTGGGAATAAATCCCGGCACAACGAACCAGAGCCTGCTGAAATGGGAACACGTGCAGCGTATTCATTCTGCCGATTTTGACTCTCCAGGATGCGAGCAATTCAGGGGCACGTAAATCCTGGGTCAGAAATACTACTCGGTCCGCATGCAGCCGGTATTCGTCGATTTTCTTATGCAGGGTCTTCAACAACCAGGGTCCCGTGGTCATTGCTTCGCTGGAGTTGTCGAGCAGCAACCGGGCCCGCCGATCCCTCAGTAGTTTCATTATCTCTGGCGGTATGCGTTCAAATACGGTTTCCGCCAGTAAACCACGAGTAGGGCTTCCAATCCATTGACCCCCGTTTCCAATCAGACCCACTGCGTAAACCCAATTAGCGTCGCTATTGACGATGCATTCCACCGGGACCATCCGGTACCAGTTTTCTACGCCGTGATTTTCAAGCATCTTCAACAGCATCGGCTGCCAGGAAAAGTGGGACAAGGCCTGTGGATCACCGGCATCGGTTCTTCGAACTATTTCATCTCCCTGTTTGTGGGTGTGACAAAATAACAGCGGGGCATTCATAGGATTCCAACACGCATTGGTATAAGGTGCAGTTTCAGCAGTGGTAAAGCATTATCGCAAACTAGCACGGATAACCAGGGTCGACAATAACATGCTGCCTTGACGGTTGGATAAAAAGGTGCCGGAGGGATTTAATTTAAATCTCTCCGGCACCTTTAACCCTTCTCCTGCACCTTTAACCCTTCTCCTGCACCTTTAACCCTTCTCCTGCACCTTTAACCCTTCTCCTGCACCTTTAACCCTTTAACGGGGGCATAAAAATATTGGATCAGTTGCCGCGTCGGTGCAGGCTGATCTGGTTATACATCCCCTCTATATTCATTGTTAACTGAGTATCGTAGTTACCCCAGCTCGCGTACTTCGGCATTAGGATACTTTGCTGGAGTTCTTCAAGGGATTTACCGGCCTGAACGCCTGACAACACAGCGCTATACATTTCTTCCATATATTGGCGAAAAGCAGTGACATCGGCTTTGGTACCAGGATTACCGTGGGCTGGCATCAAAATATCAAAATCCATTGCCTCCACCTTTTTCACTGCTTCAATCCAATCCGGAATATAAGCGTCCGTCAGTGTTTTCCAAGCCACCGATTTGATCGGAATAAAATCTACTGCAAACAAAACCCGTTGCCCGGGAAAGTTCATCACAACCATGTTGTCCGAGTGGGAGCGGCCGAGATAATTGAGCTCAATGACCTTGCCTCCAAGTTCAACCGTCAAATTATCGGAAAATGTTAGGGTGGGAATCGCGGTGGGCCGTTGTTCAGCAATGATATCGGCCTTGGCCATATCGTGGGCAATTACAACCGGAGCTTCAAAAACTTCGCCGCCAGCAATATGATCAACATGATCGTGGCTATAAACAAGGTACTTAATCGGCTGGTTAAACTGGCTTGCGATTTCATCTTTAAGCCACTGAGCAGCGTCAGCGTTTATTGGGTCGGTAACAACAACGCCTTCATTTGTAACCAGTACAACTGAGTAGTGATAATTATTCTGGAAGCGATAGAGCCCGTCACTGATTTCGGTCAAGCTTCGAGTGTCCTGGGCAAACGCCTGATTAGTACTTAATAAAAATATAATAAGTGGAATAAGAACTTTTGGGATAGTAATTTTTCTCATAATAAAGGCTCGTTAATTAGGGTAATGATCAATATATGTTGACAATTTTATTCGACGCAAGTTGCCTTGTCCCGAAAACTGTCGAATACCGTTTTAAGTATGAAACCACCCATTACCATTGTAAAGGCTTGCTGCAACAGGCTGTGATCTAGCTAAACTTGTGTATTTCCCAAAAAATATGCATTGTTACCAAATTGTGACCGTTAAGGATCATAACTAAACCTTAATACACACAAAAGCAACCTTTGACGACCCCAGTCTTGTGCGCTAGTCTAAAAACATGCTTTCCGAACTCCTTAGCGTTGCCGGTCTAACCGTCTTGATCATGATAAGCCCAGGACCCGACTTTGCACTTGTTACTCGAAATACAGTTGTGGGTGGCAAGAGCGCAGGCGGGTGGACAAGCGCGGGAATCTTGACTGGTAACTTAGTTCATCTTACTTATTGCCTGTTTGGAATAGGGTGGTTGATCGCCAACAATATCGTTGCGTTCACGATTCTCAAACTCGCGGGCGGTGCCTACTTAATTTTTCTGGGGTATCAGAGTCTTCGCTCACATTTGAACAAAATCGAAGAAACTGAGACGGCGCCAAACTATAGTCGAAAGTGGTGGGTGCAAGGGCTGCTGAACAACTTACTCAACCCAAAAGGTCCACTGTTCTATCTTGGGATGCTTGCAGTATTCGTGCATCCAGAATCAACTATTGTGTATCAGGTATTGCTCGTATCCACGACCATAGGCATCAGCGCGGGCTTTTGGGTATTGTTTGTATATGTGCTTCAAATATCCAGCGTACGAAACCGTCTATTTAATGCAGGTAAATGGGTAAATCGGTTATTCGGAACTGTGTTGATCACCCTGGGCATTCGACTGTGGTTTGCGGAGGCCCCGAACCTACCTTGATGAATTGGGGACAGACCACAATTACTTGAAATTCGGATGCCAAAACTGCAAAACAGTGTCACGTCTTGAATATTGAATTGCCAACTACGGGCGATTAACAAATATAATTATTAACGAGTAGAACGTGCGCCAGTTTTGCGTCACCCAGTAGAATAACTTAGGTGTAAATACTACTGGAAACATCGGATATACACTCGTATACTGTTGAAATATCGGCGATATCGAGGATATTATGATGAATCGAGATACTAAATTATCAGTAGGTTTAGTTACCTGCCTCACAGGTTTATTACTCAGTTCGGCGGCCTATGCAGCAGGCAGTGGCGAAGAAGATAATACACAGCAGGTGAATACGGATATCGGTACCAGTGTTTCCATTGCTCAACCGGCCTCGTCTGGATCTTTGAGCACCCCGGTCAATATCAATCTTCAAGATGCAAATATCGAAAACCAAGGATTGAATACCCCTCAGCTAAACGAACAAAATACCCCAAAGATCAATCCTAAGGTACTGGAATCCCCTGATAGCAACCAGATACAGGTTCCGGAAGGCGCCACAACAGCTGTAGGTTCGAACATGAACAGCGGCATGAGCATAAGTCCCGAGTCCATTCCCAATTTGGAAGACACTACAAATATCGATCAAGTTGGGAGTCAGATAGAAAATATCGACACTGCGGCAATAGAGAATATTCAGGACTCCATCGAAGCATTGGGTGCAGCAGATCTGGAGCAGAGTATTATTCCTGAGACAGGTTTGGGTGGTCAGGATGATGGCGGTCTGGATGAATTAGGTAAGCTAGGCGGTGATGGCACTGGTATAGAAAATGCCGCGCCGATTCCTGATGCAACCACGCCCGGATCAGGTAGTGGAAACTCATCAGACGGCAGTAATATTAGTGGCGCCCCTACCACCCCTACTGGTGATCTTGCAGGCATTATGGGGGGAGCAGCCAGTACTGATTCGGGCCCAGTCGCTACAAAAACAGTTGAAGAAAGACCTGCTCGAGGCGGATCAAATTTTTTAACTACCGTGACTTATGAGGATGGATCAAAAGTAGTATCACAGGAAACTTGGAGCAGTGGAGGGAACTTGATGTATCGATCAATTATCCGTGTTAACTCGGAGGGAAACGTAACTTCACATCGAGTCAGGGGAAGTCACCACAGAGAGAGGTCGGCAGGGCCCTTGGATCCAAATTACACCAAGGATCCTGATAGTGCAGATGACGATGGAAGTTGGGCGCGCTGGATGGCAAAGTGGAGTGGTCAAAAACCAGATTTGAGTTTTAAAAAACCAGACCAGGTAGATCCGGGCGAAGACGACGGACTGGGTAATACACCACCCAAATTAATACTGAGCCAGGAGCAAATTGCCGGTGATCCGTCGTTGCATGAGTCTCAACAGTCTCATGGTACTCTGGATCCAGATACTGCTAAAAAAATGTTTGAGGATATAATTCCTGGTCCTGACCCCATGCCTGAAGATCCGGATTAAGTCGCTTATCCAGACACCACAGGATTTAGCTTGCATGTATAAAAATAAGAAACTGCTATTTGTATTATTTATCAGTATATTTACTGTTATATGGTCCAGTGCGTATGCTCAGGAAATGACTTTGGCAGATACCAAAGCAGGTATTGCATTCAAGGAAAAAAACTATTCTGTTGCACTTGATGAATTTAATCTATTGCTTGACGCTAACCCTGGGCATGAACTAATTACTCGATATATTGGCATGACGATGGATCGGTTGGGTCGCTATAGTGAGGCAATAGCGGTATTTCGTGGATTGCTAAATGATCATACCGATGATCCAGCAGTATTATTCAATTTAGGTGGTAGTTTGTACAATGCCAAACAACTGGATGAGTCTATCCTGGTTTTCAGTAAAGTGGTTGAATTAGCACCGGACTCAAAATATGCCGAATTCGCAAATCAGTATATTTCGGCGTTGTCACAACAACTAGCTCAAATCCGGGGACGAGGTTCGCCAAAGAAATTTGGATTATTTTTCCAAAGCGCATATCAAAGGGATGACAATATTCCCGCCGCACCGACAACCCGTTCTTTAGCTGCTGGATCAAGGAGTGGCGCTCGATTTCAAAATTACCTTTCTTTGGATTACTACTTCGTCCGAAATTCTGTCTGGGTTGGGTCCATCGGGATTTCCCATGCGGATACCAGTTATCTGGATACCCAGTTCGATCCTTTTGACGTCAGCCAAAGTAGTGCTCGGCTTGGTATTCAACGGGTCACACGTATTGCCAACATTCCATCATTGATTTCTGCAAATTATCGTTTTCTCGATATCGACCTTGATGATTCTGGTGATTACAGCGAATCCCATACCATTGATTTAGGACTACGCCTGGATTTAAATTCTCGAACTTCAACCAAACTATATTTTTCACGTACTAAAGATGATTTTAGATCTGAAGGGTTTTTACCTGCAGTCTCATCAAGGGATGCAGATATAAATACTATTGGGCTTACCCAGTACTGGTATTATTCTCAAAGACGGGGAGTTGTATCTCTTGGTATTGAATACGAAGACACCGATGCAGACGGCACAAATTTCAACAAGGAAGGAAAACGGGTGAATTTGCAGGTGCGAGTTCCACTCGGATGGAAACTTACTGGTGATATCGGCGCGCGATACACGGATTACGAATATCCGGATTTTTCCGGGCCTGTACAACGGCGAACAGAGTCCTGGTATTACAGTGCCGGGTTGTCACGATGGTTCGCTGGAAAATATTTACTTCAGCTGCAGTACAGCGCCCAGGACGAAGACTCAACCTATGATTCATTAACTTACGAACGAAATATGTGGGGGGTGAAATTTAATTATGTTTACTAGACAAAACACAAGCATGAAAAGTGTAAATTACAAATCCATACTGCTGACCGTGTTTTTCTTCATGACCAGTACTTTTGTTTACGCCCAAACCGTCGGCGAGCCATCAACATGGCAGGAAAACCAAACCATCGATTTGTCTATGAATACGCTGGCCGGGCCGACCTGGATGCCGATATATTTTGATCAGAATATTGGTCTGAGTTCTCCCTTATATAAACAGGAACCTCTTGCTGCCCAATCGGATTTTATACCGAGTCCAGAGCCAATGATTGATCCCGTGACCACAACAAATACGCCTGGGTCGGAAAATTCAAGTGGCGGTGGCGGATCAGGGTCACCCCAGAATCCACAGGATCCTCCTGACGTGATTTGTAATTTTTCTGTTTTTCCACCAATTTGTAACTAAACGTCCAAACCAGTTTGTGCCAATTCAATTTATTTAGAAATAATTTTTGCTCGCATCTCATAATACTGTTTTTGGATATGAACGGACCAGGAGTTGAATAAATTAAATTTCCGGACTATTTTTAGTCTATTTTTTATACTATTTTTTTCTGGCCTTAAGCTCAGCATTTATTTCCACCCGAACGGAGTCTGAAATCATCGGTATAAAGGAGTCCATTCCAAATTCACTACGCAGAACAGAAAATGTTCCGCGAATCCCTAACCATTGCCCGCGATAGAAAACCATTCTTTGTCCCATGGCGTGTTCGCCTTTATGAACTATTTCCGTATTAACAACAACTGACTTAGTTATTCCGCGGATTGTTAAGTCTCCTGTTATTTCAATCGTCTTTTCATCAATTATTCGGAAATCGGTACTGGTAAATGTAATCTTTGGAAACTCCTTTGCAGAAAAATAATAGGCGTTTTGAAGCTGCCCATCCAGTTCTTTGATTCCAGTGTTAATAGATTTTGCGTTAATTACAATCGAAACCGAGCTATTGGACATGTTTTCTTCGTCCATAACCATGTCTCCATCGAGTATCGTAAATTCGCCACTTTGTTCGGAGACCCCACCATGATTATAGTAAAACCTGATTTCAGTATGTTTTTTGTCAAAGAAGTAACTGTCTGCAGAATCCGCATTGGCGAATACTGATGAAAATAGCATGATAACTAAACAGGCCAGTGTGTTTCTTATAAATCCACTGAACGAAAGTTTTAATAATTTAATCATTGGTTAAACCCCTTAAAATAAACGCCTGAGCATATATGTGAGTCAGAAAATTACTTGTTCCAGATTGCTATTATTTCTAATATTAAACCAGATGGGGGAGAGTTCAACCCTTATGGGAGGTACAAAAATTAATGGGTTTTACCCATTTTTACTTACTTAGAATATCTCCGATTGGAATCCCGCCTTAAGCCAGCCATCAATGCCAATTAGCAGAACGTTTACGTCCTGGTAGCCGGCATCCACCGCAATCTGGGCGGCCATAGGTGCTGATGTACATAAGGTGTTTGCGCAGTAAAATACTAGTTTTTCAGACTTGTCAGCGGGTAACACCTGTTCAGCATCATAACGGTAACTACGCAATAACTTAGCGCCAGGAATGATGCCTTTATATGCCCGATAAGAGTTGGTGTTGACGTCGAACACTATTGCACTATCTGACGATACTAATTCAGACAATTCCTCGGCAGACACATTATTGAAATTGTCATGTAGATTATTTAGTCCCGCATAAGTAGCCGAAGTAAATAACATCAGTGTAACAATAGAAGTGGCGAGCAGGCCCGAAAAGAGGTATTTCTTGATTTGCATAATTCTCATAGGTTCCCCCATGGTTATTGAATTCATTGACACCAAAAGAGTAGCACAATCGCCGAAATTTTAATATTCATAACATATCGGTTTTCCCTAAAACCCAGCTAAATAAGGTTAAAGTTTAATGACGTAATTACATTTCAGAAGAACTTACGATGAAATTTCTTGATAGTTACAAAGAATACATTTAAGCGTTAACCCAGGGGCTTTAATAATTCTACCAGTTTCTTTTCTTCTTCCAGCGGCAAAGCTCTAAGTGGTCGACGCACATGACCACCATCATAGCCTCGCAGACGCGATGCAACCTTGACCGCGGGCATGTAGTCGCCGTGCCAGATATATATTAGCGATGGAATCATTTTTTCCCACAATGTCAGCGCGCCAGCATAGTCGCCAGTCGATACCAGTTCATACAGTCTCACTGCTTCTTTTGGCATATAATTTGCACCTCCCCAGATGGCCCCCGTGGCGCCAGCCATTAAAGCGAAAACGGTAGTGGTATCACATCCATTTAGCACCTTACCGCCACAGGCGAGGAATGCCTGATGTATGGTCAAGTCTCCCGCACTGTCCTTGATATATTCAAAATGTTCCAATGTGAGTAGTCGCTTATACAATACGGGTGATACCGATAATCCTGTGGCCTGAGGAATGTTGTAGCCTACAATATCTACATTCAACTCAGCGTCCACATCAGCATAAAACTGAAATAGTCCGTCGTCGTCAGCAGGGCCTTCCAGATAGGGTGGTAAAATCATCACCGCATCAGCGCCCAATGATTCAGCGCGTTTAGATCGTCGAATCACTTCATCAACATTGAGTGCGGAGGTTTGTAGTATTAGATTGCATCGACCATTGATTACTCGCGCACCAGACTCGAACAGCTTTTCGCATTCATGTTCCGTCAGGTAGGGATGTTGACCGGTACCAGAACCCAACACCAGTCCATGCACACCAGCGTCAAGATATAATTCTATTAGCGCTTCCCATCGGCCATAGTCTAATGCACCGCTTTCTTCAAAAGGGGTTTGCATTGCAAGGTTGATACCGCTTAAATCTGACATGTTGTATTCTCTATAGTTGTAAAGTTAAACTTCTTTGCCTGCCTGGAAAAATTGATATGCAGTTGTCATGCGAACGCCCAGGGCGGTTAGAAAATCATTGTATTTTCGAACCGGCTTTGCCCGCCCCAGTAATATTTCGATACTCCTGGAAGTTTTACCCATGGCATGTTCAGCCAAAGCTTTGCCGAATGTGGTTCCACGGGATACGCCGGTGCCATTACAAAAGGCAGTGCCAAAAACACGGCTCGCCAATTGACCAAAAACCATACCACCGTTGTGTGAAAGTGTCATCATCCCGCCCCAACTATATTCGAAGCCCATGGAAGAAATTTCCGGGTAGCGACGGTCAAAAGCACCCTGGTGACTGGTTCTTGCTTTATCAACATCAGCTTGACTAGAGCGAAAACCCTTACCATAGCCGTAGACGTTTCGGAGAAATAATCGATTGTCGGGGGTGCGTCGAACCGTTGTTCCGAAACTATGGGCGGGAATCACACCAAATGCCGGGCCATCTCCAATTGCACGGGATTCAGATTCGCCAAGAATCCGGGTAAGGCTGCCGTAGGTATACAATGGAATTGCAGTGCCGGCATAAAATCCACACTGAGTGAGGAATGCATTATTACAAAGCATCAGATTTTTACAGCGTATCTCCCCAGTGGATGTGGTGCAAATATGTCTTTCGTTGTCATACTGGATTTGGATTACCGCTGTATTTTCATATGCACCGACGTTATCAGGTAAGCATTTCATTGCATTATGCATATACATGGCGGGTTGAAACAAGACCGTCCCTGGCGCATGCAACGCCTTTAAATAATATTTGCTACCCGTAACCTGGTGAATTTCATCAGCATTAACCCAGCGATATGGTTGGTTAAGATTATCCATCGCCCGAGCAAAGATATTCAGATTTGCGATGCCTTTTTCTGAAGCCGCGGCATGATACTTTCCCTGGGGATCCCACTCACAGTCTACACTGTGTTCTTCCACCGCTTCCTGCATATACGCGATGCCTTCCAGATTAATATGGTTTTCTTCGCTATTATCTTTAACGTCCTCGGCAAAATGTCGGTTGCGTGGATTGTGTGCCAGATCGATAGCATATCCCGCGCATCGTCCTGCGGCGTTGTTACCAATTCTCCCAGCATCTACAAGGGCAATGTCTCCTTCAGGATCAAGCTCAGCCAGCCGGCGGGCAGCGTGTAAACCCATCCATCCGCCACCAATTACAAGCCAGTCACAGGTGATATCGCCATCAAGAACATTGGCAGGTGAAACCGAATCAAGTATCTTAAACCATCCTGAATCAGTAGGTTCCGGATGAACCTTGCCTGGGAAAACGCATTCATTCATTGTTGGATCTTGCCATTGTAAAACGGGATACAAATTTAATTACTTTATCAACTGGTTGGGCGAAAAATTCCGGATAATTAGTAATTTTCTTTTTAGTATTCGTTAATCTTGCACAAACGAACTGCTCTTGGGTCGTCGCCTGCGTCGTTGCTCCAGGATTCAAAATTCCTCCACTCCTGATACAAGAAAAGTATCTCCACACTTCAATCTTCCCACAGCCGTTGTACAGCCTCAAGGTAAAAAAACTGCCGAATTGTTTCACGAACATCTTTTTGAATATCGTTTTCAGAGCCCGGGTAATTGACTGACAGAGACAAAACTATTTCCCGTATTGTTTGAAAGGAGGCGCAATGTTGCCAAATTGCGGCCGCAGTTTCACTTAGTTTTATTTGTATGCATTCACCTACATTCAGCAAAAATATTGCCTGATCAAGTTTCACCAAAACCCACCCAGAATTTTGTTTATAGCGTATTTTATCTCGACTACCAATTTTGTTTTTAACAACTTCGGGCAGTCTGACAAAGCAGTCTTCAGACGAATGTTCAAATTTTATCAATTGGGTCAAGTTAGAATGCTTGTAATCAGATTTCCAGTCAAAGAATTGTTGATAGATTGAATCATCTGCTGCTGCGCGATTTATCAGATCTGCAAGATCTTGTGGATCTGGAAAGTCACGTACATTTATATATGAATTTCTACCGGGAGAATAGTCCTCTATATTTGGGGCACCGAGGTAGATTGGCACTGTACCTACGGTCAATGGGTCAAAGAACTTCTCAGTCACATAGTCTTCCGAGATAGAATTTTCGAATGCAATGGCAAATTTATATGTTTTATAAACTTCTAGTTTGGTATCCTGGCCATTGTCCACCGTGAGATCTCTGTTTTTTAAAACTGTTCCATAGTGATGAATGTCAATGTATTTATTCAATTCGCGCAAATAATTTAAACGCTTACTATGGTTGACAAGACTGCTTATAAATGAGGCGATGATACATCCTTCCTTTTTATCAGAAAAATTGTACTGGTTGGAATTAATCCGATTTGAAGTTTCATCTGAGAAATAAGGTATCCAGATATCCGACTGCCTTTGATAAGTCATTTTGATATCAAAGCAGACATCATTAATTCTGGGATAATTAACATCAGACTCCATGCTCCAGCAAACCCACAACTGTTCCATTGCTTTTCGTGGCAGGATTTCCTGGTCGTTAATGAATCCAGGAGCGTGTACTATCACAGCGTCCGCCATGGGTATCATATTTCGGTTCGTGGATATCTTTACCCCTGGGGCGTTTATTTCGGTAAATTCGTCCAACTTTCCATAAAAATCGTTAAATAAAACGATGAGTAAGCCTTCCTGTCTCATTTGGTCGTTGAAAGATTTGTTTGATGATGGGTCGATGGATTTTTCACTTAACGGAGGTGTGAACTGATTCCAGTCATTGTCATGGGGAAAGAATTGCCGCCCGATAAAGTAACCAACTTCGGACTTGGAGTCAGAACAGGGAAATGGATATTTGTCATTTCTTGAATCGTGAATAAAGCAACTATTTTTTGCATGGGGCCAGATCATTACCCTCAAAAATGCCTGATCAATACCTGTTCCAAGTTTTACATTTTTAGATTCATAAAATTTATCTGCGAGGGCTCTATAATTTCTGTTGGGGTTTTTTCGGGCGCCCCACATTCCACCCAGAATCTCCGTATCGTGCGAAGGGTGATCCCGTAGAACATGAAATTGATTATCAGAGGCAAGCCACTGGACAACTGCATTGGCTTCTCGTTCATTGATACGCGAATCTGAATCGCGAACAATCATCACCTCAACGTCAGGTTCGTCAATGCTAAAAAATCGCCAGAGTAATTTATCGATTGATGTGTGTCTTGAATCCCGGAAGATTATCCGGCAATCTGATTGGTAATTGAGCAGCTGAACAGCATCAAGCGGTACGGTTTCATCAACCCAGAACCAACATTCCCAGCCGGGATAGAACTGTCGAGCTAGGACGACATTGGCTTCAGCGCCTTTGATGTAACGTTCTTTGTCGCCCCACAATCCAAAAGATATGATGTGCTTGCCTAATTCGCTGGTTGACATGGTTTAGTATAAATTTGACACTGGGTAAATGATATTCTAATGTGACAATCTAGCAAAGCCTGAGTGGCGGTACTAAAATTCAGTAAAATAGTTTACGAGCCTTTTACCTGGAATCCATGAATTGATATTTCGAGTCACTTACAAATCTTGTCCAAACAGAACATAATTAATCATTTTAGTATTTTATACACAGGATTTGTAATTTGACTAAACAAACAAAACTAATGATTGGCACCCCGGCTTACAATGGGTATCTACATACGGAGTACTTGCATTCGGTTCTTGCATTTAAAACCATGGGGATAGATTTTTCGGTTCAAACCATTGGCAACGAAAGTCTGATTACACGAGCAAGGAACACTATTCTCGCCAAGTTTTGGTTGATGGAAGAATATACTCATTTGTTGTTCCTCGATGCCGATGTTTTTCTTGATGTCGATGGCCTGTTGAACATGCTCTACTATGATAAAGATGTCATCGGCGCGCCGGTTGCCCTTAAAGGCAAGAACCCCGATGGAAGTGCACAGCTTAATACCGATGCTAATCCCGAGCTGGAAATAAAACTGCAGTCGGTTAATCGTGTTGGCACTGCTGTGTTTATGTTAAGCAGAAATGCGATCGGTGCGTTAATTGACGATGCGATCAAAAACGGCCGTTCTTATTTGCAGACGGTTAGCCGTGATCCACAACACAGTGGAGAAATACACTATGATGTATTTCAGGTTGGGGTATCGGACAATATATACCTGTCAGAAGATTTTTTTGTTTGTGACAGGCTAAAACAACTGGGATTTGAAATTTTTGTGGATACGTCAATTTATACCCGCCATACAGGCGTTGTTGTTTTTGACTAAGATAGCAGGAATCCTGTACTACTACTCGATGAATTGGGTGAATACTCTAATATTCTGATTGTTGCTATCTACCAGTGCTGTCTGGTGGAAAAACAATCTATTTTGACCGGCTTATGGAGTCTACCCTGTAATATTACAATTAACATTGCAGGTCAAACCGGCATGGGCGGGTAGCACAATGCTGTCCATTGACGGCTTTTCCCATTTTTCCGGCAGAATACTTGTTGTGATAACTGCACCCCCTGCAAGGGTGGTTTTTAAGATTTTTCGTCGTTCGTCATCGTTTTTTCTGGTCATATTTGAGAGCCTCTAGAGCAGGTAAAATTGAATATCATCAATACTTTTTGTTTCAGTTTTAAAAATGCTGTGCTTGTTTTGCGCTAGCCCCTATAGCCGCAATGCTATCATAGGCTGCTTTAAATTTGTACACAAACCGATCAAATTGTTCGAGCATATAATTAGAAGAGGATGACCAGCCTAGACCATGATCTTCACACAATCCTTAAAAATCAGGGTTTTATAGAATCAGTTGAGTCAGTAGAGATATCCAGCGCAGCACAAAAGCTGGATAAATGGCCCAAAATCGTGCTGGTTTTGACTACCTATAACCGGCCGGAATATCTCGGCAAAACCATTGCAACTATCAGTAAAAGTCATCTAGATGATTGCCTGGTAATAATTGTAGATGACAATAGTACGAATACAAAAACGCGAAGATTGGTAACCCAATTTGACCATGATCTTCCAGTAATAAAGATATTCAAAAATCAGAGATCCAATATGAACGTTTCTCTGGATATGGGCTGGTCCCTCGGGGTGGAACTGGGCTGTCAACGACTGGTGAATCTGGATTCAGATGTACTGGTTAAGCCTCACTGGCTTAGTCGTCTAGGCCAACTTTATGATGAGCTCGAATATCCCAGAGATCGATTAATACTCAGTGGATTTAATCGTCACAATAACCCATGTATCGTCTCTGACTACAAAGACCACGTGGTTAAAAGCAGAATGGGTGGAATAAACTACTATTTCCATTCAGAAGTTTTCGAAATTGTTAAAATTTTTCTCCAGCACCAACACTGGGACACACTAATTCAGCACTATTTCTGGGACAACAGGGTGCACGGATTCAAGCAGGTTGCGGTCAAGCCTTCGGTTGTTCAACACATTGGGGTTGAAGGCACCAATGCTGCTTCAGTGTTTGACTATGCATTGGATTTTGATGATAAGGAAGTTTCAGAACGGCGCTACGTTATATCTCGCCGAAATACCGGACTAGGGGATTGTTTGATTTCCTTGTACAGCGCCTGGCTATTTGCGCAACGAACCAGGCGCGTTTTGGTAATCGACTGGCGGTTCACACCATATAAGCAACTTCGATCCAGTTCATTATATTTACAGCTCTTCGAGATCATAGAAGATTTAGACGGCGTTAATGTTTTAGAATTTGAAACTATTGCCAGCCAACTTGCGAATCTTGATATCTATCCGCCAAATCGTCGGTTAAATTTCTTTGATCAGGATTTATCAGATCGCCAGGAAATATTTAATTTGATTCGCTGGGGAGAAGATCGAAAAGAGTCAATAATAATTTTCGATCATTGCCTGAACTGGGATCAAATGCTGGGAACATCCAGAAGCAATGGTTTCTTCAATAAATTTGTTCCCACTTCTGTAGTTGCAGAAAGGATTTCGAAAATTGCACAAAAACACTTTACTGGAAATCCATTAATCGGTATTCATGTCCGACACGGTAATGGTGGCAATATTATGGGGCATCAAAAATATTGGGACGAAGTGGGCCTGGAAAGTTGTGTAGAAGCAATGTCGTTCGCATTAAAAACTTTCCAGCAACCCTGCCAACTTTTCCTGGCCACGGATTCCAGGTTTGTTGAAAATTACATTAAGTCAAAGTTCCCGGGCGTGGTGACACAACATAAGTTTTTGAACGAAATTGATCGAGGTGAACTTCATCATACCCGCGGTGAAGTGGACATTGCATTGGAAGCAATTGTAGATTTATTTTTATTGTCTCAATGCGATGTTTTAGTTCGTTTTCCCAAAAGCAGCTTTTTCTCTATTGTTGCTTCTGAGATCCAGGTTGAAAGTGAACACTCTGTAAATTTTGCTGCGTTGCCCAGTTGGCAACCTTCTAGATTCGAGTATTACCCTAAAATAGAAACAGCTAATCCCGTCAAATCTCGCTCTTGTCTGATCACATTTCGAGATGACAATGGTCATCGATTAAACGCACTATATTTTGTTGTGGAACAACTCAGTGGGTTGCCAGATTCGGAAATAATTCTAGTGGAGCAGGATAGTCACGCAACTATTGATCCTGAAATATTGCCCGAAAATTGCAAGTATTATTTCGCTTTTAACGACGGCGAATTTAATTTTTCGTGGGGTATTAATCTCGCGGCGAAATACTCTTCTGGTCAGATACTCATTATTCACGATGCTGACATGATGTTGGGGTCCAACGAGCTGGATTTTGCTATCGATCAGTTTCAACAAGATATTGATGCTGTTAATCCATACGAC
Organism: Candidatus Spongiihabitans sp.; assembly: GCA_965237725.1. GTDB lineage: Bacteria > Pseudomonadota > Gammaproteobacteria > Arenicellales > Poriferihabitantaceae. Next base: position 4,073,668 of record OZ250151.1, read on the forward strand.
ACATTAATCGAATTGACATATGAGGATTCGAATGACCTCCTGGCAGGTAGTAGAGAATTATATATATCTCGATCAGATGATGAGCTAAATCGTCAATCGATCGGGCAGATTCCTCCGTTTTGTGGCGGTATTTTTTTAATTCGCCGATTGATATTTTATGCTGCAGGCGAAATGGATGAAAGATTTCGTGGATGGGGTGGAGAAGATGATGCTATGAGTTTGCGGATTATAGCTACAACCCGAAAAATCAGGTCCATAGAAAATCAGGCCGCATTTCATATCTGGCATGGCGAGCATGACACACAAGTCAAGGATAACAATCCACAATACATAAGGAACATGGCGTTGCTAACGGCGTATTACGAAAATGGAGAACGCTATATTAAATCTCTGCGACAGGATTCGAATAAAAATGCTGACATTTTAAAATACACCAAAAATGGTTCCCCCAGCGTCCAGTCACGGCTGCCACTGGTGTCCTGTTTGTGTGTGACCCGAAAACGTGTCGCATTACTAAAAGTTGCTATTCGCTGTTTTAAACTCCAGAACTATCCCAATAAGGAATTAGTGATTGTTTGTGACCAGGATGATTCTGAGACAATTAATTTTCTTGAAGCTATAAATCATTCTGAAATTAGCTATATCGTTGCGTCGAGTGATACCCATTCGAATCTTGGCACACTAAGAAATTTATCTATCCATGTTGCTAATGGTGAATACTTTTGTCAATGGGATGACGATGATATCTACGACCCACGGCGCATTTCATTTCAACTGTGGTTCGCACGAAAGCACGGAAAAGCTGCTTGTATTCTTTCCAGATGGTGGATACATTCGCAAGCTAATCAGGCCGCGTATCTTTCTAATATTCGCGCCTGGGAAGGCAGTATTCTCTGTCGGAAAGATTTTCTCAAAGATGAGAATTTTTACGAGGAAACATCAAGAGGGGAAGAGGCACCGCTAATAAGGCGATTAATGGCTGCTGATCAAGTGGCGATGCTCGATCAACCTGATTTGTACATTTACAGTCTTCGAGATGATAACACCTGGAATGACATCCATTTTGAAAAAATCATAAATGCGAGTGTTGCGCTAGATGCTACAGCCCTAAGTCGATTAGAAGAATTAAGGAAGTTCGTAGATCATGAAAGAGAATTAGTGGAAACGCCGAAAATAATTCATCAAACCGCAGAAAGTACAGACCTCAGTCCAAAATGTTTGGATTGGCAAAAGAAATGCATCGCCGCACATTCGACCTGGGATTATCGTTTTTACGAAGACCAGGCTTGCAGGCAATTTGTGACTGACCAGATGCCTGAGTTACTAAGCTGTTACGATGCGCTTCCCAAAGGTGTTCAAAAAGCTGATTTATTTCGTCTTGCTGTAATTTATGTTTGCGGTGGTTTTTATTTAGACACGGATATTGAAATATTAAAACCGCTGGATTCGCTCATTTCAACTTCGGCGGTATTCGCTGAAGAGCTCAGGCTTGAAAATGAATCCGGTTCAGACCAAAAAAATAATAATAGTAATGAGCACGATGTACGCATCGCCAACTATATGTTTGGTGCGCCACCGAAAAATCCAGTCATAGCGGCAATGATCATCGAACTGGTTGAGCATGCATTAGGCCATTTCATCGACGTTGAATTGGATGTTCTAGACTCAACTGGCCCCGGAATGGTAACCAAAGTGTTTCATGAATTCCCAGACCGAAACGATATTATGCTTTTGCCGCTATCGGATACACTTTGCGAATATTGTCAAAAACCAAGCTGTGCCTTCGGTTCATATGCAATACATCATCATTTAGGTAGCTGGCACTGGCAGGGCTCAAATGAGCGTACGAATATTGATCAAGTTAGACATAGAAATACAATTCATCAGACTTGGAAGAGTCATAATTTGCCGGCGTTATTCCATCGATTATCGAAGACCTGGAAAGCCAATCATCCACAGTGGCAATATTATTTATGGACCGATGAAGACAACAGGAACCTTATAGAAAGACATTATCCCTGGTTTCTGGAAGTTTATGACAATTATCCATTTGAGATTCAAAGGGTAGACGCCGCAAGATATTTCATACTCTACTCACTGGGCGGGTTATATGTTGATCTTGATTTCAGAAGTATTGAACCATTGGATCCGTTATTGAAAGATGCAGAATTTGTATTGGGTTTGGAGAACTGCGCGCATTATGAGTTACATGATAAACCCATGATTATTGGAAATGCATTTATGTACTCACGGCAGTCGGGGAATTTGTTTTTGCGAAACGTTATCGAGGAGCTGGCAAATTCATCCACTACGAGTATAGAAGCCCATAACCATGTCCTTGAATCCACAGGCCCATTTATGCTGACCCGAGCCTATGAAAAGTATGAGAAAAAAGAAGAGATTAAACTTGTTACCCAGGATGTTTTATATCCCCTGGATTATCAGACAGCAGAACAATTGATGGGTGATTCTGTTGCAGAAGAGAATTTCATAAAAAATACGTCAGCGCTCGCGGCCCACTACCATTGTGGAAGCTGGTGGAAAAATTCAATTTAAAACTATCCGTTCACATTACTATTTCGGATTCTGGCTGATTCTCAAAATTCTGGATTAGGCAGCTTCCCGCGTTCATCATGGCGATATACATAAGAGTATGCGTGCATGTTTTCCACCCAATAGCCAAATTTGGTGGGCGGGTAGGCTGGTGGGTTATCTTCGCTGGTGCAATTATCCAGGCAACTGACAACGGTATCGTAGTTTGCTGCAAAGAAAAATGGGAATGAATAACGCTTATTAGTTGTTCTGGTAACAACTCGATGAGGGGTAGAGCGGAACAGGTTGTTGGTCCATCGCATCATCATGTCTCCGATATTGACCAAAAAGCAGTCTTCGATTGGTAAAGCTTCTATCCACTGATTAGCGCGATTTTGTACCTGTAGCCCCGGTTCTGTTTGCCAGAGAATGGTGAAACATTCGTAATCGGTGTGAGCGCCAATGCCCATAGTTGGGTCCGACTTTTCCTTTTCGGCAGGCGGATAATAAAGCAGTCGTAGCTGAGCGATGGGTTTGGATAATTCTTTTTCGAAGTAATTTTCTGGAAGTTCTAATGCCAATGCGAAGGCGCTAAACAATGTGCAGCCAAGATCGAAGATTGCATCGAAGTAGTTATATACATCCTTTTGAAAATCGGGTAATTCATCGGGCCAAACATTGGGGCCAAATAACTTACTGCCATTGCGGAAATCAGGATCGCTTTCGGGTAGTTCCAGAGCAACCTCGTAACCCTCCTGTTGATCTGGATCTTCATCGGGGCCTGCGGTTAGCGCGCCTACCGGAACAAACCCGCGATGACGCTTAATTTTTCCAATGTCGTATTTATATTTTGTATCTTCTGGTAGTGAGAAAAATTCCTCGGTCTGTTTTCGTACACCAGCAGTAAGCGGCGCAGGTACATTATGGTTTTTTAAATAGAAAAATCCGACGTTGACACAGGCATCTCTTAGTTCTTTAGCCATTTTGATTTTGGCCGGTTTGTCTTCACCAAACATCGGTGCCATATCAATAATGGGTATTTCAGAAAAATCTACGTCCAGCGTATTTTTTTCATGGGCGTCAACAACTTTTGTGGGCTTGGTTGGTTTTTCCATATTGGACGCAGTATTACTCAAGTAAATATTAATTATGTTGTCAGAATATTGGTGTTCAGAAATCTGATAATATCACTTCTATTATTCATGCTGTCAAAGAATCCATCTAACGAGTGCTTAAATATTTTACATGAAATCGTTAAATTGTTAGTAATTAATTTACCATTATGGACCGCATTACTGAACCAGAATTGATGCTAGACGTTGCGCAATCCGCTGCATACGCCAGTGCGGATTTTGCAGAATCAGATCAACGGGTTGTGGACCGGTTTGAACACTTGGTTGGCAAGGGATTTTCTGGCTCCATAGTAGATTTGGGTTGCGGGCCGGGGAATATTACATTTCGACTTGGTCAAAATTTTCCAGATTGTCAAATTGTAGGGATTGATGGCTCCAAAGCCATGCTGGACATTGCTCGTAACAGGCTTGAGCGTGATGAAACAGAATTGAAAAATTTAAATTTTATACAGGCTGTATTACCACTCGATAACGGCATGGAAACGGGATTTAAAGGCGTAGTTAGTAATAGTTTGTTGCACCATTTGCACAACCCCCAGGACCTTTGGGGTACGATTAAACAAAATACTGAACCGGGTGCTGCTGTATTGATTGTGGATCTACGCCGCCCAATGTGCAAAGAGGATGCTCAGCAACTGGTAGATACTTATGCGTCAACCGCCCCCGAAGTCCTGAAAACTGACTTTTACAATTCACTGTTGGCCGCATTCGAGCCCGAAGAGGTGATACAACAGCTCAACAAATCGAGGATGAACTACCTCCATGTTCAACCCATTGCAGATCGTTATCTGGAGGTATCTGGAAATATGCCAGGTTAAAATTATTCTTATGTTGAATTATACTAAGCCAACAATATTTTGCTACTGGATTAAAATTTCGCAAACAAACTTTAAGCACAACAGTTATATTAGTGGCATGGTATATCACCTTGCTTCTTTTTATAAATTCAACAAAACAATGAGAATAAAATTATGAGCAACAATATTACCTGGAGTTTTCAACTTTCGACTAATGATGGGCAACTAGACGCTTTCAAAACCCTGGTTGATGAAATCATCGGTGCAGTCAAAACTTCAGAGCCCGATACGCTGACCTATGAGTGGTTTATTAGTGATGATGGAAAAAGCTGTCACGTTAATGAACGGTTCACAGATTCTCCTGCAGCATTGAGTCACCTGGGTAATTTCGGTGCAAACTTTGCAGAACGCCTGTTGGCCCTTGCCCAGCCCACATTAATGATTGTTTATGGTGCGCCCGACGATGAAACCCGTGGCGTGCTGGATGGATTTGGTGCCCAGTACATGGGATCCTACGGCGGGTATAACCGCTAGATTATGGCCGGGGGTTGGGCAAAGGACGGGGCGGTGCAGGAGCAGATCGATGCCAGTGTGGCGGATGCCGTAAAATTAGCTCGACAGCAACTTCCTCATGGTGTCAGTTTGACCTATTGTGAAGAATGCGATTGTGAAATTCCTGAGCTTCGCCAAAAAGCGATTCCCGGCGTGCGGCTTTGTGTATCATGCCAAAGCAAATTGGAAAACTCCCAGATGAGTGTGGGTGGAATTAATCGTCGGGGCAGTAAAGACAGTCAGCTGAAATAACAGACACGATGACGGGTTGAACAATTTTATTTTCCTGAAAGCGCAGTAAATCTGTTAACTATAGTTATTTAGTGATTCCATCAAAATGCTTGCGCTGTGCGCTAATTTCGATCTAGGGGAGCACGCGAAGCCCATGACTAATCCATTTGCATGATCGTTTCGACTCTTTTTCATCAAGTAATAACTCGATAATGGATGGGCGATTACATCCTGACGAATAAGTTGGTCACTGATTTTTTGATCATTTATTGTAGACGGCAGATTCAAGATAAAATTCGAGCCACCGCCAGTTCCACTGGTTGTTCCCAGCCCATCGAGATGATTATTTAGAAATTGTGACAGAAACTGTTCGCGTCGTTGATAAGTTTTTTTCATGTTTCGTATGTGGGTCATGAAATGACCTCGGGAAATGAATTCCGCCAATGCAGGTTGCAATAAAGTTGACACGGATTGTTCAGCCTGGGATATATTTTCTGCTGCACTTATCAGTGATTTAGGAACAACAAGGTAAGCTAAGCGCAAAGAGGGAAACAATGTCATACTAAATCCACCAATGTATATTACCCGCTGATTCATTTCCATGGATTGGATGGGAGGAGGTGCCTGCCCGCTAAAACTAAATTCACAACAAAAATCATCTTCAATTATCCAGGCATCATTTGTATTTGCCCATTCCAGTAATTCGAGCCGACGGGGCAGGGACATAATATGACCCAGTGGATAGTGGCGGGATGGAGCGACATAGGCAAGCTTAGCCTGTTGTTTGAACTTATACGCAGCCGATACAACCACACCCTGATCATCAACGGGTACGTTCAGGGTTTTGACCCCTGTTGTTTGAATAGCAATTCGCCGGGAGAGCAATCCTGGATCGCCGAACCAGACGCAATCTTCTCGGTCGAGCAACAAAAATACGATGCGCCTTATTGCTTGTTCGGAACTGGCAACTACGATGACTTGGTCTGGATCGCATTTTAGACCCCGCGACTGATGCAGATTTTCCGCGATGGCCTGTTTCAGGGGAACATAGCCAGAAGCATCACCATAAAACATGGCAGCGTGATCGCGATTCACAAGGGTCCTTTTTACAATTCGGGACCACTTTGCATAGGGAAATAAATCGAAATCCGGTAGAGCAGGGTTAAATGGTAGTAATGTAGAGATTGTCGGGCTGGACGAATGGGACAACAACTGTTTACCACGATTAGACAAGGTTGGTATTTTTACAGATTGACGATTCGTGCGTTCCAAGATCATAGACGATCTTGCCTTATGTTCGAGTACCCTTGCATTTAACACGGGATGATTAATTACAAAGGTCCCTTTTCCAGATGTGGAAGATAGAAAGGATTCAGCGACAAGCTGCTCGTACACTTCTCGCACGGTGGTGCGCGAGACAGATAGCGTATTACCCAGGTCACGGGTAGATGGGAATCGAGTGCCAATGGCTAATTCTCCATTGAGTATCATTTCACGAATATGTCGACACATTTGCCGATAAATTGTTTCACTACCCGAGCGGCTAATGATGATGCGATTTAATTGCAACGTAGCAGGGGGCAGCATGATGGTATGATCAAAATAAAATTGGGCTTGTGATTTTCGTCCAAAATGGGTCTATTTACCAGCCTAATATTTATTAATAATTGGTAAAAATACTGCGCCTATAAAAAAAGCTGTGGCCAAAAATAGTCTATCGAAAGATAATTGGTGGAGAGTCTAAAAAAGTAGTGAAAGTCGTTACCTATAACATCCGATTTGGATTGGGTATGGATCAACGATTCGATTTGGATCGCATTTCAAACGAAGTTCGTGGTGCTGATATTATTGGTTTGCAAGAAGTAGAACGCTTTTGGCGGCGATCTGGCATGATTGACCAGCCAGAAGTACTGGGCCAGTTATTAGAAGGCTATTATTGGTCCTATTGCCCCGCATTCGATATGGACGCAAGCTCGAAGGGGGAAGACGGGGTGGTGTCAAATCGACGGCGTCAATTCGGCCCGATGATTCTCTCTCGTTGGCCTATATTGTCGTCTCGTCCATTGGTACTACCACAGCTGGCTGCGGTAAATTTGATCAGTATGAGTACCGGTGCATTGGAATCTGTAATTGATACGCCCTGCGGACCACTGCGGGTTTATTCACTGCATCTTTCGGCTATTTCTACCCGGGAACGATTAATGCAAATTGATGCCTTATTAGGTATGCACGAAATGATAGAGCAATGCGGCGGGGTAATGATGGCGGGCGGTTCAGGCACACCCATGGATAAAATTGAAGCGGAAAATATAGTCAAAATGGACTGGCATAATAGCGAACCACTGTTGCCAATTCCGAAGAATACCATTTTTATGGGCGATTTTAATAGCACTGAAGAAAGTAGTGAATATATTCGTATTGTCGGCGAAAATGACCAGGTTTATGGCCGAGGCATGCATTCCAACAGTTTAGTAGATAGCTGGAATGTGGCTCGAGAAACCATTGGCGAACCACTTTCCTGTTGGCCGGATCCACCCGATCGACTGCCTGGCCGCCCGATGAGGTTGGATTATTGCTTTGTAAACACAGAGCTTTCATCAAAAGTGAAAAAGTGCTGGGTAGATGTCAAGGCCACAGGTTCAGACCATAAACCCTACTGGGTAGAGTTTGATGCCTGAGTTCTTCAAAGAAAAGTTTTGTAAATCGGTGACTGAATCCGAGATTTACCAAGGTAAACTATTACATTGGTGGGTCATAATCAGTAATTTACTTGTAAAAACTGCGCAAGTTATAACAAGTTTTAAGAAGTATTTACGAGCTATATGAAGTATTATTGTTAAACAAACCAATTGGAGATTATGAGAATGAAAGAAGACAAAAGTAAAACTGTCTTGCCACACGAGCTCAAATTTAACGACCTCGATGATGGCGATAAGGCATTAGTAGAAAAAGTAATAAGCAAAGGTTATTCCAGACGAGATACGTTGAAATTGATGATGGCCACAGGGGTTTCCCTGGCGACGGCACAAAACCTGTTGTCATCGGGTAGTGAAGCCCGGGCGCAGACACCAGTTAAAGGTGGCACGGTTAGAGCTGCAGTTAGTTTGCACGGGCCTGATGATCAACTGGATCCAATTCAGTTTACCTCTGCCATAGACTATACGAGAGGCAGGGCGCATTATAATTCCCTTATCCAGCTTGATGACAACGTAACGCCACAACCCGAATTAGCGGAAACCTTTGAGCCCAATGACGATGCTTCTGAGTGGACCTTTAAGCTGCGCGAAGACGTCAACTTCCACGATGGCACGCCATTTACAGCTGACGATGTCATATGGAGCATGAATCGACATTTGGGTGAAGAGTCTGTTTCTGTTATCAAAGCGGTATTAGGTTCGGTTCAAGAATGGAAAAAAGTGGGTAGTCATGAAGTCAAGGCGATAATGAATACGCCTAACTCTGACTTACCAACTTTGCTTGGTATTTTTCAATCGAAAATAATCAAAAACGAGACAACAGGTGGTGGAATGGGCACGGGTCCATTTGTAATGGAGACCTTTGAGCCTGGTGTAAAATCAGTCAGCGTCAGAAATGAAAACTATTGGCGCGAACCTGCTCACCTTGACGCCCTTGAAATTACAGCAATCACAGATCCTATTGCACGTGTTAATGCGTTAATTTCTGGTGACTTCCATTTGATTGGGGACGTTGATCCTAAGGCGATTCAGCAAATTGACGAAGCCGATGGTGTCAGTATGATTTCCATTGCAGCCGGCGCTTATAATGGCCTTTGCGCAATGCAAAATGCTGAGCCTGGCAGTAATGCTGATTTTGTTAAGGGACTGCAGTTCGCCCAAGATCGTGAGCGTATCGTTAAGAAAATTCTGAAAGGCCACGGTTCTGTTGGTAATGATCAACCCATTATGAGTGCATACGGTGCTGATTTTTGCAGTGAATTGCCAGTTAGGGAATTTGATCTTGACAAAGCCAAGCATCATTTTGAGAAATCAGGGTACTCAACCGCGGAGCTGTTTGTTGCACCTGTAGGAGCTGGTATTGAAGATACCTGTCTGTTAGCCCAGGCAAACTGTGCAAAAGCTGGATTTGATCTAAAAATCAAGAAAGTTCCCAACGATGGTTACTGGGGTGCGGTCTGGATGCAAGAACCACTGAATGTAACCAGTTGGAATATGCGTCCTACAGCTAATGCCATGCTATCTATAGCATTCGCACCCGATGCGCCTTGGAATGATACTTTGTGGAAGAATGATCGGGTGGGTGAGCTTCTAAGCTTGGCCCTTGCAGAAATTGACCCGACTAAACGTCATGACATGTACTGTGAAATTCAAACACTGGTCAATACTGAATCTGGAATGGTCATTCCTGCACATATTAATGTGCTGGATGGTATCAGTGATCGTATTGCTGGTATGCCTAAAAACCCACTAGGATTGTTAGGTGCGTCTGAGTTCCCAGAGTTCATATGGTTAAATTCCTAAGCACTTTAAAGTTCAATATGTAAGTTTCAATATGTAAGAGAAAAGCCTGCACTTGTGCAGGCTTTTTTTTGACAAACTACCACAGCGTAATCGAGTTAGATGTACAACTGGATTAGTATACTTAAATCTATAACTTACCTCTCCCACTACCGACACCAACTCTGCATCATGATAATAAAGGATAGCGTTCGAGCTATAGCGCTATATTTTTTTCATTAGTAGCTACGACACCCCACAATTTACACGGAATATTTTAGTGAATCCTAAGAACGAAACACAGCCAGGGAAGATTTATTTCTATTGGTTTATGGGCTTGCTTTTGTTCATGGGAATTGTTGCCAGATTAATGCCATTGCTCGATCAGGAAGGGCGTTTATTGCAACAATTTCCATCGGAAGATGGCTATTTGATGTTAACCATTGCACGAAATATTGGCTTGGGGCTCGGAATGACCACAGCACTTGGAGAAATTCCAACCAATGGTTTTCAGCCATTCACTGCCTTTTTATGGTCATTGGTATATCGGTTAGTCGACGGGGACAAAGTTCACGGAATTGTTATTATTCATTTTTATCAGGTTATTGTTTCATTGATAACAACCTATGTAATCTATTTATGGGCACAAAAGTTTATAGCGGTTAGAGCGCACTCTAAAGAAATTGCAATGTCTCTGTCTCTAATAATATTCGTCAGTCCCATACCAATTCGGCACTCAATGAATTTTTTAGAGACGGGAAACTATATGCTCATTGTTATGGGTTTGGCCTATCTTTTCATTGAACCTAATAATATTTTAAAATATTCGTGGTCAATTAGAAGGTCAATCATTGCTGGAGTTTTAATGGGCCTCGCTTTTTGGATAAGAAACGATAGTGTATTTCTTATTTTTTCATGTTGTATCGCATTTTTGTATCGAGGCTTTTTGGAAGATGACAAGAAATCCTGGACCAGGATAGGTCATACACTCTTATTTGGTGGTATATCGGTTGTAATCGCATTGCCATGGTTGATATCAAACAAACACCATTTTGGGCATATTATGCCCATAAGCGGACATTCCCAGTTACCCGAAGTGTTCGCTTCAAGCTTGCATACCCTACCGGCCGTTTTGGTCGAGTACCTGTCTATAATCTTTCCGATTCCTTATGTTTATCAAAGTACGCTTCTCGTAGTTGTTATTTGTAGTGTGTTGTTAGTTGTTGTTGTTTTTGCGATTGGAAAAGTTTGGCTAATTGCCAATAAATCGGAGAGGGGTGCTATGTGCCTGGCTATAATCTATTTCGGTTGTTTTGGTGTGTTTTATGGAATATTTTTCGACGCGCCTCATTTTATGTCTCGATACCTATTTCCACTCGCTCCATTTCTTGGGCTTTTAACATTGATAGTTTTTGTGCATGTGGCCTCAAAATTTCAATTCCATAGTTACCGTATAATCTGTTTGGCTGGGTTTATGGTATTACTGGCATGTGGTGCGCTAAATTCACTGTTCTATATTAAAGCAATCCCACATCAGAACTTTCAGGTCGTCGACTGGATAGAAAATAACGTTCCTGAGAGTTCCTGGATAGGTGCAACACAATCAGGGGCAGCGGGATATTTCCATGATAGAACTATAAATTTAGATGGCAAGGTCAATTCCAATGCGTTGGATGCTATTAAAAATCATAGGCAACATGCATATGTGAGTGAGTTAGATATTGAGTATCTTGTTGATTGGCAGATTTTATCATTATGGGAGTCCATTCCAGAAATTAAAAATAATTTTAAGTTGATCGTTAATAGCAAAAAGAAAAATTTGGCGGTATTTAAACGCCTGTAACTAGCGAAGTAGCAGATCTTGTAACTACCGAGTTCTGTGACCCAGCATGGGTAGTATAATGACTGACGTAGCGAGGAAGAGACAGATTGAAAGATCTAATGGTGAGATTGCGATCCCAGATTTACAATAGAACCATAATCGAATAATCACGTTACAATTATTTATGAAATCTCAGCCTGGAATATTATCCCCAATTGCATTGCATACTCGATTTCTTGAGTTTTCGATAAAAAATAGTCAAAACCTGATCTCAGTGTTAGAGAGACTGTCTACGCACGAGTTTGGCGATCAGTATGTTGTTGGTTTGGGTCAACCTATTATGACTCAATTGAATGCGACTATTTCAGGACTGACAAGTTTTCCAGAATTTAAAAGTAAAACGACTCCCGTACCTACTACCCAATCATCATTATGGGTCTGTATACGTGGGGAGGATCGGGGTGAAATTGACAAACAATACCAAGATCTGTTTTCACAACTCAAATCTGCTTTTAGTCTGACAACCCTTGTAGATGGTTTTAAATATGATATTGGGCGGGATTTAACCGGCTATGAAGATGGTACGGAGAATCCGGAAGGGAGGTCTGCAATAGCGGCAGCAATTTTAAATAATGTGGGGATGGGGCTGGATGGTTCCTCGTTTGTTGCCATACAAAAATGGCTGCATGACTTTGATACATTTGATCAAATGTCAGGTTCCGAGCAGGATAATGCAATTGGCCGGCATCGGTTGACTAATGAAGAATTTGATGCACCAGAATCCGCTCATGTGAAACGCACCGCCCAGGAAGACTTCGATCCCGAGGCTTTTATTGTCAGACGGTCTCTGCCCTGGTCTGATGATTCGGGAAGTGGATTAATGTTTGTGGCATTCGGTGCCAGCTTTTATGCATTCGAGGCCCAGATGAATCGAATGATAGGTTTGGAAGACGGTATTTGTGATGGGCTTTTCCAGTTTTCCAAGCCGGTTACTGGCGGTTACTACTGGTGTCCACCGGTGACTTCAGCAGGCTACCTGGACTTGTCCGCTATCGGGTTATCTTGAAAAAAGTTTTATACAACCTCATGTCAATTTCCAATGTTATGACTAAATCTACTATCATGAATTAACGTAGTTTGTTGTCGCGCATTTGTATTAAGATACGCCATTCGAAAAATTAATTTCACAATAATGTTTGCCGCACTCGCAATAGGCTCGGCTGCCATCCAGGCCGTCGTATTTTATAATGATTCCGTAATTAATCATCCAGTGCTTCAGTTCTGGTGGCTGTTAATCATCGCAATTTTCCTGCTATTCGTATTTCAACCCGCCATTAAAAACAACGCAAATTCAATCCGCGGAAAATTAATTATTGGTTTTGCGGGATTGATTCCTGCACTGATTGTCTGGCTGTTTAATGATCTGTTGACCCTTTATCTGTGCGGCGCCTGGTTTTTGCTACTGCTAGCAAATTTAAATTATCTCTGCCCGGCAACCGTTTCTAATAAGAAATTGCTGGCTAAAGTAACTATATTGATAGGCATTGCGCTTCTGATATTGCCTATATCAATAAACCGAATTTCAATACTCTTACCCAATTTATCGGGTGGTTCCCACTTCGCAGTCTTCACCAGTATGGATGAAAAGCCACCTCGTAGCGCCTATTTTTACCGCAGGCTGGCGAGCAGGAATGCACTAAAGATTTACCTGAATACCCAGGTTTATTTTAATCAGGATCACCAGGCGCCGCTGCTTCGTTTATCCATAGATCGTGAACATATCGTCATTGCGATCCAGAATATCATTTATGAGCATGCTATGGGTTTTATGAAATTTTCACTTCAGAAATTTAATGAGGGAAACTTGGGTGGACTAACCCTTACCCCAAACAGCGATAAAGTTTATCTAACCAACCCTGATGGATATGGCGTAGTGGTACAAGGAATGAAAATTGGTGAAGAAGCCTGGATTCAATTACCACATATGGATAATCACCAGTTTCCGACAAGAGATCAAATGATCATATATGCGGTGAGGCTATTTTTCTGGGCCCTGATATGGCTGGGAATATGGAGTTGGCGACCGAGAAAAATGGACGCCCAGGTATCTGTGGACCAAAACAATTCGTTAGCAACTTAGTCCGTGACCGAATCCATAGAGAAATTCCAAATTACCCGCAGATGGTGGTGGATGTGGCTGGTTCATTATTTTTTCATCATTGTCATGTGGAAACTGTTTCTGACCCGGCGTTCTCAATGGCTATTCGATGTTTATCAGGCCATTGGATTATCCTATGAATTGAATTACGCCGTATGGTGGTCGGGTATGTGCCTGTTCTTTGCCGCCGTAATATATGCTCGGGTGGCACAGCTGGATATAAAAAGGCGCTCGGTCTGGGTTGTGCTTTCCGTGGCTATGTTGGCATTGTGTATTGATGAAATTGGATCGCTCCACGAAACCATTGCATTTGAAGGCGGCTGGAATGCATTGATACCTTTTGTGGTTGTGTTTTGTGCAGCGTTTTTATGGGCTTTGTCTGTCTTGTTAAAAGATCGTCACACCCGTATACCAGGTGTGTTACTAATCATTGGTGTATTGATTTTTGCCTGTGTTGCCGGGCTCGAATTTGTTGAGCACAATATCGAAATTGGTTCGCGTCTCACCCAGTATCGAATCGTCGGTGAGGAAGGCGCCGAATTAATAGCAATGGGAATTTTGATAACATCTGGTTTGATGGCTTATTGTCGGCTCAGTCCGGATGGGTTTTCTAATCCCAGTCTGTCAAATATTTCCAGTGTTTGTGAAATAATTTTTAAATACCCCCATGTAATATTCGGGATTTTTCTGGCTCAGCTTGCTCTGACACTCGGGTTCGCGGTTCCAAATTTTTCGCTATTCCCGGAAGGTAATATTTCTAGTTTGTTTCCCATATTAATGTTTATGTCTTTGGGTCTGTTTTGCATTAACCGATCCAAAGTTGAGTCGGAAAATACCTGCTGGCTGATACTGGGCGTAGTGTTTATATTTACTTCCATGTTGCAAATTTATAATTTCAACTTGTTTCTCAATCAATTGTTTGGCTGGGAGATAGATTGGTTATTATCACCCCCCGATTCATGGTTAATAACCCTGGTTCCGTGGGTTGTGATATGCGGGTATTCATTGAAACAAAACTGTTTTCAACCGGGTCGATATTTGACCCACCTGGCGCTGATGCTGCTTGTACTTGTCTTAATGACCCCAGACTTTAAATTCCCATATCGTATTGACTATTTGTACTTTGGATATTCCAGTTTTATTGCTTACAGCTGCTATTACGTGATGCTGGGCATTTTGGAAAATAAAAAGCAGGTAATGCAATCGGCTTAAGTTTCTAACAACCCAATTCTGGCAGGAAACAAAACTTTAAGAATCCATGGATTCCATGGATTCCACGGACTCAAGTTCCGCAACTCTCGGCCCATAGTGCAGGATGCTGGATTCAAGATTACCCACCAGATCGGGCTGGGTTGCATATCCAAGAATGCCCTGAATACGTGTTCTCGCCCCTTGAACTTCGGTGACTCGATGCAGTGAATAATGGCCCTGAAACAAGCTCAATGTCCCTTCTTGCAATTTCAACCGTTTTACCCGGTCAGATATTCCATCCAGAACTTTTTCGACTTCGTCAAAATTCTCATCCGCATCAGATCGAATATTGGGCGCATATTCAAATTCACCGCCAGACTCGGGTGCCTGGAGTAATAATGTCGTCACCATGCGGCCGGTATCAAAATGCCATTGTTGACAGCCGCCCCGATCCATCATGGAAATATTTAGTGACTGGTATTTATCCTGATTACAATAAATCGGTATACCGCGAATCCAGCTCAAAAATTCGAGCATTTGTGGTGACCGATAAAGTATCGAAAGAACATGCGACTCAGGCATCAAATCTGAAGCGACCTGGCTGAGATTTCGTTTGCCCGTCCGTCGGGTCGGATGATGTTCATCCACATCCATTCCTTCGGCAATTTTATAATTAAAAAAATAGGGGCTGACACTTGTTGGACCAGCATAGGCCAGGTCGACTAGCTCAACAGCCTGTTCCGCCATCAATTGCAAAGCGTCCTGGGTGACAAACTTTTCAAGGGTGCAACTACCATCTTCATCCAAACTGTTTCGGATGGAATTTATAAAATCTTTGCCTTCAGCGGAGTCAAGCTGATTCAATGGGTATTTTTCGAGGTTAAATATGTCGTCGATTTGCATTAATTAATCCGGGTTATTAAACTTAAATTTAGCATGGAACGCTGGCAACTGTTCACGACCCAATATAAAGTCTGCAGCGCGTAACGCGATCATCTGGGTCGGTGCATTTAAATTACCGCTGACAATATCTGGCATAACCGAGGCGTCAACAACCCGCAATCCCTCGAGGCCATGTACCCGCATTTCCTGGTCAATCACTGCCATTTCATCATTGCCCATTCGGCAACTGCAACTGGGGTGATAGTCGGTATTAGTTGTTGCTCGAATCCAGGAATCGATATCAGCATCGCTCTTGACTTCGGGGCCGGGCTCCAGCTCTTTCCCTCTGAGTTCATCAAATGCGGGTTGGGCGATGAGTTCACGTATTCGTTTTGTTGCTTCGATGAGTTCACCAACGTCAAATGGATCCGACAAATAATTAAAATGTGCTGCGGGGCGGTGGGCAGGGTCTGCGGACAACAGTTTAATCTGCCCTTTACTTCTGGGGCGTAGTTGATCGAGCTGAGTGGTGAAACCCTGATGGAGAGTTATTTTTGTGCCGTCATAATCCACATGTATGGGCGCAAAATGATATTGCAGATTAGGGAACTCAACATCCGTATAACCGCGTATGTGTCCACCGGCTTCCCAGATATTCGACGCCACAAAGCCTTTTCGTGTAAAAACCCATTGCATTCCAAGCAATAGCTTTCGCAATGGATTGTCCATCTTATGATAGGTAATTGGTTTCTTCGATTGATAAATCACGCCGATGGAGAGATGGTCCTGAAGATTCTGGCCAACCCCAGGGAGATGATGAACGGACTCTATACCAAATTCTTCAATATGGTTGGTTGGGCCAATGCCCGATAGCATCAGTAGTTGAGGTGATTTGATCGCACCGGTTGAAACGATAACCTCTTTACCGGCATGAGCGTTCAATTGTTTACCACGATGAGAAAATTCGATGCCCGTTGCCTGACCGTTTTCGACAACAATGCGATGTACCAGGGCATGGGAAACAAGGGTGAGATTGGGGCGAGATAATGCAGGTCTTAAGTGCGCAACCGCTGCGCTTGAACGTCGACCATTTTTTGTTGTGCTATCCAGCCGCGCAACCCCTTCAGGGTTATAGCCGTTGGGGTCATCGCTGTAACCCTGGCCTGATTGTGTACCGGCCTCGATGAACGCATCAAAAAGCGGGTTTTTCAGTATGCCTTTGGTCACGCCCAGTCGTCCATCGGAACCCCGCCAGTCACTGGCGCCCCGATCAGAGGATTCACATTTCTTGAAGTAGGGCAGGCATTGACTGTAACTCCATTTCGGCATATCAAAACGGCTTCCCCAATAATCGTAGTCCTGGGGATGACCGCGCATATACACCATGGAATTAATTGACGACGACCCACCCAGAACCTTGCCTCTGGGCAACATCACCTCTCTGTTATGTAAATCAGGTTCCGGTTCGCTATCGTAGTTCCAGTTGATGCTGGGGTCTTTGTAGACACTATAAACCCCGGCCGGCATATGGATTAACATCTTGTTATCCATGGGTCCGGCTTCCAGAATCAGAACCTTGTTGTTTGGATCGTGGCTTAGTTCATTGGCCAGTACGCAGCCTGCTGAGCCTGCGCCCAGAATAATATAGTCAAAATTCTGATTATTTTTCATTGCGAAAAATTGCCAAATAAAAAAATGGAGAGTAAATGATTTTTAAATGCTGTTCCATACAACTTTTGGGGTATAGGTTAGATAATTTCTTTATGGATTAATTCTTCACCATCACTGGCTGAGCGATTAACTGTTTTACTCACCGGGTAAAAATCCAGGCGCTCGGTGTGTTGTTGTTTGGTAATCAAGTTGAATCGATTGGTGCCATCGGACAACCAGGCATCTGCCAGATTACGTTCGAGCAAAACCGGCATCCGGGTGTGGACTTCGGTGAGTGGGCCCACTGAGGGTTGGGTCAGGATGGTACAAGAATAAAGATCATTATCTTCTCCATGCCAGTAATCCCATAGACCCGCCATTACCAGGGGCTCTTCATTTTTGGTACGAATAAAATAGGGCTGCTTATCCCCTTTTTCTCCCTTCCATTCGTAATACCCCAATGCGGGGATAATGCAGGTACGGGATTTATTCCACGCAGATCGAAACGTCGGTTTTTCTGAAACGGTTTCAGACCGGGCGTTGAAGGTTGCAAATTTGGGTGCAGGTTCCTTTGACCAGCCGGGCACGAGTCCCCAACGCATGCCCATACCGCCAGTCTTGGATTTATCTTTGCTGAGCAGAAATACTGGCACAGTTTGGGTTGGGGAGACGTTATATCCCAGGGCAACATCCTCGGGCCAGTCACCCAGAATATCTGCCCAGGTGCCCATATCTTTTACATGATTGGCATAGCGTCCACACATAATGATTCCCTGGTATAGGTTATGAGCAGTATAGTCATATGCCAAGCTATTGACCAGAGGCCAAGTCTTTATGGATTCCCGTTTTCACGGGAATGACAGGGTCTATACCAACTACATCCGTCATCCCGGAAATCGGTAACGATTATCCGATACCCAGGAATATCCACTACATCCGTCATCCCGGAATTCCGTAGGAATATCCGGGATCCATAGTTAGATTATCATCGGATACAAATCCTTCCAGTGTGGGTTTTGTTGTTCGATTAACTCTATCTTCCACCTCCGCCTCCATTTCTTCATAGCGTTTTCTCTGGATATGGCGGAGTACATGGTTTCATGAGTTTCGTACCAGACTAGCCTATGTATATTGTATTTCTGGGTAAATCCAAAAACAACATTGTTCTTATGTTTCCATATTCGTTTAACCAGGTTTGAAGTTACCCCTATGTAAAGGGTTCCATATTTTTTACTCGTTAGAATGTAAACAGCTGGTTGTTTCATTTTTATCTTCCTTGATAACGATAGATGTAATTTTATAATATCATGTGGATTCCCGCGTGCGCGGGAATGACGGGTTGGGTAATATATCCGTCATCCCGGAAATTGCGCAGCGATTATCCGATTCCCAGAAATACTAACTCCATCCGTCATCCCGGAAATCGGTAACGATTATCCGATATCCAGGAATACCAATTTCATCCGTCATCCCGGAAATTGCGCAGCGATTATCCGATATCCAGGAATACCAATTTCATCCGTCATCCCGGAATTCCGTAGGAATATCCGGGATCCATAATTAATTACTAATTTACAGGTAACTCAAAATACTGTATAAATATACAGTATATGAATATTCCATTGAAACAATGAAAACATGGACCTCCAAATTGACTGCCCGGCAGGAGCAAATTCTCGGAATGATTCGATCCACCATCAAAAACACCGGCATGCCGCCAACCCGGGCGGATATTTGCGATCATTTTAATTTTCGTTCACCCACCGCCGCAGAAGACCATCTCAGAGCTCTGGCGAAAAAAGGCCGGATTGAATTATTGCCGGGTCGTTCCCGGGGGATTCAACTGACCCATATGCCATCGCTCACCGGTTTGCCATTGATTGGTCGGGTTGCTGCAGGAGATCCCATACTGGCAGAACAGAATATCGAAGATTATTTTGACCTTGACCCCAATGGTTTCAAACCCAAAGCAGATTATTTATTACGTGTTCGCGGGCTCAGTATGAAAGATGTGGGGATTTTGAATGGTGATTTGCTTGCAGTACATAATACAAATCAGGCCCAGAGTGGACAAATCGTAGTGGCCCGATTGGGTGATGAAGTAACAGTTAAGCGATTCCGTCGACGAGGTAATAAAGTGACCCTGCATCCGGAAAACCCTGATTTTGATCCCATTGCAGTAGATTTGAGTCAGGACGAGTTTTTTATAGAAGGCCTGGGGGTCGGGGTCGTTCGTAACCGTCTATGACTTCAAAAGTTTCAGAACAATCTGTTTCCTATGGCCCAAGTGATGACTTGGGTGATGACTTGGGTGATCGTTCATACCATGAACCGGAAAAACAGGATGAATTTGAACATAAAGATATTGATGCATTATTAAAAATTGATCCTTCATTATGGCGGGGGCATGCCGGAAATACAGTACGAGGTGAAACCATTGATAGTGGTTTCCCGGACTTAAATGCATTATTGCCAACCGCAGGCTGGCCTTTGCAATGTGTGATTGAACTGGTGGTAGATCAATGGGGTAGTGGAGAACTTCAGGTCCTAGTGCCATTGATGCGGCAATTGGGCCAAAAAAAATGGAGTCTGGAAAGCCAGGGTCAGAAAGATCTGGATCAAAAAAATCAGGGCCAAAAAATAGCATTTATTGCGCCGCCGTATTTGCCCTATGCGCCGGCGTTTCACAATGCGGGAATCGATCTGAATAATTTGGTTATTGTCGATAGCGATATTCCAGCAAAAGATAAATGGTGGTGCGCAGAAAAAATGTTACGCCATAGTGATTGCGGACTGGTTTTGGTCTGGCCGGATCGCCGATATATTCGCACCTGGGCCAGTCAGATTCGCCGCCTCCAGGTTGCGACAACAATGGCCAATAATCTTTGTATGGTATTCAATTGCGGCAAACCCGTAGACACGCCGGTATCATTGCGGCTCAAACTGGGTTATTGCCATAGCGGTATTTCAGTGCAAATCATGAAGTCCCGATTGAGTTGGCAAAAAGGTTCTACGATTATTCCCAATAGCGCATTGCCGGCATGAGTGCAACGCCTGTTGCAAAAAAGTCTATTGCGCTGATTGTCGATGGTTCGAAACCCAATCAGGCCCATGTCAATCCGCAATATGTTGAGCATGAATATATTGAGCATGGGCCGGGACATGAGCCTGGGCATGGCCAGTTAGAAAAGGCTGGCAATATATGGATATGTATTTATTTCCCCCGCATTGCCCTGGAGGTATTGGATTGCGTTGACGGTATTCCTGTGGTGGTTATCGAGGAAGTGCGTGGGAAACAGGTTATACATACGCCCTGTGAAATTGCATTATCCCAGGGCGTTATGCCTGGCATGCCGTTAAATGCGGCCAATGTGCTGTGCAATAACCTGTCTATACAAATAAGAAATCCGGCGGGTGAAGAAAAAAGATTACAACTGTTATCCGAACGGGTAGCAAAATTTACCCCCAATGTTTCATTGTCTCCCCCGGATATCCTGTTTCTGGAAGTATCCAGAAGCCTGAAATTATTTGGTGGATTTAAAAAATTATTCACTCGCATTGAACAGGAATTTAGTGAAAACCTGGTTATAAGCAGCGCACCAACGGCAGTTGCAGCACAATTGCTCGCCCGTAATGGCATGGAAAAAGTGGTGCGCAGAAAAGCCGAGTTGAAATCAGTTTTGGGAAAAATAGAAATCAGCAGCACAGATTTGCCCGTTGCTCTGGTTGAGCAATTATCCAAATGTGGATTACAGACGCTGCGTGACCTTTGGCGGTTATCTCGTGCTGATCTAGGGCGAAGATTTGGCGCAAAATTATTGGATTTTCTGGACAAGGCCTGTGGAGAACAGCCCGATCCCAAGACGATGGCATCACCGAGAACCCGATTCTTTTATCGGATGGAATTGCCGGTTGAAACCGAGAATAATAAATTATTGATATTGGCGGCACAAAATCTGTTTGAAAAAGCACAAAAGTTTCTGGAGTCCCGCAGTGCAGCAACAGAAATCATGACTTTCCGATTCTGGTATCAGAATCCACCTGAAGAGCATAATAAATATGCCTCATTAATTATTCGATCTCAGAAAGCCCATCGGCAACCACAAAAATTCTTGCCCCAGTTTCGTGAGAAACTCGAACGAACCAGAATATTCAGCCCGGTAGGTAGTGTATCCCTGCGCATAGATCAGGTTGTGCCTTATTGCGCCACTAGTGTTGATTT
Organism: Candidatus Spongiihabitans sp.; assembly: GCA_965237725.1. Taxonomy (GTDB): domain Bacteria; phylum Pseudomonadota; class Gammaproteobacteria; order Arenicellales; family Poriferihabitantaceae. The sequence goes on from OZ250151.1 coordinate 4,095,313, forward strand.
ATTCCAGCCGAAAAATGCTGATTATCTGGATTGGTCGCAACTAGCTGATATTTTGATGGCGAGGGTAGGTTCGAGCATGCTTTATCAGGTGGCGCCGGAAAATGATCACCGACCGGAAAAATCCTGGCGATGCAATAAAGTGAGTCATGTGAATCGGGCAAAAACTAAAAACAAAAGCCTGTCTGTGTCGTCTCGGCCTTTATGGTTGTTGCCAAAACCCGAACAAATAGCCCAACCCATTAAAAACCTGAAACTGGTCAGTGGTATCGAGCGTATCGAAAATGGCTGGTGGGCTGATAAAGATATACGTCGTGATTATTATGTGGCAGTGACCGATTGCGGTAACCGATGCTGGATATTTCGGGATCTGGATAATGACGGGCAGAGTGACCAATGGTACGTACATGGCGTTTATGGTTAATGGGTATTTCATGTTGTTGTGAAAACGTTACCTGATTATGCTGAGCTCCATGTAATCAGTAATTTCACTTTTTTACGTGGCGCATCCCATCCCGAAGAACTGGTGGCGCGAGCCGATGAGCTGGGATACACAGCTATTGCCCTGACCGATGAATGTTCTTTTTCCGGCGTAGTGCGTGGACATCAGGAGGCAAAAAAGCGTGACATTCACTTTATTGTTGGTACTGAGATAAATTTAGAAAAAGGCCCAAGATTGGTGCTGCTGGCCACGGATCGGAAAAGTTATGGCGAGCTGTCTTATTTGATCAGCCATGGTCGTCGTCATGCAGAAAAAGGTGAATATTGTTTAACCAGAAATGATTTTGGGGAATTGGCACCCCAGGGTTGCCTGGCGCTGTGGCTGGCAGATTCGGAATCCCTTGCAGAAGATGGCGCCTGGTTATCCCAGCTGTTTCCGGGTGCCATATGGATTGGGGTGAATCTGGGGCGCAGTGGTGAAGACAGCAAAATTCTGCTGAGATCTGAAAATATGTCCAGGCAATGTAAATTACCTCGGGTAGCCTGTGGCAATGTGCAACTCCATCATCCCCAACGCCGACCCCTGAGAGATACGTTAACCGCCATTCACCATAAAACACCCCTTGCAGAATTAGGTTATTTGTTGCCTGCAAATGCTGAGCAACACCTGCGGCCCCGGTCCCATTTGCAAAGACTGTATCCAGCAGAATTACTCGACGCAACCATAGAAATTTCCAGACGATGTCAGTTCTCACTGGATGAGCTTCGCTACGAATACCCGGATAATCTTATTCCCCATGGACACACCGGAACGACCTGGCTACGGCATTTAACCGAGCAGGGGATTGAGAAACGCTGGCCAGGCGGCGTGACTGAAAAAGTGCGGTCCCAGATAGAAATGGAACTAACGCTAATCACCGAATTGCGTTATGAGCCCTATTTTTTAACCGTCCACGATATTGTCAACTATGCCCAGCGCCAAAGCATCCTGTGTCAGGGCCGGGGGTCAGCGGCTAATTCCGCGGTATGTTATTGCCTGGGCATTACCGAGGTGGATCCATCACGAATCAATTTATTGTTTGAGCGTTTTATTTCCAGGGAGCGAGATGAGCCGCCGGATATCGATGTGGATTTTGAGCACGAGCGTCGGGAGCAGGTAATTCAATACATATACAACAAGTATGGCCGTGACCGGGCAGCCATTGCGGCGACAGTTATTACCTATCAACCCCGTAGCGCAATCCGCGATGTGGGCAAGGCCATTGGTTTGTCTCTGGATCAGGTTGGTCACATCGCAAAATCTATTCAGTTCTGGGACGATCGAAAAATACTCGACCAGCGTTTGGCTGAGAGCGGTTTCGACCCTGAGAATTCCAAAATTGTTTTGTTGTTAACCCTGGTGGAACAATTGCTCGGTTTCCCACGGCATCTTTCCCAGCACGTAGGTGGGTTTATTATTTCCCAGGGGTTGCTGAGTAAACTGGTGCCCATCGAAAACGCATCCATGGCGGATCGTACGGTGATCCAGTGGGAGAAAGATGACCTTGAGGCCCTGGGTTTACTAAAGATTGATGTGCTGGCTTTGGGCATGTTGAGTGCCATACGAAAAAGCTTCGAATATATTCGAAGCTATCGGGGCGAGTCTTTGTCCATGAGCACATTGCCCAAAGAAGATCCCAGGGTCTATAACATGATTCAACAGGCGGATACTGTGGGTGTTTTCCAGATCGAATCCCGGGCGCAAATGTCCATGTTGCCACGGTTGAAGCCAGCCTGTTACTACGATTTGGTGATTGAAATTGCCATTGTACGGCCAGGGCCAATCCAGGGTGATATGGTTCATCCCTATCTAAAAAACAGACAAAACCCGGAGGCGGTAACTTATCCCAGTGAAGCATTAAAAGAAGTGCTTGAACGTACCCTGGGGGTGCCCATATTTCAGGAACAGGTGATGAAGATCGCAATTGTGGCTGCGGGTTTTAGCCCGGGTGAAGCAGATCAACTGCGAAGATGTATGGCGGCGTGGAAGCGAAGGGGTGGCCTCGAAAAATTTGAGCACAAGTTATTGAGTGGCATGCAGGCGAGGGGGTACAGCACTGAATTTGCTCAACGTGTGTTTAGTCAGGTCAAGGGTTTTGGTGATTATGGTTTTCCGGAATCCCATTCAGCCAGTTTTGCATTGTTGGCTTATGTTTCTTCCTGGTTGAAATATTATGAGCCAGCGGTATTTTGCTGCGCCCTGTTAAACAGTCAACCTATGGGGTTTTATCGACCTGAGCAATTGGTCAATGATGCTGTGCGACATGGTGTAGAAATTCGGCCGGTTGATATCAATTCCAGTAACTGGGATTGTCATCTTGAACGTTCAACTAAAAAGCAGCCTGCGGTACGTCTCGGTTTACGAATGGTTAAAGGCCTTTCAAAAGCCGTTGCTGAAGAAATTATTGCTCAACGTGATGATTCACAGTTTAATAACATTGCGGAGGTGGTTCATCGTTGTAATATCGACCGAAAGAATCTCTCGTCTTTAGCCGCTGCCAATGCTTTGTCGGTGATAAGCGGTAATCGCCATCGCGCTTACTGGGATGCGGTGGGTACAGAACCTGGAATGGAAGTTACCGGTATGCCGGTTTTTAATGAAGCTGAACCATTATTACCCATACCCAGCGACTGGGACAATACCCTGGGAGATTATGCCAGCACGGGATTAACCCTGGGGCATCATCCACTTTTTTTGCTGCGCCCGGTATTAACTGACAAAGGTGTGTTTTCTGCGGCGGAGTTAGGCGCCCAGCAAAATGGAAAAATTCTCAGCGTTGCGGGCCTGGTTATAAACCGGCAGCGGCCGATGACGGCATCAGGGGTTGTGTTTCTGACCCTTGAAGATGAAACCGGCCAGGCCAATATCGTGATCTGGCCAAAGGTAGTCGAGCAACAACGCAGGGCGCTGATGCAATCCCGATTAATGAGGGTTACCGGTAAACTGCAGATCGAAAGTAATGTGATTAATTTAATCGCTTATCGGCTGGAAGATTGCAGTGATCTGATAGGATCGTTGATGACCAAGTCCAGGGATTTTCATTGATTAGGCTAATGAAACCGGATTCTGGTTTTCGCCAGAAATGACGGGGAAACCTCAGAATGACGGTTGGAACAGGAGAGCAGTTATAGCTGTCATCCTGGACCCCCGATCGGAGTCGGGGGGCAGGCTTGATCCAGGATCCATTAAAAAATATATTTGATACCAGGGCACAATAACAATAAACATTAAGTACAATAAAACTATGGCAAAGATAAAAACTCATACCAATCCCGACCTCACATTAGTTGAAGATAACAAGGCCCGTTGGAATACCCCGGCTCACCGTCGTCACGGGTTTCACAATCTACATAAAATTAATCGATACGGATTGTTATTGCGCTCCGATCATGTATTAACTTTAGACGAAAAAATAGATTCCAGCATCTCGGAAATACCCGGTGTGAAAGAATTAACTGAAAGCCAAATCTTTTCGGCAATGGTTGTACTTAAAGATCAATCTGTTCTGTATGAATCTTATGCGCCAGATTTTGATGCGGATCATCCTCATACCATCATGTCGATCACAAAAATATTTGTGAATTTAATGGCTGGCGAGATGGTTGCTGCAGGAGAAATTGATCTGGATAAGACCATGGGTTTTTATCTGCCTGAAATTGGCAGTGGTTATGCAAAAGCAACTATCCAGGATATTATGGATATGAACATTGAAAATGAATATTCTGAAGATTATGGAGACCCATTTACCTCGTCTTATGGCCAGGAGTCAACTATAGGATGGCGGCTGCCTAACGACCAGGAAAAACACCTAAACATGTTTGAATTTCTCAGCAATATAAAGAGCAATGATTTAGTCAATCATTCTGGACTGGTAAATTATAAATCAGCCAATACTGATGTTTTAGGTTGGATGGTTGAACGAGTTGGTGGCAAACCTCTGAGGCAATGGGTTCTCGAAATTATTGAAGCTGTCGGCATTGAGGGCACATTTTATTGCAGCACTGATCGAAATGGATTTCCCGTTGCTGATGGTGGTGGTTGTATGAGCGCACGAGATCTGGCGCGAATCGGATTGTTATTTGCCCGCCGTGGATCAGGGGTTGCAAATAGAAATGTAGGTGATAAAGAATTTATTGAAAACACGCGCAACCGACCGCGTATTCCATACGGGCCGCCCAGAGAATGGATGGGATACAGTAACCAGATGTTTACCAATGGCGCATGGGTCGGTCATGGCGGATATGGTGGTCAGTTTTTACTCACCGATCTGAACACTGGAGTGTCCTGCGCGTTTTATTCCGTCCTTGAAAATACCAGTGGATTTGACGTTAACTACGCAGCAAAATTAATTAAAATGTTAGAGGATGTGGCTGGTCAATGCTAGCATTGGTCATTCTTTGGCTAATCAGTTATCGTTATAGAAATTTTGGTTAGGACCGACTATTCATGGCCTTTAAAACCATGGACTGATTAATTTCTCCTACCAGATTTCCTTGATCATCGACAACGCCGAGCGGACCTTCACTATCGGATACGATTTCAATCAACGATTCCAGCTTGTCACTTGTTTTTATGTTCAGGCCGCCATTTCCTAAATCTTTTGATGTTGGCTTTTTCATAATCTTACCAACGCTGAGCACCTTGTACCTGGGTACGTCTTCGGTAAATTCCCTTACATAGTCATCAGCGGGCTCCGCAACCAGTTCTTCGGGGGTGCCAATTTGAGATGTTTCGCCATCTTTCATAATGGCGATATGGTCACCCATTTTTATGGCTTCGAGAAAGTCATGGGTGATAAACACCATGGTTTTCTTCACCAGGTCTTGCAGTCTGATCAATTCATCCTGCATCTCCCGTCTTATCAGTGGGTCCAGTGCAGAGAAGGGTTCATCAAAAATTAATATTTCAGGATCCACCGCCATGGCGCGGGCTAGCCCCACCCGTTGCTGCATGCCGCCTGATAATTCTCTGGGATAATGTTGATCCCAACCGGTCAGGCCAACCATCTCCAACACCTCCATTGCCTTGTCTGTACGCTCCGCTTTACCAACTCCTCTAATTTCCAGTCCAAATGCAATGTTCTCCACAACTCTGCGATGCGGAAATAAACCAAAGTGTTGAAAAACCATAGCCATTTTATTTCTGCGAAGGTCGGTTAGTTGTTTGTCATTCATTTTGACAACATCAACACCATCTATTAACACCTCCCCTGCAGTGGGTTCAATCAACCGTGAGAGGCACCGAACCAAAGTAGATTTGCCGCTACCCGAGAGCCCCATGACCACAAAGGTTTCACCCTGTTCAACAGTGAATGACATATCCCTGACGCCAATAACATGTCCTGTTTGCTCAAGCACCTCGGCGCGTGACAGGGAATGATCCAGTTCCTTTAACGCTCGATCGGGATTCAGGCCAAAAATTTTCCAGACGTTATTGCATACGAGTTTGGTTGAACTATTCATACTATTCTCAACTTGGCTATATGTTCTTTGGGTTTATTTTTATAGGGTGTGTATGGGTGCTCAATTATCAATTCAAAAACTTAATTGTGTGTGGCTATTGTGCGTGTAAATTTGTCGCTTTACAACGGCAATATAGAAATTGTCGATCAATTCAGTCGCTGGCAAAATCCAGATAACAAAAAGCCCCGAGATACGGGGCTTTTTATGTAACGCCTAAGTTAACACTTATTGAGGCATCCAGGCACGCCAGATAGACTCATTTGCTGCTAGCCATTCTCCAACTACTTCATCAATTTCTCTGCCATCTTCATCTACTGCAAGAATCATCTTGGCTTGTTCACCATTTGTTAGATTCATGTTTCCCAGTAAATGAGCGGCATCAGCATTTTCTGCCATGGAAGCAGGATTACCATAGTTAAAGGTAATGTCCTGGGCCCAACCCGTTGCTGGCCAAGCTTCATCGCTGTGATCTGGCAATTTGATTGCAACCAGATCTAGTTTGGCGTGAATCCAGTGTGGTTCCCAGGCATAAAGCAGAAATGGCTCTTTTCGAGCATAAGCTGCTTGAGCTTCAGCCCACGATGCAGTTTCAGTACCAAGCTCCACTGCTACAAAATCGACACCCAATAGATCAAGGCGTTTTTGGTCATCACATTCCCAAGCTGGAGTAGGGCAGGCGATTAAACGACCTTTGCCACCAGTTTCCAGGGTTGCAAAATGCTCTTTGTATTTGTTCAACTGCTCATAGGATACTAGATCGGGTGCTGTGCCTTCGATAAAGTAGCGTGGCACATAATAGGTAGAGTCACCGATAATTCCGGTAGGGCCCATATATTGAACAGTACCATCTCCACCCCATTTTTCGATCATGGTATCTTTTGAACTACTGTATGAAGGCCAGCTTTCACAGGCAAAATCAAAATCACCTGAAGCAACAGCTTCATATACACCAGCGCCAGAAGGAATGGTGACTCGCTCAACTTTGTAATCCATCTCTTGTTCAAGTATGAGCTGGGCTACTTTGCAAGTTACCGCGCCGCCAGTCCAGTCGGGTACAGGGGCAGTTAATCGGCCTCCCGCATTTGCAGGTAAGGTACCTGCTACAACTATCAATAGTGCAGCAAAGCTGCTCATGATAGTTTTTGTAAATAATGAAAATCTCATATTTTTCTCCACTGTTGGTTTGTTAGTAAATCAATAAAATGAATAACGCATCCGATATGCGTTGTCGAGTTTTATACTTTTTGTCCGCAGAATTATGAATTAATCTCAAAAATTGTCAATCTAAACCACTAAATTTAGCAATTAATCCATTGTTTTGGACTTGTTTAGCTCTAATTGTGCGGTGTAGTAACAACCGTTATACCCCTAAAGCGTCTCGTTGTTTCTGCGTCCAGGCCTGACTCAATCTATCCAGAATGATCGCGAGTAATACAATTCCAATCCCGGCAGACAGGCCATACCCGGTATTCGAAGTATTCAATGCGTTAAAAACATCCCGTCCCAAGCCACCGCCACCAATTAATGGTGTTACTACCTGCATGGCCAAAGCCATCATTACAGCCTGATTGAGTCCAAGCATGATACTCGGTAATGCCATTGGCAATTTCACTTTTTTCAAGGTTTGAAATGCATTGCTGCCGAACGAAGTTGAAACTTCCGAATAAGTGACGGGTAGCTGAGATATGCCCAGTGTCGTGCACCGAATGACCGGCGGGAGGGCATATACTACTGTAGCAATTACAGCTGAAACTATGTTACCGCCAAAGAACATCAATACCGGAATGAGATAGACAAAACTAGGCATGGTCTGCATGGCATCCAGTATGGGTCGCAGAACCATATCAAAGCGCTTGCTACTGGCAGCAAGTATACCCAGGGGCAGTCCGATTAACATGCAAATCATCACAGAAATTAACACCGACGACAGGGTTAGCATGGCTTCTTCCCATAAATCGCAGGCACCGATAAACATCAGCAAACCAATACAGATGATGGCGAAATTGCGGCCCACCGAAATCCAGCTAACCAGGCCCAAGGCAAAAACAACAACATACCAGGGTAGAAAGGTAAGAAATACATCCAGCGGATGAAGCAGACCAAGATAGATTACCGCGCGGACGCCTTTGGTAAAGGCAATAAATGTTGGGTTAACTGTCAGCGCGGCTACAGCATTATCGATTGGCTCTCGGAATGTAAAACGCATAGATTCAGGGAATTCACCAATACCCGGGCCCCAGCTGTCAAAGACTAAAATTAGAGCGAGTAAAAATATACTGCCAATCAGGAAGGTATGGTAATTTATAAACCTGGATATTGATGAGGCCAGGGCATTGTTAAACAGACCAACAACCTTTGTTATGGCAAGTCGTATAAGACCCACTACGAATCCCATGGTCACCTCAACAAGTTTCCAGAAAAATGCGACAACCTTTTCAATTGCAATGGCAACTGGGTAGTGATCCCAAGATTGAGGAAAAAGGTAGAAGCGGGTTGAATTGGGTGGCACGGTAATTTGTACAGGATTGCCCATGGCCAGGCTGAGGCGGTCGAAAATAATCGCCATAAAAACAATACACATGCCACCTTCCAGGGACCAACCAACCCGAAGCTTATAAATCGCCTTCCAGACTTCTGAACCCAACCCCGCAGCACCAATAAACGTAGATAACACGACCAGACCGAGTGCCATCATTATAGTTTGATTAATCCCCAGCATAATACTGGGCAGTGACAGCGGTATCTGTACCTTTAATAGCGTTTGCAGCCGGGAGGCGCCAAATGAATGAGCCGCTTCCATGGTTTCTTCGGATATCTGCCGAATGCCCAAATTAGTTAATCGAATTACTGGGGGCAACGCGTAAATCATGGTTGCCATTATTGCGGGTGGCCCGCCAATACCAAAAAAGAAAACTGCTGGTAACAGATAAACGAAAGCTGGCATGGTCTGCATGGTATCCAGAATCGGCTTTAAAATTGCTTCAAAACGATTACTTTGGGAACTCGCCACACCCAGTAAAATGCCAACAATTATTGACAGAAATACTGCACACCCCATGAGCGCCATGGTTTGCATAGTGGCTTCCCACATACCAACGCCACCCCAAAACAATCCACCAACAATGGTCAGGATAGCCAGGGGTAATCCGCCATAGGCCAAAGCCGGTAAGACCAGCAACATCAGGATAAATATCCAGGGTGAGTCGATAAGAAAATCTTCGACAAAGTACAGAGCTTCTTTAATTCCCCCGGCAATCATTCGGGTGAAATCCCGGTAATTTTTCTTTAACCAGTCCTCAGCGTCATTTACCCATACATCGAACTGAAAAGGCTCAGAAATTGCCAGTGGGAATTCAGATTCTTCTGTTGCATTGTTTACCAAATACAATGAAGCGACGAATCCCGCAAAAATTAATGCGCCAATGATAATTTGTCGTTTGCCAATAACCACTAAGGTTCACTCTAGTTTATGGATGAATCGGTAATTGTAGTTTATCAGTGTTAATCCATCAATGTGGCATATCGTAACTTAACTCGACAGCTCATGACCGTGCTACTAAAATAGGCTGAACCTTTAAAATTATAAATTAGATTTCGGAATGCTATGAAAACCGGTTTGCCAGAATTGAAAAAACCATTGACCCGTGAAGTGGCTGATTCTTATACATTGTCATCAGAGTATTATCTCAGTGCTGAGGTGTACACACAGGAAATGGAAAAAATATTTTACAAATCCTGGCAATTTGTCGCCCATCAATCGTCCTTTGACAAGGTGGGTAATTACGTCACATTAAAAATTTGTGATCAGAATATATTTGTCATTCGTTCCGATGATGGAAATTTAAGAGGATTTTATAATGTTTGCCGGCATCGCGCCCACGAACTTCTCCAGGGTACGGGTAATACCAATGTGGCTATCGTTTGTCCGTATCATGCCTGGACCTATAAAGTTGATGGAAGCCTGATCAACGCTCGAATGAGCGATAGTCGCCCTGATTTTGATAAATCAAAATTTGGACTGCGGGAAATTCGTCTGGAAATCTTTTGTGGCTGCGTTTTCATTAATCTCGATGACCACGCGACCAGTTTGAATTCAATGGCCGGAGATCTTGAGCAGGACATTCTGTCCAGAGTACCTGATTTAGGGGTCTTCCAGGTTTGTGGCAATGACATGTTTGGTCAAACCCTGAATAATGCCGGTTGGAAAGTCGTTGTCGATAACTTTATTGAATGCTATCACTGCAGTAACGCACACCCTGACTTCGCCTCACTAATTGATATGAAAGCCTATGAGCTTGATGTTTTCGATTATTGGTCCCGTCAGGTAAGCCCAATTATTCGAAATAAAAATTCTGCATACGATATCGCAGATGATGCGGTTCATCAGGATGCCGTATTCTGGTACTTATGGCCCAATATGACCTTTGGATATTTTCCAGGAGACTCGAATTTTGGGGTTTATTCGATACAGCCAATTGACCTGGAATCTTGTAGTTTTACCGGTCAATCCCTGGCCCTGGATGGAAAACTAAATCCGAATCGGGCCAAATATACTTCTGAAATCCTGGTGCCAGAAGATATCGCGCTCTGTGAATCCGTACAAAGAGGGCTTAAATCCAGGGGATACGATCAGGGGCCCTTTATGCATGATTTAAGATATCAAGGGATCAGTGAACACGGTCTTCATCATTTTCATCAACTGGTTCTCCAAGCCCTGGAAAAATAGAATTAATTCAGACGATGAATGGGGCATCGCCTGAAAATTTGAGTGTTGCACACTTCAGACCTGGCCAATTCTGTTCCAGAGATATCTCTTTGTAATGAAAGGAAAAAATAAAATTGACATGATTTCAGAACTTTCACTCAGAACCAGTGTCAGATTTTTGAGCAGGTGGCGGTTGTTGTGTCACCCCTTTACAAAATGTTCTTAATAAATATTAACTGAACAATAAAGACTGAACTATAGAGGACTCATCATGAAGATTTTATCCACCCTGGCCGCGTCAATCATTTTTGGTATTTCTGCTATGGCGCCCAGTTACGCTGAAGATTGTTTAGCACCAAAAGCGGCCGCTGAATTATCCGCTGAAGAAATGCAGATCTTGTACGATTGTTTACATCCAAAATTTGTAGCTGCCTTTGGCAAAAAAGATCATGAAGTGGGTGCGGCTTACGGTGACTGGAAAGCAGTCTCCAAACAACCCGCGGCTCCAGGGGTTCATAGTGGGCAGCATTTAATGACCTATGTAAATGATGTGGGTTACGATCAATATATTAAATATAATACCGATGGTACTGAAATGCCTATAGGTACTGTTATTGCTAAAGAAAATTTTAAAATTAAAGATAGTGGAAAAATAGAATGGGGGGCATTGTTGGTTATGACCAAAGTTGGAGACGAAGCTGCTGAAACCGGAGGTTGGATCTACAGCGGAGTGAAAACCAAAGGAAAGAAACTTAAAGTCGATGCCAAAGGGTTTTGTCATGGTTGCCATATCGCCTATCCCGGGCAGGATTTCCTTGGCTACCCAATACCTGAAATGCGTGTAAACTAGGCTTATAAAGTCGATCACCTTAAGATCGACGTTCTGCGAGTTAAAGGAGCTATCGAAAGAAGCTCCTTTTTTTTATGTACAGGATGTACGGGCAGACAATTGCTCCTGCATTGTCTGCACTTCCGCCGTCCCTGGCGGTCGTAGCCGCGAGTTTCAATACAACAAACAACCGTCATCCTGAATCGCGCAGCGATGAAGGATCCATATTTCGGGGTCTGAATGGATTCTTTGTTTCACTTCGTTCGGGGCGACACACTACAAACAGAACGACACGCTACGCTCAGAATGACGGAAATGAGTGGGAATATTGAGGTAAAAGTGAGTTTCACCAAGAATCAGCATTTAACCTTGACCTTTAGATTTGCTCTGGATTCATTGATACACTAGTGTCCTTAATCAATGAAACGAATCTAGTAATACTATGATATTTAATTCGGCAACGCCAAAAGAGCTGGGTTACTCCATGCCGGCTGAATGGGAGCCCCATAAACAGTGCTGGATGGCATGGCCGTATAAAAATGAACTGTGGGACAACTTGAGTGCTGCTCAGAAAGGTTATGCAAAGGTTGCAAATGCAATTCAACCATTTGAACCTGTAATCATGGTGGTTCCACCATCTGAGCTTAAAAGTGCGAAGCAAATTTGTGGCCCAAAAATTAATTTTGTCGAAATTCAAATTGATGATAGTTGGACCAGAGATAGTGGACCCACATTTGTAGAAAACGCTGATGGGAATCTGGGTGGAGTCAGTTGGCGGTTTAATGCCTGGGGAAATAAACATCGCCCGTGGTTTGATGACGCAAGACTGGCGGATAAAATTTTAGATTCGCAATTGATGCCTGGCTATCAATCGCCGTTGGTATTCGAAGGCGGTGGACTTTGTGTCGACAGTGGGGGTTCAGTATTAGTTACCGAATCTGTAATTTTGAACGAAAATCGAAATCCCGGAATTACACATAAAGAAGCCGAAGATGAACTTAAACAAGCACTGGGTGTTGAAAATGTAATATGGCTACCTGGGGACTATGATGAATATGAAACTGATGGTCATGTGGATGGATTAGCCTGTTTTATTAAACCTGGGGTGATTCTTTACGAAACAAATCCAGATTCGACAGATCCCCACTATAGTGTATTGCAGGATAATCTGGATGCACTAAGAAAAGCAAAAGATGTAAACGGCCGTAAATTCGAACTTATTGGAATTGAAGAAGCCATCGATTCCGAATCTGTCGGCGATATTTTTTGCCGCTCGTATATTAACTTTTATATCGCCAACGGCGGCGTGGTGGCGCCGAGTTATGGGATTGAAGCGGATCACAAGGTTGAAGAACTACTGGGAAAACTATTTCCCAGTCGAAAAATAGTGATGGTGGATGTCAATGGTATCGCCCCAGGGGGCGGCAGTATTCACTGTATTACCCAACAACAGCCAATGGGGAATTAAACTTTTGTGCGGTTATAAGCGCTAGATTCGAAGCTCATAAGCAATTTATGAATTTAAAATATCTACCTTTCGATGTGATAATTTAACTGTCTGCAACTCATTACAGTCTTTCTTCGTATGTAACTACGAAAGTACACTGTGTAACTGATCATTCCGCACATCCTTGTTAGTAATCATTCAGACTGGATAATTCAGCTTATCGCCGATTAATTAACTGTTAGAAACTATACAACCCACATTCCATTTCTGAGGAAAATTCGTGTCAAGTCCCCTAATAAAAGCTATCGGTGGATGTCTGTGTCAAGCTGTCCGCTACGAAGTTCACGGACCGTTGCGAGGTGTAATCGCGTGTCATTGTATGCAGTGTCGTCGCACTAGTGGCCACTACGTAGCTGCGACTGCCACACGCCCGGAGAATCTCATCATTACCGAGGGCAGGGGACTACGTTGGTATCAACCACCAGGATTATACAAGCGTGGATTTTGCAAACATTGTGGTTCGAGTTTATTTTTTGAACCGGAGTCTGGCGGTAGAATTTCTATTGCGGCTGGTACGTTTGATAATTCGTTAGGGATCAAGCTGGCGGCTCATATCTTTGTTGAGGAAGCTGGTGACTACTATGATATATCAGATGACGCAGTGCAGGTGATCGGCGGGCAACATGACGTACAAATGCCTGGGGGCTCGTCAAAGTAGTGCCTAGCAATCAGGTAGACTTTGTGTCCACAACCCTCTGTTAATGAAAATTCAACGACCGCCCGAATAGAGCAAAAACCCAACCCTCGCAAAATCCTTGAATTCGAAACACCGGCTGAGAGATTTAACGCTTGTGTTGCAGCGATCAGTTGAAATCGCAACTCACAGCAGCCGTTGGCTAAAACGAGAGAGTTGGGGTCGATTGGGAGATATGGTGGCAGTTACCTTGTCTCCCAGTGAATCCGAATAATTAGGGTAACTGTCACTTTTATCTGCAAATCTTCTTCTATATACTCTTTTCAGACCTTTTTCAATTGACGAATTAACTTCAAGGAGACAGACAATCATAGATAAGAAAATTATCTATTTGGGATTTCATAAAAGCGGAACAACCAGCTTCTGGAAATTCTTCAGTAAACATGGTTTCCGTGTAATTCACAACACGCTTGAGGTTTGCGAAAGCATTGGGCTTGATAAAAAACTGGAGAGTGGCGAAGATTTACGCACTAACATAGATACCTGTTCGCTTGATAAATTTGTAGAGAAGTATGATGTATTGACCGACAATCCATTTCCAGTGTTGTATGAGTATTTTGATAAATACTATGCCGAATCACTATTCGTTCTCGGCACCCGCCCCGTTGATAAATGGCTCAGCAGTATGCAACGGTTTTTTGGTACGAGAATGCCGGCACTAGGGCATGCTATATATACTAGTGATGGAAATCCTTGTTCTGATCCTGAAGCGCTGACAAGCACTTATGAAAAGCACAACCTCGCCGTACGCGAATATTTCAGTGGCCACGACAAATTTATGGAAATCAGAATAGGTGTGGATTCTGATTTAAAAATAACAAAGGACCTTGAGGATTTTGTCGGGTTACCTAAGAATCAATCAATTGTATTCGAGAAACATCTTCCCAAATAACTCGAAGTTAAAAGAGGGTTAATATTGTGGATAAATCAGGTTCCCAGAAGATGACCGTCATTGGGCAATAAGCGGACCCTAGCATACTGGCGCAGTTTGCTGGCACGTTTCAAGATCGTTCTTATTGTCATTACAAGAAGGAACTTGTTTTTGAGTTATTCTTCTTATCTGTCAAAGAAGACAATCCACTGTGAGTTCAATCAAGTTCTCAGACTCAATTATTCTGCTTGAATTTGATAACGCTGCAAATACTTTTGTGTCAATTCTGAATATTTCGTACTGTAATATTCATTAAATCGTCTTACATTATCTTCGGTAAGCAGTTTTGTTGTGTGATAGTGTAAACCTCCATTATTTGTAGTTATTGATTTGTGCCCCCCACTAGTGAACGCCGCCACCGAACGATCTATGTGCTCATTGAGATTGCTCACAAACTCAGAAACTGCCAGATCAGGAAAATCCAGAAATATCCCCAATCTCCGGAACTCAGTTTCAGGAGAAATTATTAAATCTTCATAATAAATCAATATTTTTGCCTTCTCGAATCTTTCGAATGCTTTGATATTCTCGATATACCAAAAACAAGGATGTCTATTTTTAAGCTCGCCTAAGAATGAACCTACATCTTGGGTTGCAAGCCAATGGTCCTTTTTGTGCCGAAGTAGGCATTCCTTGTAATCCCGCAGAATTAGTATGACTCTTTCATATTTGTGAAGGACCGGATAAGCACGATGTGCTCTGTCAACTACAAAATTGGTTCCGCCGACAACTCGGGTTTGGCCTGGCGTAGGACGATTGGTGATCGTCTCGATGAAATATCTTAACCAATTAGTACCGCTACGAGGATAACTTGCTAGAAGAGGAAGCTCGTATCTGGAAGAACCATCAATTACGTTTTCCATAATATGCCCTCGATTGGGTTTCTTTGCGGATACCAATGCGATACTTGACCTTATTCGTTGAAAGTAGTTTTTGGCAGATAATTGATCCTTAAAAACACCCCCCCAAAGGAGAAAACGGGATTGTAACCCCCCCCAATGATTGAACAGGGATAAGTGGAGAATGTTGAATATACCTATATTCAATAGGTGTCATATCGTTGGTGAATCATGAGGTCTTTCAGAGTTGTAAAGCGTGATCGAGTGAACTGTTATGTCACGCACTTGCTGTAAGGTTTCAAATAAATACATATCCAAAATTTCTTGGACCGAAGGCGAGTAGTCCCAACACCGATAAAGCAATTATACATATTACAGCCTGATCTAAACCACTTTGTATGAATTTAGAACAGCATTCTAAACTACACTTACGCTGTTTATCCTATCGTATGACGCAAATGCAGGCCATTATCTCATATTCTCTAGCGACAGCTTAGGGCAGAGACTGTGTAAAAACGAGGGATATATTATAATTAGCCATTCCCCCACGGCTAAGATTGATGAAACGATTTGTTGAAGGCGAACCTCGTACCCAAGCGACATTATTTCCCGAACATTAATGCTCTGACACCGATCTCGTTCCGATCTCGTTAACAACGGTTAGAGACCGGTCACTCGGTAAGGATTTAATTGCAATGCACTATCAGTGCAAGCCAATCTCTCGTGCAGGATTTGCAAAGGCGCTGACAATTTCCGGGTAGTGGTTGAGGATTTCGGCTCCACCAGTCAACCGTTCAGGATGAAACTGACCGTTTTCCCACAACGCGATGCCGTCCACTTCAATCGTGACATCGATGATGTGCCAGTTGATTTCTCCTGGTGGTTTGTGCCCACCACAATGAAAATGAAAGGCTCTCGGATTGGCAAACGGCCCAGTAACCCAGCGCTCCAGGTTATCGTCGGGGCGCATTGCATAGGCGCAACCCGGATGAATCCCGGCATGCCAGGATTGAGCGATCCAGGGATTAAAGTCAAAAGTTTTTCCAACGTTTTCAACGTAGGTTGTTACTTTGTCAACGCTGTTTTTTGGGCCAAGTAAATTTGAAATGACACCGTTTCTCAGCTCTGCCGTAAGTGTGCCTTCGAAACTAATCCCCCAGGGGTCAAAGTAACGATTGCCGGAACCGGCAATGTTATGTCGCAGTGTGATAGTGCCCTCGAATGGGTCAGCTTCAATCGCCCGAGCCACGGGAATGGGGAATTCGGCAATCCCAAATCCTGTCGGTTTCAAGTTTTCTGTGAGTTTTGGTGAAAAATTTCCACTGATATCAGTACCGTACTGGCACGAGATCTTAATGTGTCGGGCTTGCATCAAAGTTTTGTCCACTAGCACCTTGATTTTCCCCATCCCACAATAGGAAAGTGAAGCGTATCTTGATGCCAGCATTGATTGATCGAGGGTATACATGATAACGACATTGGTATTGGCCGCACTTTTCCCTGCTAAGCGATATTGATCCCCGAGGCGCGCGAAAAACACCGCATGATCAAATGTCTTGACAAAATCCCACAGCGTGTCATCCACGTGGTTGCAGTCGGGAGAGAAACCGACTTGTCGAATGTCAGCAATCAATCCATCGGCAGTAGCGACTTCAAAAAGTGTTTGTGGTGCCTTGTCGTCGTAGAAATTCAGCGCAGGATCTTCATGCAATATAATCAATCGATCGCCGGGTTTGGACCCAAGACATTCCTGTAACAAATTGCGCGATCCAATGGTGATATCAATAGTATTGTTCATTATTACTCTCCAGTATCATCTGTGGAGTCGACCAGCAATGGTTTCTGATTGACTCGGCCATATTGCATCATTTGTACATCCCGTTTCACCATCTCGCCGGGTGCCTCACAATAGCTAAGCAACGCTATGGAACGACCAATCGTGCCCTTGGGTGAGGTGACGCGATGCAGTGAAAACCGACCTTCAAATAGTTGGAGATCCCCAGGGCGAAGATCGAGGGTAATTACCGCAGATGATTCTCCCGCGAATACCTTCGCGACCTCCTTATAGTTCTGATCCGTTTCTGTTTTTATGTAAGGTACGTACTGAAACTCTCCCCCGGTTGTCGGTTTCTGGATGAGAATCGAAGTGACAAAATGCGTAGTATCGAAATGCCAGGGTAACTCCTCACCGTTGTTTTGCATGGACAACGCACAGGCTCCCAGTGGATCACTATAAGCGTACAACGTCTCTGTTCCTGAACATCGTCGGATGAGATCGGTAAGGTGCTTGGATTCGTAGAGTTTGCGAAGGGGTGAATGAACCGGAATTAAGTCATAGGAGATAAACCGGTTACGTCGCTCCTTACTCCATAAACGGGGGTGTCCAATGGGCCAATCGCCGGTCGACGGTTTGTATGTTGGTGGGTAGGCGGCCACCTGTTTTACAGTGTGATGTCCTTGATCCCTAAGTTCACGAGATTCCGCTGCGATTTTCGTAACCGTGTCCGATCTCATGAAACCTTTCAAGACAGCGCAACCGGTTTTCTGTAGCTGCGTTTTCGCTTCGTCAATTACCTGGGCGAGCTTTTTGCTCAAGGGATCATCGATTGGGTAGCGATCGAGATCAACAATCTGGTCTAGGGTCACGATAGTTGCTCCATTAGTTTCACCGAAATGTTCTTCCAATCTGGATCGAAAAGTGGTACAAAAATCGACGTGAATGTAACAAAATACGACCAAATGAGAAATCCTATCCCTCATAATACCGCCGTGTTGCTGATGCCTGAGTTTTCCAATCTCACCTTGGGTAGCGTTATAGAGCCACTGCGGGTGGTGAATCGGGTGTTACAGACTCAACAGTATAAGTGGATATTGATGGCAATCACCGGAGATAAGGTCCGAAGTAGCAGCGGTATCTCGGTTCAGGTTGAAGAATGCATTAATACTATCGGCAAATTTGACACATTGTTCTTTTTAGCAAGTGACAATGCGGAAAAATATTACACCAAGGAATTGGCGCAGTTTCTGCGCCAAACCTTTCGCAAGAATATTCCAATTACCGCCTTCGATTCCGCTCCACTTTTGACAGCCCGGGCAGGTTTGCTTGATGGCAGGTCAGCAACCACTCACTGGGAGGACTTAGAGCAGTTCGCGTTTCGGTTTTCCAAGATACATGTGGTTTCTGACCGATTCGTCATGAACGATACGATTTCTACCACCAGTGGTTCCTTGGCTTCTTTTGACTACGTCCTAGATATGATAGGGCAACGTGATGGCTTGGCTATGGCGTTAACTGTCTCAGGATTGTTCAATTACCAGGCTACCGACGATGGAAAGGGGCCACAGCACATGGTGGCGATGTCAAGATTATCCCGGATGGATCCGAAGCTGACTAATGTAATTCGGTCGATGGAAGAAAACATTGATCATCCAATTTCCATAGCACAGATTTGTGCCGACAGTTATTTAAGTCAGCGCGAAGTTGAACGAAGATTTAGGCGAGTATTGAATACAACACCGAAACGCTTCTATCTGTCTTTGCGATTGAATCTCGCACGCCGGTTACTGGAAACGACCACGAAGCGACTTGTAGATATATCAGTTACTGTAGGTTTTGGGTCGAGAAGCGCCTTCACTCGAGCTTTTTCAGAGCACTTCGGGTTTCCACCTTCCTATGTCCGAACGGACACATCAAAACCCAAGTGCTAGCATCCATGTCCATAATGGGCAACAAGTAGGCATTTGCAATGGTGAATTTGTAAGAATAATTTGCTGTAATAGTGAAAATCGATAACTTATTGACTTTGTTGAATTAGTCAATCAGCAAACTTATAATAAATTTTAGATGCATTCATAACTATATGAAAGTTAACCGTAAATTGATCGAGCAATCTCCTCATAATCCATTGGTCGTACGACGCCATGGACAGCGGAGGTACGACTCCAGGGGCAGTTACTTGCTCCTGCAGTAACCGCATTTCCGCCATCCATGGCGGTCATGGGGGAGGTAGAATCGAGTCTGGAACGGAGATCGAGAGCGACGCAGGAAGCCAAAGCCGAGGTTCACCCGAGGGCACTTCGCAAGTCCTACCGGGCCTTATGCCCTCCGGGCGCACCATTTCTCTAAATATGTCCCCTTTTCCGGAGCACCGCCTCAATAACTAGAGACGGTAAAACGGATTTTGATAATTAAACCTTAAGCCGAACCGCGGATTGATTTTTTTTGTACAAATAGGTCAAAAGCGGAAAATGAGGAAACCGTAAAACCAGTACCACGATTTTTTTTAACGAATCGAAAATTGTTGAAGAGGGGTTTTTCCTCACCCATAACAACTCATGGCGCTTGTTTCGAAGACGACTCAATTCTCGACAAAGAAACCGCCAAAGCACCCCTTGTGGTCGATCTATCTCAGCCTTTTCAGCATAAAATTCGTATACCACATCAAAGAAATCCTCGATTGCTTTGTGATAGAAATACTTGCCCCAGGGTTTTAATTTACCGGCATAGTGAAAAATTACAGGATGACTAATAGCTTCAGCCTTCCGCTCACTGATCTCCGAAGGTGGAAAAATTGCTCTGTCCCCCAACATGATTAGGTTGAATTTTGGATGAAGGGCGTAGCGACTGTTTCCGAACGCCAGATTGAGACCATCTTGATCATTATTTGCTTTTTTCGATTCAAGTAGTGACAATATTTTCTTAAAATGATCGCGTGTTTGAGGGCCCAATTTCACCACAAAAAATCCGGCACACATAAAAGGTGTTGGATCGCTTGGGCTTTGAAAAAGAAAATCGCAGGGATCTCGGACCGAATGAAGCTCGCCATCTTGAACAGGAATCGTAAGCACTTCATCTGGAGAATCCACGGTAAAGGTATCTGAATCCAAATAGATCATGCGCTTTTCTATATTCGAATCGAATAAGGATGGGGCCCAAAGCCTCAAAAATGTTGCCCGAGTGATATGACCATCGAGATAACCCGCAAAGCCGTATTCACTTTCGGGAAAGCATTTAAAGGCAATGGGAACCGAATATTGGGAGCAAATTTCTCTAAATCGATTCTTTTCCCATTCACTAAAATCATCCTGACGGTCATTCAATATTAAAACACCCAAACTCGATTTATCCTCAAGGCGCTTAAAGAAAGAAAGAAAAGATGTCACAAGGCCAACACGAAAATTCCTGTCACATGCGAGCACCAAACAGACAGGTTTACCATCAATATTTGAGAGGTCTTTCATGCTCACTGAAATTTCAGTACATTAGTAAAGTAGGGAGAATGTGGAAGGTCGAAAGCTAGGCCACTTTTTTGACGAAGCCACTTGAACTCCAATTATACCATTAGAGAATCAGTCAATCACTTGCATCTATGGTCTCAGCGCATTCAATGCGAGCGGCCAAGGAAAGCTTGTCTGCAGTATGGCTCGAGAGCACATACGACACGCCCACATAAATAAAGTAAATAAAGGGGGACGGATTTATTTATCCAGGGCCCACAGAAACGGGGTCAGATCTAATGTGATGACTCGCCCCACTTAAGTCCGTAGACTAGGTTGTGAGATCAACCACAGAGGCAAGTCATCATGAGTATTAAAGTATTGGGAATCGATTTAGGCAAGCATTATTTTCACGTATACGGTGTAGATGTAAACGGTGTATTAGTGATCCGCAAGAAACTAAGACGCAAACAGCTGCTCTTGTTTTTAAGTAATCTGGAGCCGTGCTTGGTCGGAATGGAAGCTTGCGGTGGTGCCCATTATTTAGCCCGAAAGGCATCGGAATATGGCCATACCTGCAAGCTCATGGCGGCTAAGTTTGTAAAGCCCTATGTCAAGTCGAACAAGAATGATTACCTGGATGCGGAAGCGATTTGCGATGCGGTTCAAAGGCCGAATATGCGATTTGTTACCCCCAGAACCCCGCAACAGCAATCGCTAGGTGCACAAGTAAAACTAAGGGACAGTTGGGTGCGTCGCCGTAATGCGGCGATCAATCAGGTTCACGGTTTTATGCTTGAGTTCGGGATTGAGTATCCCAAGGGCAGAAAGACAATACTCCGACTTAGAGAAGTTATCGCCAGGCATGAAGGAGAATTGCCGGTGTCGATGGTGGTGATGTTGTATCGTATCGCCGAGGAGTACCGGTTTATATGTGATCAGATATCCGATTTAGAAGATGAGATAGAGGCGCTCGTCATACACGATGATCGAGGTCGACGATTACTGGAAGTTCACGGTGTAGGATTAATTACAGCGGCTTGTTTGTTGGCGTGGGTCGGTGACGCCAAGCAGTTTAGATCAGGTCGAGAGTTAGCAGCCTGGATCGGATTGGTGCCGAAGCAATATTCCACCGGTGGAAGAACAACGTTGCTCGGGATAGGTAAACGGGGCCACACTCGATTGCGGTGCAATTTAATTCACGGTGCACGCTCAGCTTTGCAGTGGCATATAGAAAAGCCATCGAGGTGGAGTCATTGGGCTAAGACACTGAAGGCCACTAAAAAGCCCAATGTCGTGGCTGTCGCTATGGCCAATAAGATGGCAAGAATGATCTGGGTTGTTCTCGCCAAAAACGAAGATTATCAGGCGATAGCATAATTATTATCTGATAATATAACTTTTAATAATCTCACCAGGTTTGCAATTACGTTAAATGAGGTAACAGGTTAAACCACACTACCGAAATCTGAAACATTCAATAGTCATCAAAGGCTGTAGATCTTGTAAGAACGGTGGTGTGCGTATCTACATTTTGAGCAGTGGTCACTAGATCCACACAAACAGCTCGGATACATTGACGCAACCTAAATCTCAAAAACTTAATTGACAAACAGGGGCGAGTCATACATTGAATGTTGAATTGTCTGCTTAGGGCAGAGGGTGTGTAAAAACGTAAATTCAAATCCAGTGGTGGATAAATTCTATAGTTATTTACCATATCAGTTACAAGTGTGGGGACAGAAATCTAATGACCGATAAATTGATCGGTGAGGTGTTGCCTCATCCCAAATTGTGTCTAAAATTTTGAGTTTTTATACAGTCTGAGCAAAACTGAGACAGATTGAAGTTTAGCCGACTGTCTCTAATGGACGGTGGGCATTCAGAGCAGGTTGTTCGACGTCTGCTTTTATCAAGATTGCCAGTTCAAATCGTGCTGCATTTCTATAACGGAAAGTTTAAATGCAAACTTATACAACACCTGACTAATTTATTTTACTGCAAATTCATTTCGGTACTGTATTAATCGGTGGGCCTGCAATATAGTTAGCCCATTACAAACATCGAGACAAGTATTGAGGTAATTGTCATGACAGATTTTACGGTGGCTGCAACTCAGATGGCGTGTTCCTGGGAAACAGACAGTAATATCGAAAGGGCGGAAAAGTTAATTCGCCAAGGTGTGGAACTTGGTGCCCAAATGGTATTAATCCAGGAATTGTTCGAGACGCCTTATTTTTGTATTGAACAAAGTTACAAGCATCTGAAGCTTGCGACGACCCTGGAAGAAAGCAAGCCGGTTTCGCATATGCGATCCCTTGCCAAAGAATTACAGGTGGTACTGCCGGTTAGCTGGTTCGAACGAGCGGGAAATGTAACATTTAATTCCCTGGCGATGATCGATGCAGATGGTTCGATTCTGGGGGTTTATAGAAAATCCCACATCCCTAATGCCCAGCTTTACCAGGAAAAGGAATACTTCAGCCCAGGTAATACGGGCTTTAAAGTCTGGAAAACACGGTATGCTAATGTGGGAATCGGTATTTGTTGGGACCAGTGGTTTCCCGAAGCCGCGCGGTGTATGGCACTACAGGGCGCAGAAGTGTTGGCATACCCGACGGCAATCGGCTCGGAACAAGACGATCCAGAGCTGGATTCGAGCACCCATTGGCAAAATGTAATGTGTGGACACGCCGCTGCCAATATTCTTCCCGTATTGGCATCTAATCGAATCGGCATTGAAACCGCTACTGAAAATAAATCACAAACTCTGAAATTCTATGGTTCGTCTTTTATTTGCGATCACACCGGGGTAATTGTGGGCGAATGTAATTCTCAAGATGAATCGATAATTTTGCATACATTCGACCTGGATAAAATCAGAAAATATCGTCAATCCTGGGGAGTTTACCGGGATCGTCGACCCGAACTTTATGGTGCATTGCAGACTATGGACGGAGTTTTATAGTTGCGGATAACAAAATCTGGCGCAGATTTATAAACGATTAAGGTGCAAAAATTAATGGCTGCTAAAACCGCAAAATCCAAGTCTCGCCCAGGAGGTCGATCTGGTCGTCAAAAATTACGGGCAGAAACTGCTAAAAATATTGAAAATCCCTATCTGAACCTGACCAATCCGATTCGGCCAGTAGAATTGTTATCCGAAGACCAGATCGAATCTATTCATGAATCGAGTCTGGAGGTTCTGGAAAAAATTGGGGTTAAGGTTTTGTCCGAAGCGGCAACCAAGTGTTATGAAAAAGCCGGCGCGATTATCGACAATAAGAACCAAGTGGTTCGTATCGGCCGTGAAATTGTTGCGGCAGCCCTTGAAAGTGTTTCGCCGATTGTTGAGATCCATGCGCGTAATCCTGAGCGATCGGTTAAGTTTGGCGAAGACAAACTGGTATTTGCGACGGTTGCGGGTCCTCCCCACGTTACCGACATGGATCGCGGGCGACGTCCGGGTAGTCTCGAGGCTCACATTGAGTATACAAAGCTTGCTCAGAGTTTTGACGTGATTGGTGTTATTGGCGCGGCGGTAGAGCCTTTGGATGTGCCGCTAAAATTTCGCCATCTGGAGCAAACTTCAAACTCGATATTACTTTCTGACAAACCCCAGTTTGCATGGAGTCGGGGGGAGGGGGTTCTTGGCGACACTCTGGAAATGATTCGCATCGGAATTGGGTTGGATCCTGATGAATTTAAAAACACACCCTGTTGCTACTCCGTAGCAAATATCAATTCCCCGCTACAAATTGATCGCCTCATGGGACACGGCATTATGCACATGGCGGAAATGGGGCAGGTGATGATTGTCACACCATTCACCCTTGCTGGCGCAATGGCGCCTATCACCCTCATCGGCGCCCTTAATCAGCAAAATGCAGAAGCATTGGCTGGCATTACTCTTTCCCAGTTAACCCGACCGGGTGCTCCCGTTGTCTATGGTGGATTCACCTCCAATGTAGATATGAAGACGGGTTCTCCAGCATTTGGAACTCCGGAATATACCCAGGGGGCCATGATCACAGGCCAGTTAACCCGAAAATATAATATTCCCTATCGATCCTCTGGCGCGAATGCCTCAACGGTAGTGGATGCCCAGGCGGCTTATGAAACCCAAATGTCGACCTGGGGCGCACTATTGGGCGGTTGTAATTTTCTATTACATGGTGCGGGCTGGCTCGAAGGTGGGCTATCTTCGTCATATGAAAAATTCATTATCGATGTTGAAATGCTACAAATGTTTGCGGCAACATTCGACATACCGAAAGTCGATGAGCAATCCCTGGCATTGAGTGCGATGCAGGAAGTGGGTCATGGTGGTCATTTTTTTGGATGTGCCCACACTATGGCGCGTTATGAAAACGCGTTCTATTCGCCATTGGTTTCGGATTGGAATAATTTTGAAAACTGGAGTGAGCAAGGTGAGTTAACTGCTACTGATCGGGCAAATAGAATCTGGAAGGAAACGCTAGCTAATTTTGAACCGCCAGCGATGGATCAGGAAAGAACTCAGAAACTAAATGATTTCGTCAGTCGTAGAAAGTCCGAAGGTGGCGCAGAAATAAATTAATGCCCTGATATGTTGCAATTGAGATGACAAAACTGCAAAATGTGCGCCGTGAGCAGTCACAGTACTATAACTATTAAATATAACAGTCTTCATAATTGACTGAAGTCGGAGGTTGAATTGGAAAAACTATATACAATAGACCAGGGTCTATTGGCAGATGCGCTTGCATTGTCAAACCTGGCTGACGAGAGCGATGTCATAAAACTGAGCCTGGCATTTTTTGTCAGTATAAAACTAAAAAAACAACAGGTTATCCGCAGTTATTTTGGCGAACTGCAGTGGAGTTCCGAAAATGGTGGATCGGGAACCCATCGTGAGGATATTCGAGCGGTGACCTGAAATGCCACAACAATATAAACAGTAGATTGGTGCAATAAAGATTAGTTTGGAAAATAAGTAGCTTGGGGAATCGATATGGTAGTTGTTGATAGCGGGGTATGGATTGATTTTTTTACTGGCAATAAAACTCCGGAAGTCATCAGCCTTGATGCGATGCTGGGACAGCAACCTATAGGGACTAGCGAATTGATTTATACCGTGGTT
Organism: Candidatus Spongiihabitans sp.; assembly: GCA_965237725.1. Taxonomy (GTDB): domain Bacteria; phylum Pseudomonadota; class Gammaproteobacteria; order Arenicellales; family Poriferihabitantaceae. Next base: position 4,121,097 of record OZ250151.1, read on the forward strand.
TTAGAAGGATTCATGAGAGATCGAGATTTTGATATTGCTAAAAAGCTGTTTTCCCTCTTATCCGAGCTCAAAATGGTAACCCCAACGCTCGCATTAAAGAGCGCCGAGAATTCGAGATGGCTAAAGGGCCATGGCATAGTCATTCGAAATACATTCGAATTAATGATCGCCACTTACTGTATCGAAAATAATTATCCCTTGTTATATACCAGTAGTAATTACACACATTTTGAGCATCATCTAAATTTGAGAAACGGACTTAATCTTATTCCCTGATTATTCTCTGGCCTATCCCTTGGCCTATTTCCTGGCACATTCCCGGGTTGTTTTCATAAACTACAGCAACCAGCAGATTATGAATTAATATGTCGAAATAGTGCCTCGGACTCAAATTCTGCTTGCAAATATCCAGTAAGGCGGGATAAGTTAGCCTCCTTTTTTGCAACCCGTACTGGAGGAATCCGCCTTGAACTATAACGCTTTCATCACCTGCGCAGTTACCGGCTCTGGTAACACCATCGGAAAACATCCCGACATCCCTAAAACCCCAGAGCAAATTGCCAATGCAGCCGTTGAAGCAGCAAAAGCAGGGGCTGCAATTGCGCATATTCACGTCCGTGATCCTGAAACTGGAATGCCATCCAGGGATCCGGCGTTGTTTGCGGAAACCGTGGAACGTATTCGTGACAGTGAAACAGATGTCATCATCAATACCACAGCGGGGATGGGTGGAGACATGGTATTCGGTAAAGATGAAAACCCGTTACCACTGGATCCAGCAGGCACCGATATGGCTGGACCGTTGGAACGGCTTGCTCACGTAGAACAGCTGCTGCCTGAAATCTGCACCCTGGACTGCGGTACTATGAATTTTGCCGAGAGCAACTATGTCATGACCAATACACCGGGGATGTTAAAGACCATGGCGAAACGGGTTCAGGAATTAGGGGTTCGTCCGGAGCTGGAAGTATTTGATACCGGCCATCTGGTTTTTGTTAAAGAATTAATCCGCGATGGATTGCTTGATGATCCCGTGATGATTCAGCTTTGTATGGGAATTCCATACGGCGCGCCTGATGATCCATCGACATTAATGTCTATGGTCCATCAGCTTCCTGCCGGTGCAACTTTTTCTGCATTTTCTATAGGACGCGGTGAATTACCTTTTGTGGCCATGGCGGTTCTGGCAGGGGGAAACGTTCGGGTTGGCCTGGAAGACAATATTTATCTTGAAAAAGGGGTACTTGCAACAAATGGCCAGCTGGTTGATCGCGCTGTGACGATTTTGTCTGCAATGAATGTAAACATAATGAAACCCGATGAAGTCCGGGAAAAATTAAAACTTAAGAAACGAGGCTAATTACGGCGATGCGTGAAGTTAATTCAGCCGGTTTGATTGGCGGTGGTGTGATTGGCTCAGCATGGGCTGCGCGATTATTGATTAATGGTATCGACGTCAATCTTTATGACCCCGCTGAAGGTGTTGAACGAAGAATAAATGACGTTCTCGATAATGCCTTGCGAGCCTATCGAAAAATGACCTTGTCGCCCATCGAAGTACGCGGGAAACTGACTTATGTGAACTCGGTAAAGGATGCGGTTAGCGATGTAGATTTTGTTCAGGAAAGTGGCCCGGAACGAATCGATATTAAAAAGGAATTAATGCGTGAAATCTGTAGTTACACCGATGCGGATGTAATTATTGCGTCGTCGTCATCAGGATTGTTGCCCAGCGAAATGCAGGCCGGTGTGAATCACCCGCAAAGAATTATTGTCGGTCATCCATTTAACCCTGTGTATCTGATGCCCCTGGTAGAAATCGTTGGCGGCGATCAAACCACGGATGAAGTTAAAAACTCTGCATCGGAGTTTTACCATAGTATTGGTATGCATCCGTTGATTGTGCGGAAAGAGGTCGAAGCCTTTCTCGCCGATCGACTGATGGAAGCGTTATGGCGGGAAGCTTTGCATTTGCTCAACGAAGGTGTTGCAACGGCAGATGAGCTCGATCAGGCAATCTGTTATGGCCCTGGAATTCGATGGTCATTTATGGGTTCATTTGAGACATTTCGAATCGCTGGCGGTGAAGGGGGCATGCGCCACTTTATGGAGCAGTTCGGGCCTAGCCTGAAATGGCCGTGGACGCGATTTGATGGTCCAGATCTAACCGATGATTTACTGGACACTATTGCAGAACAATCCGATGATCAGGCCGCAGGTCGCAGTATTCTTGAGATGGAAAGAAATCGCGATGATTGCATTGTCTCCGTCCTCCAGGCATTGCGTTCCAATAATTATGCCGCGGGCAAGGTGCTAAGTCGCTATGAAGAAAAACTCTATGAATCTTCTCATGGTGTGGAAGCGCCGGATATGGATGATATTAGCCAGCCGCTGAAATTACATACCGGTTCAGTGCAACCCGACTGGGTTGATTATAATAATCACATGACCGAAAGCCGATTCTTGCAGGTATTTGGAGATGCATCTGACGCCTTGTTTCGGTACATCGGTGTAGATAAGGCCTATCACGATTCGGGTTTGAGCTATTTCACCGTTGAAACCCATATGAATAATTTGCGTGAAGCGGTTGTAAACCAACAAATCTATGTCACCACGCAATTGTTGAGTAGCGATGAAAAACGTATCCATCTGTTTCATGCCATGTATTCGGCCAGTGATGATGTTTTACTGGCTACTGCTGAGCAGATGTTGTTACACGTCAACACCACTGAGGGGCGTGCCTGTCCAGCCAGAGCAGATGTATTGTCTAAAGTTGGGAAAATTACAGCAGCCCATTCTGCTCTGGATAAACCAGAGCAAGCGGGTCGCGCAATCGGACAGAAAAAATGAGTACTCGCAATAAAGATTTTTCCGGGAAATCGGTTCTGGTCACCGCCGGCGCCGGCGGTATTGGCGGTTTCATCGCAGCGTCTTTTTTTAATGCTGGCGCGGGGGTTCATATCGTTGACATCGATTCAGCTGCGATTGAAGCGGCCAGTAGTGACCATCCCGAATACTTGGTATCGACGTCGGATGTCTCAGACGAAGATGCAGTCACAAAGCTGTTTGCAGACCACCACCAACGATTTCAGGGTATTGATGTTTTGGTGAACTGTGCGGGTATTGCCGGGCCCACGGGAATGGTCGAAGGCCTTGAACTGTCTGACTGGCGCCGCTGTTTTGCAGTTAATCTGGATTCCACGTTTCTTTGTTCGAAAAATGCAATCCCGATAATGAAACAATCCCGTTCCGGCCGAATCATAAATATTTCTTCCACCGCAGGCTGGCATGGCTATCCATTGCGCTCACCTTATAGTGCAGCGAAATGGGGGGTGATTGGTTTGACAAAATCAATGGCCATGGAATTGGGTCAATTCGGTATAACCGCGAATGTTATTTGTCCGGGCAGTATTGATGGCGAGCGAATGGATCGGGTTATTGCTGCGGAAGCGATCAAAAAAGGCATGACTGAAGAAGAAGTCCGCCATAGCTATACCATGAGCTGTTCCATGCGAACATTTATCTCAGGCCAGGACATTGCTGACATGGCCTTATTTTTGGCGTCGGACAGTGCTTCCAAAGTCACCGGCCAGATCATGAATGTAGATGGTAATTTGGAACATACCTCGGGAATGGATGATTTAAAACTCGATCATTAAAATCGGACCTAAAAAGTGGAAAAGGCAAAATGAATTTTGAACATAGTGAAGAACAGCTTCTGGTAATCGAGACGGCGAAGCGTTTTGTCGAAGAAGAACTCTATCCATTTGAGTCTGAAGTAGAAAAATCCGGAGACGTGCGACCGGAACTGCGGCAACAGATTATTGACCGGTCCATTGAATACGGATTGTATGCTGCCAATATGCCTGAAGATTTGGGCGGGGGCGGCCTGGATCCGTTAACTATGTGTATGCTCGATCGAGAGCTTGGGCGCGCCAATTATGCATTGCAATATACCGTGGCCCGGCCGAGTAATATCTTGCAGGCCTGTGTTGATGAACAAAGAAAAAAATATCTTTATCCCTGTATTAAAGGCGAGAAAACCGACTGCCTGGCAATGACGGAACCTGGTGCGGGCTCTGACGTTCGTTCCATGGCGTGCAAAGCTGAGCGTGACGGCGATTCCGAAGATGCTGATTTCATCATCAATGGCACCAAGCATTTTATCAGTCACGCCGATGTGTCGGATTTCGTAATTTTGTTTGCCGCAACAGGTGTAGAGGAAACTCATCGCGGTCCAAGAAAAAAGATTACCTCATTTCTGGTTGACATGGGAACACCAGGATTTAATGTTCGGAAAGGTTATGACAACGTTTCTCACCGCGGTTACAACAATAGCGTGCTCGAGTTTGACAATTGTCGATTGCCAGCCAACCAGGTTTTGGGGGAAGTGGGTAAAGGCTTTGATGTGGCCAATGAATGGCTCGGAAACACCCGTTTACAGGTTGCGTCGATTTGTCTGGGACGTTGTGACCGCGCTTATGAATTGTCCTGTGAGTATGCGGCCACTCGCAAACAGTTTAATCAAACCATTGGCAAGTTTCAGGGGGTTAGTTTTAAACTGGCTGACATGGCATTAAAACTGCGTTCTGCGGAATTAATAACCTATGATGCAGGATTCAAGGCGAGCCAAAACGCGATGAGCGATATGGACGCGGCCATGGCCAAACTCGCGTCCACAGAAGCTCTGGCATTTATTGCCGATGAAGCCATTCAAATTCACGGTGGTATGGGATTGATGTCAGATTTACCTTTGGAGCGAATCTGGCGTGACGCCCGGGTGGAGCGGATCTGGGAGGGTACCAGCGAAATACAACGGATGATTATTGCCCGGTCCATACTGCGACCCCTGGAAACCACTTAAACCATAACGAGTTGATTAAGAAATTGGTTGACCAACATCGACTGGTTCGTTGCTTGAATCCTGCATCCATTGCGGTGGTGGGCGGTATTGAAGTTTCCCGGGTTATTGAGCAGTGCCTGAAACTCAAGTTTGAAGGGGATATCTGGCCTGTTAATCCAAATCGGGATAATTTAGGAGGCATTGCGTGTTTTGCGACCATCGATGATTTACCAGGGATTCCTGATGTCACCTTCATTGCCATCCCGGCAGACCCAAGCATAGAAATTATTCGTAAACTCGATGCCATGGGCGCCGGAGGTGCAATCTGTTATGCCTCGGGTTTTAGGGAAGTGGGTAGTGATGGCGAACAACGCCATAAAAACCTGCTTGAAGCAGCAGGGGGCATGCCCGTATTTGGACCTAATTGTCATGGCTTTATTAATACTGTGCTCGGTGCTGCACTATGGCCCGACCAGCACGGTTTAAGCCGAAATCAGTCCGGCGTCGCCATCATTTCTTCCAGTGGCAATGTTTCAATAAATTTTACCTTGCAGCAACGGGGTCTGCCGGTAGCGACATTAATTTCGGTTGGAAATCAGGCTATTGTAAACATCGAGCAATGTATTGCTGCGGTCCTGGAAAACGAAAAAATCAGCGCCATTGGGATTCATATCGAAGGTCTGACAGATTTGCCGCTTTTTGTGGAACTGGCGAAAAAAGCCCGAGATAAAGAGGTACCCATTATCGTTTTAAAGACCGGAAAATCTGACATCGGTGCAAGAATTACATTGAGCCATACCGCAACCATGGCCGGCGAAGCGGGGCTGTACACCGCGCTATTTGATCGACTGGGTATTGGGCAGGTTGAAACCATTGAAGAATTTCTCGAAGCATTAAAACTGGCTGCCATAACCGGCCCATTGGGCGGTAACAAAATTGCATCCATGAGCTGTTCCGGTGGTGAAGCGTCGTTAATGGCTGATATCAGTGTGGGCAGAGGGCTGGTTTTTCCGAAGCTTGAACCGGACCATGCAAAGGCACTTCAATGCACTTTAAACGAATATGTGAATGTGGACAATCCACTGGATTACCATACCTTTATCTGGAACGATAAGGACAGAATGACCGCAACCTTCGCGACGATGATGGCGGGTGGTTATGACTTGACCATTTTGGTGATCGATATACCTTATGTCAATGACTGTGATCCCGCGGATTGGGACGTTGCTCTTCAATCGTTGATCGATGCCTCAAGCAAGATGGGTTGTAAAGCGGTTGTTGTTGCATCCATGTCGGAAAACTTTACTGATTCAGTAATGCAGTTTTTAATCTCCAACGGGATTACGCCGTTACTGGGCATGAGCCAGGCTCTGGCAGCCGTCTCGGCGTTAAGCAAGGTGGGTATGGCCTGGGAACGAAGCTGGGTTGCCCCAGAACTCCCTGTTGCAAACAGTTCAGGTATTGTTGATGCGGGTGAAATTCTGGGCATGGATGAATATCAGGCCAAGCAACTGATCAAGCAAGTGGGTGTATCTGTCCCCGAGTCGGGATTAGTTACCAGTGTAGATGAACTAAAATCCATTGCATCTAAAATAAAATTTCCATTGGTTGTAAAAGCGGTTTCATCACAAATTGCCCATAAGTCAGAAATTAATGCAGTTATAGTCGGTGTTTCATCCCAACGGCAGCTGGAATCAGAAACAAAGCGATTACTTGAGATTTCGGATACAGTGATGGTTGAAGAAATGATTCAGGATTCAATTGCTGAGCTGCTGATCGGCGTCAGTTTTGATCCCCAGTTCGGACACTATTTGATTTTAGGATTTGGTGGCACCATGGTTGAACTCATCGGCGACCGGGAAATTTTATTATTTCCATTCAGTAGTTCTGACATTATTAAAACCCTCAGGAAATTAAAAACCTGGCCTTTGCTCGACGGATTCAGAGGCAGGGCAAAAGCAGACGTTGATTCAGTGGTTGAAACAGTACTTGCCATATCCCGGGTGATCGAAAACAATAAAGACACTATTGTTGAGCTGGAAATTAATCCTTTAATGGTCCGTGCCGAGAAATCGGGTGCTGTAGTCGCGGATGCATTAATTCGAAAACGTAATTGATTTAATATCGAGGTATAGTTATGACTGATGCAGTAAAAACCCGGGTAAATGGTTCGGTGTTGGAAGTGACCCTGGATCGACCAAAGGCAAATGCCATAGATGGCCCGACCAGTATAAGAATGGGCGAGGTGTTTACAGATTTTCGCGATAATCCGGATTTACGAGTAGCCATTATCACTGGTGGCGGTGAGAAGTTTTTTTGCGCCGGCTGGGACTTAAAAGCAGCTGCGGAAGGGGAAGGTGCCAGCACCTATTTTGGTGTTGGTGGATTTGGCGGTTTGCAAGAGTTGCCCGACCTGAACAAACCTGTGATTGCTGCGGTAAATGGTATCGCTTGTGGGGGCGGGTTCGAAGTAATGATTTCTGCTGACATTATTATTGCTGCTGAGCATGCGTCCTTTGCATTACCCGAAATCAACGCAGGCACTCTTGCTGATGCGGCAACATTAAAGTTACCAAAACGCGTGCCCCACCATGTGGCCATGGAATTGCTCTTAACTGGTCGATGGATGGATGTGGAGGAAGCGGCCAAATGGGGTCTGGTGAACGAAATTTTGCCAGCAGATGGACTCATGGATCGGGCCCGGGAAATTGCGCAGCTATTGTCTGAAGGACCACCACTGGTATTTGCCGCGATTAAGGAAACCGTGCGTGCCGCCCAAAATATGAATTTCCAGGATGGTATCGATATGCTCAATGGACAAAAATTGCCCACTGTGAAAAAACTGTATAACAGTGAAGATATGCACGAAGGTGCGTTGGCGTTTAGTGAAAAACGTAAACCGGTGTGGCAAGGAAAATAAAAAAAGCAGAAAATATTGATCCAAAACTTCTCATTCTATTTTACGTCCAATCTCAGGATTAACTTATGAAATTATCCGAAGGCAATGTGGTTGCCCGCCAGCATGGCGCCATGGAATATACCGAAGCGCCGGTTGATATTGATAACGTTCGACGATATCGGCTGGAACGAATCCAGGAACAATTACGGCGGTTGGACTATGCCGGTATTTTGTTGTTTGACCAGATAAACTGTCGTTATGCGTGCGACGCCACAAACATGCAGGTTTGGTGTTCACATTATGAAACCCGTTGTGTGTTTATTGCCACAGATGGACCGCTGATATTATTTGACTACGGCAACTATCCACATCTTGCAGAAGGCATTCCGACCATCGATGAATATCGGCTTAATTCTTCCTTTTACTATTTTACCGCTGGTGACAGAACCCGAGAAAAAGCAGACATCTTTGCTGAAACAATTGCGGACCTTGTAAAAACCCATAGCGGTGGCAATACACGACTCGCCATTGATCGCTTGTCGTATACTGGTTGTGAACCACTGTTAAAACAGGGGGTTTCAATTCACGATGGACTAGAAGTGCTCGAACTTGCCCGGGTTATTAAATCCGAAGAGGAACTGGTGCTGATGCAACATGCCATCGATGTATGTGAAATCGGGGTTGTAAAAATGCGTGAAGCCCTGGAACCCGGAATAACTGAAAATGCATTGTGGGCTAAATTGCACGAAGCCAATATTTCTCTCGGTGGAGAATGGATCGAAACCCGTTTATTGTCTTCTGGACCGAGGACCTATCCCTGGTTCAGGGAGAGTTCAATGCGAACTATTGAAAAGGGCGATATGGTCAGTTTTGACACTGACCTGATTGGACCATATGGCTATTGTGCGGATATGTCTCGAAGCTGGGTTTGCGGCGATAAGCCCACCGATGAACAACGCCGAATTTATGCATTTGCATATGAACAAATTCAATACAACAAGGCAGCAGTCAAGCCAGGCATGACTTTCAAAGAGGTTTCAGAAGCGGCCTGGGTAATTCCCGATGAATTTTCAAATACCAAATATGCGTCTTTGATTCACGGTGTCGGTCTGGCTGATGAATATCCAAGTATTAAACACATTGCTGCGTATGAGGAAAAGGGATTTCATGGCATCGTCGAAGAGAATATGACGCTTTGTGTTGAGTCTTATATCGGCTCCGAAAAAGGTGGGGAAGGGGTTAAGCTGGAAGAGCAGGTTGTTGTAACCAAGGACGGGATCAGACAAATGACAAGTTATCCGATGGAACTGGACTGGCTGTAAATTTAGAAATGATTGAGGTGCGACAAGCCAATCCCATGGATGATGAAATCCGGGGGTTGATTGATGAACTGGACGCATATCAACTGAGTATTTATCCAGAGGAGTCCAACCACCTCGATCCTGCCACCGAATTAACCGGTGACAATGTTTACTTCGTGGGTGCATACGACAATGACGAATTATTAGGAATCGGTGCAATCAAGTTTATCCACGCAGATTGTTTTTATGGTGAAATCAAACGGGTTTATGTTGCGAAATCAGGGCGTGGGCAAGGTGTTTCAGTGAAAATTATGCAAGACCTGGAAAATCAGGCCATAGTTCGTGGTACAAATGTGATTCGACTGGAAACGGGAATCTATCAACCCGAAGCTATCGGTTTATACGAAAAGCTCGGCTATGGTAAACGTGACCGATTTTCGGAATATCCCGATGATCCCATGTCAGTGTTTATGGAAAAAGTCCTGAGCCAATAATATGGCGTTAGCTGATAAATTTCAATTTTAAAACTAAACAAACTGTTCTATAGAATGTCCAGTTAAATTATTTAGAGTAAATATGTTTAAACACGCCATTGTCAGAAGACCCGCACACAGTGCGGTTTTAGGATTAACCACTGTAGATTTGGGTAAGCCAGAATTTGATCTGCTGATGCCTCAATACGAACATTATTTACAGACGTTGAAAGCCCTTGGACTGGAAATAACCGAGCTTGAACCCCTGGAAGATTATCCCGATTCCTATTTCATCGAAGACGTTGCAATTGTCACGCCAGAACTTGCGGTGGTGACTCGACCTGGGGCAGATCAAAGGCGGGGTGAAACCGAGCACGTCGCTGACGCCCTTGCAAAACATCGACCTGTAGAATTCATTAAAAGTCCAGGAACCCTGGATGGCGGTGATGTTTTAATTGTCCAGAAACATTGTGTTGTCGGTTTGTCCGAACGAACTAATCAATCCGGGGCAGAACAGTTGTGCACAATTTTGGCTAAACATGGTTATATGGGTGATATCGTTGTGGTTCCCGAAGCCCTGCATTTTAAATCCAGTGTAAATTTCGCCAATCAAGATACACTGTTGGTTACAAAGCGTTGCTTTGACCTTGATTGCCTGGCGAGCTACAAAAAACTAGTTGTCCCCGATGGCGAGGAATATGCAGCTAATGTGGTTGAAATAAATGGCACCATTTTAATGCCTATGGGGTTTCCGGGCACCCGGGAATTACTCATCCACAACGGCTTCAAAGTTATTGAAATGCCGGTATCGGAAATTGCAAAGATGGATGGTGGATTAACCTGTTTATCTTTGAGACTAACCTGAAAACAATACTGGACGGTTCAGCCGCTAATTTTGGCGGTTTTGAACTCGAAATACGGGTTTGCAGGGTGTAAACTTCGCCTCTTTGCCTCATTTTCTAGGCTTTCACATAACAAATAAGCGTTACACAATAAGCCACACAATAAGCCTACACAATAAATTTTCAGGCAATAAGTTTACACAATAATATTTTTAGTCAATGACTTCTTCAAGAAAACACGGATTTGCTACACGGGCAATCCACGCTGGGCAAAAACCGGATCCAACAACCGGCGCAATCATGACGCCCATATACGCATCGTCTACATTTGTCCAGGAGAGCCCTGGGGTAGATAAGGGGTATGACTATAGTAGAGCGACAAATCCAACCCGGGAAGCATTCGAAAGCTGCGTCGCCAGTCTTGAAAGCGGTACATTAGGATTGGCATTTGCGTCGGGAATGGCTACGGCCAGCGCTATTTTGGATACACTGGATTCCGGTTCACATATTATTGCCATGGATGACTTGTATGGCGGGGTGAATCGGTTATTTAAACGTGTGCGCAATCGTTCTTCTAACATCAATACAACGTTTACAGATTTATCCCATACAGATAACTTTGAAAAAGCAATCAAACCCGAAACCAGGTTGGTCTGGGTTGAATCCCCTACAAACCCATTGCTAAAACTTGTCGATCTTCAGGCTATCGCCGAGATTGCCAAAGCTAGGGGAATCATATCGGTTTGTGATAATACCCTTGCTTCACCCTATATTCAAAGGCCATTGGAATGTGGATTTGATATCGTGATGCATTCCGCAACCAAGTATATAAATGGTCACTCTGACATGATTGGTGGTGTGGCAGTTGTGGGTAATAATTCTGAAATTGCTGAAGAATTAAAATTCATGCAATTTGCTGTAGGCGGAATTATTGGCCCATTTGATTCTTTCCTGGCATTGCGTGGGTTAAAGACCCTGGATATTCGAATGCAACGCCATTGCGAGAATGCGCTAATGGTTGCACAGTATCTTGAAACCCATCCTAAAATAGAAAAAGTCATATATCCGGGGCTGGAATCTCATCCTCAATACGAATTAGGAAAACGACAAATGCGAGCAGGGGGTGGCATGGTCATCATGATTTTAAAAGGCGGCTTTGAAGACGCAAAAATATTTCTGACAAACCTTGAGATTTTTTCTTTGGCTGAAAGCCTGGGTGGTGTGGAAAGCTTAATTGAACACCCTGCGACCATGACCCACGCGTCGATTTCCCAGGAAGATCGGGATCGACTCGGAATTGGAGACTCTCTGATCCGACTTTCGGTGGGTATAGAAGATGCCAGTGATCTTATAGTTGATCTTGAATCCGGATTGAGGTTAATCTAGTAAAAATAATTCAGCTATCGAAATGACAGAAAATTTTGATTACATTATAGTTGGCGCTGGTTCTGCGGGTTGTGTCTTAGCCAATCGTCTAACCGAAAATCCCGATGTGACAGTTTTGTTGCTGGAATACGGCGGCAAAGACAGCAGCATATTTATTCAGATGCCTACAGCATTGTCTATCCCGATGAATACGGAAAAGTTTGCCTGGCAATTTCACACCGAACCCGAACCCTATCTTGATAATCGAATCATGCATTGCCCACGCGGTAAGGTTATTGGTGGTTCTTCATCTATAAATGGCATGGTATACGTTCGTGGAAATGCCATGGATTTCGAAGAATGGCAGGAGCAGGGGGCAAGCGACTGGGGTTATAAAGAGTGTTTACCTTATTTCAGGAAAGCAGACGACTGGAAGTATGGCGACGACGACTATCGCAGCCAGGGCGGTCCGCTATCGGTAAACAATGGTAATGAAATGCAAAATCCGCTTTACCAGGCATTTATAGATGCAGGGGTTGAAGCGGGTTATATGTCTACAGCGGATTACAATGGCCATACCCAGGAAGGATTTGGTCCCATGCATATGACGGTAAAAAACGGCGTTCGCTGGTCAGCTGCTAATGCCTACTTAAAGCCGGCCCTTCAACGAAAAAATTTAAAGGTAATTTCTCGCGCGCTAACCCGGTGTATCGTACTGGAAAACCGAAAAGCGGTTGGGGTGGAATATCAACTCGGTGACAAAGTATTTATTGCACGATCTAATATTGAAGTCATCAGTAGCGCGGGCTCCGTGGGTTCACCCCAGTTATTACAAATATCAGGAATTGGGCCGGGTCAGGTACTGCAAGACGCCGGGGTAGATATGGTCCATGATTTACCCGGAGTGGGCGAGAATCTCCAGGATCATCTTGAGTTTTATTTCCAATTCCGTTGCAAACAGAAAATCACCTTAAATGGAAAACTGAATCTTTGGGATAAGTTTTTAATTGGCGCACGTTGGTATTTCTTTAAATCTGGTTTGGGTGCAACCAACCACTTCGAGTCCTGCGCATTTATTCGTTCAAAACCGGGAATCAAAACACCAGATATTCAATATCACTTTTTACCCGCAGCCATGCGTTACGATGGTAATGCTGCCTTTGACGGCCATGGCTTTCAAGTTCATGTCGGACACAACAAACCCGCCAGCCGCGGGCGAATTCGAATCAGGTCTGCTGATCCACTAGACAAACCCTCGATTATTTTTAATTATCTTGAGCAGGAAAGTGATCGAGAGGGTTTCAGGCAATGCGTCCGTCTCACCCGGGATATCATGAATCAGCCTGCTATGGATCAATATCGCGGTTCTGAAATTCAACCCGGCGAGTCCATTCAGTCCAATGATGAAATCGATGCATTCGTTCGCCAAGGCGTGGAAAGTGCATACCATCCATCTTGTACTTGTAAGATGGGTCTGGATGCCATGGCGGTGGTGGATCCACAGACCCGAGTACACGGCATCGATAATCTTCGGGTAGTGGATTCATCTGTATTTCCAACAATTACCAATGGCAATCTCAATTCACCTACCATTATGGTCGGTGAACGCGGGGCAGATTTGATCAAGGGCAAGGGCATGCTTGATCCTGCAAATATTGAGATTGGACTGGCAGAAAACTGGCAAGAAAGCCAGCGTTGAGTCATAACCGATAAGGAACGCCAGATTTGGTGTATGCGTTGTTATGATTGAAACTTGCACTCTTCCTCGATTCACTGATACCGAAGCCGCCACCGCGGCAAAAATCCTTTACAACGTTGAAGGAAAGATCGAACGCCTGGATGGCGAACGAGACCTGAATTTTAAAATACACTGCACCGAAAAAATTGTGGTTTTTAAAATTGCGAATCAGGAAGAATCGGCTTCAATGCTCGAATGTCAGGCCGAGATTTTTCGATTATTAAATGACCATAGCGCCATATCGACTTCGCCAGAAAATATCGAGTCCGTTAGCGGTAATGTTGTCGAGTCTTTAGAGTCCATCGCTGGACTGAAACATTATTGTCGGGCGGTGACTTATTTGCAGGGCAAAATATTCGCAACAGTAAATCCCCATACCCCTGAATTACTGGAAAGCCTGGGTGGAACCGTCGGGGGTATTGATGCTGTGCTGAAGGATTATCATCACAACGCTATCCAAAGGCCTTTGCTGTGGAATATGTGCCAGGCTGAAGAAACATTAAATCGGCTTAAGATTTTAATCGAGGACCAGGAAAAATTAGATCTGATCAGTTATTTCCAGCAATGTTTTAAAGATAATGTTCTACCGATTCAGAAACAATTACGTTTTGGCACCATACATAATGACGCAAATGATAATAACGTCATTGTAAATAGTGATGGGCCATGGAGTCAGATGGTCACAGGCGTTATCGATTATGGCGATTTGGTTCAATCCTGGGTGGTTGTTGACGTTGCGGTGGCAGCAGCCTATGCCTTGCTCCATAAATCACATCCTTTGGATGCAGCCGCTTCAGTTGTAAAAGGTTATCACCGGGCTTTTCCATTAACCGAAATAGAGATCAATGTAATTTATGACCTGATCTGTATGCGATTGTGTATGAGTGTTTGTATTTGTGCTTACCAAAAATCCCAACAACCCGATAACAAATATCTATCTATAAGCGAACAACCGGCATGGAATGCCTTAACTCAGCTTCGAAAAATTTCTTCTGATTTTGCGCATTTTTTATTTCGAGATGCATGTGGTTTAGAGCCGGTACCTAATAAAAATATTATTGTTAAATGGTTGGAGAATAATCAAAAACAGTTTTCATCGATTATGGATGATGATCTCTCCAAAGCGCCACTGTTGGTAATCGATACCAGTGTTTCCAGTCCGGCAATGGCAAATCCGGCAACCCCATTCAATCCCGCCAAAGAAACCAAAAAATTATTCCGGGCAATTGAAGACACCAACAGTATTGCCGGAATCGGCAAATATGATGAATACAGAATATTGTATACCTCGGAAGATTTCGCCGATGTAACTACTCATCTCAGAACATTGCACCTGGGTATTGATATTTTCAAACCTGCCGGGGAATCGGTGTATGCTGCATTAGCTGGAAAGGTTTTTGCACGAACCAACAATCCCGCGCCACAGGATTACGGTGGTTTAATCATTCTGGAGCATATAATCGAACAGGGTGCCGATTCACAAGGGATTAAGTTCTATACCTTATACGGCCACCTGAATCCTGAATCAATTGCCAACCTAAATTTTGGTGATTTGATACTACCAGGGCAAAAGCTGGGGGAATTGGGCAACATTCATGAAAACGGGTTTTGGCCACCTCACGTACATTTTGAAATTATTACCAATTTACTAGGGGAGACCGAAACGTTTTTTGGTGTCGGTTCCCATGCCCACCGCAATGTCTGGCTAAGTTTGTGTCCGGATCCTAATATTGTTTTGGGAATTCCCGAATCCGTAATTGGGTCGGGGAATAAAAACCCCAAAATCGCTTCAGATTATCTTGCATCCATCAGGGCCACTACTCTTGGGCCTTCCCTTAGCCTGTCCTATCGAGATCCGATACACATGGTCAGGGGGAGTATGCAATATCTGTTCGACAGTACCGGCCAAAAGTATCTCGATGCCGTGAACAATGTTCCTCATGTGGGCCATTGTCATCCCTATGTGGTCCAGGCCCAGCAAAATCAGGCGGGTGTGTTAAATACCAATACGCGATATTTGTATGATGTCATACAGGACTATGCCGCGAGATTGCTGGAAAAATTTCCGGATCCGCTCAATGTCTGCTTCTTTGTAAACAGCGGGAGCGAGGCAAATGATCTGGCAATGCGTATGGCAATAAATTTTACCGGACGAAATGATTTTGTCATTCTTGATCACGCCTACCATGGCAATTTATCCAGTTTAATTGATATCAGTCCGTACAAACACAATGGCCCAGGAGGTGATGGTGGTCCCCCTCATATCCACACCGCCATGATGCCGGATGGCTATCGAAATTCTAATACTGATGCATCCATCGATCACTGGCTGGATTCGGTGATCCAACAGTTGAATAATGCCGAACGACGATCTGGCGCCGCCGGATTTATCGCCGAATCCGTTCTTGGCTGTGGTGGTCAAATTGTCTTACCAGATAGTTATCTGGAACAAGTTTATAAGCGCGTGCGGGAATTTGGTGGATTGTGTATTGCCGATGAAGTTCAGGTGGGTTTTGGACGTGTAGGAAGTCATTTCTGGGCATTCGAAACCCAGGGTGTTGTACCTGACATCGTCACCCTGGGTAAACCTATGGGCAATGGCCATCCCCTGGCTGCGGTTGTGACCACTAGAGAAATCGCCGACGCATTTAATAACGGCATGGAATATTTTAATACCTTTGGTGGAAACCCGATTTCCTGTGCAATCGGAAACGCTGTGCTGGAAGTAATTGAAAATGAAAACTTGCAACAAAATGCCAGGGTTGTAGGGGAAGAATTTTTAAAGCGATTAACTGACCTAGAGAAAATTCACCCGATTATCGGAAACGTTCGCGGCCTGGGATTATTTCTTGGGGTCGAATTGGTGTTGGACCGCGTATCCAAAAACCCTGCTGGGCCCCAGGCGGCCTATATTGCCGAACGCATGAAACAGGCGGGCATACTGATCAGTACCGATGGTCCCTACCATAATGTATTAAAGATAAAGCCACCACTATGTTTTAATCTTGATAATGTAAATCAGTTTATAGATACGGTTTCGAAACTACTTGGAGAAGATTTTGCTCAGCCCACAACCCCCTGATAAATCAAATCTGGTTATTGTCACCGGAGGCTCCAGGGGACTGGGTCATGCATTGGTCGAGTTGTATGAGAAGAATGATTGGTCAGTGAAATCCCTTTCACGAACAGGATCTTCTGAGAATTCGGTTCAGTGTGATCTAAGTGATTTACATAACGCCGCAGGCACTTTAAATGAATTATTTAATCAGCTATCCACTGTGGGCTGGGAAAAGGTGGTGCTGATAAATAACGTTGCGACCTTAGGTCCAATTGGCAAAATTCATCAGAAAAACGAGCAGGATTGGATTAACAACATCAATACCAATTTTTCGGCCAACGTGCTGGTTACAGGCCTGTTCCTGAAATATTTCGAATCACATGGTTGTGCCAAATTTATAGCCAGCATTTCTTCGGGGGCGGCACGGAAACCCTATTTTGGCTGGTCTTTGTATTGTGCTGCTAAAGCTGCGCTTGAAAGCTTCAGCAATTGTATTGCCCTGGAACAATCAAAAATTCCCAATGGTGCAAAAGCATTTGTGATTAACCCAGGAATTATCGACACCCAAATGCAGGAAAGTATTCGCAAAACAGATCATGCAGATTTTCCCGATGTTGAACGTTTTATCGGCTATAGGGATGAAGGCGAATTGGCCAGTGCTGAATTCATCGCCGCCGAGGTTTATAAACTTATCGAGTCTTCTGTTGAAAACGGAGGCTTGTACCAAATTCAGGAATAATATCGTCAATTACGAACAATTTGGTAATGGGTCTGGGGCTTAATGTTTTTGCCTGGGGGGTAAGCCGGTATGCTGAGTCAATATTGATCCTTTCCCTGGCTTAATCGACTTATTGTTAGACAGAATGTAGCTGTTTTTCTTTCGTGGGCTGTTGTATTTATCCGACCCAGCGGGTTGATAAGCTGGAATCAGGTGATGTTTACCATTTCCAATGAGATCTTCTCTCCCCATGTTTTTCAAGGCTTCTCTTAGCATCGGCCAGTTATTTGGATCATGGTATCTTAAAAATCCCTTATGCAATCTACGGTGAATTTCACCTTTGGGGGTGCTGACTTTCTCGCTATCTCGCGTGATCTTTTTTAGTGGATTTTTTTCCGTATGGTACATTGTGGTTGCGGTTGCCATGGGTGACGGATAAAAATTTTGTACCTGATCCGCTTTAAACCCATTACTTTTAAGCCATATGGCAAGATTCACCATATCTTCATCCGTAGTCCCTGGGTGGGCGGCTATAAAATAGGGTATGAGATATTGTTTCTTTCCGGCTTTTTTAGAAAATTTTTCGAACAGCGATTTAAAACGATCATAGCTCCCCATTCCCGGCTTCATCATTTTTGACAACGGGCCTGATTCGGTATGCTCGGGGGCAATTTTCAGATATCCGCCGACATGGTGAGTTACCAGTTCTTCAACGTATTCTGGAGATTCCATTGCCAGGTCGTATCTTAAACCCGAACTGATAAGAACTTTTTTTACCCCTTTCAATTTTCGAGCACGGCGATAGAGCCCAATCAACGCAGAATGATCGGTATTCAGGTTTTCACAAATACCAGGATAAACGCAGGAGGGCAGACGACATGCGGATTCAATTTGTCGGGACTTACAGGCGATGCGATACATATTCGCAGTGGGGCCGCCGAGATCGGATATGACTCCAGTAAAGCCCGGAACCTTGTCACGAATCTCTTCGATTTCCCGAACAATGGAATCTTCAGATCGATTTTGGATAATCCGGCCTTCGTGTTCGGTAATGGAACAAAACGTACACCCACCAAAACAGCCGCGCATGATATTCACAGAGAATCGAATCATTTCATAAGCTGGAATTTTCTTGTCCGCATAAGCCGGATGGGGAACCCTTGCATATTCCATTCCAAAAACAAAATCCATTTCTTCCGTTGTTAGGGGTATGGGAGGTGGGTTAATCCAGATTTTCTGACCGCCCTGATTTTGTACCAAGGCCCGGGCATTACCAGGATTGGTTTCCTGATGGAGTATCCGATTGGCATGGGCATATAAAACGGGGTCTCGGGTTACATCGTTAAACGAAGGAAGGCGAATGACGGTTTTTAATCGGCTTGATAATTTTTCTAAAACACGTTCCTGTTTATTATTAAAATCAACTTTGATACTGACTGATTTTTCTGATTTCTGGTTTTGATCGCAGCTTTCCTGATCAATGATCGCATAGGGATTTATCCGCTTTTCCAGTCGACCGGGTTTGTCCACATTGGTGGAATCCATGACTTGCCAGTCGTCGGGAATATCTTTGATATTAAACGCAGTACCACGGATGTTGGTTAAATTACTGATATCCTCTCCCCTGGATAATTGATGTGCAATTTCACAGATGGCGCGTTCTCCATTGCCGTATATCAACATATCTGCCTTTGCGTCAGCCAGAATGGATCTGCGTACTTTGTCCTGCCAGTAATCATAGTGGGCGATTCTGCGCAACGATGCTTCGATGCCGCCTATTAGAATAGGCGTATCTTTGAAGGCTTCACGGCAGCGCTGGGCATATACGATCGAACAGCGGTCCGGGCGCTTTCCGCCGATGTCATCGGGAGAATAGGCGTCGTCCGATCGAATTTTTCGATCCGCAGTATAACGGTTGATCATGGAATCCATATTCCCCGCGGTTACACCGAAAAACAAATTTGGTTTGCCTAGAACCTTGAAAGGCTCCGCACTATCCCATTGGGGTTGATCGATGATGCCTACGCGGAATCCCTGGGCTTCCAGCAGTCTGCCGATGATGGCCATGCCAAAGCTGGGGTGATCGACATAGGCATCGCCAGTGACGATGATGATGTCACAACTGTCCCATCCCAATTCCGTCATCTCCGCCATGCTTACCGGCAAAAAAGGCGCTTTCCCAAAACACTCCGCCCAGTACAGTGGGTACTGGTTCAAGGGTCTGGGTTGGTTGGATAGTGTGATATGCATTAGAGCTTCCCGGAAGGAATGCCGATTCTACCTAATTGCGAGAGGTTGTAGTAATAATGTGTAAATACTGGAACTCAATCTATCAAATCAGATAGCAGTTATGAGTTCTCAATAGTAGTCATTTGCTGTGATAATTCGGTGAGTTGCTTTA
The DNA here is from genome assembly GCA_965237725.1 of Candidatus Spongiihabitans sp. Classification (GTDB taxonomy): domain Bacteria; phylum Pseudomonadota; class Gammaproteobacteria; order Arenicellales; family Poriferihabitantaceae. The sequence continues at coordinate 4,140,735 of OZ250151.1, forward strand.
TATTCAATACTGACACTCGAGCAAATGTCATTTTGGCATAAATTTGCAGAGATCTGATTCGCTCGATTATGTATAGACTATACTGGTTGCCTATCTAACTATGGAGAAGGACATTGACGAAGGTTATGAAAGGGTCGAATTGGCGAGTGGCTTCTACACTGGCAATTTGCTTTTTTGTAGCCTCGCAGGGTATATCTCGCGCGGACCACTTAGCTCTCTCTCAATGCTATCAATATTTCCTATGCGTGCTTGGCGAGGAAAGTGCTTTGAACAGGTGCTATGACAATAAGTATCTCAAAAATATCGGACAAGGTCGTACCATGTGCATGAAAATAGAGCAGCACGAATGTAAGGTAAATGCCGGTATCCAGGGAACCGGAAAGAAACTGACGGTCACACGTCCATTAAATTGGTACGAAAGGCCTACCATTTTGGATAAGGAAGCCCAACCCAACTCGGGCGGCGATCAAGATATTCGCATCTACAACTATGCCGGTTGGAATCATTGTCCGTATACATATCAAGGGTTACAGGATTTTTGGTGCGATCCACAACAGCTACGATATCCACCAATGCCCTGGTGTGACGTATTGCCAATCTACAACATATCGCTACCGGACCCGTCTGGCTGAACTCTTTGTTGTTGCATTGTCACAGTCAGAACATTCCGGGACAGATCGCAATTAATCAGAATTGAATAGTTTGCCGGCCCGAAATGAAGGAAAAATTGCAAACAATCTGTAAATATTTAAAGTTAGTCTAAACTCTTTCACTACATTTGTAATTACTATTAATTGTGGTCTGTCCGGATTTATCGACAATGCCATCGTGAAGGTGAGCCTCTGAATATTTTCGTCCCCAGTTCTTCTTGCTTGATTGGAAAATTGCAGTGTTCCAACGGTTGGTACGGCGCGTTGTGCAACTCGTCAATCTAGGGAACCTCTGATTAAAACATGAATAGTCAATTTGAGTTCAAAACAATCAATTTCTGCGTTGCAAAACTTCGCAATAGCCGTGCTATTACGTGCGTTTCGCGCCTTGAACTTGATTATTTTGAATCACAACTTGATCTGCCCAGTTTTAATCAGAGGCTCCCTAGGCTAATTGAGGGTAGCCATTTTGAGCGGCCTTTAATTCCAGCTCTAGAGTGTAATCATAGTCCGACGGATCTGCAGCATCAAAGGAGATGACGCTCATAAAATTTCGATTTTCTTCAGAGATATTTTCGTAACTTGTGTTAATAGCATCCCTTACCGTCGCGGCATCAATATCCCTGCTCTTTGAAATAATAAAGGGTAGCCCTGCAGTGAGTTCAGATTGCCCAATAACTTTTAATGCATCTTTATCGATGATATTTTGTTCAATGGCAAACTTGTAAGTAACTGCATCGATTGCGGCGAGGTCGGCTTCACCTGACGCAACTTTTTTCATACTTTCCAGATGGGAGTTGCTCACCAGCACACGATTGAAAAATGGCTCGCCATTGGCTAACTTGCTTATTTCGTAACGCAACACATTCATCCCGCTATTGGAATCGGTATTGTTAATTACCGCAGTGGAATTTTTAAACTCAGCAGTACTGGTTTTGGTTGAGTCAGATCGGGTTACGAACCAGCTTGAGTAATTTGTACCTTCGCAACCATCAATAGAAAATCTTGCTACACAAACTGGAATATGTGTTTCATGCCATTTCTTAATAAACGGATAGCCACAGGTCTGACCGATGAATAAATCGGCTTGACCGAGGATGTTGGTGTCATCGTCATACCAGAATTTAAATGGGGAATTAAATGGGGATGGCAGGTATTGGTGAATTTGACCAAAAATTTCAGCCCATGCCTGCTGCATGGGTTGAGTGAATGAATACATTCCGCAGCTTATGGTCATGTTTCGCGTATCAACCATGGGCGCCTATCTCAGTCTTTCTCGTAAAATGGGTGAACGGGTGAATGCACGGGTCTGATCAGGTATTTTAGCCAGCGCCAATAGCCGTCGTACTGGAACCCACTATTTTCATCCAGGTATTTTTGCCGGTTATCGAAGTATTCCTTTTTTAGCAAATGCCAGGGCATGCTCGGGTTCGCGTGATGGGTATAGTGATAGTTGTTATGCAGGAAGAGCAATCGGAACAGGAGACTAGATTCCTGGATCACAGATCGCGCATTGGTTTCGAATACCGGTTGATGTTCGTAAAATGAACGCAGCTGAATGATAGATAGGGAAAAATAGCCCATCAAAATGTAAAGCAAGGCCGGAATGTTGAATATTTCCTGGGCCGCATAAACAATCAAAATAGTCAGAGTGTAGTGAATCACCCACATTGCCTTACGGGTGAATTTGGCATGTAAAACATCCCGAATCGCCCATTTTACTAACGCAATGAAACTGGTTCCCGGACCCAATAACAGACGCCCCAAAAGGGTCATGTTTACCCAGGCAATAATTCGAAGAACACGATTTTTCGATTCCCAGTTTGAGCGGGTATGGAAAAAGCTTTCCGGGTCGACGCCGGGGTAAGTTATAAACTGGTTGTTATGATGCTGAAGATGAGTTTCTTTGAATATTGTATAAGGATAAATCAACCCCAAAGGTAAATAGCCAATTAAATTATTTATAGTCTGATTTGATGTCGGATGCCCGTGAATAATTTCATGGGCCAGGGAGCTATGCAGGGTCAGTATTAGGGTCAAAATTGGCACTGCAATTAGCAAATTCAAATCCTGGAAGTGGACGAGCATCCAGCCCCAGCTGCCATAAACCACAATAATAACCATCCAGGTTGGCCATTCATTGGCAATGGAATTTGATTTACCTGGCAGTTTTGCGGATTTGTCAGTGGGTTCTGTCATTACTGTTTCATAGTTGAAAATTCGGCCTTGACCTGAACTACTGATCACACGGTCCGGCTTTGCATTTTGAGCGCTCTATATACCCATATATTTGTATGCAAAACAAGTAATTTTAATTATATTCGGTGCACATTTACCTTTTCAATTACCAGTATGTCAAGACGTAATCGCCGTGTTAGAGAGAAGCCAGCATTCAAGCTTGAGCAGCTTCCTCGGGTAAAGCTCCAGAATCCGTATCGGCCAGTAGAGGTTTTGAGCGAAGAGTCCATAGAAGCGCTGCATGACGGTTCGATGAAAATTCTTGAGCAAGTTGGACTGCAGATCATGAATGACCGGGCCCGGGAGCTGATGGTGAGTCAGGGTGCAACCATAGACAAAAAAACAGGATATGTACAATTGGATCGTGAGCTGGTGATGGAAACGATTTCAACTATCCCCGCGGAATTTACTCTCCACGCCAGGAATCCTAAGTTCAATTCAACTTATGGTGGTAACCATATTAATTTTTCTCTGGTTGCCAGCGCGCCAAATTGTTCCGATCTCGACAATGGCAGGCGCACTGGAAACTTTGAAGATTATTGCAAGTTTTTAAAACTGGGACAGACCTTCAACGCCATAAGTCTGCATTCCGGCTACCCGGTGGAACCCATCGATTTACCTGCCCACACTCGCCATCTCGACGCTTATCGCGCCTTCATTACCCTGACTGAAAAACCCTGGCATGCCTATAGCCTGGGTAATGGCAGAATTGAAGATGCCATTGAAATGATTTGTATGGCTCGAGGGATTGATAAAGAAACCCTGAAAAAGGAGCCCAGCATTACAACGGTTGTGAATACCAATTCACCGCTGAAAGTAGACGTTCCCATGCTCGATGGCTTAATGACCCTGGCAGAATTTGGACAACCTGTAGTGGTAACACCGTTTACGCTGTCTGGGGCCATGAGTCCGGTAACGCTGGCTGGGGCGTTGTCCCAGCAAAATGCCGAAGCCCTGGGTGTGCTTGCGGTGACTCAAATGGTTAATCCTGGTGTGCCTGCGATGTATGGTGGATTTACTTCTAATGTGGATATGAAATCCGGTGCGCCCGCATTTGGTACACCGGAATATGCTAAAGCCGTATTTGCTGGTGGTCAGCTGGCCAGGCGGTATAACATTCCTTATCGCACATCCAATGTGAATGCGTCTAATTGCGTTGATGCCCAGGCTGCCTGGGAATCGGGTATGTCCCTGTGGTCTGCGGTGATGGCAAATGGCAATATGATCAAGCACAGTGGTGGCTGGCTCGAAGGCGGATTGTGCGCATCCTTTGAAAAACTGATTGTGGATATGGAAATGGTACAAATGATGATGGAATTTTTGCGGCCCATCGAAGTCAATGAATCAGAATTGGCGCTGGATGCGATCAAGGATGTGGGTGCCGGTGGCCACTTTTTTGGTACCAGCCATACTATCGATCGTTACAGGGATGCATTCTATGCACCAATTGTTACCGATTGGAGTAATTTTGAAACCTGGCAGGAAAATGGTTCAATTGAAACCGCACAGCGGGCTAATATATTATTTAAGGAAATATTAAATTCATTCGAAGAACCCGATCTGGACCCCGGGATTAAAGAAGAAATTGATGAGTACGTCGTCAAAAGAAAAAGCGAATTGAAACCGGATTGGTAATGACAATTACACTATTAAATTAAGGCAAATACAATATGAAATCACATACCCAGGTGGTCATCATCGGCGGCGGTGTTGTTGGCTGCAGTGTGTTGTATCATCTGACAAAACTTGGCTGGAATGATGTCACTCTGATCGAACGCTCAGAACTAACCTCGGGATCAACATGGCATGCAGCGGGCGGATTCCATACCCTGAATGCGGATACCAATATGGCGGCATTGCAGGGCTATACCATTGGGTTATACAAGGAGCTGGAAGAAGTTTCCGGGCAAAGTTGCGGACTTCACCACGTTGGTGGCATTACCCTGGCCGAATCCCCAGACAGAATGGATTTTCTGCGGGCGGAACGGGCCAAACATCGGTATATGGGGCTGGACACCCATCTGGTGACCCCGGAAGAAATTCGTCAGCTTTCACCCATAACCAATACCGAGGGTGTACTCGGCGCATTGTACGATCCCCTGGATGGCCATCTCGATCCATCGGGCACAACCCATGCCTATGCCCGCGCGGCAAAAAAACAGGGTGCTGAAATAATTCTACGCAACCGTGTGTTGGAAACAAATCAAAAATCCGATGGCAGTTGGGAAGTGGTAACCGAACAGGGCACGATTATTGCTGATCACATTGTTAACGCCGCGGGATTATGGGCCAGAGAAGTGGGTGCAATGGCGGGTGTGTATCTTCCTCTGCATCCCATGGAACATCAATATCTGGCCACTGAAAAAATTGATGAAGTGATGAACCACGGCAGTGAATTACCTCATGTCATGGACCCCGAAGGAGAAAGCTATCTTCGACAAGAAGGTCAGGGGTTAGTAATCGGTTTTTATGAACAACGATGTGATCCCTGGGCTGTAGATGGAACGCCATGGGATTTTGGTCATGAATTACTCGATGATAATCTGGATCGAATTACTGATTCCATGGCACTGGCATTCAAACGTTATCCTGTGCTTGAAAAAGCGGGGATTAAAAAAGTTATTAACGGCCCATTTACTTTTGCCCCCGATGGTAATCCATTGGTGGGTCCGGTGCCTGGTTTAAAAAATTACTGGTCGGCATGTGGCGTCATGGCAGGCTTCAGCCAGGGCGGTGGGGTTGGTCTTACTCTGGCAGAATGGATGATTGAAGGAGAGCCTTCACGGGATGTGTTTGCCATGGATGTCTCCAGATTTGGTGATTACTGCACGCCTTCTTATACCCGGATCAAGGTCACTGAAAATTATCAGCGACGGTTTTCAGTGTCCTATCCCAATGAAGAATTACCTGCTGCACGACCATTTCATACGACCCCGGCATACGGCATCTGGAAGCAACAAAATGCGGTATTCGGCCAGGGCTATGGTATGGAGGCGGTTAATTATTTTGCGCCACAAGGAGAAGAGCCCTATGAAATACCGTCTTTTCGCAGGTCCAATGCATTTGAAATTACCGCAGAGGAATGTAATGCGGTTCGAACTGCTGTGGGTATCAATGAAATTCATAATTTCAGCAAGTTTGAAGTTAAAGGCAAGGGCGCGGCACAGTGGATAGGCCACGTGTTGGCCGGGCGGATGCCCAAGCCCGGGCGTTTGACTCTGGCGCCCATGCTCAGCCCCAAAGGCAAACTCATTGGTGACTTTACGATTTCAATGCTGGGTGAAAACGAATATCAGATGAACGCATCCTATGCGGCTCAATCTTTTCACCAACGCTGGTTTGAACAGCATCTACCCAAATCTGGCGTGGAGATTAATAATATTTCTCAACAGCGTATCGGATTTCAAATAGCCGGACCTCATGCCAGAGAACTACTGAGCCGGGTGGCGAGGGCTGATGTTTCCTCTGAAGCATTGCCTTTTCTTGGCGTACAACATATTCAAGTCGGCCCCTGCCAGGCCATTGTTCAACGGGTTTCCTATACCGGTGATCTGGGATATGAAATTTATGTACCTGCTAATCAACAGGTCGCGCTTTACCATGTTATCCATGAAGCCGGCAAGGATTTAGGGTTACGCCCATTTGGTATGCGGGCGATGATGAGTCTTCGCCTGGAAAAATCATTTGGCGCCTGGTTAAGGGAATTCAAACCCGATTACATGCCTATGGAGGTGGGCATGGATCGCTTTTTAGCCTATAACAAATCTACAGATTTTATTGGGAAAGAAGCCGCATTGACTGAAAGGGAGCAAGGTCCGAGTAGAAAACTATGTTCGTTTATCGTCGATGTGGTAGATGCAGACGCGGTGGCAGACGAACCGATCTGGCATGATGAAAAGGTGGTTGGATTTGTGACATCGGGAGGATATGCCCATTACACCCAAAAGAGTGTTGCTTTGGGATTTTTACCTGTGAAACTAATCGAACCCGGCAGGGATGTGGAAATAGAAATTCTTGGTGACCGACGACCAGCTAGATTATTTACCGAAACCTTGTTCGATCCCGACGGATCGCGAATGCGTGGATAGCTCGAATTGGTTCCGTTTTATAAACTGTAGTCCGCTGGTTTGAATTCTTCCAGAGAATCCAGAATCTGGGTTGCTTCTGTATAACGTGATTTGTCCATATTTTCATCGGGCACAGCAATGACCCGCATTCCAGCAGCGATTCCAGCTGCCAACCCGGATGGCGCGTCTTCGAATACTAATGTGCTCGCGGCGTCAGCGCCGAGTCGCTTAGCCGCCAGATTAAAAATATCCGGGGCAGGTTTACCATTTTTGATTTCGGGATCATCCCCGGTTACTACCGTGTTGAATAACTGAAACCAGCTTTGATGTTTGGTTGTCTTCGATTGGTAAAGGTCCCGATTGGAGCTGGTTGCCACTGCAATTGGTGTACAGTTACTGTGTAAATGTCGAATCAATTTTTCTGCGCCAGGTAGTGAATTGCAATTTTGAAATGCTACTCGCAGCATTTCATCTCGCTCTTCAAGATATTGCTCGGCGCTAATGGGAAGATCGAGCTGGGATACCAGGTATTTTGCTGCTATCAATGAAGGCAAACCGATCATGTTGCCTTTTACAGACCAGTCGAAAATTTTATCGAAACGGCCAACAATCGTCTGGGTTACCTGAGTATAGATTATTTCGGTATCAAGCAATAACCCATCCATATCAAACAATGCAAACTTTGCCGGTTTGGGTGGTTGAGTTTTCATTTTGGATTTTTAACCGCTAAAGTGTCACTTCAATTTCAGTCTGGGTGCTTATGCTGACAATGATTTTTGGTCCTGCTGGAATCCGGCATAAAGGCTCTTATATATAACCATAGCGAGAATGTACGCGCCAATACCAACCAGCATGGTCGCAATAAACCCAAAGTAGACCGAGAAGATGGCACAAAAGACGCCACCTACCACGGTGAACAATCCATTGAACGCCCAGGCCCAGGCCACAGTTCCGGTGGGTTTATGCTGGATAGCCAATATTCCCAGAGGAAACGGCATGCCCAGGAAAAATGCCAATGGAAAAATCATGACGATAGAGGAAAATATTCGGACCGGGGTTGAGAATTGTAACAAAATGTCGAATAGAACCTGCTGAGATAGAATTAATAGCACCGTAGACACGATTATGCCTACAAAAGGAACCATCCACTTTTTGTTTTCGAGCAGTTTCAGTTTTTCGGACATTAAACTACCGAGTCCGGCGCTGAACAAAAAGGTAAACAGGACCGTTGTATAGGTGTAAAGGGGATAGCCCACCAGTTTCATAAAAATCTGAATAAAAACCAGTTGGAAGATTATATAACCACTGCCCAAACAGGCAAAGTAGGTGAGTAATTTGCCTTTGCCTTCCCACTTTTCCTTTCCAGTTTTTGAAAATAATAAGGGAACAAACGTAAATATAAATGCAAAAATAAACGCTGCACCAGCGGTAACAATTAAATGGATGACATCAATGGGTATACCGGTTGATCTTTGCTGATTGAGCAAACCCGAAATTGAATAATTTACAAAAGTGTCTGGATTTGTTGCTGGCAATTCAGCCAGGGTGTTTCTCAGCGAATTAAAAAATGGCTGATTATCCGTTGGCGGCATAATTCTATAAGGAACTTTACTAGCGATTTCTTTTGGGAAATCATCCTCGAAAAATTCATCGGTGAGAAATGAATTTTCAGGGTCAAATGGATTGACTACGAAATTAAACACCGACATGAACTCTGCAATCTTGGAAACTTCATCTTCCGACCACGGCGTCATTTTCACTAAAAATGTCGGTAAATTATCCAGCTCACCATACGATTCGAAAACCAGAACATGACTGCGGAAATTGCCGCGCCCCATATCTGCCCACGCCTGTGCCGCGGTGGCCACCATCTTGGGATAGATGTGATGATTAACGTGGAGGATTCCGTCTTCTTTTAAGCCGCTAAAAAATTCTTTGTAGGCTTCTACGGTTTGTAAATAAGCAGACTGCATGGCACCACTGCCTGCTGCAATGCTGGAGCTGGTGTGATTGCTGTTGATCTGAATAATGTCATATTTTTTATCGGTGGAGCGCAGATGGCTTCGACCTTCTCCACGCCGAATATCGGTTCGTGGGTCGTTCATTATGTTTCCGCTATAGTCGGCATAGGTCGTTTTTCCTAATTCAACAACTTTGCCAACCAGTTCGATACCATCCACGTGTTTGGCGTTGTAGGTCAGGGCAGCCTTGGTTTCCTGCCCCCCGGCACTGCCAATAACTAATACTTCAGAGTCGCTATCTGCTTTGAAGTAATGGGAGACAACCAGATAACGATCCCAGAAATGTTCTTTGGCTTTTTCTGGGAGTACGCTACGTAATTTTTCATAGTCACCGTCAAATCGATAAAAGTAACTGGTCTGGGTGCCGCCGTCGTAGGCGATCCACTTAAATGTGTAGTCTACGCCAATAATTTTGCCAACTTCCTCATAGTCGATGATGTCAATTTTAGAAATCGGATCCCACCAGGTGCCTTCAGACACACCCTGTAGAGAACGAAAACTGCGTTTATCCATGTGAGGTGAAAAAGTCTTAATTTTGTCCCATGTTATCGGACCGCCCATTACCAGCAAGGCGGCAATAATGGTCAATACGCTCCAGGTTTTCTTTTGCGCAAAACAGGCTGATGAAAGTAAACTGAAGCCTGCAACGATATACAAAGTGCCCACGGTACCTAAATGAGGAATCAATGGAATGAGCAAAATACTGCCCAGGGCGGCGCCAGTTAAATCCCAGAAGTACAATCGTCTAATCTGGCTGGCATAATGGGAAAAGACCAATGAAAGAGAAAACCCTGCTAGGAAAAACGGAGCGCAAATAACCACATAAATCAGGATAAAATTTCTGATTGTGGATTTGGTGTGTATACCAACCAGTTCGTTATAGTCGAATGGCAGTCGATCAATAGCCGGGTACAATGCGAGGGCACAGATAGCCATCAAAAAAGTTGCCCCGGATAACCAGATCCAGGTTCTTCCCGTCATTGCTACTGGCCTGATAGAAAGATATACACCGGCAAGGCCAAACGAAAATACCGCCAGGGTAATAATCAGATAGGCCATATTCGGATACCACAGTACGTCGAAGACCCGAATTAAAATTAGTTCAAGTAACAGGGAGGCAAGGGCGATACAAAATACGCCGAAAGCTTTTTTGTTCATAAATTAGGTTGGTTTTGGTATATGCTGGCCGAAATTTAGATGAGAACTGGCTCGGATAAAAGCGGCGTATTCTATATTATTTTGAAATCAAAAGTTGTCTAAATCCGGGCTTAGTTGAGACCTATCAAATTTGCTATTAATGGCTATTTCATGTGATATAATCGGTCTCGTTTAGTCGATCATTCAAACATCTTCGACTAAAATATATCGTTTATTATCAATTACTTAAGAGTATAATTATGTCTGTTACATTAACACAATCAGCTGCAAACCGAGTAAGTTCTCATCTTGCTACGCGACAGGATGGTCAGGGATTGCGTGTAACCGTAAAAAATTCTGGTTGTTCAGGGTATGCCTATCAGCTCGATTATGCTGAAGAAATTAAGGACAACGATAAAGTTTTTGAGAGTTTCGGTGTGAAAGTTGTGGTGCAAGAAGATCACCTGGAGTTTCTCAATGGCCTGGAATTAGATTATGTTGAAGACGGTTTGTCATCCGCATTTCATTTCAAAAATCCCAACGTAACCGAACAATGTGGTTGCGGCGAAAGCTTCACTGTTAATTAGCAGCCTAAAACCTGAGAACTTATTTCGCCCCACTAAAATATTGGGGTCTGTTATCCCCTAATTATTTTTCACCCGGGAATTGAATCGTGGTTAGCGTAAATGTAGCTCTTCCAAAATCACAAGCTATCACTTCCCCTGTATCGATTTCTCCAAAACGGGTCGCTTTTTCCACCCTTGGTTGCAAGGTCAATACATTTGAAACCGAATTAATCGCAGAAAAACTAATCGCTGATAACTACCAGCGAGTGGATAGTACGGGTCAGGCTGATCTTTATGTGATTAATTCCTGTACCGTCACCGCTGAAGCGGATCGCCAGGCCAGGCAAATCGTCAGGCGGGCGGTTCGTCAAAATCCCGATGCATGGGTTGTGGTTACCGGCTGTTACGCTGAAATGTCTCCTGAAGTGTGTTCACAAATTCCAGGTGTGGATCTTGTAGTGGGAAATAGCCAAAAACTGGATATCCCAGAATTACTAGAAAGTTTGTATGACGGTAATTTGTCGCCAATCCTGATGCGCGATATTGATAAGGAAATCAGTTTACCCGATCAGCTATTACATGGTTTTGAAGGGCGTTCCCGGGGTTTTGTTCAGATTCAGCAAGGCTGCGACCAGGGATGTACATTTTGTATCATTCATACCGCCCGGGGACCCAATCGATCCTTCTCCGCGGAAATGATAAAACGCCAGTGCCAGCGTCTGATTATGAATGGTTATGGGGAGCTGGTCTTGTGTGGTGTGGATATTGGTTCCTATGGTTCGGATTTTGCCGCTAAAGACTTTGGCCTGGTGGAACTGGTGAAAGACCTGCTCGAACTCGAGGGTGAGTTTAGAATTCGGCTCAGCTCCATTGATCCGGCACACATTTCTGATGAATTTATCGAGCTCATGGCGAGTAATCATAAAATTTGTCCACAACTCCATCTGTCCTTGCAAAGCGCCAATACCCTGATTCTGAAAAGGATGAAACGCAGGGCAACCCGCGAATTAATTTATGACAGGATTAAATTGCTGCGTCGAGCTCAACCTGAACTGGTAATAAGCGCAGATATTATGGTTGGTTTTCCAACCGAAACCGATGAACATTTTCAGGATACTTTGTCGGCTATTACTGAACTCGAAATCGCCTATCCCCATGTTTTTATGTATTCCCCGCGGCCGGGTACACCAGCGGCGAGAATTCCATACCAGGTACCAAAATCTGTACGCAAGAAAAGAGCGGAGGCTGCACGCCTGGCTGGGTCCGCGGTCTGGAAACAGCTGGCACGGGATCAAATTGGTAAACGCGTTAGAGTACTACTGGAACATGACCGAATCAGCAGCGGTGATAAAAATCGACGCTTATTCGGACGCCAGGCCAATTATTTTCCGGTAAGTATTATGATCGATGACTCAACCACAATTCGCCGTGAACAAAACTGGCTTGACGTAGAAATTACTGGTTGCGATAACGATTCTCTATTTGCCAAGATTTAGAACAAGGAATTGCCGAATTTATGAATAAAAAATGTACAATCCAACACTCAAAATTTGGCCCGAACGCTAAATTATCACTTTTAGGACCTGAACATCAGTTAAAGTGAATTCTTTCTAATACAATTACTAATAACTCTGGAGCTTTAAATGGCAGTTGAACGTACCTTTTCTATCGTCAAACCCGATGCAGTGGCGGGCAATCATATCGGCCAAATCTATCAACGATTCGAAGATGCGGACTTAAAAATTCTGGCTTCGCGTATGTTGCATCTCACCAAGGAGCAGGCGGAACAATTTTATGCAGTGCATAATGAACGGCCATTTTATAATGACCTGGTTAGCTTTATGACCTCCGGGCCGGTTATGGTTCAGGTCCTCGAAGGTGAAAATGCCATCGCAAAAAATCGTGAGGTGATGGGTGCTACAAATCCTGCAGATGCTGCACCGGGTACGATTCGAGCAGATTTTGCTTCAACCGTTGAGGAAAATGCAGTTCATGGATCGGATGCGCCGGAAACTGCTGCGGAGGAAATCGCATTTTTCTTTGACGGGTCTCAGATTTGTCCACGTACTCGGTAAAAGCCGTTTTAATTACATTATAAATTAGATATGCAAACCCAACCCGTTAATCTTTTATCCCTCGATAGATCAGCCATGGAAGGTTTCTTCCATGGTATGGGAGAAAAACCATTTCGGGCAAAACAGGTGTTGCAATGGGTCTACCAAAGAAGCGTGACCAATATTGCAGACATGACCGATCTGAGCAAAGGACTTCGGGAAATACTGCAGCAATCAACAAATCTTGATTTGCCTGAAATTGTTAATCAACAGCATTCTGATGATGGCACGATTAAGTGGTTGTTAAAACTTCATGATGGTAATTGTATCGAAACCGTCTATATCCCTGAATCTGACAGGGGAACATTATGTGTTTCTTCCCAGGTTGGTTGTGGATTAAATTGTACTTTTTGTTCTACCGGCCGCCAGGGTTTTAATCGAAATCTGGAAGTGGATGAAATAATCAGCCAGGTGTGGATTGCAAACAGTGTTCTGGAAAATTTAATTAGTGACGGTAGTAAGAATATCCCTTCATTTTTTATTAATGACGAATCGGATAAACGCCGTCCGGTGACCAATGTGGTCATGATGGGTATGGGTGAGCCATTATTAAATTTTGAAAATGTGGTTTCTGCCATGAGATTGATGATGGATGATTTTTCATTTGGACTTTCGAAAAGAAGAGTAACCTTGAGTACCGCAGGCATGGTGCCAGCGATGGATAAACTGTCTGTGGAATGCCCGGTTAGTCTGGCGGTATCATTGCATGCACCCAACAATGAGTTGCGTAACAAACTGGTTCCCCTTAACAAAAAATATCCCATTGAAGAATTGCTTGAATGTTGTAAGCGCTATGTTGGCGAAGCTAATCGCCAAAGAGTGACCTTTGAATACGTCATGCTCAAAGATATCAATGACAGCCCGAATCAGGCAAAATTATTGGCAAAAATCCTGGAGCACGTGCCCGCCAAAGTAAATTTGATTCCATTTAATCCGTTCCCCGAGACTCAATTCGTGCGATCCGGAAATAATGCAATTAATCGGTTTAGGGATATATTATTGGAGAGGAATATTTTTACCATTACCCGTAGAACTAGAGGTGATGACATTGACGCAGCCTGCGGCCAGCTCGCGGGTGATTTTCATGATCGAACCAGTCGTTCGAAAAAAATGCTTAATCAGAAAGTGGTGTTTTCGTGAACAAATCATTGACACTACTATTCTGCGTTGTTTGCTTAGCTTCTGTTTCGCTTTTATCGGGTTGCGTGCGAACGGGTACCTTGGAGCCTGAGAAATGGGCGCCGAAGGAACGTGCCCAGGCCCACGTGGATCTCGGGATGACCTACTTACGCCAGGAGCAATTGGATACTGCACGTTCTGAATTTGATTTAGCAATTGCAATTTATCCACAACTCGATACTGCCTACCATGCCAATGCACTGTTGTTATCCCGATTGGGAGAGGATCAGCGGGCGATGGACGATTTTTCCAAAGCAGTGTATTTAAATCCTGATAATTTTGCAGCAGCAAATGATTATGGTATCCATCTTTGCCAGCAAAACCAGACTAAAAAAGGTATTGAGCAGTTAAATAGAATTGACGGTGTTGCGCCGGAAGATCAGGCTCTTGGAATCCAATTGGGTCTTGGAATTTGTCATTACCATGGAAATGATTTCAAGGCCGCTGAAAACCATTTAAGGGTAGTTTTACAACAGGCCCCAACACTGCCCCAGGCTTTACTGCCCATGGCTGAAATCAATTATAGAAGTAAGGCTTATCTTTCTGCACGGGCGTTTCTGGAACGATATTTTGGCGCAGGCGCATTATCCGAAAGATCATTGTTTCTAGCGGCAAATGTAGAATCCGAACTGGGTGATATAAATAAGGCTAATCAATATCGACGAGAGCTTAAAAGACGATTTCCGGGGTCTCCTTTAAATTCTGAACTGGAGTCCTTGTTAAGCGAATAGGATAATTCCTGCAAACTACAGCAATGATCGATAGTACACCAGTCCTAACCTCAGTTTCGTCTCCAGGCGCGTTACTGCGTAAAACTCGTCTGAAGCAAAAACTGTCATTGGCTGATGTTGCCAACAAATTATTGCTTACCGTGGATCAGGTCGAGGCGTTGGAGAATGGAGATCATAAGATGCTGCCTGGTCCGACGTATATCATTGGCTACTGGCGAAACTACGCCAATGTAATGGGTATCGATGCCAATGCAGAAATCGAAAGCCACAAGCATAGTCTCGGAGAATCTGAATCCACAATCATTCTCGAACGCAATCATCAACAGGCACACGGCCACCAGGAAAAGTCGAGAAAAAAATCAGCATTACTTTTTTGCTTTTTTTCATTGATATTTTTAACTGGAATCTGGTATTGGCAAAACCCTGAAGATAACCCTGTAAGTCAATGGACAGAGAACCAGGCTAGTCATCAGATATCAAACCTGAATGCAAATTCACAGGATACTACGAGTACGAGCAACAACACTGAACCGGATGTGATGACCTCGTTACCCAAAATTAATGAGGAATCATCAAGTACCCTACCTCAGCCTAATTTTTCTGATGAGATAGAAGATGGCGAGTCGTCGCAAATTGTTGAAATTAATGTAGCCAAGCAGCCTGAAGAAGAATCTGACCAACTTGTAAATGCAAATGACACTGATGGAACCGAATTTGCAGATGAGAATTTAAACGTACAAGATTCTCTGCCTGTGGTGGTTAGCAGTGAGCAAGAGGAATCCACTGGGTCAGAAACAGATTCCGAAGAAACTTCTGAATCAATTGCTAATGCCGCTGAATTTTTAACCAGTGCTGACTCTGCTGAATGGATTGGATTTACCATATCCAAAGAGACCTGGCTTGAAGTTAGAGATCGGGAAGGCGAAAAACTGATTTACAGGACCGTCGATCCTGGTGAACATTTAAATATTAAGGGGTCTCCGCCATTTTATGTGTTTATTGGTGGCATTGATGGGGTTGAGGTTCAATACCTGGGAGAAGTCGTGGCATACGAACCCCATAAGAATGGACTTTTTACGCGATTTAAAATTGGCGAAGCACAATAATAAAATTTCCCCTGAGCGCGATATATGACTGAGAAAATCCAGGCGGTACGAGGCATGAATGACCTGTTACCAGAAAACTCAGAAATCTGGCATCACGTCGAATCATGCCTTCGAGAAATCGCCAGTCAATATGGCTATCAGGAAATTCGCACCCCGATGCTGGAAAAAACCGCATTGTTCAAACAATCTATTGGCGATCAAACGGATATTATTGAAAAAGAAATGTACACCTTTACCGACAGCGGGGAAGAAAGCCTGTCATTACGACCCGAGGCTACCGCGAGTACGGTTCGAGCGTGTAATCAGCATGGGTTACTGCACAACAAACAGCAACGGATGTGGTACATGGGCCCGATGTTTAGACGCGAACGGCCACAAAAAGGTCGATTTCGACAATTTCATCAATTTGGTGTCGAGGCGTTTGGCCTGCCAGGCCCTGATATAGACAGTGAAATAATTCGTATTGGGGAGCGAATCTGGAAAAACCTGAATGTTGAGGGTATTACCTTACAGATAAACACGTTGGGTTCGGACAAAACCCGCCAGGATTATCGATCTTCCCTACAAAGTTACTTGAAAAATCGTATAGATGATCTTGATGAAGATAGCATCAGGCGACTGGACCGAAATCCTTTACGAATCCTGGATAGCAAACATCCGGCTACTCAGGAAATTGTTGCCAATGCACCTGATATTTTGGAACATCTGGAGGCAAACGAAAGGCGTCATTTTGATGATTTATGCGAATTTCTGGAAAAGAGTTCGGTAGATTACCAGATCAATTCGAAACTGGTCAGAGGCCTTGACTATTACACCAGTACGGTTTTCGAATGGACTACGGATCAACTGGGTGCCCAATCTGCGGTATGCGCCGGAGGACGATATGATTCTCTGGTAGAGAATCGCGGTGGCCGGCCCACCCCCGCCATCGGTTTTGCCATGGGAATGGAGAGATTGATTGAATTGGTTTCAATTCAGGGGAATTATGCGGGTAATCACAAAAACGTTATATACTTAATTGATGTTTCAGAAAGTCAAAATCTGGATTCACTAACACTTTCTGAAACATTACGGGACAATGGATTCCCAGTTATTAACAGCTATGGTGGTGGAAAATTAAAGTCCCAGTTAAAACGAGCGGATTCATCAGGTTCTGAATTTGCATTTATTCTGGGAGACAATGAACTGGAGCGTGGTGTGGTCCAGGTAAAACCGCTACGAAATAACGGTGAGCAAACGGAAGTACCCCTGGACGAAATAGTGGTATGGTGCGAAAAATTCCTTAAGACTAAATAGAATGGCAGAAGAAAAAGACTTACAGTTTGCAGAAGATGACGATCTAGCCAGGGCCAGGAGGTTCTGGAATACTAATGGTAAATCCATATTGGCTGGTGTCATTGTCGGTTTAGGTGGAATAGTTGGATTTAATTTCTGGGATGGCTATCAGCAAACCCAGGGAGAAAATGCATCTGTACTATATGAGCAAATTAATTCTGGAGATGAAAATATCAACATTGATGTTGTGGTTGACGAACTTAAATCGAATTATAAAACGACTACTTATGCCGCCCTGGCTGCTTTCGAAATGGCAAAAATTGCAGTGCAGGAGAATATGCTTGATGAAGCGGTCCTGGAACTCGAGTGGGTGTTAGAAAATTCAAAGGACGACGGATTTTTGCATTTGGCGAGAATCAGGCTTGCAACGGTTTTACTTGCCCAGGAAAACTTTGATCACGTATTGGGATTGCTGAACAATGTTGATAAAGGTGATTTTGCATATCGTTACGACGAACTGATAGGCGATGCCTATTCCCTCCGTGGACAGGATGGCGATCAGGCAAAAGCAAAAACAGCATATGCAACTAGCCTTGAAAACATACCAGGTGAATCAGGCTATGCCAGAATCATTCAGCTAAAACTGGATAATGTCGGAGAAAGTTAAGTGAATAAATATCTCATATTTGTCTTTATTACATTGGCGTTGGTTGCAGGCTGTAAAGATAAAGTAAAAGAAGAAAACCTGTGGGGTGTATATCAAGAACCCATCGAAGCAGAATCTTTACCCAAGGATAGCGGTGCAGAAGAAATTAATAAATTGTGGGGCAAAGACATTGGTAGTGGCGCAGCTTTTGGGTTCGCATTATTGAAACCGGAATATTATGGCGAAAGTTTATTTGTTGCAGATCGCAGTGGAAAAGTTTTTAGACTGGATTCGGGAAATGGCACTGTAATATGGCAAGCAGACCTTGATCAGGAAATTTTTTCCGGAGTAGGCGTAAATGAAAACCTGGTTGTGGTTACCCATGACAATGGCAGTGTCACCGGTTTGCATGCTGATAATGGCTCTATTGCCTGGGTAGTGTCGATAAAACGACAAATATCAGCCATTGCGGCAATTGGAGAAGGTCGAGTAATCCTGAGAACCGCCAATGGCCTGATTATTGGCCTCAATGCCAAAACAGGGGATATCGTTTGGCAGGTTGAAAAAGCCACGCCACTTTTGAGTATGCACGGAGATTCAACGCCAGTGATAACCCATGATGCTGTGCTGGTCGGTTTGTCCAGCGGAAAGCTGATCGCGAATAATGTGGTTAATGGCAGAGATTACTGGGAAACCGAAATATCTTTTATAAAAGGAAAAGATGAGATAGAAAGACTGACTGATTCAGATACCGTACCAATTGTCCGAGAGCAAATTGTCTTTACTGGAACCTATCAGGGCAGCGTGGTCGCGCTACAGTTACAAAATGCAGAACTAATATGGCGGGCGAAGGTGTCTACGCGCTTACCCATGGCGATGTCCGGGGATCGATTATTCGTTATCGGTGAATTGGGCGAAGTTACCGGGGTGAACGCAATTAACGGGGACATTCTTTGGGAACAGCAAATTTTTCGGGGTCATGGAGTCAATCAAATTGTCACAGTTGGTGACCGGGTTATTATTGGTGACGCCAAAGGCAGAATTCATACTATGGCCGTAGATTCCGGTGTCTTGATTGAATCCAAAAAAGTAGTTTCTGGTGCGGTGCTGGGGATGAAAAGTAATGGCAACCAGTTTGCGGTATTTTCGTCAGAGGGCGATCTATCGGTTATGTCGTTGTGAAACGCCGATTTGCAATTACAGGATTGCCTGATATAGCAGCTTAGCTCTGAATGTCCGATATAGCACTGAACGCAAATACACGGCTAACCGGTAAATTACTAAAATCTGCTGAGCACACGCAAACTTGAGTGATTTTGTGTGATACATTGGACAAAAGAGGGTATCTATTCTTAGATGTAGATTGACCTTCTATTTCTTCCACCAATTTAACTTCCAATTCGCTAAATTATTAAATAGAGTTTTATCAATAGTTTAGCTTTTCAAATTATTAACTATGCTTCCTGTACTCGCATTGGTTGGACGACCAAACGTTGGGAAATCCACACTTTTTAATAAACTGACTCGATCCAGAGATGCACTCGTGGATAACCAGCCAGGGGTAACCCGGGACAGATTGTATGGCAAAGGCCGAATAGGCGAAAAACCATATCTTGTTGTCGATACCGGCGGAGTCGAATCCGAAGCTGGCGATTTTTCTGAAATGGTCAAGGATCAGGTCGATCAGGTAATAGAAGAGGCTCAGGTTGTATTATTTCTAGTAGATGCCAATGAAGGCATCGTTCATCAGGACAAGGAGATTGCATTGCAATTGCGCCAAAGCCAATGCCAGGTGTATGTGCTGGTAAATAAATCTGAAGGGCTAGAGTCCAATCTAGTGGTTTCAGAGTTTCAGGAGCTTGCTTTGGGTGAGCCAAAGGCAATTTCTGCCAAGCGTGGGGATGGTATTGAACGCGTGATTGCCCAGATTCTGGAAGGTTGTGATCAAGGGGATGAAATTGAAGATAAAGATACGCCCAGGATTGCAGTGATTGGACGGCCCAATGTTGGGAAATCTACCCTCACTAATAAACTGGTTGGTGAACATCGTGTCCTTGTTAGCGATATCCCTGGAACGACCCGGGATAGTGTCTATATCCCAATCAAATTTAATGGCCAGGAATATACGCTGATAGATACAGCAGGGGTTAGGAAAAAATCAAAAGTAGAACAAGCCATCGAAAAATTTTCGGTAATAAAAACCCTGCAAGCTATAGAAAACTGTCATGTTGTGTTGTTCGTGGTTGACGCATCCACAGAAATTGGTGCCCAGGATGCAACCATTGCTGGCATGGTTAGTGATTTTGGTCGATCCATCGTCATCGTTGTAAATAAATGGGATCGTTTATATGGTCACCAACGCAAGAAAATCAAAAAAGATATCAGCGGCAGGTTATCATTCTTGCCTTCTCCTGAATCAATTTATATTTCAGCACTCCATGGTTCAAATATTGTTGAGGTAATGCCCGCGGCCAAACGTGCTTATGATTCTGCAATGGTTGAGATTGCCACTTCGAGTCTGAATAGAACACTGGAAAACGCCTTGACTCAAACGCCGCCGCCCACCCATAACCAACGCCCTGTTAGATTAAAATTCGCCCATCAGGCTGGAAAAAATCCGCCTGTCATTGTTATTCACGGTAATCAGGTGGATTCAATCCCCGAGTCCTATAAAAAATATTTGTCCCGGTATTTTGCAAAAACTTATCAACTGGTAGGAACACCAATTACTATAATTCCGAGAGTAGGAGAGAACCCCTTTAAATTGCGCAATCCACAGAAAACCGCATTTAAGCAGCGATCAGGACGCAGGCGAAAATTGTAAAGGATCTATAAAAGCTCCATTTAAAATCAGTTGCCAGTCCATTCGACCCATTGAGAGTGATTCAACAGATTTGGTTGTACCCAGTTTATCTCCAGGATTGAGGATGTCACCCAACTTTAAACTGGTTTCACTCAAGTTGCTGACTATGGACCTAAGACCTTTCCCGTGGTTGAGTACAACTGTAATACCTGAGTTATTGGTTAAAAAGATGCGTTCAACAACTGATTTCGCAGGGCATCGTATTAGTGTATCAACTTTTGTTAAATAGGTTACCGCGCGATGTTCAATTTGTCCAACCGGGTTATTTCTTTTAATAAGTTGTCCATATGGAATGTAGTTTCCATTATCAACAACCTGGTGAAAGTTAAAAACCGGCTCCAGCATCGCTTCTGGTTCATCACCTAAATTTGATAACAACATCTCGTCGTTATTAGCAATAGTAGAAAATTCGACATCGTCTAGTTCGCCCGGTAGTGTTATTGTGCGTTGACTGTTTTGTTCCGGCGAAACGGGTTTTACGGTGAATCTGGCTAAAGTTTCCGGGCTGTCTGCAGAATTTATTTTGAGAATAAATTTTCCGGGCACGATATTTCCAGGTATACCCACGATCGCCATCCAGATGGAGTTGTGGAGAGATACCGCAACTGTTTGGTTGCCAAAGGTGACCACTGGAGCATCTGTGAAATCGCTACCAAGGGGGACAACGGCTATGCCCCCTGGAATGGCATTGTTTTTTGGCAATTCGGCCAATGCGGACTGAATTCCGAAAAGGTAAACCAAACCGGTCAGAAGGATGAGTTTAAATAATTTAGACATTAGGATTATTATTTACGATTACGTCAAAATCTCCACGTGATACTTTCACCTTTAGGGTTTCACCTTTTTTGATCTGTTTCGGATCAGTAATTACTTTTTCGATTCTGTTTTGTACGATGGCGTATCCCCGATTCAGGGTGTGTTCCGGACTCATCAACTGTACTTTTCCCCGCAATTGCTTCAAATCGTTATGCATGGCGGTGACCCTGGAACGGGTCAATTGGATGAGGGTCTTGCTCAGGCGATTCTGGTGAAGTTGTAGGTTTTTAACTCGGCGAGCAGGGGAGTATGCGGCGATTGCATGAGAATAATTTGTCAAAGAATGTTGTCGTTCACTGATCTGTCGTTGGCAGTAAATAATCAATTCCCTCTTAGCCGTATCGTGTCTGGCACGATATTTTTCAAGTTTCTGGCTGGGATGAATTAGCCTGGATGAAACAAAGTCCAGTGTCTGCTGCTGGTCACGCAGAATATTCGATACAATCTTTAACATTCGATCTCGAATATTAGAAAATTGTTGTTTAATCTGCTGAATTTCAGGTGCAACTATCTCAGCCGCAGCAGTGGGTGTGGGTGCCCGGTAGTCAGCGACAAAGTCACAAATTGTAAAATCAACTTCGTGCCCAATAGCTGAGACCAGCGGAATGGAACACTGGAATACCTTCCTGGCTACAGCTTCGTCATTAAACCCCTGCAAATCGTCAAGAGAGCCGCCGCCCCTGGTCAGAATTAACACTTCGGCTTCCTTGCGCTGCTCAGCAATATTTATTGCATTTATTATGTTTTTTGGTGCATCAACACCCTGGACCGTTGTGGGATAGACAATCACATTGGCAAGCGGAAACCGCCGATTTAGGGTGACCAGAATGTCGTGTATTGCAGCCCCACTTTCTGATGTAATGACACCAATTGATTTTGGGAAGTCTGGTAACGGGTGTTTATGTTGACTATCAAATAAACCCTCTTTTTCAAGTCTTGTTTTTAATTCCTCGAATGCGCGTCGTAATGCGCCTTCGCCAGCTTCTTCCATATAACTGACAATAAACTGCAAATCTCCACGGGGTTCATAATATGAAATTTGTCCGCTTAATAATACCGCCATGCCTTCTTCTGCTGAAGGCGATGTTCGCTTTTGGCGGTTTCGGAAATAGGCACAGCGAATCACCGAATTTTGCTCTTTTAGTGAAAAATAGATATGGCCCGATGCTGGCGTCGACAAACTGGAAATTTCCCCCTGGACCCAGATTGAACGATAGCTGGTTTCCAGCAGATTTCGTAGCTCGTTGTTGAGCTGCTTAACCGTATAGACTGATTTGTTCAATTTAGCTATGTTTCAAGATTGGTTAGTTAAGGAACCATTGAACAAGCCATGACCGATCAACTTGAAACCAAACCCAATATATCGCGTGGCAATATCTGCGTTAAAAAATCTCGCCCAAGTGATTGTATGGGCCCGGCTATTGCTACGATTTTTTGCCTTGATCTTAATCATTTTGCCCAGCGCCATTTTAATTGGCATTTTGATTCGCCAAGACTTGTCCAGAGGCTCCTTATGTTTATTCGACGTATTCAAGGCTATACTCTGGTTTTGCATCTTGGTTATTCTGGTGCTGCGCGAATGCATAACTTGCCAATTCGGAGAGCTTGGTTGCCAGTCGATTTGCCTCCTCAGAATCGCCGCTGAGGTTCTTTTGCCTTGCAATTTTAAGCAGGTCACTCATGCTGACTTGTTTAAAACCCGTTAGCCGGTCTCTCACCATCCATTCCGCACCCGTGGCTTTGAGATTATTTATATCGTTTTCAACCTGGTCCAGAGATTGCGTTATGCTCTGGTCGGTCTGGAAACTTGCGGCAGATTTACCCGGCAAGGAAATAGTCTGACAACCGCTTAGTAATATTAAAGTGAGGACAATTGTTCTAAGGAGCCTCTGATTAGAATTGGGTGGATCAAGTTGCCACTTAAAATAGCACTGGGGAAAATGATCAAGTTCAAAGCGGGAAACGCACACCCAATTCAAATAAGCTTGGGCACGGCTATTGCGAAGTTTTGCAACGCTGAAATTGCCACGCGATAAATTGGGTATGAACTCAAATTGACTGTTCATATTTTAATCAGAGGCTCCCTAAACATAATGCCGATTTTATCCTTTATTTGGTTAAGGATGTTTTACCGCATAATCTAAGCAAACAACGATAAATTCCCTCAAATAATTAGTAATTTTGTAGTCTATATGTTGTTTTATGAATTTAGTTATGTGTTAGAATCCCGCGCCTTTGAAACGGCATGAATTCCAGCGAGGAACAGGCTAAATATGGTAACAATTCGATTATCACGGGGTGGCTCAAAAAGGCGCCCATTTTATTCGATCCTGGTGGCAGATCAACGGCGATCTACCCAGGGTCGGTTTATTGAAAGAATCGGTTTTTTTAATCCGGTGGCAAAAGGCCAGGAAGAAACATTAAGACTGGACACTGAACGATGGGAACACTGGGTAGGTCTCGGTGCTCTACCCAGCGACCGGGTAAAACAACTGTATAAACAGATTAAATCCGTACCAGCCGCATAACCGCGGACTTTAACGGGGTTTTTAATCGCTAATTCACGGTTTTACCGGGGTTTGCTAGAAATTCCACGGGTTTACTGGGTAAAATATTAAGCGCTGTGACCGCCGATAAATTAGCTCAACCAGTAATTTTAGGTAAAATTTGTGGGCATCATGGGTTAAAAGGCTGGGTTAAGATTGTTTCTAATACCCGTCCGGGAATACAGATATTTGACTATAGTCATTGGCTGATAAATCAATCTGATGGTGATGGTTGGACGTCTTTGCAATTATCCGAGTTCAAGCAAAATTCAAAAGGATTGATTGCAAAGATTGTCGGTTTTGATAGCCGCGAAGCCACTGAAGCTCTAATTGGCAGCACCATCGCCTTGAATAAAGCTGATTTGGGTGATTTGACCGCAGGAGAATATTACTGGCTGGATTTAATCGGTCTGACGGTAGTTAATCTTGAGGGCATAGAATTTGGCAAGATTGATCATTTGCTTGAAACAGGTGCAAATGACGTCCTGGTTGTTCGGTATATTGATGATACTGACGGTAAAAATGAGCGTTTAATTCCCTGGACGACTGATGTAGTCGTCAATATTGATCAGGATGCCGGTGTAATCCGTGTGGACTGGAAGGAAGATTACTGAGACAATTATTTCAGTCTCAAAATGAAAGAGTATAATGGAAATAAATGTTATATCGATATTTCCTGAAATGTTTGATGCGATAACTGAATACGGGATTACGCGTAACGCAGTTGATAAAAAAGCATTAACATTGAGAAGATTTGATCCGCGGGATTTTACCGAAGATCGATATAGGTCGGTTGATGATCGACCTTATGGGGGCGGACCCGGCATGTTGATGAAACCAGAGCCATTGGCTCGGTGTATTGACGCAAGTCTGGAGTCAAACCCAGGGCCAGTTGTGTATCTGTCGCCTCAGGGTGAACGGTTGACCCAGAGTCTGGTTGAAGAGCTGTCTGTATTGCAGGGCATAAATCTGCTTTGTGGTCGCTACGAAGGCATCGACGAACGGGTAATTGAATCTCGGGTTGATCGGGAAATTTCCATCGGCGACTATGTTCTTGCTGGTGGCGAGCTCGCAGCAATGGTTGTGATAGATGCTGTTACCAGGTTACTGCCAGGGGTGCTTGGTAATGATTTATCCGTAGCGCAGGATTCATTTAACAATGGGTTGCTGGACTGCCCACATTATACAAGACCAGAAAGTTTTGAAAATGTCAGGGTTCCAGAGATATTGTTAAGTGGAGACCATGAAAAAATTCGGCAATGGCGACTGAACCAGTCTATTGCCAGAACGAGAGAGCGTCGACCAGAATTATTAAAAGAGTTTGATTCTGGTGACAATGAGTAGTTTTATTTAATTGACAGTTTAATTTATTGAGATAATTTCAATCGGAGTGAAAAATGAGCAACATAATCGACCAACTCGAATCCGAGCAACTCAAGGATAATATTCCCGCATTTGAACCTGGCGATCAGGTGAAAGTTCAGGTTCGTGTTAAAGAGGGAAGCCGTGAACGTTTACAGGCCTATGAGGGCGTTGTTATTGCCAAGAAAAATCGAGGATTGAATTCTTCATTTACTGTTCGCAAGATTGCCAGCGGTGAAGGGGTAGAGCGAGTATTTCAAACCCATAGTCCATTGATTGCTGAAATTGACGTTATTCGAAAAGGCGATGTGCGACGAGCAAAATTGTACTACCTCAGAGATCGTTCGGGTAAATCAGCGCGAATTAAGGAGAAAGTGCGTCGATAATGGCGTACCAATAACGCTCAGATTTTGAGCAGGCGAGCACAGATTTTGTTAACCCTTAAAGAATTAGCGGACCTGATAAAGGTCCGTTTTTCGTTGTATAGCCTGCTGGCCGGTATAATATTGGTCTCGGTAACCATGCCAGGATTTGGACAGTCATCACTAGGGATTAAAAATGAAAATGGAATATCCTATGAATCGCTGTTGCTGCGGGTAAAAACCCTGGTAAGAGCCAACGTGCTGGATCTGGCCCAATCTATACTGGAAACTCAGGGCCCCCCCGCTATTGCAGACAATAGCTGGATCCATTGGGAAAGGCAGCTTTGGACGCTTTATCGAGTCCGGGGAAATTGGCAAGAACTGCTTGAGCGTGTTCGGCAAATCCCACCGGCATTCCCATCTTCAATCAAACGCGAAGCGCAGTTACAATCAATTCTTGCCCATATCGAATTAAATGATGGCAGCAACGCGCGCGGGCTACTACGTATTCATCTGCTGTCAAACGAGCTATCGGAACTCGATAAAAGGGATCTTCGAAAATTGTTGATTCAGAGCTATTTGGCTGATGATAGATTAGTTGAAGCCAGTATTGCCATGAAAAATTATCAATCCGACTACCGATCCCAGGAAGAAGACTGGTTGCTGTTAAGTGCTCGGGTTTATTTGGAACTGGATGACTCAAATACAGCGGTAAACTTGCTCGCACCCCTCGATCAGCCCAATGCCAAACTTTTTCGAATTTACGCGCGGCTGAAAAATAAATCGATGTCATCGGGGCAAGGGATTGGGACTGCGAATCAATTGCTTAAAGAAATCGAATTAACAAATGACTCGATGGGCCTGAATATTGAAGATATTCTGGCAATCATAATTTATGCCAAACAGATCTCGAATGAGCAGGTGTCTGCTGTGAATGAGCTCGAACGATATTTGGGAATTATTAGCCAGAACAAAAATTTTAATGACAATGGCTATCCGACTTTTGATGTTTCGGATTTACTGGAAGCTTATTCCAGTTCGGCGGAAAATGGTGCCAATCAAAGTGGATTGTTAGTGGGAGATTTTGATGGGTGGCTGCAATACACTGAACAATTAGGTGATAAAGATATCAACACCAAAAAATCAATATATGGTTTTTTGTTGCAAAATAATCCGAGTGCAGTGGTACGGGCAAAGATTAATGAATCGTATATCAAATCATTAATTAGTACCGAACGAACGGAAATTATCTCCCTGGTATATGGTGAACAAAAGCCTTTTGGCAATCTCACCTTAAGTGGCGATGTTGGTCTGGAATTATCCAATATTGCCCTCGATAGCGGCAATATCGAACTTGCGGCTGCGGTTAGCCAACAACTAACAGAAATTCCACAGGGCATGGATGAACTGGCTTGGACCCTCCATATCGCGCGAATATCGATCATAGCAGGAGAGTACGAAGAAGGTGTAGCGTTACTAAATTCCTGGCTGGATAATTTTGAAAGGCTGAAGCCGGAACAAACAGATACAGTATTGCAACCAGTGTTTGATTTGCAAACCGTTAATCAGCACAAAATGGCTCTGGGGTTGTTGCATGATATCAATAACAAATCAAACTCAACCCGACATCAGAGGGAAATCGCATATTGGATTGCAGAATCTTACCAGGCTACCCGCCAGTTTATTCAAGCGGCTGATTATTACCTTTTTTCAGCCCTGCAAAAGGACAACGGATTTGATCAATGGGGCGAATCTGCCCGTTATCAGGCGGCTCAGTCATTATTATCAGCAAACCTGATTTCAGATGCACGAATTTTATTTGAGGGTTTACTTGATCGGGCGAATGATGACAGCAGAAAGATACAATTGGCGCAAAAAGTTCAGGAACTATGGCTTTTGGAATCGAGTTTAAAAAACGTTGAAGCCGTCGAATAAATCTGAAAAATCCCCAGCAGACCTGAATTCAGGCCCTTTAATTGATCAATTTATAAACGGGGTGTGGATGGAGTCTGGTCTAAGTGCCAATACCCTCGATGCGTACCGCAATGATCTTTGTCGGTATTTTCGATGGGTTGAATCCGAAAGTATCGAACATACCCACAAGAAAGAAAATGCAGTTGGGCGTTATATAATCGAAAGGGCAAAATCCGCTTCCAGCCGTAGCACAGCACGTTCACTATCTTCATTAAAGCGGTTCTATAAATACTTACGCCAACAGGGTCAGATCGATTTTGATCCCTGTGCAAATGTGGTCTCTCCTGCAATTTCCCGAACCTTACCGAAGTCACTGTCTGAGCACGATGTCGAGAAATTAATTGAGGCTCCGGATATTTCGACTTCGCTGGGCGTCAGGGATCGGGCAATGATCGAAACACTCTATGCTTCGGGAATGCGTGTGAGTGAACTGGTTGGTATTGCCGTTACCCAGGTTGATGTGATTGCTGGGATTTGTCGCGTGGTAGGTAAAGGCAATAAAGAACGTTTAGTGCCGCTGGGTGATGACGCAAGCCAATGGATCAATACTTACCAGACTGATTCAAGGCCTGACCTAATCGGTCATCACCAGAGCCAATCTCTATTTGTCACGCGTCGAGGTAGTTCAATGAGCCGTCAGGCTTTTTGGCAAAATCTTAAACGCTATGCGTTATTGTGCAATTTAGACGTGCCATTGTCTCCGCATACGTTGCGACACGCCTTTGCCACGCATTTGTTGAATCACGGCGCAGATTTGCGTAGTGTGCAAATGTTGCTCGGGCATTCAAGTATCTCAACCACCCAGATATATACCCATATTGCCCAGGCCAGATTAAAAGCGTTACACCAGCACCATCATCCCAGGGGATAGATTTGAATGTTTATTTTTAGGATCAGCTTGTTATAAATTTTTCCGGATGATAAAAGAACTCGTTATCGAAACCAGTGGCCAGGGCTTGCGGGAGATTACTGATTCTATTACGGAGATTGTAAAATCAGGTAATATTGCAAGTGGGTTATGTGCATTGTTTATACAACATACGTCTGCCAGTTTACTGATTCAGGAAAATGCGGATCCAAGTGCTATACGAGATCTCGAGAACTGGCTAAAGAAAATTGTGCCAGAAAATAATTCACTTTACACTCACACTGCAGAAGGGCCTGACGATATGCCTGCACACATCAAATCCATGTTAACCCAAACAAGCCTTTCTATTCCCGTATGCAATTCAAGGCTGATGCTTGGGACCTGGCAAGGGATCTATGTCTTTGAGCACCGTCATGCGGCTCATTCAAGGAGAATTGTTGTACAAGTTTTGAAAGACGAGTAGTCACAAAAATAATAATACAATCACATATCAATGTCAGATCAAGAACAAAACCGACCTCATATACTTATACTGATTACAAAGGGTGATCACGGTGGCGCACAGATTCATGTATTGAGTTTGATCAAGAGCCTGAAGCATAAGTACCGTTTTACATTGGCTTGTGGGGAAGATGACTTTGTGACTCAAGAAGCGATCAGACTGGGGATTGATGTCCTTTTGGTGGACCACCTTAAACGCCAAATATCATTACCAGGTGATATACGATGCTACAGGTCATTAAGAAAAATACTAAAGGAAATCCATCCAGACCTCCTTCATGCTCACTCTTCCAAGGCAGGAGTCATCGGACGGTTTGCAGCTTTTAGCGAAAATATCCCATCGTTATTTACTGCCCATGGTTGGGCTTTTACCGAAGGTGTTGGTGCACTCCAGCGGATATATGGATTTGTTGCTGAATATGTTATGGCTCACATCGGTGATGGAATCATTTCAGTTTCGAACTATGATTATCATCTCGCCAATGGAATGGGGATACGCGGGAAATTCAGTAACGATGTAATTATAAATTGCGTTGAGCCTGTTTCAACAGTAAAAAATTATCCACCCGATGGAATATTTACCTTGCTCAATGTCGGTCGTATGACCAATCAAAAGAACCAAAAGTTACTGATTAAGGCACTATCTATTGTTGACCGGGATTTTCAGCTCAATATCGTCGGTGCAGGGGTTCTAAAATCAGACCTGGAAAGGTTGGCATCCGAATTGGGTATTGCCGATAAGGTAAATTTCATTGAAGCCCAAAGTGATATTAGTAAATGGTATCTCGAGGCACACCTGTTTATCTTGAGTTCTATATATGAAGGATTACCACTTAGCGTTATCGAAGCTATGAGCGTGGGTGTCCCTGTAATTTCAACTAACGTTAGTGGTGTAAGTGAAGCGGTAGTAGATGGTAAGACAGGATTTTTGGTTCCTAGAAACGATTATAGCTCCCTGGCAGAAAAAATTACCATGGTTATCGATGATCGAGCGCTATTGCTAAAATTATCACAGAACAGTATAGCCCGTTATCAGGAGAAATTTACCCTGGACATCATGTGTACAAAAACCAGTGAAGTTTACGAACGCTTGATAAAACACTGATCATCCCTGTTTGTTTAATCGGCTTTTGAACTTCGCCAATAATCTTCTGTAAAGCCAGAACATAACCTGAGCCGGGTGACGAAACAGCCTAACGGACAAAAGACTGTTTTCCGGAGGGGTGACATAAAAAATATGAAGCCACCAGCCCGAGCACATAAATAAGCGCTGGAATTTTTGTCGTGGGGACCATCTGGGCGAGAATGTAGAAGACAGCATCGGGAACCCTTTACTAACGCCGGCTGGTGGTTCGCAGGTCGGAGCGATTAGTTTTTTGGCCAGGACCTCGGGTAATGGCGTGACGAAGTGCAGACATCTAAGGGTGTTATGAATCAAGTAATAGTTTAGATTGATCTGTCCCCAGTCAATTTCATTAAAATATTTTTCCGCGTATCCGTAAATATCAGCTATGGCACCGAGTTTAATGGTATCGCAGGGCTCGAAAGTGTGATGGCATAAATGTTTCAACATGTGAATATGGCCCATTGTCGATGATGATCTTCCATTAATGGACACGGTGATTTTTTCATTGCAAACCGTATCGTAAGTCATGCTGCTTGTGGAATCTCCAGATAGCGCATCGTGATGGATTTCGACCTGAACAGACAGACCGTTGATAGATTTACTCGCAATGGGTAAATGGTGATGGTCAAAGAGGTATCCGGTTTTCCTGTCACCAGCGTTATACCCGATATCCCGCAATGTTTGCTGTGCGAGTAAGGCCTGGCTGGATTTTACAAGGATATCGATATCACCCATGGGTCGTTGCGCGTTTTCGGTATATAGAGTTTGGATCAAAGCCATACCTTTTAGTAGCACAGTGTCGATATTGTGTTCAGAAAACGCATCGAGAATTTCTGCCAGTGCATCGGTTCTCTCCCGGTTTAATCTTCTATGACGTGCTGTCAGTGCTTTAAATGAAATTGATTGGGTGTCTGGAATTGAAATTTTGCATCGATTTAAATGTGAGTAGAGTATATTGCTCAACCCCGATGACTCAGCCTGTTTAATCAGTTCATCCCAGTCGGTAATTTTTTTTGCCAGGGAGGAAAACCTTGCTTGGGTAGATGCATCCAGTTCGAGATAAGCTGAATTTTGCAGAACAGTAGTATTGTAATTATCAACTGACACTTATCTAAAACTTCGTTTTGAATTTATGAAAAACAGATAGCTCAAGCCTACTTTTTAGGCAGTATTCCAGACCAGTATCTCAAGCTTATTACTATGGATTTAAATTTTTAAGTCAACCAGACAGGGCGACGTAAAACATATAGTATCACCAATCTGAGTGAGCTGATGCCAATGATAACGCGCTATGGCTATATTGTCATTTTGTCCGATTAGATTAAATCTGTTTAATTAAATCAGGTAAATTGTCGAAGTGCTGGTAGTGAAGTCTGTAGGCCGAAATTCCTTTTACAAGTTTGATAATTTGGCCAAATCCATGGCTAGGCAAGTTTCGCGCAATAACATTGCTTCGCATCATCTCGAGGCCTGCTTCAGCCCCGGACAGTTTTATAATCTCGGGTTTGGAGTCGGCGATGTATTTTGGGAATAGGATATGGGTCAAGTCTGGGATTTCTGTAATGAAATCCGGATTGACCAGTCTGTGGGGAATCATTGTGACCGATTTTGACGCACGAACATGGTCTTTTAATGATTCAAAGTCCAGTATATCCTTAATCGCATCTAGCCCATGGGACTTTACACTTAAGGGTCGGGTGAAAGCCTTTAGCTGGTGAGACTCCAGATCTATGGTTACCAGTTCATCGGTATGGTAGCGCATACCATTGCTAACATACCATGTCGTAACCGATGTTTTTCCCGATCCACTGGTTCCAGGTATCAATATGGTTTTGTTGTCATCGGAGATCAATCCCGCATGGATAGCAAGGGCACGGTCATTGTCACATATCAGGTGAAACAGAACCTCACCCATTAAAATTACACCAAGTCCCTCCAGGCTCTCACCATTGAACAGGGATTTATCAGCGTGTTTGAGTTTCCATTTTTTTCGTTTTGGATTGTAAATAATTTTGAATAGATCGGGATGCAGGATGGTATCTTCGCTAATATCCTGTATATCGTTAAACAGAAACTTGAGTAATGCCGTAATTTCCCTATTGGTATATACAATACGGACCTTTCGGCCATCGAATGAGATGTCCTTTTGTGTCATATTCGTATCTGGATAAACTGTTAAACTTTACATTAAACTGGCAGTGAGCGAGACAATAAGCGCAAAAATTAGCCTTCTAACTCAATTGCATTGTTGGAAACGAATAGTTCGATGGAATCGATGACATCCTGCTCTATAGAATCAGTAGCCTCGGGGAACGCTTCTTTCAACAATTCAGTGATTTCACCGACCGTTAATTTACCGTCGCATAACCGCCAGATTATGGATGCAGTAGAATTCATATAAATGGAGCGCGTAGATTCTGGGGAATATAGCAGTAGCTCACCATCAATTTCTTCTAATTCAAAATTGGCTTTGACTTTCGGCGTTTTATCTTTCATAGGGTTCGGTTGTCAGTTCAGACACAATTGTCTGTAATTTGGGATTAAACTGGGTAAATTGGATTTATAAAACAAGGTCGCGATTATAGTGTCAACTGCGAAGAATATACAAACGATTACGACAATGAATGAGGTTATTTCCTGGGTTCAATCTAACTGTGCGCCCAGGAAAACTGAAGTATTCGAATCTGGACTAGAAATCGCAAGAACATTAGAGAATCTTGGAATTGAACAAAGTGGGCAAATTGCGGCTTTTCTTAGTTTTCTAGACCCACTAACAGACTCGGAACTTAAAGTGGTCGATTCATATTTTGATCCGGAAATTGTAGCTTTGTATCGCAATGTAATTAAAATTAATCAACTATCAGAATTGTTGGTGGGCGGCAATAATAGCCAGGCCAGTATCCAAGAGGAAAACCTACGAAAAATGCTGATCGCCATGGTTGACGATGTTCGGGTGGTATTGATTGTTTTGGCGAGCCAGCTTTGTATTTTAAAATCATCAAAAAACAGAAGTGATGACTATAAAAAGCAACAGGCTAAAGTAACCCGGCAGATCTATGCGCCCCTGGCAAACCGCCTGGGCATCTGGCAGCTGAAATGGGAGATGGAAGACTATGCCTTTCGTTATCTCAATCCCAAGACCTATAAATCCCTGGTGAATTTGCTCCAGGAGAAACGACGTGCCCGAGAAGAATATATTGAGAAATTTATTTCTGACATTAAGCTACAACTTAAAGGATCCAATATCGAGGCCGAAATACAAGGTCGCCCAAAACATATTTACAGTATATGGAAAAAAATGCAAACCAAGGGTATGGAATTTAAGCAGCTTTGGGACTTACAGGCAGTTCGTATTCTGGTAGACGGTATTGATGATTGTTATGCGGCCTTAAGCATCGTACACACTAACTGGGATCATTTTCCCCAGCAATTCAGTGATTACATCGCGACACCCAAGGAAAACAATTACCAGTCAATTCATACCGTGGTCGAGGGACCAGATGGTAAAAGTGTTGAGGTTCAGATAAGGACCCATGCTATGCATGATATCAGTGAAATTGGTGGTGCTGCCCACTGGCGCTATAAGGAAAAAATTGGGCAAAGTAGTAGTATCGACACCAAAATTATCTGGTTGAGGCGATTGCTCGAATGGAAAGACGAAATCCTCGAGTCGGTGGATACCGCTAAAGAAAATCAGCAAATCGGACCGGATCAATTAACCGATTTGCGAATCGATAACCGGGTGTATGTGTTTACCCCAAAAGGCACCATAGTAGATCTGCCCCAGGGTTCTACACCAATCGATTTTGCTTATGCCATTCATACTGAAGTTGGTCATCACACGCGAGGTGCAAAGGTAAATGGAAAAATGGTGTCTTTGAGTTATCAGTTAAAAACTGGGGAACAGGTCCATATCCAAACCGTTAAAACCGGCGGCCCCAGCAGAGACTGGATTCGGAACGACCTTGGTTTTGTAAACACCAATAGGGCGCGAAGTCGGATTACGCAATGGTTCAAACAGGAAAATTATACGGTTAACCTCTCTGAAGGAAAAGCAATGCTGGATCGTGAATTGCATCGTCTGGGATTCGAAGATTTGTCTTATGAAAAAATTTGCAATGAAACCCATTTTAAAACCGTCGATGATATGTTGGCGGCAATAGGTGCTGCAGACTACAAATTATCAAAAGCACTTTATCCGTTTAAGCAGTTTAAGCCCAGAATTACTGAAATTGACCCTGCAAGTACCAAACACACTTCAGTCACCCAGAAATTAGATAGCCAGAAATCGGATAGTTTAAGAGTAGACGGTGTAGGTAATTTGCTGACCCACATGGCAAAGTGTTGTCAACCCGTACCTGGGGATCAAATTGTTGGTTATATCACCGTTGGACGGGGTGTTACTATTCATAGAAAAAAATGCATGAACATTCAAAATATTGAACCTGATCATATCCATCGGCTGGTTAATGTGGAATGGGGGAAACAGGAAAGCGGGGCATATACCCTGGAGTTGACTGTTACCGCATATCATCGTAGTGGGCTTCTCCACGATGTTACTGAATCCCTTAGGGCTAACCAGATTGATGTGTTGAAAGTCAACATGACAACGGATGATGATCATGTTTCAAAACTAAACTTTTTGCTTGACGTTAAATCCGCGACACGTCCCGATCAGATAATAAGTCGATTGTCATCAATACAAAATGTATTTGAGGTTTCAAGAAAGTTATAGTTGGGTAAATAATGAAAATCGACTATCTAGTAGTGGGATCGGGTTTAACTGGCAGTGTGATCGCAAGACTATTGAGCGACGCAGGGAAATCCGTTCAGGTGGTAGAGCGCAGAAATCATCTGGGAGGGAATGTTTACGATTACCTCCATCCCAGTGGCGTTCGTGTGCATCGTTATGGACCCCATTGTTTTCGAACGCACTCAAAAAGAATCTGGGACTTCGTTAATACATTTTCCAGATTTTACAAATTTGAGCTTCGGATTAAGACGCAAGTGGCAGATAAACTTGAGCATTGGCCGGTTCAGAGCAGCTATATTGATAAATATTTTGGTGGCGAGTGGACACCGCCATTTACACGCAGGCCTTCAAATTTTGAAGAACGTTGTTTGTCAATGATGCCAGAGAAAATCTACAAACAGTTTGTAAAAGGTTATACCGAAAAACAGTGGGGGGTAGCTGCACACAGCCTGGATGCCCGATTGGCGGGGCGGTTTAATGTACGTATGGACGGTGATACACGATTGATGCAGGCCAGATATCAGGGATTACCGGAGAATGGCTATCACCAGTTTATGCAGAATCTGCTGGATGGAATTCCGGTTGAGATCAATTTTGATTATCTGAATCATAGATCGACCTATAATCCCCAGATCGCGACAATCTACACCGGACCCATTGACCAGTTTTTCGATTACCAGCTTGGCAAACTGCAGTATCGTTCCCAGAAACGGAAGCATCAATTTTTTCCAGGTAATGATTTACAACTCGCAGTCCCCATAATTAACAATCCATCGATTGACAATGGCGCCCATATACGAACAATCGAATGGAAACAATTGATGCCATACGAGTCCGCGAAAAATATCAACGGGACCTTACTTACCGTCGAAACCCCATTTTCACCAACTCAACCGGATCAATATGAATACCCATTTCCTGATCAGAAAAATGCTTTGCTGGCAAAGGCTTATATTAAAAAAGCTCAAGGTACTAAAAACCTGGTTATCTGTGGCAGATTAGGGGAATACCGATACTACGATATGGACCAGGCTATTTCTCGGGCGATGATCATAGGGAAAAAACTGATCAAGGAAAGCCAGAGCTAAGTGCTGTGGCATAAATGTTTTCATCATTAGCGAATACTTACCTGTACGAAACTGAAACGCTAAATATCAAAACGATTAATAACAAGATAAATTTCTGTATGTCTAAGAATTTGGGCTTTTTAATCATTTGTTTTCCATAGGATCGATTTTAGTTGATCATGTGTTGATTGACTTGATATTGGATTAAAAGATTCCAAGGTTTGAATTAGAACGCTCTTGTTTTGAATATGCCGTTGTAAAAAAAAAACTTAGGCAGATTCGATTTAAATTAGATCGATCGTAGCATCTGTCTGCTACCACAGATATATCATAGGTAAACCAGTTCTGGGGAAATTACCCTAACAGGGGTTTCAGATACGCACCGGTGTATGACCCTTTTGTCCTGGCGACGAGTTCTGGCGGACCGGACGCCACGATTTCACCACCACCATCGCCGCCTTCGGGCCCAAGATCTAAAATCCAGTCCGCGGTCTTTATCACATCCAGATTGTGCTCGATGACAATCACGGTGTTTCCCTGATTTCGCAGTCGATGGAGCACGGTTAATAACTGACGTATATCGTGGAAATGTAATCCAGTAGTCGGTTCATCCAGTACATACATAGTCCTACCGGTATCGCGTTTGGATAATTCTCTCGATAGCTTAACGCGTTGGGCTTCTCCTCCGGATAAAGTAATCGCACTTTGACCCAGAGTTATATAACCAAGTCCCACGTCGAGCAGGGTATCCAGTTTTCGTTTAATAACCGGAATGGCGGAAAAAAATTCTGCAGCTTCTTCCACGGTCATACCCAGAACTTCACTGATATTTTTTCCTTTATATCGCACATCCAGGGTTTCGCGATTGTATCTATCTCCTTTACAGACATCGCAAGGCACATAAACATCAGGGAGAAAGTGCATTTCAACCCGTATTAAACCATCACCCTGACAGGCCTCACATCGGCCGCCTTTGACGTTGAATGAGAATCGTCCTGGCTTATATCCCCGTGCTCTGGACTCCTGGGTATTGGAAAATAGGTCGCGGATATGAGTAAATAATCCGGT
Organism: Candidatus Spongiihabitans sp.; assembly: GCA_965237725.1. Classification (GTDB taxonomy): domain Bacteria; phylum Pseudomonadota; class Gammaproteobacteria; order Arenicellales; family Poriferihabitantaceae. The sequence goes on from OZ250151.1 coordinate 4,177,771, forward strand.
ATAGGTCGCTGGATTTGATCGTGGGGTTCGGCCAATTGGGCTTTGATCAATAGAAATAATTTTATCGAAATGATCCAGGCCTGAAATGGACTCATAAGGCTGGGGTTTGGCGCGCACCAGATTGAGCTGGTCCGCTACCGCGGGATAGAGTGTGCCGTTGACCAGTGTTGACTTGCCGGAACCGGATACCCCAGTGACGCAGGTTAGCAGACCCACAGGAATTTTTGCGCACATGCTTTTCAGGTTATTGCCAGTGGCACCTGTGACTTCAAGGATTCTATTTTCATCTATTGCAGTACGTGATGCTGGAATTTCTATAAATTCCTTTCCGATGAGATAACGGCCGGTTATAGAATCTGCATTATTTATGACTGTTTTTGGCGCCCCCTGGGCAACAATTTCCCCACCGTGTTTGCCGGCTCCTGGCCCAATATCTACGACATAATCTGCATTACGAATAGCCTCTTCATCGTGTTCAACCACAATCACCGTATTACCCAGGTCGCGGAGGTGAAACAGGGTTTTCAATAATCGTTCATTGTCCCGTTGATGCAGACCTATAGACGGCTCATCCAGGACGTACATCACACCGACCAGGCCCGACCCAATCTGGGAAGCCAGGCGTATTCGTTGGGCTTCACCGCCGGATAATGTTTCTGCAGCCCGGGACAGAGACAAATAATTTAAGCCAACATTAATCAGAAAACCCAGGCGGGCTTTTATTTCCTGAATAATTTTTTCAGCAATCTCGGCTCGACGACCTTTAAGTTTGATTTTCTCAAAAAATGCCAGGGTGTTCCCTACGGGTAACGATGTTAATCCCTGAATGGTCTGCTCATTAATAAACACATGGCGGGCCTCGGTTTTCAATCGACTGCCGCTACAGGCGCCGCATACCCGCACACTCATGTACTTTGCCAGCTCATCCCGAGCCGATGATGAATCGGTATCGTGATAGCGACGATTGTAATTATTAATTACGCCCTCGAACGTATGGGTTTTTTCAAACTTTCGACCGGGCCGTGTATAGACAAAATCAATTTTCTGGCTACCACTGCCATAAAAAATGATTTCCTGATGGGCTTCGGAAATAGTGTTGAAAGGGGCATCAACTTCGAAACCATAGTGACTGGCTAGACAACTGAGCTGGGTATAGTAGTAAGCGCTTCGACGATCCCAGCCGGGTATGGCCCCCGTAGAAATGGAAAGTTCAAGATCTCCCACAATGCGATCCGGGTCAAAGAACTGTCTCACGCCGAGACCATCACAATCCTGGCATGCTCCTGCGGGATTGTTAAATGAAAATAGTCTGGGCTCAAGTTCATCCAGGCTATAACCACAATGGGGGCATGCGAATCGACTGGAAAACAACTGGCTCTGTATAATTTGTTTGTTGTCATCCAAAACAGCCACTCTTGCGGTTCCGTCGGTGAGATTGAGTGCAGTTTCAAAAGACTCCGCCAGACGTTGCTGATTTTCATCCTTGACTACCAGACGGTCGACGATGGCCTCAATGTCGTGTTTATAACGTTTATCCAGAACTGGCGGGTTGTCGAGTTCTATGGTTTGGCCGTCAATAATGGCGCGAATATAGCCCTGAGAATGGAGTTCACCGATTAATTGTTGAAATTCGCCTTTTCGGTTTTTAACAATAGGCGCAAGTAACATCACTCGGGTGCCCTCGGCATAAGCCATAACCATGTCCACCATTTGACTCACGGTCTGGGCCTCCAGGGTGACATCGTGGTCCGGGCACTTGGGATCACCGATCCTGGCGAACAACAGACGCAGATAATCATAGATTTCGGTCACCGTTCCCACCGTAGACCGGGGATTGTGAGATGATGATTTTTGTTCGATGCTGATCGCGGGAGACAATCCTTCAATCATGTCCACATCGGGCTTCTCCATCATGGACAGAAACTGTCGGGCATAAGTGGAAAGTGATTCAACATATCGCCGCTGACCCTCTGCATAGATGGTATCGAAGGCCAGAGATGATTTCCCCGACCCGGATAATCCGGTAATAACAATTAACTTGTCACGGGGCAGGTCAAGATCAATGGATTTAAGATTATGGGTTCGGGCGCCGCGTATCAGGATTTTTTCTATGGCCACAACAATTCAAATTCACAAAATAAACCTGATACTATACGCGTCCTTTTACTTACCAGACAATCACTAATTGGAATTTTTCCAGGTTTATTTGTTTAAATAAATTTTGGGGTAAATTTTTCATTGTTTGTTGTTATCTATCCTCGATCCGAGCCAATCCAAATATATTTGCAGTGAGAACAAGATTCCAAACCGAACCGATGACCCCTGGGGAACGCAAAAGCGTAATTTCTCTGGGCAGCATATTCGCTCTGCGAATGTTTGGATTGTTCATGCTGCTCCCAGTAATGGCAATCTATGCTGAGAATCTGAGCGGGACAACACCTATATTGCTCGGACTTGCCCTGGGAATTTATGGCCTGACTCAGGCCATATTCCAGATTCCTTTTGGGATGTTGTCTGACCGGATTGATCGAAAATTGGCAATTACCATTGGATTAATTGTGTTTGCTCTGGGAAGTGCGGTTTCGGCATTGTCAGAGTCGATTTACTGGCTGATCATTGGCCGCGGCATCCAGGGGGCCGGGGCGATCTCCGCCGCGATTCTGGCGCTCAATTCAGATTTGACCCGTGCCAATCAGCGAACCAAGGCCATGGCAATGATCGGTATCAGTATTGGTTTCACTTTTTTGTTGTCACTGATCCTGGCCCCCATGCTTCAGGGTATCATTGGGGTCAATGGCTTGTTCTGGATGATATCGACTTTAGCGCTGATTGCCATTTGGGTTTTACACAAAGTGGTGCCCGACGTACCAGCGGCAGTGGAAACATCCAGCAAGGCCCAGGACGGGTTTAGAACTGCTCTGACAAACCCTCAGTTACTACAACTGGACCTAGGCATTTTTACTATTCATCTGGTCCTAACCGCGTTGTTTATCGTTCTGCCGGGATTACTTGTGGAAAAAAGTGGCATGGAATTATCCCAACACTGGAAAATTTATACGCCCATATTGCTGATTTCCGTTGCAGGTATGGCGCCGTTTGTAATCGCCGGTTCAATGCCGAGATGGGTTACCCTGGCCTATCGCCTTGGGGCGATACTGATGCTGGCATCATTAATCTTGCTGTTAACAGGTGTAAATAACTCACTGACCTGGTTGCTGGTTTCGGTTATCCTGTTCTTCAGTGCATTTAATGCTCTGGAATCATTGCTGCCCTCATTGGTGTCCCAGATTGCAATGGAATCTGCTAAAGGCACAGCAATGGGTATTTATAATACCTTCCAGTTTTCAGGAATTTTTGTGGGTGGACTGGGGGGCGGTTTGGCCTATGATCAATTTGGATTGGCAGGCGTATTTGGTTTTTGTTGTATAGCCGTTGGATTGTGGTTGGTGGTGGTTCTAATTTCGGCAAACTTTAAATTGACGGTGACCAAAACAATTCAAATTGGTGAGCTCAGCGACTCGCGGAGAAGCGAACTGATTGATAGAATAGGGCAAATCCAGGGCGTGGAAAATATAAGCATTGTGAACGGCGAAACAGTAGCTTATTTAGCGGTAGACGAAGCAGTTTACAACGACGCCGACATTGAACAATTAATCAAGACCTGAGGAGGTCAATAATGGCAAGAGGTATTAACAAGGTTATACTGGTTGGGAATTTGGGTAAAGATCCGGAAATTCGATATACCCCAAGCGGTGCGGCGGTGGCAAATATCACCCTGGCGACCAGTGAATCATGGAAAGATAAACAAACCGGGGAACAACAGGAACGTACCGAATGGCATCGCGTTGTATTTTTTAACCGACTTGCTGAAATTGTGGGTGAATACCTAAAAAAGGGCTCCCAGGTTTATGTAGAAGGCAAAATCAAAACCGACAAATATCAGGATAAAGAAACCGGTCAGGATAAATATTCAACGAGCATTGTTGCCAATGAAATGCAGATGCTCGGTAGTAGAGGCGGCGGTGCATCTGCTATGTCAGATAACACCAATTACGACCAGTCCGCCCCTGCGCAAAATACAGGGGGTGGCGCATCAAAACCCGCCGCTGTGGCTGATGATTTCGACGACGACATTCCATTTTAGTGCTGACAATTACAGGGACAGTTTACTTAATTCAAACTGGTCTTAAGGTAAGTAAACTGCCCATGTAATTCCCATTTTACTATGATCAGCGGTGATCGAACGGGATAAACTGTTATAATCTCCGTTCCTAATTTGTCATTCTTGGAGCAAGTCATGACGCCAACAATCCTGTGGATGCGCCGTCTGCCGCTTGTCCTCTTAGTTTGCGGGTTCTGCCTCCAAAGCGCTGGCGCTATTGAGGTTAATTCCACCGGTGATGTGGTGGCCGACGACGGCCAGTGTACTTTCCGCGAGGCTATCATAGCGGCCAATAATAATGTAGTCTCTGGTGTGTCGGCTGGGGAATGCGCAGCTGGCGTGGGAACCGCCGATACCATTAGTTTCATTCTGACCTTTCCCGCAATCATCCACAACTTGCTCGTCTCGTTCCCTGACATTACGGAGGGGCTAAGTATTGTCGGTCCGGGTCCCGCCGATCTTACGATTGTCGGCTCGCATTTCGGGCGACTGTTTCACGTTGTCACAGCAGTTCAGAATGTGGACTTTTCCGGCATGACCCTGACGAACGGTTTTGCGCAGGGCGGGGCAGGCAGTATCAACTTTCCACAACAGGGCGGGGCCATCCTGGTAACAGGGTCTCCAAACCTTACTCTGACCAACGTTGTTTTCGATGGCAACCAATCCGAAGCATATGGCGGTGCAATCTCTATACGCTCGCAATCGGCGACCACAATCAACCGCTGCACGTTCAACAACAATATGACGCGAGAAAATGGTAGCGCATACACATTCAACGCTGGTGGGGCAATTTTTGCTGAAAGCGGTACCCTGACAATCGTGGACAGCACTTTTACCAACAATTCCGCTATGCGTCAGGGTGCGGGACCTTCAGAAGATGGCCATGGCGGGGCTATCATGGCAACCGGCGGTACACTCAACATTGCACGCACAACCTTCAGTGGGAATAACGCGCTTGGTTCTGGAAGCGCGATTGCGTTCGGCATTGTGAACACTCAGAGTACCAATATCATGGCTTCGCTCGAACACCTGACCATCACCAACAACGACGGCGATACCGATAGTGACGGTTTCGAGGGAGCGGCTATTAGCCGGATTTCCTTTCAGAATATCGGAACGATTACCATTACGAACTCGATTATTGCTGCCAACAAAACAGGTGGCGTAATCGGCCCGGATGTCGCAACTGGTGGCCCTGGTACTTACACCAGTGGTGGGTTTAATTTGATTAAACGCGGCGGCTTAGCCACTGCGGATTTTCCCAATGGCACCCCGAACGCCAATGGCGACTACGTCGGAGCTGCTCTCTTAATTCACCTGTCGCCCCTCGGTAACCGAGGTGGACCCACTCAGACGCATTTTCCAATCCTTACTCCCAACAGTAACATCATTGACCGGGGTTTTTGCGCTGGCGAGAATCATGATCAACGCATCCGTGGAGCCACAGCCGTGGGGCCACGCATTGTAGACCGAGCCGCATTTCCCAACATTAATGGAAGCGACGGCTGCGACATCGGCGCTGTCGAACACGGTGCTAGTACGCCGGTTTTATAAATCGGATGGTAATTCCTTGCATATTACGATGCTGGCTTATGGTTGTACCACGGGATCTGGGGCGAATCCTCAAACACGCGTTTTCTCGCGGGACAAACATCCGCTAAATGCCGATTCCTGTAATACTTACCAAAGTCAGTGAATGGCGATACTAGGGCAATTCTCGGACCTTCAGAGGTAGCTTTGCAAAGGTCAGCTTTTCATAGAAATGTCGGATAAAATCGTACCTCATTTCCCATTTTGCAAAATTGAATTCAAACTCTTACAATTAATTTGATAAAATTTTTGAGCGCTACAGCAATTGAATTTGGTCTAGTTATTGGGATTACCTTGATTTGTTATTTGGTTCATCCCTGGCCAGATAGTATATCTATTGGTGGGCTGGTTTTATCCCTGGCCATATTATTCCTTGGTCAGTCGTTGATAAGGGACTTGTGGTTATTGGTTAAATCTCGGATCCAACTTAAACAATCTAACAACCAGCCACAGCCAATAATTTGTTTAGAATCAGTAATTGGAATATCTACCGTTGTCATCGGTTGTCTGCTTATTTTCAGCCCATTTCAACATAACCTCATTTTAAATCCCACGATATGGTCGATTACAGTATTTGCGACCATGTTCAGTTGTTTTGTGCTCAAGGATTATGTCGTTGGTTGGCGACCCTGGCGGATATATAAGGATCCAGATCATATCAATATCGTAATTGGTTGGCGTTGACGCCAGTGCCGGGGGTAGGGGCAGAGTATTGGCCAGGGTAGGGCCTAAAACTGAATCGAGTTTATCAATATTTCACCAAAATTGATTGAGTCCAATGCCCCGGATTCTGCACCATAGTAACCAATAGTAAGCAAAACACATCCAGCAATAAATATCGCAAAGCCAATCTTGATCCAGCTATAGGGTCGATCACCCTGGACTTCGCCGGTTCGGCCATTGACCACAAATTGGAATATTTTCTTTCGAAATCGAAATCCCGCAATCCAGAATGGCAATAAAATATGTTTGAAGGTAATGTTGCTATATTGGGTATCCGCCCGATTTATACGCTGACTGTCGCCGCCGATGTCGTTTCGTATGTCCTGCCGAATCACTGGATGCATACGCTGCTTGGCAATGTCGTAGCCCGGATCCAGATCAATTTTGTAAACTTCACTCTGGAATCCGCTGAGAAATTCTTCCTGGTAGGGAGTTAACTCATTTAGATCCCACGGTGCCAATTCCCTCGCCATGGACTTCGCGATAGAGTCCGTTGCATAAACCAGAACGTCATCGAATGCGCGCTGAACCGTGCCCGATGCAGGAGTCCAACGAATTTTGTTGACCATTTTTGTGCGGGTGGTTCGTTGACCATTGACTACTACGGAGACCTGTTTTGGTACTTGATAGACGTCGCCGCGCTGTCCCTGATAATGGGTTAGTGTGTCAGAGTCATAGGTCCAGTAGGGTACATAGACGCCGTTTAATGGCCGCTCCTTTCGCGCATAATTTTTGAGTTTGTTTGGTGCAAACCAGAGTTTTTTTAACCATTCACTATAAGATTGGGACGCCTGGCGATCTGAAACCTTGAACGGCAACACCGCCTTGGGTTGTATCTGGCGATGGGCAGTGGTATCCACCACAATTCGGGCTCCACAAAATACACATTCATCCGAATGCAGATCCCGATCGAATTCAAATTCTGCTGAGCAGGCATGACATTTTACCGTCATGACAATATCTTCAGGTGCTCCCGAAGGCAGGTGCTTTAGGGTTGAGTGAAAGTCGTATTCGTATATGGGATCACTGGAAACCGTGATCTGATGGCTGTGACCACAATGGGCGCAACCCAATTCCATCGTCCCTGGTTGATAGTCCAACTGGGCACCACATTGCTGGCATGGAAAAGCATGTTGTGTGACGTCGATCCCCTCTACCATGTGTCAAGAATCTTAGATGGTCATAGAGGTATTGCTGGGGGAATATGGGCCAGTACTGATTCTATTTCATCCATTTCGCTGGCTTTTCGCCACTTCTTCAATCCACCACGCCAGACCAGGGTTTTATGGGTTAGTGAGCCGTTTTCAGCTTGTTGTCTGAGTTCGTCAACTTCATAAGGCCCCGCACGCTTACCGTCAACTACAATATAGTATTGGGGCTCTTCAGGTATAGCTGGCGATGAAGATGAGGTATTTTCCGGGGGCGGATTCAAAGACTGCCCCAGCTTGTTGGCCATTGCAAATCCCATGCCCATGGCAATGGCACCCGCAGAATCACCACCTGGGTTCTCTGCGGCTTTGGTCAGCGCTTCCGCAGCCTGAAACTGGGTATAGTTATTCAAGTTGCCAACCATGCCTATGGAAGTTCGCTTGTCCAGGGCTTTTTCAACTTCTTCGGGAAGTGAAATGTTTTCTACCAGCAATTTGGTTAATTCAACGCCATAGTCGTTGAATTCTGGATTTATACCTTCTCTTAGAAACCTGCCGAGATCATCATAATTTGCAGCCAGATCCAGGACGGGTATATCCGCGTTTGCTACAATTTCTGCAAATCGGGAAACTATCACATTGCGCAATTGATCGGTAATTTCATCGGTGGTGAAATAATCATCCGTCCCCGCTACCTCTTTTAAAAACTTTGCAGGGTCGGAAATTTTTATGGTGTAAGTGCCGAATGAACGGATACGAACGCCCCCAAATTCCTTGTCCCGCATCATGATGGGGTTTTTTGTGCCCCATTTTAAATCTATGAATTGTTTGGTAGACAAAAAATAGACTTCCGCCTTAAATGGGCTGTTAAAACCATGATGCCAGGATTGCAGTGTAGTCAGTATGGGCAGGTTTGCCGTTTCCAGCTTGTACAGTCCTGGTGCGAATACATCGGCGATTTGGCCTTCATTTACGAAAACCGCAGTCTGGGATTCCCGTACGGTGATCATGGCACCATATTTGATCTCATTATCTTCACGATCGAAGCGCTTTACCATTACATCTTCGGCATCGCTCATCCATTCGATAACATCGATGAACTGGCCAGTGATTATGTCCCACAATCCCATGATCAGGCCCCCTGTTTGTCCGTTTGTTTTTGGTCATTGGCCAGGTCTTTTGCCTGAACCTTGGCATGAGCTGCGGTCAAGGCGACTTTCAGTTCTGCTTCACAGGCTTCCAGCTGTACCACCGCATTGGATCTCGCTCGTTTGCCTTCATCGGCGATTTGCAAACTTTCTTCGATGGTCTGGATTAGTTTCTGGTTTGCAGTTTTCACAACTTCCAGATCAAACACACCACGCTCGATTTGTTCCCTAACTTCACGATTAGCCTGTTGTAGATTGTCCGCATTCTTTTCCAACAGTTCATTGGTCAAGTCTGTGGCTGCCTTGACGGTCTTAGCCGCGGCCTGAGAACGGTATATGGTTACCGCCTGAGCCAGTTGCTGTCGCCACAACGGCACTGTATTGGCTATGGTGGACTGAATTTTTCTGATCAGAGATTTATCATTTTCCTGAACCAGACGGATACTTGGCAAGGCCTGCATGGTTACGGTTCGGGTCAATCGTAAATCGTGCACCCTTCGCTCCAGGTCATCCCTTGCAGTTCGTATGTCACGCAGCTTCTGGGCCTGGAGGACAACATCTGAGTCTTCGGCAACTTTAGCCATAGGGGGAATGACCTCTTCGTCCAGTTCTTTGAGTTTTGAATCTCCTGCATGAATATAGTTTTCCAGATCGTTAAAATAATCAATACTGGCGTCGTATAATCGATCAAGGGATGCGATATCGGTTAACAATGTGGTCTTGTGGGATTCCAGTCGATCGGTAACCGAATCGATTTGTTTTCTTATTTGCTCGTATTCCTGCAAAAATTTGACGACTGGCTTTACCCTGAAAAACAGCCGTGCAAAAAATCCGGGTTTGACCGCCAGATTGTCAGCACCAAATCCCCTTAATGTTGCAACCATGTCATTTAAAGAATCAGCCGCGGGGCCTACATCTTTATTGCGTACGCCTTCAAGCATGTTGTCTGAAATGGTGGTCAATTGCTCCTGAGCCTTGGTACCGAAGAATATAATGGAATTGCTGTCGCTCATATCCACGCTATTTCTCATTTCCTCGATAGCGTTTTGATCATTGGTGTCCAGCTCTTCCGCCAGTTTAATATCACGTTCAACTACGGGCAGTATTTTCTCGGTAATAGCCACAAGCTCGGCATCATCGCTGTTAATTGATTCTTGATTTTCTGTCATAGTATTCTCCTGTGGATATAATGGTTCTAAATTACACCTTCATGTTTAAGCTGTGCTTCCAGGACTTCGATTTTTATGTCCAGGTCCAAAATATTGTTTTCCAGTAATTTAGCATGTTGTTCTTCGATTACCGACTCAATGGTATCAAGTACATTACGAAAATTCTGCTCTAATTCGAAATTATCATCATCGTTGTGAGACGCCGCGTATTGGGTCGATACGGTTCGTGCACCTTTAAGATACACTTTTAAAAACTTACGCGCGCGTCTTAAGTCTTTGGGGTCTTTTTCAATTAATTCCAGTATTCCCCGGGTTTTTTTCGATATCCGCGACAGTCTGTTTTTGAGTTCATGGTTTTTAATTCGTTTTGCAGAGCGATCAATCTCTTCGATGTTGTTTTCAGCTTCCTCAAAAATTTCAACCAGTTCTTCCGTGGTTACACCAACCAGGCTGGTATTTTTATTTTTATCGTGTTGAGGATCAAATCCGTAACGTAGCAAGATACCTGAAAATGCAATAAGTGCAGCAATAGTGGAGATAAAAATATCGTGTGACTGTAAAAACACAGCAATGACAAATACACTGCATCCCGTTAGTGTGGCCGCAGTATATCGCCATGGGAATCGGCTAGACCGAAACCATTTTCGGCGATTTGATTCCCATTCATAATAGTGGGCACGCTTTAGCAACCAGGCAGATATCCATAATCCACCCAGAGATGAAAGTGATGCCAGCAGTTGCACAAGCTGTCCTGCGACCAGGCTTTGAATAATCACAACCAGCAAGGGTAGGGGGAGCAGAAATAGTAACATCGGCCCAATGCCGGGGCGGGACTGTTTATGTTTTCTGAATGGGATTGGCATAGGCGATATCAGTTTAACCTGGCCATAAGGCTTTAACAGCCGCATCGCAGCTACTCAGATTCACTGTAATGAATAATAAAAACAGCCCCAGCATTGATTTCCAGCTTCGTGCCACGGCCTTTGCCGAGTTAGTCGAATTTCCCTTTGGTTGAGCCGATTGGTTTACCATGTTCAATATGCGTGAATGAAATCGTAGTTTAGCGTTGCAAACCATAGAGTATAACAATCTTTCCCTAACCGTCTGTGAAAATGGGCAGAACTGGTTGATATCCTCTTACAGAAGTAGCTGTGGTAAATTATCAACACAGAATTTGATTGGAGTTAAGCATTTTGGCTATTACCTTAGACTGGTTTGGTTGTACAACCTTTCGGTTAAATTCAGAAAATATAACGGTGTTCCTGGATGCTTACATCGACCGCGTCCCTGGCGCTGATGGGCCATTAGGTGCAACCGCTGCAGGGATTACAAAAGCAGACTGGATATTAATTGGCCATAGCCATTTTGATCATATATGGGGTGCAGAAACCATTGCCATTAATACCGGTGCAACAGTAATTGGATCCTATGAAACTATCCGCTACATGCGGGCAGCGGGTGTACCCGATGATCAATTAATTCCCATTTCAGGGGGAGAACATATACCACTGGGTGATGGCATGATGGCTCATGTTTTTCCAGCACTCCATTCCTGTTGGTGGGCACCTTATGACGATGAACATCCAAGCTCTCCTTGCTTTGGACTGGAAGAGCTCGATTACTTTATCCGTGCAGATTTAGTAACAGAAAACATGGCAAAAGCCATGCGAGATTTAGGGACTCATGAAAAACAACACCTTGCTGAAAGTATTAATGCCGACGGCGGTGATGGAGGTACATACGGCTATTTAATAGAAACCCTAGAAGGATCATTATTTTTCAAAGATACCCCCGGTCACTGGACGGGAATTATGAAAAATATTAGCGCCGACGTTGCAGTCCTCGGCGTAAGTGGCCGCCCCCATGTCGATGGCAGAACCCATCAAGGATCGCTGGCAGAATTTGCCATATCAGAATGCAATATGCTGAATGCCCGCCGCTTCATTCCGTGCCACCACGATAACTACTTACCTGGATTTTCACGTCCTTTTGGCTCTGACGAACTGTCTAAATCAATTCAAAGCAAAACCAATGCGAAGTTTGTTGAGTTGGACTATTCTGGTGGCTATGAAATTTTTAAAGGACTATAAATTCTTTTATTAATCCCGATCCGGGATTAAGCCCTTTGTAACGGGACGGAGCGATTCTTACGGTTTTTTCCGTTTCGTGAGATGGACCCGGGAATGACAGTATAATCAGCTGAGCCGAGGGAAAAATACACAAAATTTGATATAAAAAATGAACGACTTAAAGAAACTGAAACAACTTTATTCGGACACCGGAATAAGCAAAGAATCCGTTAAAGTAGATCCATTTGAGCAATTTAAAATCTGGTACGACCAGGCGGTAGATTCCGGGATTGCTGAGCCCAATGGATTTTCTCTAAGCACGGTTTCAAATCAGGGCAAACCATCCCAACGTACCGTACTGATGAAAGCCTATGATGACCAGGGATTTATTTTTTACACCAACCATCATAGTCGCAAGGGCGAGCAACTGGCTAACTATAATATCGTATCCATGCTATTTCCATGGTATGAATTGCATCGCCAAATTAATATTGAAGGTACGGTCTCCAGGATTGATGATGAGACCTCTCTGGAATATTTCAGGTCCCGCCCCCGTGGCAGCCAGATTGGTGCCTGGGCATCTCGACAAAGCGAAGAAATCGAATCTCGAACGGTTCTGGAACAACAACAGACAGAAATTGAAAATCGATTTGAAGGGAAAGAGTTACCGCTGCCTTCGTTTTGGGGTGGCTACAGAGTTAATCCCACTCGGTATGAATTCTGGCAGGGTCGGACTCACAGATTACACGATCGAATTGTGTATAAACGATCAAATAATGACTGGAAAATTGTTCGACTTTCTCCTTAAAGGGTTTTTACACACTCTGGGCACATAGGAGCCATTGAACCAACTCAAATTCAGCGACAGCAATCGCACAAACCTGGCATTGAAGCTGCGAAAGAAGCGGCAGGCTATCGTCATGCCTGGTAGCTGATTGTGATTAAATAAGCAAGATCGAAGAAGAAATTCGGTGTGGTTACTAGTTAAGGTGTTCCTGATGTTTAGAAAGACTTGCACGTTGGCGCTGGGCGTTTGTGTTCTGACTGCGTCGGTTCATGCCGGGGAACCGGTTTATAAGGCCGGCGATGTTTTCCAGGACTGTGACGACTGCCCGGAGATGGTGGTCATCCCTTCGGGCTCCTTCATAATGGGCTCGACCATCAACGAGCCGCAGCGCAAATCTAATGAGGGCCCGCAGCACCGTGTGACGATCCAGCAAGCTTTTTCGGTGGGTAAATTTGAGGTGACGCAGCGGGAATGGAAAGCACTCATGGGCAGCAACCCAAGCAATTTCAAAGGGCCGGATAACCCCGTTGAGATAGTCTCGTGGAACGATGCGCAGGCGTATCTAAACAAGCTGAGCCGGAAGACAGGCAAGGATTATCGTTTATTGACTGAATCGGAGTGGGAATATGCTGCGCGTGCGGGGACGACGACGAGTCACTTCACAGGAGATCGTATTTCCGAATCTCAGGCCCGTTTCAATAGTTTAGAACCGGTTCCGGTTGGTAGTTTTGCAGCCAATTCCTTTGGTGTGCATGACATGATAGGTAATGTCTGGGAGTGGGTAGAGGATTGCTACAAGGACAGTTATCAGGGAGCGCCTGGGGACGGCAGCGCTATGACCCCGGGTTCGTGCAACAAGCGTGTTATACGGGGCAGCGCCTGGTATCACAGTCCGGCGACTCTACGTTCCGCCAGCCGCGCTGGGATATTCGTAGATTCCTGGGCCTATGTCATCGGGTTCCGTGTTGCCAGGCCACTGTAGAATTGACTTCCTGGCTCTTTACCATTTGCAGGGGATTAGGGCTTAAGCGTCTATTATGGCTCGGAACCAGCCGATTAAAATTGATAGATAAGTGGTTCCTGCGGGTCGTTCAGAACCATTACTGCTGCGGTGCAGCAAGCTGTTCAAATTAATAAAAGAAATGTCCGTGAAGGGCCGTTAACGACCTGAAGGCAAAAACAGCCGAACGGCAGCAATGAGAATATAGCGCCCTCTCAAATTATCAAAGTGAACGGAAGCTTTTGGGAATTCACGACCATTCAAAAACCGTAAGATCAGATAGTAACTAGAAACCAAAATTATGGGATCAAATCTCAGTTTTAGCCTCTAGAGGGTAACCCCCATAATTCTGAGATTTTCAATTGCCACCAAATCTCCTTTTTTAGCCGCTTTCTTAAGCCAAAAAACAGCGTCGGACCGGCTGTAATTTACCCCTTCACCATTGGCATAAAGTACACCAAGGTTTGTTTGAGCACCTGGGTATCCTTGTTCTGCGGCTAGTCGATACCAGTGTGCAGCGCGTTCAAAATCCTGTTTAAGGGAAATACCCAGTTCGTAAGATGTACCAAGGTCGGTTTGTGCCCAGGCTTCACCCTGTTGGGCCAGTCTTAGGATTTTTGGCAGAGCTTCGGTAAACCACTTTTCACTTAGGTCAGAATTCTGGGAAACACTTCTTCCGTATCGATACATAACGCCAATTCGAAACTGCGCTCTGGAGATGCCTTCCTCTGCCATGGGATAGAGCAATTCAAATGATTTGTTGTAGTCACCATCGTAATAAGCCTGAATGCCTTCTTCTAACTGTTTTTTATTCTTTTCGGTTAAAACCTGTTCCGCACTTGTTTCTTCTACCACAGTAAAATCATTTTCACTGATCGTGGGCTGTGTTTCCACGATTTCAGTGGTGTCTGTAGAATCTTCCGTTAGCGTGGTTTGTTCTTCAACCAGGTCTTCAATAATTGCATCTATTTCGTCATCAGAATTCTGCTGGTCAAGTACAATCTCGGGGCTGGAACCCAATTCATCGTCTTGCTCGATTTCTGGCAGTTGTGCAATTCTCGATTCAAGGGCCAATCTGATACTACCAAGACGTTTATTTTCGGAATCGATATCTTCGGCCTGGGCAAGAAATTGTTTGGTAAGGACCAGATTTTGATTCCGCAAGGCCTGATCCGCCTGATCCAATAACTGGTCAACCAATCGATCTAGCCCCATCAATGCCCGAGTATTTTCTGGGTCGAGCTCAAGAATTCTATTATATAAATCTTTAACTTTATTGTAGTTTATTGGCGTCGAATTTTCCGCTTCAGCGGCCTGTACCAGTGAGTTTTCAATTTTCAGTAATTTTTCCTGCTCCTTTTGTTGACGGATTTTTGCTTCCGCTTCCAGATCGATCTGGATTTTTATATCTTTGCGCAGATCTATCTGAATGGGATTCCCAGGTTGAATCACATCCAACTGGACCAGCCAGTTTTCAGCATCAGCGAAATCACCCAATTCAATAGCTGTTTCCGCATTATCAATCAGTAAATTACGTATTTTGACCAATCCGGATTTGGCCTTATTGTTTTCTGGGTTTACCACCAGGATATTCTGATAATCATTCCATGCATTGTTATTTGGCGGTAAAACAAATTGCTGGCGTTCAAGATTTTTTACAGCATTTCTAAAATGCGGATTTACTGAGTTTTCCAGGGTCTCTACTTCAAGATATTCATCAGCACGATCGTTATCTGTGCTGTTGGTAATTTCCATGGTTTCCTGTTTAATGATCGCTTCAGCCTGCTTGAGCTTATTGGCGGCGGCCTCACGGGACAGTTTTTTTACTGGATCGTAAACAACCTGATCCGTGGTCTGGTCCATCCAGACGTATGCAACAGACACCACAATAAGGGTTATTCCTAACCAGAAGACAGGATGCCCAAAAAATTGAGAAGACCATTTTGGGTTCTCTGAAAGTGGTGATGACATGGTGGAAATGGAGTTACAAAAGCTAAATTTAACTGCGAAAGATACCATATCTGGATGATAATTAATCTATTAATCGAATCTTCATTTAACCATCTCTTGTTATCTCTAATATCTTGTTATACCCTTCGCCGCAATTGCAAATCGATGGAATTTTTGTTGCAATATTGCGGAGAGGTGTCTGAGTGGTTGAAAGAGCACGCCTGGAAAGTGTGTATACGTTAATAGCGTATCGAGGGTTCGAATCCCTCTCTCTCCGCCAAATTATCAATGATAATATTAATTTGTCATTTTGCGAATTCGAATATAATGCCAACTATAAATTTTATTCTCGCTGACGGCTCAACCCATGCTATTGAGGGTGACGTCAATACGCCGGTGATGCACCTGGCTAAAAGAAATGACCTCGATGGCATTCTGGCTGAATGCGGCGGCGCCTGCTGTTGTGCAACCTGCCATGTACATATCGATCCTCAGTGGGTTGGAAAAGTGCCAGAAATTGAGGAGGATGAACAAGATATGCTTGAATTTGCTGAGGGCGTTGATGAGTTCAGTCGATTGAGTTGCCAAATTAAAGTATCTGAGGAACTCGACGGACTGGTTGTCCATGTCCCTGAATCCCAGTATTAACATTGAATGATTCAACCCCACTTTGGCAACCATCCCCTGAATCCATTGAGGGCAGTAACCTTTGGGCATTTATACAATCAGTTTCCAAAGATCATTCCCAAGTCAAAGATTATAATTCTCTGTATCGTTGGAGCATTGAGTCCAGCGATCAGTTTTGGGCGGCAGCCTGGAATTTCTTTGACATAATCCATAGTCAACCCTGGGATAGGGTATTGGACAATCCGGAAGCCATGCCAGGTGCGTCATGGTTTCCAGGGGCGCGGTTAAATTATGCTGAAAACCTGCTCAGGTATCGTGATCAAGGAACTGCGATAATTTTTCAGCAGGAAGTTAAGAAAGAGGAACCCCCACAAATCAGAACAATATCTTATGCGCAGTTGTATCAGGAGGTTGTTCGTTGCGCTGAGCTGATGAAATCTCTGGGTGTATCCCAGGGCGATCGGGTTGCTGGATACCTGTCCAATAATCCCGAAGCCATTATTGCCATGTTAGCAACAGCTAGCCTGGGTGCAATTTGGTCTTCCTGTTCTCCTGATTTTGGCGTCAAAGGCGTACTCGAACGATTTGTACAGATTCAACCAAAGGTCTTATTTACAATTGATGGCTATCGATATAACGGTAAAGAACACGACGTGCTCGAATCCGTCCAAACGGTTATTGAACAGATCCCGAGTATCGAGAAAGTCATCGTAGTCCCATTTTTAAGAACCCAACCGGATATAAACACTGTTTCTAATTCTATGTTGTTTGGTGATTTTGAAACCGCCGAAACCGAAATGGAGTTCGTCCAGTTACCATCTGATCATCCGCTGTATATTCTTTATTCCTCGGGCACAACGGGCAAACCAAAATGTATCGTACATTCGGCAGGTGGAACATTAATTCAGCATCTTAAAGAGCATCAGTTTCATACGGACATCACCCGCGACGACAGATTATTTTATTTCACTACCTGTGGCTGGATGATGTGGAACTGGCTTGTCAGTGGACTTGCGTCGGGTTGTACTGTGGTCCTCTACGATGGCTCACCGTTTTTCCCCGGCAAAAACAGTATGTGGCGAATGGCGGCAAATCTGGGAATTTCAGTATTTGGAACCAGTGCGCGATTCATTGCGGCCTGCGCAAAAACCAGGTCGGTGCCAAAGGATAATTTCGACTTGTCTCTATTACGGGCCATTTTGTCTACGGGCTCTCCACTAGTGGCTGAAAGTTTCGATTACATCTATCAGAACGTTAAACAGGATTTGATGTTATGTTCAATTTCTGGTGGTACCGACATCGTATCGTGCTTTGTACTGGGTAATCCCATGCGGCCAGTTTATCGAGGAGAAATTCAGGGTCGGGGTCTGGGTTTGGCGGTGGATATTTTTGAAGACGGTAAACCAATACGACAAAAACGCGGTGAACTTGTGTGCACAAAACCGTTTCCCTGCATGCCCATTGGGTTTTGGGGGGAGACAGATAATAAACGCTATCATGCAGCATATTTTGAACGTTTTGAAAATGTCTGGGCCCAGGGTGATTATGCTGAAATTACGGCTAACGACGGCTTGATTATTTATGGACGATCTGACGCCGTACTAAATCCAGGTGGGGTTCGAATTGGAACTGCAGAAATTTATCGACAGGTTGAGAAGGTCGACCAAGTATTGGAAAGTTTGTGTATCGCCCAGCAATGGGATGGTGACGTACGGGTTGTTTTATTTGTAATGTTGAGAGAAAACGTGAAACTGACCACGGAATTGAAAGCCCTGATTCGTAAAACCATTGCGGATAATACGACCCGACGTCATGTGCCGAAAAAGATTATTGGAGTTGCAGATATCCCACGAACATTGAGTGGAAAAATTGTTGAATTAGCAGTTCGAAATATTGTCCATGGAGATGCAGTGAAAAATACCGATGCACTGGCAAATCCTGAGGCCCTTGAATACTTTCGTGATTTGAAGGAACTCCAGGAAAAGTAATATCCATTCTTGTGATTTCGTAATTTGCCCCTAGATTTAAATAACTATTTTCAATGAGGCATAAATTTTCAAAGAGTAAGGCTGATGAATAAAAAACAAGTGGTTGTTGTAAGTGGTGTTCGAACCGCAGTAGGTACTTTCGGTGGAAGCTTAAAGGATCATAGTCCTGCCCAGCTGGGTTCCGCGGTAATTGCCGAAGCGGTAAAGCGTGCAGGAATCGATTCAAAAAGCGTTGGGCATTGTGTGGTTGGTAATGTAATTCATACTGAAGCCCACGATATGTATATTTCTCGTGTTGCTGCATTACAGGGCGGTCTGGATCACAAAACCCCTGCAGTCACTGTAAATCGGCTCTGTGGAAGTGGTATGCAAGCTATCGTCACCGCAGCACAACAAATCGAATTGGGAATTTGTCATACCGCAGTTGCAGCGGGAGTTGAGGTAATGAGTAGGGGCGGATATCTGGCTACTGGGGCGAGATTTGGTAATCGCCTGGGCGATGGAAAGTTAATCGACATGATGCTGGCGGCATTACATTGTCCTATGGAACACTGTCATATGGGTATCACCGCGGAAAACATCGCCGAGAAATGGGAAATCAGCCGAGAAGAGCAGGATGAATATGCCTTAACCAGCCATCATCGTGCACAAAATGCTATCGAGCAGAGGTACTTTAAATCCCAGATTTTGCCCATTGAGCTGAAATCAAGAAAAGGCAGTTCTTTTTTTGAACAGGATGAGCACGTTCGATTTGATGCCAAAGCCGAGGACATGGCAAAACTGAAACCGGTATTCAAGGATGACGGCAGCGTTACTGCAGGCAATGCTTCAGGAATTAATGACGGTGCAGCAGCAGTAGTTTTAATGGACAGCGAGCAATGTGAAAAACAGGGCATCAAACCCCGGGCTAAATTGTTGAAATATGCATTTGCTGGTGTCGAGCCCAAATACATGGGTATTGGTCCAGTTCCTGCGGTTGAAAATTTATTCGCAGACACCGATTTTTCGGTAAAAGATATCGATGTGTGGGAGGTTAACGAAGCATTTGCGGCCCAGGCTATTGCCGTTGCACGTGATCTTGAAATTCCTGCAGACAAACTCAACCCCAATGGCAGCGGAATATCACTGGGTCATCCGGTAGGTGCCACCGGGGTTGTCATTTCTGAAAAGGCATTATCGGAGCTTGAGCGCAGCAATGGTCAATATGCGGTAGTGACGATGTGCATAGGTGGCGGTCAGGGCATTGCCGCGTTGTTCGAAAGAGCACAATAATAGTGCCTGGTCCTCTGGATGGAATACGGGTACTCGATCTCACTCGGGTACTTGCAGGGCCGTGGTGTACACAATTACTTGGGGACCTTGGCGCTGAAGTTATAAAAATTGAAAACCCCCAGGGTGGTGATGATACGCGCAAATGGGGTCCGCCGTGGTTAAAGGATAAAGAGGGCAATGAAACTGCAGAGGCTGCGTATTACCTGGGTGCGAATCGAAATAAATCTTCGGTTAGTCTTAATCTTAAGTCTGAAAAAGGTATTGAGATTGTAAAATCTCTGGTCGAAAAATGTGACATCTTTATCGAAAACTTTAAAGTGGGCGGCCTGAAAAAAATGGGCCTGGATTATGAATCTCTCATCGCTATTAATCCGCAACTGATATATCTGTCAATTACCGGATTTGGGCAAACCGGCCCCATGTCCAGTCAGCCGGGGTATGACTATTTGATTCAGGGTTTTGGTGGACTCATGAGTATTACTGGCCAGGCGGATGATATGCCTGGTGGCGGTCCTCAGAGAGTAGGGGTGCCTATTGTGGATATCAATGCAGGGCTATATGCAACTATCGGTATTTTGTCCGCCCTCCATCACAGAAATAATACCGATCAGGGGCAATATATTGATTTGGCATTACTGGATTCCCAGGTCGGTTGGTTAGGCAATCAGGCGATGAATTATCTTGTCGGTGGAAATGTTCCCGAGCGGACCGGTAACGGGCATCCCAACTTAGTACCCTATCAACCGTTTTCTACCCGTGATGGTGAGATCATAATTGCAGTAGGAAATGATCGTCAGTTTGTAACCTTGTGTGAGGTCATTGGAAGCCCTGAACTTGCAGGTGATTCAGATTTCTTAACCAATGCAGATCGGATTACAAACAGGCATGTTTTGGTAGAAACTATTGCCAGCAAAATATATACACAGACTAGCGAACATTGGCTGTCTACCTTGCCTACAGCTGGCGTGCCTTGTTCGGAGATTAATAATATTGAGCAGGTCTTTAACCATCCCCAGGTAGATGCCAGAGAGATGAAAATAGAATTACCTCATCCGCTCTCTGGGACGGTTCCGGGTGTTGCGAATCCATTGAAATTTTCCAAAACAAAAATCGAATATAAAAAAGCACCGCCGATGCAGGGTGCTGATACAATGGCTATTCTTAAAGATTTGCTTGGGTACAGTTTGGAAGAACTGGATTCGTATAAGAAAAATAATATCATTTGACCCAGACTAAATCGGGACTCTAGTCAATTAACTACAAAATTTATAGGCATTAACAGGTACAAAATTTAATGATTTTCGGAAAAGACACCAACCCACCACAATCCCCTCAAACCGGCCCGGTTTCCTCTGACCGACAGTCGTCGGAAAATACCCGAATATTGTCGTTGTTGGCCCAGGATTATCTGAAAGAAAGAAAATCCAGACGACGTTGGGGTTTGTTAATCAAGGTAGTTGTACTTTTATATGTCGGTGGGACCACATACGCATATTTTAATGCTGGTGACAAAGTAATTTCCGATTCTCACACGGCTATTGTGGAAGTCAACGGGATTATCGGACCCGAGGCAATTTCCGCTACGCAGATCAATAAAAGTCTGAAAAATGCATTCTCGGCAAAATCATCCGCCGCAGTAATTATTAAAATCAACAGCCCCGGCGGCACTCCTGTTCAGGCTGCACAGATCAACGAAGAAATTAGCCGTCTAAGATCACTATACCCCGACAAACCGGTGTATGCCGCGATTACCGACATTTGCGCCTCGGGCGGATATTATATTGCCGTGGCTGCTGATGAAATTTATGCACACCCCGCGAGCATTGTTGGGTCTATTGGTGTTTTGATGAATGGGTTTGGATTTGTTGAGGCGATGAAAAAGCTTGGCATCGAACGGCGACTACTTACAGCGGGCGAGAACAAGGGAATTCTGGATCCGTTTAGCCCGGTTAATCCAAATCAGGAACGCCACGCAAAATCGATGTTAGCCGATGTTCACGAGCAGTTTATTTCTGCGGTAAAGCAGGGCAGGGGTGATCGACTTAGCACCGATGCAGAAATTTTTAGTGGTTTATTCTGGAGTGGTGAAAAGGCCAGACAACTTGGTTTAATCGATAGCTTCGGCACCGCAGAGCATATTGCCAGGGAGATAGTTGGCGAGAAAACCCTAGTTGACTATACAATCCGACCTAATTTTCTTGACCAGTTTGCAGAACAAATTGGTGCATCAATAACAAATACATTTTTAAATCGATCTATTAGTTTGCAATAGAATAAATTTGGGTTAAATAAAATTTTTTAGAAAGTCTGATTTGGGCTCGATTTTAACTCCGAACCCACTGGCCATTCGATTTTTGATGGCAAGGGAAATTATCACCATTAGCTAAATAACAAATTAACTCAGATCCGAAATCATTATTCCAAAGACCTTCAAATCGGTCACCGTTGGCCCAAAAATATTTCCCGTAGCCGTGCTTGCGGCCTTCCTGCCACTGACCCTCATACCGATTACCATTCGCCAAACTGAGGATGCCGTGACCATGGCGGCTGCCATTATTGTATTCTCCTTGGTAATTATCGCCATTTGGCCAATGGTACGCCCCCCGCCCATGGGTGGAACCGTGTTTCCAGTGCCCTAGATAACGACTACCATCAGCAAAATAGAATTGCCCATATCCATGTTTTTCACCCGCCTCATATCGCCCTTCATAACGGCTGCCATCGGGCCAATTATAGATTACCTGTCCATGTAGTTTACCTGCCAATATTTCACCTACATACCGAGAAGAAACTTGTTCTTTGTTGGAATCTTCATAGGTCCATGTTCCTTCCCCATATCCGTTGGCTTTGCCATCTACACAAGCCCCCGACCATGTTACCGTTTCATTAGGCTGTGGCGCACCGTTCCATACCATGCAATCATTTTGGGTCTCAACCCAAATACCATATTGACCAAACGTAACTCCAGGTAATATCAAAAATAGCGCCAAAACTTGTTTCATTAGTCCGACCATCAAAAATTTTGAGAATATGGTAGCAATTTGAGAACGATTTAATCTTTCGAGGATTGCTTTAATATTTACCAAGATGTGGATAATAATTTTTAATCTCTCGTATGACAGACAATGCTTCATTTTCTTCCAGCCCCAGTCCAAATTTATAGACAGTCTCGCCGGAGTCAAATGCGATTGACCCTCCGGACAACCCCCAGAACTCCATCCCTTCGCTCATATTACTCATGGACGGGTTTAGCTGGAATAGGCGCAAGTTTATAATCGTGCTGGATTCAAAATTTTTTGATCTTGAAAACAACACATATTCACGGGTATGTTTTAAATTATCCTGGTCTACTTTGATAATTTCGCGACCGCGGTTATTCCATAACCCTATGAAGAGCGCAAATATTCCGCCTAGATTCCAGCCCAAAAACCAGAAAACCTGAAAAGCATCGATTGGCTGATTCGGGTAAGTTATTCCATTTTCAATTATTGTAACTTCCCCATAGATCCAGCCAAACATCCATAGCCCGAGAAATAGATTTACAAAATAGCTTTTTCTAGCGCCAATGATTACCTCTAACCATTCGTCATACTGATTAATTTTTAATCTGGTCGAATTCGATTCAGAGTTACTCATATAGAAAAAGGAGTCAGACGTCTCAGTGCCATTTTAGTCCGAGAGGCTAGGAGTTTGTACAACAATATCTAACGATACAATCCGTTCACAATTATTTTCCTGGCCAAAGCCCGTATCTCGGAATTCGAATTTATCGAATTTTTAAAAATTTTTGTCGTATTGTCGTGAACAGGACTTTAACTTTGGTGCTTTTTTAGCAGGAATGGGCGTTCAATAATCGAATAACTAAACAGGCAAACCAGCCAGGTCACAACGGAAGTGATAAGAAACAATTTTCCATGAAGTAATTCATAATTGTAGTAACGCAGTGAAAAATCCATAACTGCCTGGATTATCATTGGGTGAAGCAGGTAATAACTATATCCAACGATTCCTATTGCCCGAAGTGGTGTGAAAGAAAAGATCCGGCTCAGCAGAGTATCGGGGCATATCAATATCAAAAACATCAACAGCGCGCCCGCCACCGCGAACAGGGCTCGATATTCACTGGGAGCAATGATGTCAGTTCCTGTAAACATATTGGTCAACCACGATGACGAAGCCACCAGCATGGCAAGTGTGAGAATGATCCCCAACAGTGACAACCCTTGCCGCCAGGAATCCGTTAACCGATCCTGCCATTCACTGCTACCGGGTTTTGCATAAGCGACCAGCATACCAATCATAAACCATCCCAGATAAGGTGCGCGATAACGACTGTAGCCATAGAGTTCAACGCCAATGATTTTTGGGTCCCAGAGAAAAACCCCAACAATTACTGCCAGGATAAATAAAAATACTGTGCGAGGCAGCTTTATTAAAAAGTAAATGGTAATCATCAACACCGGCAGGATCAAATAAAAGAAAACTTCCTGTGGAATAGTCCAAAGGTGACCTTCCGCCTGAAGGAACAGCATATGACTGAGTAGTAAATTCGAGTTTTCTGTAACGCCATAAATTAATAGCAGGGTTATAAAGTACATAGGCAAAATTCGAGCAAGCCGCCTGAATATGTATCCGGTGACATAGCCTGGATCCATTGCTCTTGCCGGGGAAGAGATAAATGGCTGGGTCAATAAATAGCCGCTTAACCCAAAAAATATCCATACCCCAGTCGCACCGCTACCAGCAAAGCGCCACCAGGTATGTTCAAGCAAAACAAGCAGTGCAGCAATTCCCCTTAATCCATCCAGTTCCAGGCGATAACCGGAAATGCCACTGCTTTTTGAAGACAGGTCGCTAATTGCGGGAATGCTCTGAGGATCAAACCGCATACAAAATAGCAATGTGAGTAGTCCGATCAGGATTGAAATGCCATAAATCAGCAGGTTATTTTCACCTACAAACCTATAGTTAAACATTAAATTAGTATTATTAGTTATTGTTTTTATTGCCAAACCATCATTTTCGACTACCAATACTACACCTGTATCTGCGGTTTTGATAATTTGGCCCAACTGGTTTGAATCTAGTGTGTTCCTACTATTGCTAATGCTGTTATGCAGGGTGATCCGATTGAGTATGATTTCCACGGGTGATCCAATCTGAATCATGCCGTTAGACAGGCTTTTATTTTTTGTATGCAGGGTGATGCGGCGTTTGGCCCCGGCATAGGCTGGACTTGCAAGGCTGTTGTTCTCGGTGTAAGTCGGATTTGCCTGCTCACCTTGCCCAAAAAATACTCGAATTAACGTATCTGCATTGGTCTCATACTCAATTTCGATAATATCGACGTTGCTAAAAGCATGATGTTTTATAAAATCGAAACTAATAAAACTGACCAACAATCCACACAGGACTGCGATTGTTATTCTGGGCAAACTAAATTGATTGAGCACGGCAGATTAAATTGTTGATAAGGACGTTAGGGATTAAAAAAATCCGGCGTATTGTAACGCGTACTTGAATAACAAAATTCACCTACCCTGGATATTAATTTTCTGGAATCGAGCAATTAGTATTGGAATTAACTACAATCCATTTCATTGAAAATAGGATTTAATTGAAAAGATCGTGACAAGTACCGAAGACATCCTGCAACAATTAATTTCATTCCCTACCGTGAGCAGGGACAGTAATTTGGCGTTAATTGAATATATAGGATCTTACCTGGCAGGCTATGGACTCGAATCTTCATTGACTTACAATGAAGAAAAAACCAAGGCAAATTTATACGCCGTATTTGGTCCCGGAAAAAATGGTGGCGTGATGTTGTCCGGCCACACCGATGTTGTGCCCATAGACGGACAGGACTGGACCGTGGATCCATTTTCCATGCTCGATAGAGATGAGCGACTCTATGGCCGGGGCACCACGGACATGAAGGGGTTTATCGCTTCTGTATTGGCCATGGTTCCTAAGGCGGTTGAGCGTAGTCTCAAACAGCCCATACATCTGGCATTTTCATATGATGAGGAAATTGGTTGCGTTGGGGTACGTAGAATGATCGATATGCTTGAATCTGCTGTGGAACGACCCGGATTTTGTATTGTTGGCGAGCCGACATCTCTGGAAGTGGCTATCGCTCACAAAGGCAAGACGGGTGCAATTTGCAGATGCCATGGTATCGAAGCCCATTCTGCATTGGCGGACAGCGGTCTGAATGCGATTTACCTCGCCTCGGAAATGATACAGGCCCTTCGTGAAATACAAGATCAGATTATTAATAATAATCAGCACGACAACAGTTTTGGTGTGCCGTATACCACTTTGCATGTTGGCACGATTCATGGTGGCACCGCGTTAAATATTATCCCAAAGTTATGCGAATTTAAGTTTGAAATTCGGAATTTGAAATCAGATGACCCCGATGAAATTATTCGACAAATTAATCTGCGTGCAAAACGAATTGTGGCTAACTACAGCAAAAAGTTTCCCGATGCGGATATCGATATTGAAGTATTTAATCAATATCCGGCATTAAACACTTCTCATGAAGCGGCTGTGGTTGAATATGTTCGAGCATTAGCTCAAACCGGTGAACCTATAAAACTGGATTATGGAACCGAAGGCGGGCTGTTTCAGTCCAGGCTTGATGTGCCTACAGTGGTTTGTGGTCCGGGCTCCATGGATCAGGGGCATAAGCCCGATGAATTTATTTTAAAATCAGAGCTTCAGCGCTGTGATGAATTTTTATCACGATTGCTCGACAAATTGTGTGCGTGACTCGGTCATATACAAAATCAAACATACAATCCTTCAAAATGACTGACGAAATAATTCGTAGCGAGATATTTCCGGAGCCGGAATTACCATCGAGTGCGGAGATCATTTCTCAGGGCAAGGTCTTGGCAAAAACCTGGGGAGTAGGGCATTCAGAATTTTTGAATGCACATGATTGCACCAGTGAGTCAGAATTCAAGTGCAGGGCTATGAAGGCATCGCGAGTAATGCAACACGCTCATATGGGTTTCAGGGACTATCAGAAAAGCCTGGGTGCATTTTCAGAAATATATGAAAAGACAATTTCCAAGGGCGTGAACCTCGACCGTTATGGTATTTGTCTCGATTGGTCAATGGGCTTTCCACGCAACATCAGGGATAAACAAATGCAGGGTACGGGATTGATTCTGAATGAGCCTGATGACTTTGCAACGCTGTGTAATGCTGCGCCAGTGGCGTCCCACTTTGGCGACTTTGTTCTCGGATTTCCAGCGGCCCTTGAAAATACCCAGTATTCGCTCAGTGCCGGTTCAACCATCATTGGCAATCTGGGTCAGTATTTTACTTTTCGCTTACCCAACTGGAGTGATGACCTTGAGACGACTCGCTCTACCTTGACAGCTATTGCACTGATGGCGTCCCAACCTGTAGATGTTCTGGTGCACTCCAATCTTGATGATGGATTTGCTGCGGTGTTCAGTGATTTATCCTGTGCGCTGGGGGCGGCAATGATTGAACGCTACCTGATTGAGGGTCTCATGGGTGGAAAGGTAACGCATTGTTTTGGACACCACTACACCACACCGCTATTGCGTTTTGGTTTCCAGAAAGCACTTTCCATGGTGAATCAAAACCCCGGCAGTATGATTTTTGGAAATACGGTTAGTTATCGTGGTGATGAATCAGAAAATTATGCAAGTTTAAGCGGGTATTTGATGGTGGATATTGCGGCACAAAACGCCACACCCAGCGGTCATGCTATTAATCCAGTGCCAGTAACCGAGAACAAAAGGATTCCGGACATTGATGAAATTATCGATGCTCAGTTATTTGCCAGTCGATTAGTTGGGGTTAGCCGCAATTATCATGCGGTGGTTGACCCGGAGGAGGTGGACAAACTGGTAAAAATTCTGATCGATGGCGGAACCCAGTTTAAAAATAATCTCCTATCGGGATTTGAAAATGCCGGAATCGATATCAAGGACCCATTTGAAATGTTTCTCGGCATAAGACGGGTAGGCGGCAAGAAGCTCGAGCAACTTTTCGGCCCCGGCAGTCAAGCGAGTAAAAATGAAACGCGTATTGCCTTGGTGCTATCCGACACAATCAAAGAAATCGATCATGAGGTTGAGCATAATGTCCTGAGCCTCCAGGGCTTTGGTGCGGATAAACTGTGCGGTAATAATTTGACGGTGGTTGTGGCAACAACCGATGTTCACGAGCACGGTAAAATGCTGCTCGAAGGGGTTTTCCAGAAATTGAATCTATCCGTTGTCAATGGCGGGGTTTCTGTCGATCCCCGGGAACTTGCTCGAACAGCAGAATCCTGTAGCGCAGATGCCATCGCCTTGAGTACCTATTGTGGGATTGCACTGACCTATTATGGTCAACTAAAAGATGAGTTGGACGAAATCGGTATGTCGATTCCAGTAATGATCGGGGGACAGTTAAACGAAATCCCCGAAAATTCTGAATCGTCCTTGCCACTGGACGTCGGGCCTGCATTGGCTGAGCAAGGCGCTGTGGTGTGTCGCCGTATACACGATGCCATGCCCTGTTTGATTGAACTGGCCCGGAATAAAAACTTATGCTGAAAATTTGAGTTGAAATTTTATGCTAGAAAATTAAGGTTATGAACAACCCATTGAAAATCGGATTTATAGGTTGCGGAAAAATTGCAGAACCCATGGTTCGATCACTATGTCGTCGTTACCCGGATTCCGAGATTTCGGCATCAAAACGCACTGAAGTGGTATCAACCCGTCTGTGCAATGAATTCCAAAATGTAAGTGTTGGTGAGAACCAATGGGTGTTAGATCAATCGGATATCATATTCATTTGCGTTTTGGCTGGTGTTGCAAAATCAGATTTCCCAGGTTTGAGTTTCAAACCCGACCATCAAGTTATTAGCGTCATGGCTGACATTAGTTTAGAAGAAGTTAGTCAACTCATTGCACCAGCAAAGAATCCCTGCGTAACAATCCCACTGCCATTTATTGATACCGGCGGTTGTCCACTTCCTGTGTATCCGCAATCAAAAATTCTGGAACAACTTTTTAGGGATGAAAATGAAATTATTACAGTGAATCATGAATCTGCAATGGGCCCTCATTTTGCTGCCACAGCGATATTATCTACCCTCATGGCGCAACTGGATTGTGTCAGTAAATGGCTAGGAGAAAAGTCGGGTAGTGCGATAAATGGAGAGATTTATACTGCAACCCTGGTCTCGGGTTATTTAAATTCTTTGCGCAAGGATGGGGCTGAACGATTCCTTGAGGCGATGCACGATTTGTCAACCGAAGGGGGTTTAAATACCCAGTTGCTGAATCATAATAAAGACTCTGGAATGTTAGACGTTTTGAAAGACGGTCTCGAAAAGCTGGGTGAAAGACTCAAAGCATCGATTTAGTTTTATCATGTATAAACATTTAATTCGCAGATACGTGTGACTCTATAATAATTTCTGGATTTTCAGAAATTGAAAAAGTTTTTCAGATGCGAGTTGATGGCCTGCCTCATTCCAGTGTGAATCTCCATAATAGAATAGCTTTTTCTCGGATACATTATGGAACTTCTTAAATTCGGGCAATAGATTTAAATATGGAATTCCTAATTTTTTGAGCATTTGTGAAAGGCGTTTATATGCAATTGGATTCTCCAGGCAAAGTTTTTCTCCAGCAACGGATCTTTTAATCGTCTCTTTCATCAACTTACTTTCCACTTCCGCTCGAGCTGGAACTGAGAATACGATCAATTGGGCATCTGCCTTTTGTACTTCAGCTGCAAGGCGTTCAAAAATTTTACGCGTAATTCTCCAGGAGTCAGCATATTCATTAGTTTCGTTGCAATAATACATTCCAACCCTGGTTAATAACTTATCTGCACTATATTGTAGAATTGCCTGATTCTTTCTGGAAGGGAAATACTTGTCTGCATATCCTAATTTATGAATTGCACTATATTTCAAATTTTCCAAAGCAACACTGCCAATTTTGATCAGTGCTGAACGAGTTCCCCAGCTGCCAAGAATCGAATCAGCACCGCTTTCTTCGAGCTTCTTCAGTCTATCCTGATAGACATTCAAAGAATGTTCATAATTTACTGTCGTAATTTCCCAGTCTGGCAGTTTTTCGATTCTTAAAAACGGCCGCCCACTTTTCACTCCTGAATTTTCCTTGTGTATATTTTGTAATTCTAAACTATTATCGACCAGGTCATTGCCAATATAAAATCCGAGTAAAACAATATCGGGCTTATACCTCTTCCCGGCATCTCGAAATACAAGATATTCTTGTAACGTCCCATACCCGCCGACACCAAGATTAATTGATTCAAGATTGATTGATTGTTCCAGGGCTACCTGTTCAATTACTTTTGGAAGCGAATCCCTGAGTTCTACGGTATATCCTTCCATATACGAATCACCAAGCACAACAATACGTCGCACACCAGGTTTTTTTTGAATTGCATGTTCTGTATCTCTCCACCCTTTGCTGTTGTATTTTACAGAAACATTTCGTCCATCTGTATTTTTAGTCGAATGAGCATAAGGCTGTAATGACCAACCATAAACTGGATGTGGTACCCGCAATACTGAAGAATTACTTGGATTCGGAGAACGTAAAACCCGCAGAGTTATTTCCGCTAGAGCGAGACAGAGACAAAAGCTCGTAATTAACAGCAGAACTTCCGGGCTAATTTTTTGTTTTAGCTTTTTCATCACAATTGCTACAGATAACTTTTTTTGAACTACTTAGGTACCCCAAATCATGAGTGGGATTTCTAACATAAATGATTAAGGTAATGAATTTGGTACTCATTTACTACAATAGATTTTAACCATTATTCTCCAACCAGTTTCTGAAAATTATTGTTTCGGGTTTAGTAGTGGCCTTTTTAGGCAGCATCAAATAAAACTTTGCGCCTGTGGTTAGTGATTTTTTCGTTGGCCTTACAAGTTTTCCGTCATCAAGTTCAGAATCCACCAGATTAGACCAGGCCAATGCGATACCCTGACCAGCCAACGCCGCCTGAATGACCATTGGATAATTGTTTACCACAAATCGGTTGTCAAATTTTTTCATTGAGATTTTCATGGCATCAAACCATTCAGGCCAGTTTATCCAGTCTTCATCTGATTCGAGCCAGATAAGATTATCTGACGGTACTTTTCCAAACTGAAATTTGTTTAGGTTTGCTTGATAAAATTCCGGACTGCACACAGGAAAAATTTCTTCATCAAATAAACCGGTGGAATCGCAATTTTCAGGGGTTTTTCGACTGTAATAAAACGCCAGGTCATGTTTGAATTTATCCAGATCGGCAAGATT
The DNA here is from genome assembly GCA_965237725.1 of Candidatus Spongiihabitans sp. Lineage (GTDB taxonomy): Bacteria > Pseudomonadota > Gammaproteobacteria > Arenicellales > Poriferihabitantaceae. The sequence continues at coordinate 4,208,734 of OZ250151.1, forward strand.
GTCTCTGGCGACAATCCGAATTTGTATATCATTGTGTTGTTGGCGAAAGTTTGGAATTCGTGGCAACAAATACATCGACGCCAGCGCACCGGAAGTGACCAGTGTGACCTGACTGGATTCATCCGGACCAACCAGGGTTTCGGTGACGTCACCCAATTGCTGGAGTAGATGGGCGATTGAAACATAATAGTTGTGTCCGTCGTCGGTTAAAACTACCTGACGGTTTTCGCGAATGAACAGATCACGATCGAGAAATAATTCCAGTTGTCGGATTTGTCGACTCACCGCGCCCTGGGTCACATTAAGTTCTGTGGACGCCCTGGTGAAACTCTGCAAACGAGCTGCGGCTTCAAAATAGATCAAGCTTTTAAGCGGTGGTAGGCGTTTGTTAGCCATCAGAGGTTAATACATGATTTTTTCTCATGTATTATTGCATAAAAATCGCTTGTTTCATGGATTATCACAGGTAAATATCAGTCCATTAATTTTTACTGAACTTCGGATTTAATTTATGAATACTCCCATTCTGGCCACCAAGAATAAAATCACCCTGGAAGATTTACAGGCCATTGATCTTCCTATTTCTCAGGCCAAAGGTTTACCTAATCCGGCATATACCGATCAGTCCTATTTTGAATTTGAGCGCAACAACATTCTGGCTAAAAACTGGACTGCCATAGGGTTTGTCGATCAGCTGGAAGAAAAAATGATTCGCCCACTGAATTTTATGGGCTTACCGATTTTCATAAGCAAAACCGCTGACGGAGAAATTAAAGTTTTTCATAACGTCTGCAGCCATCGGGGAACCAGGCTCGTGACAAAAGAAAGGCAAACCAATGGACTCATCGTATGCCCGTACCATTCCTGGACTTATTCCGTAGACGGAGAATTGAAGGCGACGCCACATATTGGAGGGGTTGGCGTTCATCAGATTGATGGCTTCTCGTGCAAAGATCGCGGCTTGAAAGAAATTCGCTGCCATATCTGGTTGGGCATATTATTTGTAAACCTGGATGGAAATGCAGCAGACTTTGAGGTTGATGCTGGAGTTGCAATAAATCGGGCCCGGAACCTGATGGGAGAATCCGGTGAACAACTGATGCGGGTACCCGATAACCATGGCAGTATGTCCATCACACTGAACTCCAACTGGAAACTGGCAATTGAAAATTACCTCGAAGCCTACCACTTGCCATTTATCCATCCTGGACTGAATTCCTATTCACCACTGGAAGTGCATACACCAGAAGTTCATGGCGATAAGATTTCTGGGCAAGTAACCGCAACATTCGATCCTCAGCTGGATTCTGAACATCCACTGCCAATGTTTCCAAATTGGGATCAAGCTCGATTACGAACCGGCGACTACCCCGCAATTTATCCAAATCTGTTGATGGGTTTCCAGGCCAATCACATTTTTGCGATGATTATTGTTCCCCTTACGTCGACTACAAGCATTGAAGAATTAAAATTATTTTATGTAGGTAATGGTGCAAGCGATGAACGTTTTGAAAGCGCCAGAAAATCCAACCTCGAAGCCTGGGTAACGGTTTTTAACGAAGATATCGGTCCTTGTGAAAATATGCAGATTGGCCGGCAGTCACCAGGATATCAGGGTGGCGGATTTTCTCCTGTACTCGATACCTGCTCCCATCATTTTCATAAATGGATTGGACGGCAGTATCAGGCAGCTATGGCCGAAACGGCCTGACCCCAAACCATCATAAGGTTTTGCCGCAAAGGTTGCGCGCCGAATATCGTCAGACCCCGTCATTCCGGAAGGCTGAAAGCCTATCCGGAATCCTCTGATTGGAAAACCAGTTTCTGAATTGGTGCCTAAAGTAACTCTCTGGACATAACCAAAATGAATGCCTTGTCCTCACCAGGATAAGCCATCACAAAGATTTATCGCACAGATTCCGTGCCAGATACTGCGTAAACTCATGGTTCTGCTGTTCGAGCCAGCATAACGGTCCGGGTGACGACAGGGGTGCATGGACGCCTTTATACAGTCCTTCGATTATAAATCGGTCTTCTTCATTGACCTGATCGAGAATATCGCTGACTTCGTTGATCAGGGACTGCTTGTCTTCACTGGCTTCAAGCACTTCAGGGGCAATAGCCGCGCCATAACGAATATAAATCTGCCCGGTACCTTTAGGTTGAATTGAAATGTACCAAAGATGATCGGGGGCCAGAATATAAAAATGGGTGGGAAATACGCCAATCAGTAAAGACGTTTTTCGCTGGTCTCCTGAAAGGGATTCATTATCATCGTGGGCCCGCCCGATTCGCGCGCCATAAGATTTTGTAAAGGTCTGATAAGTGAATGCAGGATCAGGTGGGCTATCCGAGAATCGGGTTTCATCCACGGTCAAGTGCTCACCAACGGTAGAGCTGTGAGTTACTGGCAGGTGATAGCCTTCAATAAAATTTTCAACCAGTTGTTTCCAGTTTCCCGTCCATTCATAATCCTGTTGCACAACGTGTACATAGTCCGCCATGTTGTAGTCCGATACAATTTTATGTAACTCCGCCAGCTGAACCGCTACGGGTTCGATTTCTTCATCTAAGCTTACATATATCCAGCCTTCCCAAATTTCACTCCGAACTTTGGGCAGTTTAAAATTTTTGGCATTGAAGTAAGGATTATCCTGCATATGGGGTGCGCCGATTAACTGACCCTGTTTGTCATAGGTCCAGCCATGGTAAGGGCAGATAATTTTTTCACAGCTGCCAGTATTTTCTAGCAGGCGCATCATGCGATGTAAACAGACGTTAGAGAAAGCGGTAATCTCACCATCATCCTGGCGCATCACTGTGACCGGTTGATAAGCCAGATGATGGGTCAGATAATCACCTGGGTTTGGAATAAAATCTGATCGCCCGACACATACCCACTGCTTGTAAAAAATTTCTTTTTCTTCCAGACGCAAAAACTCATCAGACATATAAACACCGCTCGGTAGTCCGGTAGCCTGGTTGAGTGGTGCGTCCGCCAATTCTTTCAATCTGGCCAATAAATCTTTGAGTTTTGGTTTCCCTTTTGACATATAGGTAAATGAGTAAATTTAAATGAATGCAAAACAAGGCATCATGCCAACCAGGGTATAGTTTACTAATTTCATCGCCTTTATCCTAAACTTTTTCATAAGTTATGTGCTTAAATTGGGTGATAAGATAATCGTTCTAGTTCGAATACTGAGCAGAATCAAAAATTTTAATGAATGGTTTTGGATAAATACTAAAAATTCTTATTTGCAATATTCAAGAAAAATAATTTTCAATGACTGAAAAAGATCCCTCACATTATGTTCCCGAACACGCCTTGGAACTGGCCATAGGACGACAGGTTAAATCGTTTCGGGTTAAGCAGGGGATAACGGTGGCTGACCTTGCTCGTCAGGCAGACCTGTCCCCTGGCATGTTATCCAAGGTAGAAAATGGGCTGACGTCGCCTTCTCTGGCTACCCTGCATTCCCTGGCCGAGGCCCTTAACGTGCCCGTGACTTCGCTATTTCGAATGTATGAAGAGACTCGTGAAGCTACCAATGTAAAAGCTGGAGAAGGTCTGACCATTGAAAGGCAAGGTACCCGTGCGGGACATCAATATCAGTTACTGGGTCATTCCAGTGGTCAGTCCCCAGCTGTTGAACCTTATTTGATTACCTTGTCGGAAAAATCCGATGTATTTCCGCTATTTCAACACGAAGGTGTGGAATTTATTTATGTCCTCGAAGGCGAAGTCATTTATCGTCATGCCAACAAAACCTATCATCTTTATCCAGGTGATTCGCTTTATTTCGATTCCGATGCGCCCCACGGCCCCGAAGAATTGATTGAATTACCGATTAAGCTACTCACGATCATTGTAGGCCGTTCTGTGGATTAAAGTTTCATCAACTACGTTGTTTCCTGTTGTGAATTAATATTAACTATGGGTGGATTTTACCTGGTATTGCTGATAACCTCCGCTGATTAAATTTTAACCAGGAAATCGTTATGTGCGGAATAGTCGGTTTATATACCAAGTCTCCGGAACTGGAGGCCAATTTGGGCGGCATGCTGGCAGATATGCTAGTGCAAATGACGGAAAGAGGGCCCGATAGCGCAGGATTTGCAATGTATCGCGATCCAGTGAGCGCGGATCAGGTCAAAATTACCCTGCAGTCAAACGATCAAGATCTCGACTGGTCCGATGTACAGAGTGCTGTTCAAGATGCAATTGACAAGAAGGCCACGGTGAGCCCACTGGGTAATCATGGTGTCCTCATTGCCAAATCTGAGACCGAGACATTGCTGGACTGGATTGAGAATAATCTGCCGGAATTGAAAGTAACCAGCGTCGGCAGCACAATCGAAATTTACAAGGAAAAAGGGCTGCCTAATCAGGTTATTAAATCCTTTGGACTAAGTGCCATGAGCGGCACTCACGCCCTGGGCCATACTCGAATGGCAACGGAAAGTGCGGTAACCACGGAACATTCCCATCCATTTTCTACGGGACTCGATCTGTGTCTGGTACACAATGGATCGCTATCGAATCACAATAATTTACGAGACATGCTTAAAGGTGAAGGGATTCGCTTTACCACAGATAACGATAGCGAAGTTGCAGCGGGTTATCTAACCTGGCGTATGGGCCAGGGTGCAAGTCTAAACGAGGCCATGGAAATGGCTCTGGAAGATCTGGATGGTTTCTATACATTCGCCATTGGCACCCGAGACGGTTTTGCAGTATTACGCGACCCCATCGCCTGCAAGCCGGCGGTTCTTGCAGAAACCGATGACTGGGTGGCGATGTCTTCAGAATATCGGGCCATCGCCCAGCTTCCCGGCAGTGAAAATGCCCGAATCTGGGAACCCGAACCGGCAACCATTTATAGTTGGGAGCGATCATAATGAATAAATTTGATCTCAAAGATAGCGGTGTACGGGAATTAAATGCGGCCCTCCATCAGGATTCAGCCAACGGCGAAAAATTTATTGTTGCCAATCCGGGTGGCAAACACAATGTCGCATCCGGTGCCATGCATGACTGTGATGTCACCATCGATGGCCATGTGGGGTATTACTGTGCGGGCATGAATAAAAATGCCAAGGTCACTGTGAATGGCAATGCCGGCCCGGGTCTTGCAGAGAATATGATGTCCGGAAAAATTGTGGTTGAGGGCAATGCATCACAATACTGCGGTGCTACCTCCCAAGGCGGCCTGCTGGTGATTAAAGGTGACGCCGCTGCGCGGTGTGCCATATCCTTGAAAGGGGCCGATATTGTGGTCAGGGGGTCCATCGGCCACATGAGTGCATTTATGGCCCAAAGCGGTCGGCTGGTGGTTTGCGGCGACGCGGGAGATTCATTGGGTGATTCAATATACGAAGCGCGATTATATGTGCGCGGTTCGGTAAAGAGCCTTGGCACGGATTGCATCGAGAAGCTCATGGAAGCCGAGCATAAATCCGAATTGGCAGAATTGTTAAAACAGGCAGGTATCGATGATTTCAGCGTAGGTGAATTTAAACGTTATGGCTCTGCCCGACAACTTTATAACTTTCAAATCGATAATCTTGGTGCATATTAATCGGCGGACTGAAATAACTTTTGGGAAAAATTTATGAGTGACAAAATTGACAGATCATGGTTGCTGGAGTCAGCAACATTTAGCCGTCCGGTAATACGGGAGATTCAGCGGGCAGCATCCGAAGGTATTTATGACATTCGCGGCTTTGGTGCCAAGCGGTCGGTACCCACATTTGATGATTTACTTTTCCTCGGCGCTAGTATGTCGCGCTATCCATTGGAAGGGTATCGGGAAAAATGTGACACCTCGGTTACCCTGGGTACACGCTATGCCAAAAATCCCATAACCATTTCCACACCCATCACCATTGCAGGGATGAGCTTTGGTGCATTATCTGCTCAAGCCAAAGAAGCACTCGGTCGAGGTGCCAGCGAAGTGGGTACCAGCACCACAACCGGCGACGGCGGAATGACCCCCGAAGAAAGAGGGCATTCGAAGTTGCTGGTTTATCAATATCTGCCTTCCCGCTATGGTATGAATCCCGATGACCTGCGTAAAGCGGATGCCATCGAAGTGGTGGTCGGGCAGGGCGCGAAACCCGGTGGCGGTGGAATGTTGCTGGGTCAAAAAATAAGTGAGCGTGTGGCCGGTATGAGAAATCTGCCTGAAGGCATTGATCAGCGTAGCGCCTGTCGTCATCCCGACTGGACCGGCCCGGATGATCTGGAAATTAAAGTTGAAGAACTTCGTGAGCTCACCGACTGGCAAGTTCCGATTTACATTAAGGTTGGGGCGACTCGAACCTTCTTTGACGTGCAACTGGCAGTTAAAGCCGGCGCCGATGTTGTAGTCGTAGATGGCATGCAGGGCGGTACTGCGGCTACCCAGGATGTGTTTATCGAACACGTTGGCATACCCACACTGCCCGCTACCCGAATTGCGGTGGACGCATTAAAAGATATGGGCATGCATCGAAAAGTACAGTTAATTGTGTCGGGTGGATTTAAATCAGGCGCAGATGTAGCTAAAGCCCTGGCTTTGGGTGCTGATGCAGTTTCTATTGGAACCGCAGCATTGATTGCCATGGGCGATAATGCGCCGGAACATGAAGCTGAATATAATGCACTGGGTACCAGCGCTGGCTATTATGACGATTATCAGGATGGCAAAGATCCTGCGGGCATCTCTACACAGAATACAGACCTCGGCGCTCGCCTTGATCCGGAAGTGGCTGGTAAGCGGGTTGCAAATTATCTTCGCTGCCTGACCCTGGAAACCCAGACCCTAGCGCGGGCCTGTGGCAAGACTGATGTACACAACCTGGAGCCCGAAGACATGGTGGCGTTGACCATCGAAGCGTCGGCTATGGCGAAAGTACCTCTCGCTGGTACAGACTGGATTCCTGGCAATAGCAAGTTTTAAATCTATTGCGGATATTAATAACGGAATTTTAATAACATTGGATGTAGTTGGAAAATATATATAAAATCGGTGTTAAATCACATCACTAATTTGGGTAAACACATGGCTAAAGATCTAGCAGCAATCGCAAAACAGAAAAAAATTAAATACTTTCTGATCAGTTTCGTCGATCTTTTCGGCGTTCTTCGTTCGAAACTTGTTCCAGCCCGGGCAATTGGCGGCATGCAAAAAGAGGGTGCAGGATTTGCAGGATTTGCAGCCTGGCTGGACATGAGTCCAGCAGATGGCGATATGTTCGCCATCCCCGATCCGGATAGTTTGATTCAACTGCCCTGGAAACCCGAAGTCGGCTGGCTGGCGGGGGACCTTTATCTGGATGGCAAGGTGATTGAAGCTTCACCACGGGTTGCCTTGAAAGCGCAAATTGCCAAGGCAGCAAAAAAAGGTTATCGAATGAAAACCGGGGTTGAGTGTGAATATTTTCTGACCAATGACGATGGCACTGAAATTGCTGATAAACGCGATACCCAGTCTAAACCCTGTTATGACCAGTCTGCTTTGATGCGTCGCTATGATGTGATTACCGAAATTTGTGACAGCATGATTACCTTAGGCTGGGGCCCATATCAAAACGACCATGAAGATGCAAATGGTCAATTTGAAATGAACTGGGATTATGACGACTGTTTGAAAACTGCAGATCGTCATGTATTTTTTAAATACATGACCAAGCAGATTGCAGAAAACCATGGTCTGCGTGCGACGTTTATGCCGAAACCATTTAGCAATCTGACCGGCAATGGCTGTCATGCCCATGTTTCGGTATGGGATAAAAGTGGGAAGAAGAACCTGTTTGGGGACAAAAAAGATGAAATGGGTCTGTCTAAAATGGCCTATCAATTCCTCGGCGGGATTATGCACAATGTGGAAGAGCTGACATCTATTTTTAATCCTACGGTAAACAGCTATAAACGAATTAATGCGCCTCGCACCCTTTCCGGCGCAACCTGGTCACCCAATTCGGTAAGCTATGGCGGTAACAACCGTACCCATATGGTCAGAATTCCGGATGCGGGAAGATTTGAATTACGCTTAATGGATGGTGCTGCTAATCCATATCTGATGCAGGCTGGAATTCTGGCCGCAGGGCTGGATGGTGTTGCCAATAAACGCGATCCTGGAAAACGTCTGGATATCAATATGTATACCGAAGGTCACAAGGCAAAAGGGCTTAAAAAGCTTCCATTGAACCTGCTTGATGCCATTCGACTGACTCAAAAGGGTGCGGCGTTGAAGAATCAACTCGGTGCGCCATTAATCGATGCCTATTGCAAACTGAAAATGAATGAATGGGATGATTTCTCCAAATCCATCAGCCAATGGGAAAGAGATCACACCCTGGATTGTTAGTCCTGAAATTAGCGCCTCGTTTTTACAAATAATCGAGAGACAACAAGGTTGTATTGCCGCCGGCTGCGGTGGTATCTGTGCTGATTGAGCGCTCGATGGCGAATCGGTGTAAGTAGTGGGGCCCCCCGGCTTTGGGACCGGTTCCCGACAGGCCTTCACCACCGAATGGCTGGACACCTACAACTGCACCTATGGTGTTGCGATTGACATAAACATTACCGACTTTTATTCGATTGGTAATCCGCTCTACAGTCGACTGAATTCGACTGTGAATACCGAATGTAAGCCCGTAGCCTACGCTGTTGATATCATCGACAACTGCATCAATTTCACTGGCTGCAAATCGACAAACATGGAGAACGGGACCAAATACTTCCTGCTCCAGGTCCTTAATACTATTAATTTCGATTACAGTTGGGCTCAAGAAAAAACCTGACTCATCACCCTGATTTTCCGGGCCTACAACTACCTGGGATCCAGCTTGTTGGTGTTTGGTAATATGTTTGTTCAGGTTATCTCTGGCACTCTGATCGATAATGGGTCCAACGTCGGTGTCAATTTCAGCGGGATTTCCAATTTTTAATTCATCCATGGCACCACACAACATTTCGATCATGGCATCAGCGATATCATCCTGAAGATATAACACCCTAAGTGCGGAGCAGCGTTGGCCGGCGCTTTGAAATGCGGATTGTATGGCATCAACAATGACTTGCTCGGGCAGGGCGGTGGAATCTACGATCATGGCATTGATGCCGCCAGTCTCTGCTATCAACGGTACGATGGATCCCGACTTGTTTGATAGCGCGAGTTGAATATGTTTCGCTGTCTGGTTTGAGCCGGTAAAGGTAACCCCATCGGTACCAGAATGATTCACCAGTGCAGACCCTACGGTAGCGCCATCCCCGATTAAAAGTTGTAAGATATTTTCGGGAACGCCGGATTCATGTAACATTTGTACTGCACGCCAGGCAATGATGGGTGTCTGCTCTGCCGGTTTTGCAAGCACACAATTTCCTGCTGCAAGGGCCGCACTTATTTGCCCAGTAAATATCGCCAATGGAAAATTCCAGGGGCTAATACATACAAATACACCTCGTCCATGCAACGACCATTGATTCAATTCTCCGGTTGGACCCACCAGGGTCTGGGGGCCATCAAATTCTTCCGTGGCCTGAATGGCATAGTATCGCAAAAAGTCCACAGCCTCACGAATTTCAGCGATGGCATCCTGAATAGTTTTGCCCGCTTCTAGAATACATAATGTCATCAGTTCATCACGATTGCGTTCATAGCAATCCGCTGCAGCGAGCAGTATCTCAGCCCGGGCCTTGCCACCGAGTTCATCCCAGTTGTCCATGGCCGAGCGGGCATTGGACATGGCCTTATCAATATCTTCCAGGGTTGCATTTTTAATCTTACCGATGGCTTTCCCTGTAGATGGAGATACACAATCTTCTACAGGGTTATTTTTATAATCACTATCTTTTACCCCGGCAATCAACGGTGACACCTCCCAGTGTTTTGAAACCTGAGTATGCGCAAACTCAAAAAACTGACTAACTGCCAGCTGATCATCAAGATTCATTCCAGAAGAATTTTTTCGATCACCCAAAATGCCCTCTGGTTCAGGAATGTTTGGATGGGATTTGTGGTCGAGGTCGTCAAGGGCTTTGATTGGATCAGCAACAATTTTTTCAACGGGCAATTCTTTGTCTACCAGTCTATTAACAAAAGAACTGTTTGCGCCATTTTCCAGCAAGCGTCGAACAAGATAAGCCAATAAATCCCTGTGAGGTCCAACTGGCGCATAGATTCGGCAATTAACCCCAAATTGGTTTATCACGTGATCGTACAGAATCTCTCCCATGCCATGGAGACATTGAAATTCGAAATCTTTTCGGTCTCCCGCCAATTCAAGTACAGCGGCCACGGAAAGGGCGTTGTGGGTTGCGAATAAAGGGTAAAACGCGTTTGCATTTGCCAGCAGTTTTTGGGCGCAGACGAGATAGGCAACGTCTGTGGTTATTTTACGGGTGTAAACAGGATAACCATCATAACCTTCCACCTGGGCATTTTTGATTTCAGTATCCCAGTAGGCACCTTTTACCAGGCGAATCATCAACCTGCGTTGAGTGGCTTCGGCCAAGTTTTCAACCCAGTCGATGACATAAGGTGCCCGTTTCTGATAGGCCTGAATCACAAAACCCAATCCATTCCAGTTGCTAAGTGCCGATTCATGGCATAACTTCTCCAATAAACTTAAAGACGGATCCAGACGTTCCGACTCTTCAGCATCGATGGTCAGGCCGATATTGTATGACTTTGCCTGTACACAGAGTTTTAACAACCTGGGATATAGTTCATCGACCACCCGATTTTGCTGGGCGAATTCATAGCGAGGATGTAATGCTGAAAGCTTTACTGAAATCCCCGCGCTCACATTGGGATCATTAGCCGTTTGTTTTTTACCGATGGCATCAATGGCCATTTCATAGGCCTGAATATAGTGTTGGGCATCTTTTTCGGTACGAGCCGCTTCTCCTAGCATATCGAATGAATAACAATAACCCTGCTTTTCCCGTGTTTCCGCAACTTTAAGGCCACCTTGAATTGTTTCTGCCAGGACAAACTGTTTGCCCATAATTCTCATTGCTTGCTTCACAGCCGCTCTGATCACGGGCTCTCCGCTGCGCGCAATCAGCCTGCCTAGATAATCGCCGGCGTCTTCTACAACTGCCTTATCCAGGGAAATCACCTTACCCGTAAGCATCAATCCCCAGGTCGACGCATTAACAAAAAGTGACTCGCTTTCACCAAGATGGGAGGCCCAGTTACCCTCAGAAAGTTTGTCCTGTATGAGCTGATCTGCAGTCTCTGCATCTGGCACCCGCAACAATGCTTCGGCCAGGCACATTAATGCCACGCCTTCCATACTGGACAACTTAAATTCCTGGAGGAATGCATCCAGACCACCATGGCTTTCATTCTGGTTTCGAATTTGATTGACCAGTTCCATGGCCTGTTTTTCGATTTGGTTTCTCTGGCTTTTCGAGATATCCAGAGTTTTTAGCAATTCCTCAACGCATTTGGTTTCATCGAGATGATAATGCTGGCGGATACCCAGGCGCATCGGACTGGGATCTGGAATTGGCGGGGTAAAAATCATATTTATAACGTATAGAAAAATAATTAATAGGCCAACAATATCATTCTCAGATGAAATTGCATAACCTGCAGATTTCATCAGCATTAAATTGGTATTTCGGTTTCTAACAAAGGTTAAATTGCATAGAATAGGGCGGTCTCAATTTCTGCCTATGAAAGATGTGAAATGGCAGAGAGGCCAAGAGGCTGGATACAATTTATGGCGGTGAAAGTTTGCCTCCCTGATGGCGATGTGTTGTGAACCCGGTCAGATCCGGAAGGAAGCAGCCGCAGCAACTATTTCGGGTGTCAGGGTAAGGTATTCTGGATCCGCCACCTCTTCGAGTTTTAATGTGCTAATTCAGTTAGCAAAGCAATCAAAATTTAACTTCCTGCAGACTACGAATTGACAATACCAAGATGAGTTACCTCGCCCTTGCGCGCAAATGGCGCCCGAAAGTATTTTCTGAGGTCATCGGCCAGGAACACGTCGTTTCCGCATTATCCAATGCGCTTAATAATCAGCGCGTCCATCATGCATTTCTGTTTACTGGAACCAGGGGGGTTGGCAAAACCACACTGGCCCGAATTTTTGCCAAGGCATTGAATTGTGAATCCGGGGTGAGTGCAGAGCCTTGTGGAGAATGTATTGCCTGTCAGGGTGTGGATCAGGGAAATTTTATCGATTTGATCGAGGTGGATGCGGCCTCCCGAACCAAGGTGGATGACACCCGGGAATTACTCGACAATGTTCAGTACACACCAACCATGGGCCGGTTCAAAATTTATTTAATTGACGAAGTCCATATGCTTTCGTCTCATAGTTTTAATGCATTGCTCAAAACCCTGGAAGAGCCGCCAGAGCACGTAAAGTTTTTACTGGCTACTACAAATCCGCAAAAACTACCGGCGACCATATTGTCGCGATGTATCCAGTTTAACCTCAAGGCTGTGGATATAGGCCGATTAACCGGTCAACTGGAAAAAATTCTCGACGCCGAAAATATAAAATTTGACACCGCTGCATTAATGGTCCTGGCACGTTCCGCAAATGGAAGTGTGCGCGATGCCTTGAGTTTGCTCGACCAGGCCATTGCATTTAGTAATGGCGATATCAGCACCGATCATGTGCGCAGCATGTTGGGGATGATCGATGATCGACTTATTGTGCAATTACTCGAGCAGGTAATCGAGAATGATTCTGTAGCTGTTCTTGAATCGGTTTCTCAGATGGCAGAACGTTCGGCGGACTATGCTTCAGCGCTGGATGAGCTATTGACCCTGATCCACAATCTATCGCTATTTCAGGTCAGCCCACAATCTGTGGAATGGAAGGGAATAGATACTTCAGCATTGACTGAGCTTGGAGAACGTATTGAGCCTGAATCACTACAACTGCTTTATCAAATTGCTGTATTGGGGAAGCGGGATTTTGATTATGCGCCGGATCCGAGATCAGGGTTTGAAATGGTATTAATCCGTATGCTGGCGTTTCAACCCCGCAAAATAGACGCTTCGGGATCAAATCCTGGTGGGAATGCCACCGATACAAAACCGACCATAGCGAAGACTGAAAACAAGTCGTCCGTGGAAGCCAAGTCCATAGAAGCTAAGCCCGCAGAACAAAAACTCCACGTTGTTACAAAAACCGCTGTGGCCCCAGGTGATAGTGATGGTGATGGTGATGGGGATCAGAATCAGACCGATACCCAGGCGCCCCCTGCCCGTAATCATTCAGTAACCAATATCGATCTGGACAAGTTATTGGTGGCAGATGGATGGCAGCAGTTTATCGAAGATTCTGAGATGGTTGGCATATCCAGAGAGTTACTGATGAATATGATTCCCCAGTCAATTGAAGAAAATGTATTAAATTTAACCCTGGATTCCGCCAGTCGTCAAATGTTTAACAATGATCGTCTTAGAAAGATTGAGGGCTATTGTAAAAATAAACTATCCCTCGATTTGAAGCTCAATGTGGTTATCGATGATTTAAGTGATGGTAATTCCAAGTTAGAAACGCCAACCCAGAAAAACGGCAGAGAGCAGAAGGAACGGGAAGCCAATGCCCGTCAGGCATTTATTCATGATTCCAATGTTCAGGCCCTGGTGGATACGTTTGACGCTGAAATTGTCAACGAAACCATCAAACCTGCTTCTTAATAAACCCGCATCTCAAAAAGAGATTCGCCTTCAATTTTAGATTCAATCACAAACTTTATTTGCGACATCAAAATTGAAGTAGTCCATTGGAAACCATCGGGCTTCTGAAACAATTAACATTTCCATTTCGTCATAGGTATTGAGAAACTCGAATACGGTTTCGCCGTCCGCTGTAACTTCAAGTATTCGACCCTGGTGGGGGGACGAAATTAAAATATTGCCGTTTGGTAAGACCTGATGTACGCCTCTGGCACCGCTATATACTTTGTCGTTTTCGCCGCGGTAAATAATTTCCGTCGCATACGATTTGGGATCAATTTTAGTGATATTGGTATAACGAACATAGTCCCCATCGGACAAGTAATTATCATTTCCCTCACTGGCTTCGCGCATATTATTGTCGTAAATGGTAATGGTGCCGTCGGGTTGCCAGTCCGAATCATGGGGCCTGCGAACAATGCCCGATCGCCACCATTTAATTCTTAAGTCCTGGGGGTCAATAACAAAAACCAGATTTGTGGACCTATGAGTGATTAATAAATCACCTGCCTGAAACATCGGAAATGCCCCGGCAAGCCTCGCTGGCAATGGCTCGATATCATTCTTGTGAATAGGATCACTCAACCATTGGCCGCTACTGATACGCCGCCGCGGGGTAAATATAGAGATTTCCGAATTGGCCTGATGTATTTGTTGCAGTGTGATGGTGCGAATAACTTCCCCAGTAGCGAGATCAACCTGCTCTATATCACCAGAACCGAACGTCCACAGGGTTTGATCGTCTTCGTTAAGGGCGGTTACGTGATGATAGGGCCCGAGTGCAGACCAGCGTATATTTCCACAGAAGTCTACATTGTGCATGCCATTGCCGCGATAACCTTCATTAAGAATTAGTGTGCCGTCGTTCAGCACTTCCAGACCCTGAGGAAGGCGTAAATTGGCTGGCTTTAATTTTCGATCGCCACCGTCTTGTTTATTTTTTTGGGTAATAATCTCCTTTAAAGCTTTCTGGTCAATAGTCCATCTATGGATCAGTTGATTATTTTCATCCAGTAATATACCGGCATGAAGGGTGTCGGAATAATCAAAGGTGCCATAGATAAATCGGTAGCCTTCGAGTTGCTTATGGGTAGAAAATAATTGAGGGGACTGTCGTCTCGAACGAAGTCCTTCAATTTCTACCAGAGAATAACTGCGATCACTGCTCGCCTGATAATCATACAGCTGCCTGGAGGGCCGAATATTTAAATCATTTACAATTTTGTCTGTAACTTTGTTTTCTTCCCCATCTGCACCCTTAACGAAGGCAAGGATTTCCTGCTCTATTGGCGCAACCCAGGACCATGGAAAAACCTGGAACCGAGTCATGGCATATCCCCATGCAAAAAACAATGTGGCGACTACGTAGCTGACAATTATTAAACGACGCATATTTCTGACAATGATTGGACGGTATGGAATTACAAGGCGCGTATTTTATGTCGATTGAATGGATAATAGGGTTGATTATCAAAAGATTTCTAAAAATTAATTCGATGCTGGATTTTTACACAGGGTTGGAATTAGATATGGATTTGGGGTAATTTCCCCTTGACGGTCTGTGGTAAGCTGAATTACAAACACATCGTAGCAAATACGGTATTTTTAACCCATTAAACAACAGGTAATCTAATGAAAGGTGGACTCGGAAACATAATGAAGCAGGCCCAGGCTATGCAGGAGAACATGAAAAAAGCCCAGGAAGAGCTTGCCAGTATAGAGGTATCTGGACAGTCCGGCGCAGGCATGGTCGATGTCACCATGACCTGCCGCTATGACGTAAAGAAAATAACTATTGATCCCGAATTATTAAGTGATGACAAAGATGTTCTCGAAGATCTGATTGCCGCTGCATTTAATGATGCGGTAAGAAAGGTTGAGAAGGCAACTGAAGATAAGATGGGTGGGCTGGCTTCCGGAATGAATATTCCTGGCCTAAAGTTACCTTTTTAATGGCAGATCCACGTTCCGTCGAGGGCCTAAAACAGGCCTTGCAACGTCTTCCTAGCGTTGGCCCAAAATCAGCCCAGCGCATGGCTTTCCATTTACTCGAGCGTGATCGGGACGGTGCTCGGCAAATTGGCGAAGCTATCCGCCAGGCGCTGTCCAAAGTTAATCACTGCAATCGATGTAATAATTTCAGTGAATCTGAACTTTGCCCGATTTGTTCATCGAGTAAACGCAATCCATCACTGCTGTGTGTGGTGGAAACCCCCGCTGATCTTGAGGCCATTGAACAGGCTGGAATTTATCAGGGTATGTACTTTGTACTCATGGGACATTTATCCCCTCTGGATGATATTGGACCCGACCAACTGGGTATCAAACAACTTTTGCAGCTCATCGAAATTGAAAAAATCGAAGAAATTATCCTGGCAAATAACCTGACTTTGGAAGGCCAGGCCACGGGGGATTTTTTACTCGACCTGCTTACGGATAAACCGTTAAAAGTTACCCGATTGGCCAGGGGCATGCCCATGGGCGGTGAGCTGGAATACATGGATCCCGGCACCCTGCATCAAGCGTTTGCAGATCGTCGATCGGTATAACTATACCCGGCTTTTGTGTAATGAATCGAATTGCTGGATGTGTGGAGTATTGTGGTGTCAACTATTCTGGCTGGCAGCGTCAAAAGAATGCGAACAGCATACAACACGAGGTTGAACATGCGCTTACAAAAGTGGCTGACGAATCTGTTACTGTGATTGCCGCTGGGCGCACCGATACGGGTGTTCATGCTATTGGTCAAGTTATTCATTTTGATACTCATAGTGAACGCAGCCAGATTGAATGGTTGAGGGGAGTAAACACCTATTTACCCGATGATATCTCTCTGGTATGGACTCATAATGTGGACAATGATTTTCATGCCCGATTTGGCGCTAAAAAACGTCGCTATCGTTATGTCATATTTAATCGAGCGGTTAGCCCTAGTTTCCTCTATGGGCGGGTTACCTGGAACTGGTCGAAACTAGATTTATTTTTAATGCAAAGAGCAGCCAAAGATCTGATTGGAAAACATGATTTCAGTGCTTATCGTGCGGCAGGGTGCCAGAGCAAACATCCGGTTAAAGAAATTTATCAGTTAGATATGGACCAATCTGGTCCGTGGATCTGGCTGGATGTGGTTGCAGACGGCTTTTTGCATCACATGGTGCGCAATATCGTCGGTGTGCTACTACGAATTGGAGAACGGCTGGAATCCGTACACTGGGCCCAACAGGTACTGGAAAGCCGAGATAGAAAAACCGGCGGTATGACTGCGCCCCCTGATGGCCTTTATTTTGCATCCGTCGAATATGACAGTAGCTATGGACTACCCCAACCGCCCGACGTATGCCGATTTTGGTAGAATTACCCTAACGGAGCCTCTGATTAAAACATGAACAGTCAATTTGAGTTGAAACCCAATTTATCGCGTGGCAATTTCTGCGTTGCAAAACTTCGCAATAGCCCTACCCAAGCTTATTTGGCTAGGGCGTGCGTTTCGCGCCTTGAACTTGATTATTTTACCCAGCTACATTTTTTGTGGCAACTTGATCTGCCCAGTTTCAATCAGAGGCTCCCAAAATTTAACTAAAAATCAGACAGTGCGTACGCGAATTAAAATCTGCGGCATAACCAGTGCTGAAATTGCCAAATCTGCAATCAAAGCAGGTGCGGATGCTATCGGCCTCAATTTTTACGAACCGAGCATTCGTTATATCAGCATAGAACAAGCCCAGGCCATAAATCAGCAAGTGACACCCTTTGTTCACCAAGTCGGCGTATTTGCCAATGCGGAAAAGGCATTTGTTGAATCGGTAATTAAAAATGTGCATCTGGATTATTTACAGTTTCATGGTGATGAATCTGAAGATTATTGCAAGTCCTTTGGGCGGCGGTTTATCAAGACTATTCGGGTCGCAGAATCTACTGATTTGCTCGAACAAGAAGGTCAATATCCTCAAGCTGAGGCATTGTTGCTGGATACTTACGTTGCTGATGCCCTCGGTGGCACAGGCAAGACATTCCAGTGGGACAAATCCCAGTATGGTGGAAATAAACCAATCATTCTGGCAGGCGGACTGACCCCTGAAAACATACAAATGGCGATATCATCTGCAAAACCCTATGCCGTTGATCTCAGTAGTGGTGTGGAAACCAATGGCAAGAAAGATCCAGAAAAAATCCATGCATTTTGTCTGAATGTGATGAAATGTATGTGATGTTTAACTTTAGATAACTAGCATAACTAGATGAATTGGTTCGATAAAATTATTCCACCGAAAATTAAGACCGTTAGTCAGATCGGTAGAAAAGGCGTGCCTGAGGGATTGTGGCACAAATGCTCAGCTTGCCAGGCGGTATTATATGGTGTCGAACTAAAACAAAGCCTGGAAGTTTGCCCCAAATGTAACAATCACATGCGCATGATTGCCAGGACACGAATAGAAACCTTTCTTGACCCTGATTCCATTGAATGGATCGGCGAAAATATAAAGCCGATTGATATGCTTAAGTTCAAAGATAAAAAAAAATACAAAGACCGTCTAACCGATGCAGTCAAATCGAGCAAGAGTTCTGAAGCATTACTTGCAGCTACCGGGCAGGTCAATGGTATAAACGCCTCGGTCGTCGCATTTGAATTCAAGTTTATGGGTGGTTCCATGGGGTCCGTTGTTGGTGAACGATTTGTACAGGCAGCCAACCACAGCATCAGTAATCACCAGCCGTTGATTTCATTTGCTGCAAGCGGCGGCGCGCGAATGCAAGAAGCGCTGTATTCACTTTTGCAAATGGCCAAAACCACAGCGGCGATTACCAAACTTCGAGATCATGGATTACCTTTTATATCGGTGTTAACCGATCCAACTATGGGCGGTGTTTCAGCAAGTCTTGCCATGTTAGGTGACATCATAATTGCAGAACCCAATGCTCTGGTTGGTTTTGCGGGCCCCCGTGTGATCGAACAAACAGTGCGGGAAACCTTGCCCGATGGCTTTCAGCGGTCGGAATTTTTACTCGATTATGGCGCTATCGATATGATTGTCGATCGTAGAGTAATGAAACAGGAGATTTCATCGTTGCTGCAAAAGCTGGGGTTTGAATCATCTAGAATTCCAGCAGAAATTCACAACGCTGAACCCTCAACGGAAGAAGAATTACAAGATCCCATAATTTAAAATCACATCGTCAAGACGGATTTTTTACATAGTGATTCCCCACCAACTCCAATCTGATTGTGTAAGTTGACGTGAGCTACCTCAACTTTAGCCTGGATCAATGGCTGGATCATATCCAAAACCAGCATTGGCGAACGATGGATCTGACCCTGGATCGGATTTCCACAGTATGGGAAAATCTACACGGTGAATCGTCAAACTTTACCATTGTGGTTGCGGGGACCAATGGTAAAGGCTCAAGTATTAGCATGCTGGATGCTGTCTACCAACACGCTGGGAAGATCACTGGCGCATACACCTCTCCTCATCTGGTACGTTTTAATGAGCGGATAACAATTAATGGCATAGAAGCCAGCGATTCCCAGATTTGTAACAGCTTCTGTGAAATAGAACATCACCGTAAAAAGATCCCATTAACCTATTTCGAATATGGGACGCTGTGTGCGCTGATGATTTTTCAGGATCAAAAGGTGGATATTGCGTTACTTGAGGTCGGCATGGGTGGCCGGCTTGATGCCGTCAATATCGTCGAGAATGATGTTGCATTAATTACCGCTATCGGTATAGATCATGAACAATGGTTAGGCTCGAGCAGAGATAAAATCGCCGAGGAAAAAGCCGGCGTTATCAAACAAGGCGGGATAGTAGTTTGTGCCGATCCTGATCCACCGCCCGGTATTGCCAAAATGGCAGCGGATAAAAATGCGACGCTTATTTCGGCCCCAGATGACTATAAAATAACCCATACCGACGTGAGTAATCGTTGGTCCAGCCATCATCCAGCCATTCCTGAGGAATGGCGCAATCTGTTTTCAATCATGGCGCCATTTAGTGGAGAACATCAAATTTCAAACCTGGCAGGGGTGATTGCGACATTGGCTTTATCCAGTGAAAAAACCGGGGTGACCGTTCAAAATCTGAAATCTGGACTTGCATCTGCAACTTTATCTGGGCGATGCCAGGTGCTGTTTCCGGCTGGGGAAAATCGCCCAGAGGTCATTGCTGATGTTGCCCATAATGCTGATTCGGCCAGAGAACTGGCGAAGTTTCTGGATAATCGGGACACTACCGACAAAACCTATGCCGTATTTGGGATTCTGGGTGACAAGGCACTAGACCAGATTGTACTGCCTATGAAAAAACACATCGATTTTTGGGTGCTTGCAACTATTGGTGGCGAAAGAGGGCAAACGGCACACCAACTGGCAGAAAAATTGGGTGATGTAATAAAATATGCCCAGTGGTATGCAGAAGACTCCGCTATATTGGCCTACAAGCGAGCATTGCAGCTGGCAAATCCAGAAGATCGCATCGTAATCTTTGGATCATTTTATACTGTCGGTGATATAATCCATCTTGCTGAGCAGTCAAATTAAAAATTCAATGGTTAAAATTTTCAACCCAACCTTATTCCAAGTATGACTGCATCCAAAATTCAAGTTAAATTATTCCAAATTAGAGATTTTGATGGTTGCTAGATTAAGTGTAAAAGCAGAACCGGTATATGAAATGAAGCACCGACTGGTTGGTGCAGCGCTGATGGTTGGTGTGGCTGTGTTGATTATCCCATTTTTGTTGAAAGACCCCGGAATCGAAGCAAATGTTGACGTTGTCACTACGTCAAGCAACCAATCTGAGGAGCAAACTTTCAAATCAAAAATTGAACCGCTAAACCTGAACAATATTAATATTGAAGATAGCGGAATTATTCCAGGCAAAGAAGAAGCTAGTGATCTGAAGCCGGCATTGTTGGACAGCGGCGAAGTGGCATCGAATAGTGAATCCATAGACTCAGAGCCTGAACAGTTTAGCGAAGAACCAGAAACTTCTATAGTGCTAAGCCCGGACACCGACACCCAGGTTGCTGCCGCCGCCCCAGAAACAATTGAAAATTCTGAACCTGAAACAGTAGCCGAAGCAGAATCAGGCTGGTCTGTTCGAGTTGGCACGTTCTCCAAACAGGAAAATGTGGAAACAATATCCACACTTCTTAATGATAGTGGTTTTAATGCCCGTCACACCAAGGTGCAAACTACCCTCGGTGAAGCAACCCGAGTCTGGCTTGGACCATACGCCGAAAAGAAAACCGCGGAAAAGGTAAGTAAGCGTCTAAAAAATCTCACCGGCGAAAAAGGATACGTTACCAAACATACCTCCTGACGGAACTGTCACAATTGTCTATTTATTCGAAACGCTGATGAAAACGAATAAGTTCTGTCAACATCAGCAACCAGGACTACTGAGTACTGTTATGCTTTATTTTCAGTCAACCGTTTATAAAATTTGCGTAGATTCAAGATAGATGAGTGTTGTAGATATTGCAATTGCGCTAGTTATTGTTGTGTCTCTTTTTGTCGGCCTGTTCCGCGGATTTATCCGCGAGGTACTTTCACTATTTTCCTGGGTTGCGTCAATATGGATAGCCTATACCTACGCTGCCCAAGGTGCTATTTATCTCGAGCCCTACATAGATCAACCGCCGCTGCGAGCAGTTGCGGCATTTGCCGGAATTTTTATCATTTCATTGATTGTAATTTCAATCATTAGCTATCTGATTTACCGGCTACTCTCCATTACCGGAATTTCCGGTGTTGATCGTTCATTGGGCACTTTGTTTGGTCTGGTGCGCGGTATTGTAGTGGTCGCATTACTCATCCTCGGCGCCACGTTTATGGATTTTACTTCTCAACCCTGGTGGCAGGATTCGTTGCTGGTGAATTATTTTTCTCCGATAACTGAATTTATTCGTTCATTGTTGCCTGCAGACCTTGCAGATTATATTAAACCCAAAGTGGCATAACCCCCGGAATTTACTATGTGTGGACTCGTTGGAATATTAGGCAATGAACCGGTTAACCAGGCTTTGTACGATGGTCTGACCGTTGTACAACATCGTGGACAGGATTCTGCGGGCATCATGACCAGTGATGGCAATCGAGTTTATCTGCGCAAAGATAATGGTCTGGTGCGGGATGTTTTCCGAACCCGTCACATGTTGCAATTGAAAGGCACTATGGGTGTAGGACATGTGCGTTATCCCACAGCGGGAAGCGATTCCCGAGCGGAAGCCCAACCATTTTATGTGAACTCACCATTTGGCATTGCATTGGGCCACAATGGAAATTTAACCAATGCTGATCAGCTCCGTGAAGAGTTATTCAGACAGGATTTACGCCAGCTCAATACCACGTCAGACTCAGAAATTTTACTTAATATTTTGGCCCATGAACTTCGCGAAGCGGTTGGAGAATCCAGTTTACGTGCCGCACCCGAAGATATTTTTACTGCAATTGGCGGCGTGTTTAGTCGCTGTAACGGTGCCTACGCAGTGGTTGCCATGGTGGTAGGTGTTGGTATAGTTGCTTTCCGCGACCCCTGTGGAATCCGGCCTCTGGTTTACGGCACTAAAAAATCTGCATCCGGCGTATCCCACATGATTGCATCAGAAAGTGTCGCACTGGACGTTTTGGGATATGACCTTGTCAGAGATATTCAGCCCGGCGAAGCCATGCTAATTGATATGGATGGAGAAGTGCATAGCTCAATTTGTGTGGAAAATGCCCACCGGTCTCCCTGTATTTTCGAATATGTCTATCTGGCTCGTCCAGATTCAATACTCGACGACATTCCTGTTTACCGAACCCGAATTAACATGGGCGAACGTTTGGGTAAAAAATTGAAACAGGACTGGCCGAACCATGATATCGATGTGGTGATTCCGGTTCCCGATACCAGTCGAACCGCAGCACTGGAAATGGGCAGGGTGCTAAAACTGCCGTATCGCGAGGGTTTCATTAAAAACCGATATATTGGGCGAACTTTTATTATGCCAGGTCAGGCAGAACGAAAAAAATCCGTCCGGCAAAAACTGAATGCCATTGGCTCAGAATTTGCAGGCAAAAATGTATTGCTGGTGGATGATTCAATCGTGCGCGGTACAACTTCCCAGAAAATCATTGAACTCGCTCGAGAGGCAGGGGCAAACAAAGTCTATTTCGCATCAGCTGCACCGCCGGTTCGATATGCCAACGTTTATGGCATTGATATGCCTTCGACCCTGGAACTGGTGGCCAGCAATCGGACAATTGACGAAATTTGCACGGAAATTGGCGCTGATAAAATGATCTATCAGGAACTCGATGATTTGATCGATTCGGTAAAAGATTGTAATCCGGATATTAAGGAATTCGATACCTCGTGCTTCGATGGTAAATATATTACTGGAGATATCACCGCCGAATATCTGACAGTTGTAGATGGGCTTCGAAACGACTCCGCTAAAGCCAATAACGAAAATGAACTGGATTTATCAGAGGTCTCGGAAATCCAGGAGAAACGGGCTTAATTGTTAATTTAGTATTAAAATGCAAATGTCGTAACTTGACCTTGTTTGAAATGTTAGTTTTGATTTGATCAGACAACTGCTTTCTCCAAAGCTGTCGTTCATTGCAATTCGGAAAAGGGCCGAGTTATACTCAGAGCAGTCATTGACCAGTCAATTAAACTCTTTCACCATGAATAAGAAAACACGCCGTAATTTAATAAAAGGACTAGCTGTTGCTGCCCCTGTTGTGTGGGTTAAGCCTGTTGTTGATAGTGTAGTATTACCGGCCCATGCACAGACATCGATACCAATTGAGGCATCTGTTCGATTCTTTACGGATGACAGCTTTAATATCGAAATTCCGAATGGTTCAACAATTGTAATCGGTACGCCATACGTAGTTCTAATAACGTTGTTTCCAATTCCGGGAATACCGCTTGACCTTGTCATCACAACTTCTATAAACGGAGTTCCAAATGCACCAGCGAACGGAACAACTACTCCGGGCGGCGAGCTTGCATTTCAGGTTCCAGCAGCTGGCGACAACAATCCAGCAAATGACGGTAAAATAGAATCCTTCGATACGATAGAAAATTTAACCGCCGATAATAATTTTGGACCCTTTACTTTTGCTGATATCTTTTTCATTGCCTTTGAGGGAATATAATCCCCTTATTCGACTGTATTGTGATTAACCCATTGATAACCGCTTTGGGCAATTCTCGGACCTTTTTGATAGTTTAGTGAAGGTCAGCTTTCCTTGAGGTTGTCAGATCAAATCTAGCTGTAATTTTAAAAGTGAATGGTCGGATCCAAACTTTTACAATTAAAACAGTTAATTTTGAGCGCTAAATCACTTTGATTTATTTCTTCAAAGTAAAACATCCACGATCATAATAAAGCATGCTCTGCTGGGTATACCAGTCACCCAGGACATATCTTTTAGCCGGTTGCCCATCGAGTTCAAAATCGTGAACCGCCGGTCGATGGGTGTGGCCGTGAATCATGGTTAATACATTATGTTGTCGCATTACTTTTTCAACATGATCCTGATTCACATCCATCACATCCATGCTTTTGGTTTTTTTTGATTGCTCGCTTTTACTGCGCATGCCTTGTGCCGTCTCGACTCTTTCCTCAATGGACTTTTCCAGAAATGCAAATTTCCATTTTGATGTCAAAATTTTCTCTCGGCCTTTTTGATGCTCAATATCATCGGTACACAGAGTATCACCATGACACAGAATGACATTTTGCTCACCCAATTGAATAATGGTCGGGTCATCAAGAATTTTGCAACCGGTTCGATTTTCGAAATCGCTGCCCACCAGAAAATCTCGATTGCCGTGCATAAAAAACAGTGCAACACCACTATCTGCGCTTTCGCGGATAATTCTTTCAACGTCTCCCTGACCAAGAGCATCGCGGCCATCGTCACCTATCCAGAATTCAAAAAGATCTCCGAGTATATAGATTTGGGTCAATAACCCGCTTGATTTTTTCATGAAACTTTCAAACCACTGAGTTGACTCCGGACGATCAGGGGTAAGGTGTAAATCTGAAATGAATGCGATAGTCATATGTTATTTTTCATTTTTAAATTCTGATCGATCTTCCCAACTAAGATTGGCTCAACTAAGGTTGGATTGCGTCAGCGGAATATTATACCATCGCCCACTCGACCGGGCCGTGATACTATATTTATTGTTCACGACCTAAACTTTAAAAATTGACAGGTCTGTATAACCTCAATCGATCCACCAATATATGAAATTAAATCTGTACGACAGTTACACTCGTGAAATGCGTGAATTCGAGCCGATTAATAAAGACTCGGTCCGAATGTATGCCTGTGGACCAACGGTTTATAACTATGCCCATATCGGAAATTTGCGCACTTATATTTTTGAAGATGTGTTGCGGCGTGCACTGGAATTCTACGGATATAAAGTAACCCATGTGATTAACATCACTGATGTGGGTCATCTTACTTCGGATGCAGATACCGGTGAAGATAAAATCGAGCAGGGTTCAAAACGAACCGGAAAATCCGCATGGGAAATTGCCGAACTGTATACCGATTCCTTCAAACAAGATCTGGATGCACTGAATATTCTTGAACCTGAAATCTGGTGTCGCGCTACGGACCACATCCCGGAACAAATCACCGATATAAAAACCATAGAGGCAAAAGGCTTTACTTATACTACCTCGGATGGGGTTTACTTCGACACCTCGAAACTCGACAGTTACGGTTACTTGGCGCGGCTGGATATAGAAGGCCTCAATGCCGGGGAAAGAATAGATATCGGCGAGAAACGAAATTCAACGGATTTCGCCCTGTGGAAATTCAGCCCAAAAGAAGAAAGTCGGCAAATGGAGTGGGAAAGCCCCTGGGGAACGGGATTTCCGGGCTGGCACATTGAATGTTCTGCAATGGCGGTTAAATTTCTGGGTACGATGTTTGACATTCATTGTGGTGGCAAAGATCACATTCCCGTACATCATTCAAACGAAATTGCCCAGACTGAAGTATGCCATGGGACGCGTATGGCCAATTTCTGGCTCCACGGTTATTTCCTCGAAACCGATAAGGCAAAAATGTCCAAGTCGACTGGAGAATTTTTAAGGCTAAAAACCTTGCTGGACAAAAAATATGATCCACTGGCCTATCGCTACCTGTGTTTGACCGCAAATTACCGCAGTGATCTGAAGTTCACATGGGAGAGTCTGGACAGCGCACAAACCGCCCTTAACCGACTACGTCAGGCTGCCCATAGTTGGGGTGAACCCGGAGAACCCGATGAAGGCTACGTAAACCAGTTTCGGCAACATATTTTTAATGATCTCAATACCCCCCGGAGTCTTGCAGTAATCTGGGACCTGGTAAAAAGTAAACTAGACACGGGGGTCAAAAAAGCGACGTTATTGAAATGCGATCAGGTCATGGGACTGAATATTTCAAATTGGGAACCCAAAATTGTCGAAATTTCTGACCAGGTTCAAGAACTGCTACAAGCACGGATACAGGCCAGAGTGGATAAAAACTGGGATGAAGCAGACAGAATCAGGGACCAAATTTCAAAATTGGGTTATGAAATTGAAGACACCACCCAAGGCGCCGTGCTACACAAAATTTAACCAATAGTAATTATTAATTCCTGGACAAATTTCGGCGCGAAATACTGAGGCAAATGCCAGGTATAGACTTTGCTGGCCCAGACGTTGTCGATTTACTACAGAACATGGAATTTGGGTAAAAAATACCCCTAAACGCCGAAATTATTTCACTAGATCATCATTTAAGTGATTGAATTTGTAGCACCCAATAGGGTAGAATCCTTCGCCCTGTGATGCGGGGTGGAGCAGTCTGGCAGCTCGTCGGGCTCATAACCCGAAGGTCGTAGGTTCAAATCCTGCCCCCGCTACCAATTACTGGAAGAAGTAATGAAATACTTCCTTCAGGGCGTTACCAGAGGTAATCTGCCAGGTAACCAACGACCCCGCTGTGAGCGGGGTTTTGTTTTTTTGCTGGTGGAATTATTTATGGGGAAATATATGGGCTTTAAGCCCATTTTTTGTGAGCGCATTATTTCGCGTGCGTGTGTGGGGACCGTGAATCGGTATTTGAAATTTAGATTGGAATAAGATTGATGCGAGTCGGCGCTGAAAAATTTAGAGCAATGCTTGAAGCGCCGGTGGAAAACCTGGGTTATGAACTGGTGCATATTGAGTTATCGGGTCAGGGTAAAGACACGATATTACGGATTTATATAGATGCACCAGGTGGAATTTTGGTTGACGATTGTGCAACAGTCAGTCGACAACTAAGTGCGGTTTTAGATGTGGAAGATCCGCTAAATACGAATTATTTTTTGGAGGTGTCTTCCCCTGGATTGGACAGGCCGTTGGTGAAACCTGAACATTTCAAACAGTATGTTGGTAACAAGGTACGAATTGTGATGGTTACCCATATTCTGGGCAGGCGTCGGTTTACCGGTCAGATGGTTGAATCCGGTGATGAGTGGGTTGTGTTAGAGGTTGATGGTGAAAGTTATGAGTTGCCGTATGAAGATATGGAATCTGCCAGGCTGGAACCGGAATTTTAATGTTACGAATATTTATTAATGATCATTGAGTGTCGATAAATAATGGCGATTACAAATAATGAAATTTTGCTGATGGTTGAGGTTGTTTCCCGGGAAAAAGACCTGGAGAAAGACGTCATATTCAGTGCTATCGAGGCCGCGCTTGCGACGGCGACCAAAAAATGGCATCCCGGAGATATAGACGCACGAGTCAGTATTCATACAGATACTGGCGACTACGATTCTTATCGTGTTTGGGAAGTCATTGATGATGATGCAGAGCTTGAATCTGCGGACAGGCAAATTCCGCTGAGTGAAGCACGAGAGAATTACCCCGACCTGAATGTGGAAGACATGATCGAAGAGCCTATGGAAAAAGTTGAATTTGGCAGAATTGCAGCCCAGGCAGCGAAGCAGGTCATTATGCAAAAGGTCAGAGAGGCTGAGCGAAACCAGATTGCGGAAC
The DNA here is from genome assembly GCA_965237725.1 of Candidatus Spongiihabitans sp. Classification (GTDB taxonomy): domain Bacteria; phylum Pseudomonadota; class Gammaproteobacteria; order Arenicellales; family Poriferihabitantaceae. Next base: position 4,236,480 of record OZ250151.1, read on the forward strand.
GTTATAAAGATAAATTTGGAACACTAATCTCCGGAACGGTGAAACGAATGGATCATGGTAATGCCATTATTGATCTGGGGGATGCTGAGGCGTCGTTACCTAAAAGTGGCATGATTCCGCGGGAAGGATTACGGCCGGGCGACCGCATACGCGCGTTGTTAAAAGAGATTGACCTGGAAGCTCGTGGACCTCAACTGATACTTACCCGACTGTCTCCACAGTTTTTGATTGAACTGTTCAAACTGGAAGTGCCGGAAGCGGGTGAAGGTATCATCGAGATTTTGGGTGCGGCACGTGACCCAGGGTCGAGGGCAAAAATTTCTGTCAGAACCAATGATTCCAATGTCGATCCGGTTGGTGCTTGCGTAGGTATTCGTGGATCAAGGGTGCAAAGTGTATCTAATGAAATCGCCGGTGAACGGGTTGATATCATCGTCTGGTCTGAAAATATCGCAGAATACGTGATTCAGGCACTTGCACCTGCAGAAGTCGAATCGATTTTCGTAGATGAAGAGCAGAAATCAATGGATGTTGTCGTAACCGAAGAAAATCTGTCCCGGGCTATTGGTCGTGGGGGGCAGAATGTTCGACTGGCATCTGAATTAACCGGTTGGGAGCTGAACCTCATGACCGACAAGGATGCGCTCGAAAAACAGGATGCGGAACAGCAGGAATTAATTCAAAAGTTCAAAACTCAGCTTGATATCGATGAAAACATTGCTGCGATTCTGGCTCAGGAAGGTTTTAACACACTGGAAGAAATTGCTTATGTTCCGAAACAGGAGCTACTGGATGTTGAAGAGTTTGATGAATCACTGGTCGATGAACTGCGAAACCGCGCACAGGATAATCTATTAACCAGTGCAATAGCATCCCAGGAAGAAAAGGAACCCAGCGAAGATTTATTGAGTATGGACGGCATGGATGAAGAAACTGCTAGAATTTTGGCTGCAGGCGGCGTCCGAACTATGGAGGACCTGGCTGATTGTGCGGTTGATGAAGTTCTGGAAATTATCGAAATCGAAGAACAAAGGGCAAAAGATTTAATTATGACTGCCCGTGCTCCTTGGTTCGAAGAGGAGCCTGGTTAGAAGAGTAGCCCGGTTCGAAGAATGGTATTCTCATTAAATATTATAGTATAGGTTCATTATGTCTCAGGTAACTATTGAAAGTTTTGCCAAACAAATTGGTATTAGTATCGAAAAGCTTCTCGATCAGCTTGAGCATGCTGGAATATCGGGAAAAACAAATTCTGATCTTCTTGAAGACGAAGAAAAAATAAAGCTATTACAGTATTTAAAAGGGGATGCCAATCAAAAACAAGACAGCCAGGAGCGCATTTCCCTAAAACGAAAATCCTCGGACAACATAAAACAAACCTCAAGAACCGGTGCAGCGCGGACTGTTCACGTTGAAGTCAAAAAACGTCGAACGTTTGTAAAACGAAGTGTACTCGACGCCCAAGCTTCAGAGGCAGCGGCAAAAGAAGCAGAACTGGAAGCTGAAAAAATACGATTAACTGAAGAAACCGAAAAGGCCAAGCATGCAGCGGAACAGGCAGAAGATGAAAAACAAGCGGCTCTGCAAGCTGAACAGGAAAAACTGGATCAATCAATTGAACAGCAGAAACAAGATGAGCAGCGAATTACAGCAGAAGTTGTAGCAGAAGAAACTGGTCCGACGGATCAAAACCAATCGCCCTCCACAGAAAACGCTAAAGGTGTTACCGATGTTGTTACTAAGCCAGCTGAAGAGGTTACGCAGTCAACGTCAGCGCCAGTTCCAAAACAGGTTGTGGCTGATAAAGATGAACGCCCGAAAAAAGGTAAAAAAGGTAAGCGCGGTAAGTCAGCTAATGATTCCACAACGCGTCAGGAACTACACGCACCCAAGCGACGTAAAGATAAATCAAGACGCCAACCATTGCGCAAACCCGGCAATATTTCTTCACAGTTCGCGGATCAACACGCATTTGAGAAGCCTACCGAACCGGTAGTTCACGAAGTTCAGATACCAGAGACCATCACCGTTGGTGATTTGGCTCAGTCGATGTCCATAAAAGCCGGCGAAGTAATCAAGGCTATGATGTCAATGGGGTCTATGGTTACCATAAATCAGATCCTTGACCAGGACACAGCCATATTACTGGTTGAAGAAATGGGCCACATTGCAAAAGCCGCAGATGCAGACGATCCAGAGGCCTTGCTTGTTGAGGTGGATGATTCCTCAGAACATGTGGGTCGCCCACCGGTGGTTACTGTAATGGGTCATGTGGACCATGGTAAGACGTCTTTACTGGATTATCTTAGAAAAGCCAAGGTTGCTGATGGAGAAGCAGGCGGTATCACCCAGCACATTGGTGCGTATAAAGTACGAGTGAATGATCATGAAATATGTTTTCTGGACACACCTGGGCATGAGGCTTTTTCAGCTATGCGTGCTCGTGGAGCGAAGGCCACAGACCTGGTAATTCTGGTTGTGGCTGCTGATGATGGTGTTAAACCGCAAACCATCGAGGCAATTACCCATGCCAAGGCTGCTGGAGTCCCAATCATTGTTGCGATTAACAAAATCGATAAGGAACAGGCAGATCCCGAAAGAGTGAAACAGGAACTGTCGAATCATGAAGTAATCTCAGAGGCATGGGGCGGTGATGTACTTATGAATGAAGTATCTGCTCTGACCGGGCAGGGCATAGACGAACTACTTGAATCTGTTCTTCTGCAGGCTGAAGTTGCGGATTTGAAGGCCAGACCAACAGGCAATGCAACAGGATTGGTGGTGGAAGCCCGACTGGATAAAGGACGAGGACCGGTTGCAACCGTATTGATTCAACAGGGATTACTCAAACAGGGAGATATTATCCTTGCTGGTCGTGAGTCGGGCAGAGTCCGCGTGTTGACCGATGATCAAGGAAAGAAAGTTAATCAGGCTGGGCCATCCACGCCGGTGGAAATTCAGGGGTTGGCCGGTGTTCCCATTGCTGGTGATGACTTGATTGTTGTCGGTGATGAAAGAAAGGCGCGTGAAATTGCAATGAAGCGTCAAGGTCGTTCAAAGGAAGTGAAACTGGCTCAGCAGCAAAAAGCAAAACTGGAAAGCATGTTCAACCGTATGGAAGAAGGGGATGTGAAGTCTCTCAATGTTCTGGTTAAGGCGGATGTTCAAGGGTCGGTTGAAGCGCTTCGGGACTCTCTGGAAAAATTATCCGTAGATGAAGTCACCGTAGATGTTATCCACAGCATGGTCGGTGGGATTAATGAATCTGATGCAAACCTGGCACTTGCAGCAGACGCGTTAATCATTGGTTTTAACGTTCGTGCCGATGCAACTGCTCGCAAGTTGATCGAAAACGAAGGTGTTAGTGTCCACTATCACAATGTTATTTATGATGTTGTAGATACCATCAAGGCGGCAATGACTGGGATGCTGTCGCTGATATCCAAAGAGGAACACGTTGGCCTGGTTGAAGTAAGGGATATTTTCAAGGCCCCGAAAATTGGCGCTATTGCGGGCTGTTTTGTTACCGAGGGCGTGGTGAAACGAAACCTGCCGGTTCGGATTCTCAGAGAAAATATTGTTATTTTCGAGGGCGCCATCGATTCACTACGCAGATTCAAGGATGATGTTGCTGAAGTCAAAAATGGTTATGAATGCGGAATCGGCATCAAGGATTATAATGATATTAAAATTGGCGACCAAATTGAGGTATTTGAAGTCACCCAAACCGCCCAAGAATTATAGGCAAGATTGTTTTTAATTAATCTTAGAGGCTTAGGTTACAGGTTAGCGGTGTTTATCCACCTAATTTACTATGTATGAAGTCGATAGAACTCGCCGTGTTGCTGAATTAATCAAACGCAAACTGGCGGTATTGATCAGCCGGGAATTAAACGACAATCGGATTAATTCAGTCTCAATAACCAGTGTAACGGTGAGTAAAGACTTAAAGTATTCGACGATATATGTGTCAAACATTGACCAGAGCCTGGATGGCGAAGAAATACAGAAATTATTGAATAACTCTTCCAGCTATCTAAGGAAATTGCTTAGCCAGGCAATTGATTTACGAATCACACCATCCCTGGTATTCAAATATGACAATAGCATTCAACACGGTGTTGAAATGTCGCAGCTAATTGATCGGTTAAACAAAGGAAATGCCTCCTAGGAAACAAAAATCTGGAGATCCAGTTAATGGCATGCTGTTACTGGATAAGCCAGCTGGAATTTCTTCTAATCGGGCGCTACAACAAACCAAGTGTTTACTCAACGCCAGAAAAGCAGGGCACACCGGCAGCCTCGACCCAATTGCAACAGGGTTGCTCCCATTGTGTTTCGGGCACGCTACCAAGGTGTCAGGGTTATTTCTGGATTCAGATAAAAGCTATGACGTTGATATCGTACTTGGTATCAGCACGGATAGTGGTGATTGTGAAGGTAATGTTATTCGTAATTCCGAAGTTCATGTAACAGAGCCCGAGTTACGCAAAGTACTTGATCACTTTCTCGGCCCAATCGAGCAAGTACCACCGATGTATTCTGCACTTAAACTCAATGGCCAGCCCCTATATAAACTTGCCCGCCAAGGAATTGAGGTTGAGCGTAAGCCACGGCGGGTGACCGTTTATGGCTTAACACTGCACAACTTTGAAGCCAATGTGCTTAGCCTGAGCGTATCCTGTTCGAAAGGCTTTTATATCCGTAGCCTTGCCATGGATATTGGTAGCGCCCTGGGGTGCGGCGCACACGTTCAGGCATTAAGACGAACTCGAGTAAGTGATTTCAAAATCGAGCAGGCAGTTACTATTGATCAACTTGAATACCTGCAATCTATTGAGGATCGTCAAAAATTGCTAATACCCACGGATTACGCCCTTGGCCATTTGCCTAAAATTAATCTGCCCGACAATATTGCCGAGTATTTTTGCCAGGGCCAATCCGTTCGAGTATTAGATTTACCAAAAGTCGGAATGGCCAGGCTTTATGCCAAAAATAATAAATTTCTTGGGTTGGGTGAAGTCACAAGCGAAGGGAAGGTTGCACCGAAACGCCTGTTCGTTTAAATATTTTCGTGGGCTCGGTAATTTTGAGATCATTAATCCCGCTTTTTAACTCTCAATTCTGGGCAAAAATTTGTTTAATATTTGGGCTTTTACTTTCAAATCATGTATTGGCGGAGTCTTATACAGAAAACTGGAAGTCATTTATAGCAGGCGGATTTGCCACAATCCTGGTGCACGAACTGGGGCACATGGCAGTGGCAGAAATTCACGATGTAGATTTTGAATACGATGGTGTAACCATCGTCTATCCACAACAGAATTTTACATCCAGCGAGCATCTTCGAATCGCATCCGCTGGATTTCAGACGCAATGGATTGCTTCAGAATTTGCGCTGCGAAAACTTGCAAAACCCGATCCAATGAGTCGTAAAGCTCGTAGTTTTACCCGAGGCATTGTTGCAGGCCATGTCGCCATAACTGTAGCGTATTTGACCTTTCTTAAAAACCACAACGACGGCGACATCCAAGGTATGTCCCAGGCAACCGGGGTTTCGAACAATGAGTTGGCACTGATAGTTGCAATACCCGCGGTCCTGGATAGCTGGCGATTAACTGCAAAAGATGTGCCGGCGTGGGTACCAAAACTTTCCGTAGCATTTAAAGGTTTAGGGATATCCGCTATCTGGACGTATTGATTGTTGGTGATTAGTTGTTATAGGACAAGGGCTATTTAATGTTACACCTAAAAGTCTCGAACGTTCCGACTGGATACACATTGTTCACATCGCTGGCCCATTCATACAATAAATCATATTTTTAACATATGGCCGCAATGCTGTCAGGGCAGGTTGCATTGCTGCTCCAGTTTTTCTACTTCCCTGGTGGTTAGGTAATAGCCATTTCTCATTTGTAACTTGCTCTTAAACTGAGTCAGTATGACACCCTCGGAACTAATATGAAAAATTTCGCCCCATCCCCCTTGAAAAACAATTGAGTCGTCAGGATATTGCTGGAAGTTACCCGAGAATTTTCTATACCAGTGCAGTTGCTTTTCGCCAACCAATATCTCTCGTTCACCATCGAAACCAACATACTCGATTCGTGTATTCCTGAAATGTGATCTGTTGTTGTATACGATGATGCCATTTTCTGTCCATTCTGGGTCGTGTTGACGATCAAATGTATCGTACCAAAGGACCTTTCCGGAGTTTGGATCTATCACTGCAACAAGGTCTATCTGCCGCATGCTGATAAGCATCGATCCAGCAGGGAAGTGTTTTGAGATCCCATAGTTTACTGCGACCTTGTTCTGGTGAAAATTATCTCCCAGAAAAATTTCCTCCATTTCATCGGTGTCCTGGCGCCATTTTTGCTTATTGTCAAACACCAATCTCTCATTTTCCTCCCCATAAGTGAACCAATCGAGCGTCGATCTTAGTTGGGGTACATCTGGGTTGGCAAGTACAATAGATTTCATATCAATTAGTTCTGTGACAACACCACTATTCTCATTTACCGAAACTATAGCGTCGTTCCACCAAAGAATAAACTGCTCATCACTGTATTCCATTTCGTGGTGGTAACCCCAACCCGATGCTCTCCACAAATCTTCACCGCACCAATTCTGCGCTCGCAAAAATGCGGAAGCATTGGAGACGAGGACTCCATTGGGAGAATAGGCAAGTCGCTTTAGAGAATTCGATTTGGTCTTAAATGGAAACACCCATTTTCTGACAATCTGACCTTGAGTATCCATAAGAATAGCGGTGGGTTGTGCATCGCCTTCCAGACTCATTATGCCGTAGAACAGGTAAAAGCCTTCGGTCATTGAAGTTGAATACCCGAAAGTTTCATGCGTTATTTGCGTTGCGAATTCCTGGTTGTCAGGGCGTTCAGGAAAACTCTCAACAACAAATCGATCGACATAGCCGAATAGTGACTTAGTTTTGGCCCACAGGGTGCTGTTTTCATCTTCATGCCCTTTTACGAAAAGGCTTATCTCATTAATGATTTCCCAGGGAAAAGCATTATCCGAAACGATTTTCATTCCCCAGTATGCTGACAACGGAATAGCGATTAAAATTGCCAACACCACAACCCAAACTTCGATTTTCTTTAACAAAATTCTTCGCATGCTTCTTTTGATTGATTACACATTTTTGTGAATACCTGGCTCAAACGATAATGACTGGGAACCGGTGCATAATTATAGTGGCATTAAATTTCAGGTGCTCAAATTGTTAGCAAAGGCTTCCCAAAAGCACTCACTTCCCTGGAGGCAAAAAATCGGTATAGATCTCTGTAATTCCAAATTTCGAACTTAGCTCTTCTGCTACTTCCAATGAATTAATCGTGTGGGCATAACTCAAAATATCCACGGATCGAAGCATTTGGGGCAAATCGGATCTAGCGCGCTTTTTAGGCATGGTGATTGCTACAGGTCCTATAAATTTTGTAGCCCACTCAAGAACCTTTCTATTATCCCCTTTGTATTTGTAAAGAGTCCATATTACCTGATTGAATCCAAGTTTCTTTACTGCGTCATAGTTCTTAGGTTTATAAATTTGCGGAATAACTCGAATCTGTGCATCTGGTAGTGTTTTCACCATGACCTCTAATGCATCAAGGTTATTATCCTTCACATCCGTTACGATTATCGCGGAAGGGTTTTTTATCATCCATTCCCCCAAACTATCAAGTGTGCAATTTGTGCGTGATGGATGATTTTTGACTAGAACCTCAAACTCAGCAAAAGTTAGCCTTTTTTCAACTTCATATCCAAATATCTTTTTGAAGTTTTTTTCCCAGTCATGGAGGCAAACAACTTTGCCATCGCTGGTATGAACAAAATCAATCTCGAAGTATTGAAAGCCATTATTGATTGAATTGTCTAAAGCCTGAATAGAATTGGTGTATTTCTGATCATTCAGGCCACCACCAGCATGGGCAACCCGCTTAACAACGAACTCGTTTTCTTCAAATAAGGCGTCTAGCTCGCTCACCGAAAACTTGACCTCACCATCTACAGTGAACTGGTTGAAAACTTTTTCCTGACCGCTAAATACGAGGCAATATCCTTCTCCCAGGTCAAACCCGATTATTTCTTGAGCATTCTTACATTCGTCGACAAGAATATATTTTTCAACGTCACCCAATCGATTTATGTGCTCACTTAAGGTGTTATAGCGTTTTTCGTGCAGAAATATCAATTCTGAATTCAGTGATGTGTCGAGGCCAATTAGTATGGGCATCGCGAAAACCCTGTTGTCGATAGTGACTGTATTAAGTGTTGTATCAATCTTCAAGAATTCATTGATCTTTGGATAATTCCAAATCTTGTTGATGTCCTTGCGCCATTTTGTAAGTTCTGCATGTATTGCCACAATCTCATTAATGACTTTTCGGGAAGAACTAAGCAAATTCCGCCCCAAGCCGATTTCCGCTGAATAGCCAAGAAATGGAAGTAAGGTCGCGCCAATATCAAAAGTGGAGCCTAATGAATCTACTACCCTTGTTTTCTTTTCATCCGGATCCAAAACCAGGAATAAATTTGTTCTTTCACTTTTGCCCGAAAGTAAAGAATCAGCTTTCATTGCTAAATGATCAGATACCAGAACAATGGTTGTTTCGCCTCCATAAGGCGAGTTCACAATTTTATTGATCAATTCGGTAATTAAATGATCAGAGCAGTGAACAGAATTTAGGCGAGGGTTTGACCCATCGCCATAAACTCTATTTTTACAAGCCTCTGATATGAGGTCCTTTTTGGAATGGTGCGTGTCCAGTGTAAGTGTGACTAAGCCAAATTTCTCTCCGGCTTGGGACTTCTCAACAAACCGCTTGTATACAATATCAAACAAGGTATCATCATATAGTCCCCAAATTGTTCTATATTTTGGATTAGGTGTACTTGGTAGCAATTCTTTCCTTCCATGCACCTGACTGAATCCATGTTGTTTGAGAAATTTATCTTTACCGGCAAAATCAATTCGCGCCCCGCCGAAATACTCAAGTTCATAGCCCTGTTCAGCCAACATATCACCAAGACAGATTATTCCAGGCATAAACTGGTCTAACCCGGAGAGTGCGTTAGAGAAAGATGAAGTAAATATGGGAATTCCACATTGACTCGCAACAAACCCGGCAATGGTCCATCCTGTGCCAGCTAGTTGTTTGATGTTGGTAAAACTCGTCCCTGCTGATTCCAGGGCGCGCACGCCATTCACAAGCCCTGGGAACTTTTTATCATCAAAGTAGCTGCGTTCCAGGCTCTCCGCATAAATAACGACCAGGTTATTGTGTGTTTTTGAAATCTCCTTAATCTGGGGTATTCTATACAAATCCTCGAATTGGTTTGCTGCGCTAGCTGTTGACGAATTTTTCGTCACGAGCCAGTCACTATGGTTATTCACCAAACCTATTGTTGTCGGATTCGTCGCCAAAGAAATACACAATAGCAAGTATGCAATGGTTTCAAATTTTCTTCGGCTACGGTCCATCCGGACGCTAGAAAAATAGTACTTCACCAGTAATAATATTGACAGCGCCACCAAGCCGATTGATGCAATTAGGACATGAAAATAATCATGAATCCCTGCCTGGTTTAATCCCGTAACAAGATGATAAATAACTGAATCATCTATTCCATTGCCGGTTATGTAGTCTGCTGCGCCATATGCAATGTAAAAAAGAGTTGTTATGAATGCCAGAAACACAAAAACCAAAGTGGATATCCTGGATGCTCCGGAGACACGGAAAATTAAAAGTCCCAGAACTAAAACAAATAGCGATAACAAAGAAATTATAGTCGTACTCAATAGAGCAGTCCCCGGTATTTACCCTTAAGTGGAGAGTCTCGATTCAATATCCATGGATCGACTGGACCCGAACCCTGCAAAGGTACATCAGCCCATAACAAAACCTTTCAACCATTATATCGCCAGAACATTATTTTACTTTTCGCTCAACACCATCTGCGCACCGGTATTTCCTTCCTTCAGCCTGTTTCTGTGCAATATAATCATAGGGTCATCAGGATAACGCTCGTACAATTCATCAAATCCATCTGGTTGGTTAAGCTCGCCATTTTTGAGTTTTGTATAGGCCGCAATGTATTCACGATAATGTTCGCTGGCCGCTTCCGCTTGGGATACCGGCGCATAGGCTTCTACGCCTAGTTCTTTACCTTTTAATACCAGGTTGGCGATGGGCTTAAAATTCAACCCACTACATAGTTCCACGGTAGTTTCAGAAATACATACCCGTGTTCCCAGTTGTTTGTTTACACTCTCCAGTCTTGCTGCAGTATTCACCGCATCCCCAATCACCGTGTAATCAAACCGGTTCTCTCCGCCGAAGTTTCCGACTACAGCCTCGCCAGTGTTTATTCCGATTCGGGTTTCATTCAATCCAATTCCCTCGGCCTGTTTCTGTTTAGAAAATTCGCTGCAAAATTCATCCAACTCGAGTGCCGTTTTTACAGCAAGCTGGGCATGATCAGGCTGATCAAGGGGCGCATTGTAAATCGCCACAATCGCATCACCGATCATTTTGTCGATTGTTCCGCCATTATCCATGACAATTTTGCAGGCGTGTTCCAGATATTCATTCAAGGTGCTCACCAGCAATTTCGCTTCTGTCTGTTCTGTCATGGTGGTGAAACCAGCAATATCTGTAAACAGGTAGGTCATCACTTTGTTTTCACCTTCGAGCCGCACACTGGTCGGATTTTGGGTCAGTTGTTCTACCAGTGCCGGTGACAGGTAAGAGCCGAATGCCTTTTTAATAAAGTTCCGGTTTTTCTCGGAATGCATATAACCAAGCAAGGTAATCACAATGAATATCAGAATTGAAGCAACAAATGGATAGACAGGGTCGAGCAGCAATTTATAAGTATCGAATGCGATCCATGACACCCAGAAGGAGCCTGCCGAAATAGTCAAGCCGATTCCCGCCGACCATGCGGGGCCGACCATAGACAAGCTCACAATCAGGACGAGCGCCAGAATAAATAACCAGAGAATTTCTACGCCATCTGCCCAGTCCGGGCGCTCGAGAAACTGCTGCAAAATCATTTGCTCCAATGCCTGAGCATGAATCATGACGCCAGGCTCAAATTGATTGAAAGGTGTTGCCCGGATATCTTTCAAACCCGTCGCGCTGGTTCCAATCAACACTAAATATCCCTGAACCAGATTTGCTAACTGCTGTAAATCCGTTGCTTCCAGAACATCTTTTACCGAGATTGTGCGCTCAGGTTGATCATGGGTATAGTGCACCCACATCTCTCCATTCCGGGTCAGAGGAACCTCAATTGCCCCGATTTTTAATGATTGCAAACTCTGTACTTCACCTAACTGAATTTCCCCACTGGCATCACTCGCTCGAGTGACAATTGTGGTAGCCCCCTGGGCAACCCTGAGCGATTCCACCGAAATGGCAGGGAACAAGTTATCGGCAATATTTACTAATAACGGAATCTTACGCACTACACCGCCGACAGTTTCTCCTACCGTAATACTGCCATAACCACTTGCTGCATCCTCAAGTACGGAAATATTTCCGATTCCCCCAGGATAGCGTCGAATCAGCGCGGTTGGGTCTGCTCCGGCATTGGCAAAACCCACTTTTGCCTTGGGGGTGGTAGAGCGCTGTTCATGGGTGGCTCCAACTCCCAGAACTACTGGAGACCGTGACATTGATGCTGCCAACATATGATCGCCATTAGGTAGTTTGGACACCAGCAGATCCAGTTCCGGGTCACTAATTTCCAGGGATCGTGCCAGCTCTTCTGGTGAGAGTCGGTCTGACTCAGGAAAAACAATATCAAATGCAATAGAAGCTACGCCGACCTGGGTTAATCTGTCAACAAGCTTTGCCAGCAATCCCCTGGGCCAGGGCCATTGCCCGTATTCCGCAAGTGACTCCTCATCTATATCAATCACCCTAACCGGTGCTGGCTGGTACTCTCTCGGACCCAATTTTTGGTAATTGTCGTAAACGAGGTAACGTGCCTGTGTGATAATTGCCGGATCGAGGAAACGAACCACGATCACAAATGCGAGTAATATTCCAGCGTACACCCACATCATTCCACTAAGCTGACTATTTGTATTTCTTTTCACTTGGGTTAATTCCCGGGGAGTAATGCCTCAACTTACAACATTATTAGGTTTTTATGCAATTTTTTAGTCGAAAAATTCTGACGACAGGTTTTGAGTTTTGATTTTTAAACGTCCACATCTGCCCATGGATTTATTAATTTAAGTCCACTAATTGGTCAAATGTGCTATATTTATTATCGCTTTAGGGTAATTAAAATAATCCATACAACAGTTGTAATTATCTGTTCGTGAGGTGCAGTTAAACTTTGAAAAATAACCAACTTTGTTGTACCCGAGTGTCAAGCATTTCATTTCGAAATTCATTTTTAACCACCCGAAAACTCGCCCTGGCTATTCTCTGTAGCCTTGTCATTTGCATGCAAATCGTTCCCCAGGTACGTGCTGCTGGCAAAGCCGATCTTGACATGCTTTATTCAGAACTCCTTAAGGACCCCGCTAATCTTGAGTTGCTGTATGAGTATGCCCAGGCCGCAATAGACGTTGCAGATTTCGAGGCCGCCATATCTGCGCTAGAAGGCATGCTTGTGGTTTCCCGGAATCAACCGAGAGTACTATTCGAATTGGGGACGTTGTATCAGCGACTAGGCGCAAATCAGGTGGCGGAGTCCTATTTTACACGCGCGAGGGCGCTGATTCCTGAAAATGAAGCCGTCCCCTCATACATGGAAGCCTATATTATAGAAACCGAGAACGAAAACTCGCGAAATACATTTACTGGGCTGATAACGTTGGGCTACCGATACCAGGAAAATCCGCTTTCATCTCCAGAGTCCGATGAAATACTTTCAGGGGGTGTTCTGGTTCCGCCAAGAAGGAAAATAACCGCAGAATCCGATAGCAACTGGTATTCGTTTATTCGATTGAATCATAAGTATAAAATATCCCCTGGGGTATCTATGAAAACCCGTGGCATATTATATAAAACCGATTACAACGACCAAAGCCAATTGAATTACGCATCCTTTGGTCTCACCACTGGTCCAGAGATACTGCTCTCATCTACCGGAGATCGAGTTAAACTCAAACCCTATCTGACCTACAAAAAAAGCGACCTCAATGGTGACGATCTTTCTGATAGCTGGGGAGCGGGACTAAGTGCAACTTATGGATTAAACACCCAAACCTCAATAAAGGGCGAGTTAGATTATTCCGATCGCGATTACCATGCAAATAATGGCAGTATCAGAACAGCCATGCGAAGCGGGGACCAAATCCGGTTCCGCTTGCGCTGGAATACAGAGGTCAAGCGCGGCCATTTTTTAACCATTGGGGCGGCGTACGAGACGTGGACGCCGAATCCCCTCTTTCACGTTACAAGCAAACCAGCTTATCAGCTCGATACAGAATAAGGTTCAAAAATTCATTTTTCAAGGACCAGGGTAAGCAATCGGTTAACTTTTCACTTATCCGACGCAATACAGAATACGATGTGCCAAACCCCGCAGTTAGTCCGATTTTAGTAAGAGAGGATAACGCATGGCGACTGGGTGTTGCGACGACCTTACCTATCCGCAAAAGTTTAGGGCTCAACCTAAAGCTTGAAACATCGGACAGGGATTCAAATCTGGTTAATCACAGTGCGAAAAACAATCTAGTAAGCGTCGCGCTGCGATTTACATTTTAGGCAAGCATATGACAACGAACAAATCAAAACTTTTAAAAGCAATGCAGGCTTTAAGTCTGGTTCCTATGGCAATGGTCAGCGGTGACTTGGTAGGTCAGTCGGAGTCAGTTGAAAATGCGGGAATCGCAGGTGCGGTTAAACAGCCAGTAGAGGGTTTGATTCCAGGTGAAAATAGCCGGGTAGTATTCGTAGGCAGTGAGATTTTTCGAGATGAAGTAATTAAAACGGGTGAAGATGGTACTGCACATTTGATGTTTGCTGACAAATCTTCACTCACTATTGGACCTAATTCCGAAGTAAAAATTGACAGTTTCGTCTATCAACCTGAGTCACAGTCTGGGGAATTACTTTTATCAGCTAGTGTGGGGGTATTACGCTTTGTTGGAGGCGCGCTTAGCAAATCAGGCAATGTCAGTATAACAACCCCATCCGGAACCCTCGGCATAAGGGGCGGGGTTATGGTTATCGAAATTAACGCTGGGGATGGAGAAACCTATGCTTTCTTTATCTATGGAGATGAAATGACTGGCGTCAGTAATATTTCTGATGCAAACGCTTTGCTCAATCAAAGTGAGCACTGGATTCGCCTTACCCCTAGTGGTGAAGTTGTCGATGAGGGAGAATTCGATATGGATGATATCGCGGGCCTGATGGAAGGTTTTACGGGAGATAATGTAGAGGTACAATCATACGTCGGCCTTGAAAATGTCCCCGATAACTACGCCGCTGTTATAGAAGAAGTTGACGAGCAGGAAGATCAGGTAGAGCAGGTAGAAGAAGAAGTAGAAATCGTTGTTGTTTCATCCTAGGTTATGCGTTTAAAGAAACTGGTGTTCAGCACCACCTATGGCTATCTACCTGATGTTGTTGGCGGGTTACAAACTACAATACACGAGCTGTGTCTCGCACTAAAATCAAAAGGCATTGAACCTATTGTCAATTGTGGTTTTGATAGCGCTCCTGAAACGACACTAAAATCAAATCGATCTGATTCCTCCCTCGGTTACCAGGTGATCAGGTCTGAAAATCCTGCAGCAGTACTTGCCGAGGTTGCCAGCGCTTCCTCTGCTGATGCTATTTGTGTCCTGACAGGGAAGCGAACAGTGCCGATGATAGTATCTGCATTGCAGGTCGATCTACCTACTGCGGTTTATTTGCACAATGTTGAAACTGCACAAATTGGCGGCATGCTGTTACCAGACCCTTCTCTACTATACTTCTCTAATTCAGAATTTTCCTCCAAACGTCTGAAAGCCCTGTTCGGAATTGAATCCACAACACTAATTCCATTGGTAGACCCAGAAAACTATCGTTTATCTACCACAAGAGAAAAAGTACTTTTTATCAATCCCAGCCAAATTAAGGGCGTGGAAATTTTTTTCAAGATTGCGGAAAATCTCCCAGGGATTCCGTTCCAGGTTGCTGAAAGCTGGCATGTAAATCTCCAGTGGAGAGCGTATTGCAGTAATCGCGCCGAGTCTCTGGGGAATATCGACTGGATGTCATCTACGCGTGACATGAATACTCTTTATGGCAGTACCCGAGTGCTGTTGATGCCGAGTATCTGGGAAGAAACTTACGGACGCTGCGTTACGGAAGCGCAACATAGTGCAATACCTGTAATTGGCAGTAACCGTGGTGGGCTGCCGGAAGCCATCGGTCCAGGTGGCATATTGCTGGACCCAGACGGTGAAGTGAGTGAATGGATTACAGCAGTAGAAAAAGTGTTTAACGACAAAAAAACTTATAACAAACTCAGTAAGGCTGCGCTTAGGCATGCAACCCGCAAACAGGCAAACCCAGAAACACTGGCAACCATCTTTATAGAAAGCCTCGAAAAGCATATTGTCAATGCAGTGTCTTGACCACAATCAATTCTAACGTGTCATGAAGATTCTGATCGTTCTCAGCAATCCCTATTTACCGGAAATTTATTGTGGCCAGAACACCACGGTTTCTGAACTGTGTGATGCTCTGGTTCTAGCTGGACACAAGCCAATAGTAGTTACAAAGTGGAGACATCCCACAAAATCTCATCGACTTAAGAGAGATGATAATTTTGGATATCCGGTATTTCGTGCTACCGATCCGGCCGCATCACTGAACGGTGTTTGTCTGACCTGCAAACCTGATGTTGCATTGATTATTGATGGCGCTGCGGAAAATATTCTTACCGGGATGATTGAAGTAAATATTCCCGTAGTAAGCTGGTTTTTTGCTCACCCCAATGAAGGATTGGGTTATCAGTATTACCCTGATCGAATTAAGTTAATTAGTACCACCAGGGATATTGCTGCTCATGTTACTGAATTTTTTAACGCAGACGTGGAAATCATCCCTCCCTATATCATACTAAATCATGCCGACACGGAGGACACTGGGAAGAGTATTCTATTCGTCAATCCATTGAGGTCAAAAGGTATTGAAACGCTATTTCGAATTGCAGGCGCACGACCGGAGTATCACTTCACAATATTGCAAAGCAGGGCCATAAGCGACCAATGGCTCGAAACCTGTTTCAAAAAGTCTTTTGCGTGTGGGAATATTGACTGGTTACCGGCCACGCCGGAAATAGGTAAAGTATTTTCCCAAACACGTCTATTGTTGATCCCCCGATTAAATCCTGAAGGCTTTGCAAGGATTATCACTGAGGCTCAGTCTTTCGGTATACCTGCCCTGGCGTCCGAAGCCAATGGCTTTGCTGAAAGAATTGGTCATGGAGGAACTATTATTCCGAAATATTCGACAATCGACGATTGGATAGCAGTTCTGGATCAATACATGAAAGATGATGAATATCATGCTACTAAACGAAAATATGCTATTCAGCAGTCTGAGCATGAAGACCTTCGTCCTGACGATGTCTTGACCAAATTACTGCACGTGATGACTACTCACATGAAACAGGAACTCAATCGAAGATTCTACCGAAATCGATAAGGAGTCGCAGAGGATGGTTTGTGAAAAAATCGCATTTATTCACTATGCAAAATCAGCGGGCCGTTTTATTAACAAATATCTGGTTGAGAGAGTATTAGACCGGTTAGTACCTTTTGCTATCGAACAACAAGGTTACAAAATTTTTAATTCCTGGGAAAAATCCTTTTCACTTGAGAGAGACTGGACCGAAGAAGAGCTGTTTGATTTTGCCATAGACAGATCACCATACCAATTACCAGACGAAGAACAACTCGATATACATTCACAACTTTGGGAACATGGATATCTTGATCGTCAGTTTGTACACAATCACCACACTGGCTGGACACGCCAATCCGTTCAAGAGTTCAACAGGAATGGTTGGCTGACATTCTCTTTTCTAAGAGACCCCATAGAGCTCCTTTGTTCTTTATACTGGTGGGCTCAGGAAGAAGTTCGAGCAGGTACTGACCCTGACCTGGTGTTACAACCGACTCATTTGCTCAGCCTCTCGCTTAATGATTTTCTATTGGGGATAACCAAATGCGAAGAAAGCACCGAGCAATTTTATAAATTACCGGATTACATGAGTGATGTTAAATTCGTAGCAGAATTTTCATACGAAAATTTCGCCTACTTCCTTAGTAAATTTTTTGATCATGAAATTGATTCGGAATTTATCGACACTTCGAAGCAATATAAGAGTGCAAACAAAGGCGTTGAGCACTATCTATCTAGCGGGCAGATCGACAAACGAACAATTGAGGAATTGTCTAATGTCGAAGATATAATTGAGTTCCGTAAATTTTTGCTAGAAAAGCGGATATTTTAGTTTGCGAGTATCCTCTATATGTTCTTATAGATTGTAGTAGATGCACCACAAACGCACTAATTACTGAAATTGGGCGGTAACAGAGGAAAGCTTGGTTTACATCTAGTTGTTACTTTGAGGATAAAATGGCTCCCCAGGACAGATTCGATTGATTTGCAGGGAACAAATCAACGCGAACGTAGTGAGCCCGGAGGGTTCGTATCAGGGATGATACGAACAAGTGCCGACTTGGCGGCATCAATATGTTGACGGAAAAGCTTACTGAAATAGGTATAAATAATTGGCTCCCCAGGACAGACTCGATTGATTTGCAGGGAACAAATCAACGCGAACGTAGTGAGCCCGGAGGGTTCGTATCAGGGATGATACGAACAAGTGCCGACTTGGCGGCATCAATATGTTGACGGAAAAGCTTACTGAAATAGGTATAAATAATTGGCTCCCCAGGACAGACTCGATTGATTTGTAGGGAACAAATCAACGCGAACGCAGTGAGCCCGGAGGGTTCGTATCAGGGATGATACGAACAAGTGCCGACTTGGCGGCATCAATATGTTGACGGGAAAGCTTACTGAAATAGGTATAAATAATTGGCTCCCCAGGACAGACTCGAACTGCCGACAAGGTGATTAACAGTCACCTGCTCTACCAACTGAGCTACTGGGGAACGGAGGAGGCGAATACTAATTCGACAATCTAATTTGGTCAAGTAATTCTGGATAAATTAACCATTGATTTACCACATTATTTACGTTTTTCGCATTCCGCCTTCTTTTGGGTAATTCGAATACGCCCGGAATGAATCAGGGCAATGCGAGATATTGGTTTACGACTAGTTTCGTTGCAAATTGAGAAAGAGCGATTTAGCCCAATTTTACCGGATCGATCAAATCTTACCGTGTGTTCGTTTCCGTTTTTCCAGATAGTCATATTCTTAATCCCAGCCTGAACCTGCAAAATTGGATCATTCGATGTCCTGGTTCGTTTTCCCGATAAGTCGACATAGGTGATCCAGCCGTATCCCCAGTTCCTGTCATCACTACAAAATTGACCATCTTTGCTGGGGCATAGTCGAACGATCTGGTGACGCTTCAAAGCTTCGCTTCGCGCTATGATCAAACTTATCCTTAACAGGCTTGTGCTCTTACTTCCATGCACTGAATCTATTAGATTAATACTGCCAGGAATGATAAATGATACCGTGATCCCGATTATGGTCAGAGACAGCAATAATTCAACTAGAGAAAACCCTTTAACTTTGAAAAACAATTCCAATTCCTTTTCACATTTACACCGATTTACTGTACCTATTTTCAGTTACAAATCTGTGTTAAAAGTCACAATTTTCAAATATTTTTATATTGCTGGATTAGCTAAAATATAAGCATGACTATTTCCTCGAACTACAATCTGGTTAGTGAGTTCAAGCCAAATGGCGATCAACCTCAGGCCATTTCCGCCCTGACTGATGGCATAGAAAATGGCGAGGCATTTCAAACACTTTTGGGCGTGACCGGTTCCGGCAAAACATTTACCATGGCCAATATCATAACCAACACCAATCGGCCGGCATTAATATTGGCGCATAATAAAACCCTGGCAGCCCAACTATATTCGGAGATGAGGGACTTTTTTCCTGAAAATGCGGTTGAGTACTTTGTTTCTTATTACGATTATTATCAGCCCGAGGCCTATGTCCCCAGCTCTGATACCTATATCGAAAAAGATGCCTCGGTAAACGATCACATCGACCAAATGCGTCTGTCGGCCACCAAAGCCCTGCTGGAAAGAAGTGACGTCATTATCGTCGGTACGGTATCCGCAATTTATGGTTTGGGCGATCCCGCTGCCTATCACGGCATGATTTTGCATGTAAAGAAAGGCGATCAGATTGACCAGCGTGCCATATTGAAACGCCTGGCAGAGTTGCAATACATGCGAAATGATCTGGAATTAAGACGGAGTACATTTCGGGTCAGAGGGGATGTTATTGACATTTACCCGGCAGAGTCTGAAAGACTGGCCATTCGGATCGAATTGTTTGGAGATGAGGTAGAAAATTTATCCAGGTTCGATCCATTAACCGGAGGCGTAGAAGAACATTTGAATCGGGTTACAGTCTATCCAAAAAGCCATTATGTCACCGCGCGTGAAACCATATTGGGCGTACTCGATGAAATCAAACAGGATTTGCGTGAACGTTTGGCGCAGCTTAGAGATGCGGGAAAACTGGTCGAAGCGCAACGCCTTGAGCAACGCACCCTATATGATCTGGAGATGATGCACGAGCTGGGTTATTGCAATGGCATAGAGAATTACTCGCGCTATTTGTCTGGTCGAAATGCCGGGATGCCTCCGCCGACCCTGATGGATTACTTGCCGGACAATGCCATTGTATTTATTGATGAAAGCCATGCCACCATCCCCCAGCTTGGCGCAATGTATAAAGGTGATCGCTCGAGAAAAGAAAACCTGGTGGAATATGGATTCAGATTACCTTCTGCAATGGATAATCGTCCATTGCGTTTCGATGAATTTGAAGATTTGCTACCCCAGGTTGTGTTTGTTTCCGCGACACCAGGAAATTACGAAGAACAGCGGGTTCCTCAGATCGTAGAGCAGGTTGTACGCCCAACTGGATTGCTCGATCCCCAATTAGAAATTCGGCCGGTGGATTCCCAGGTGGATGATCTATTGTCGGAAATTAACAAACGGGTGGCGCTGAGTGAAAGAGTATTGGTTACCACACTGACCAAGCGTATGGCTGAGGATTTGACCGAGTATTACCACGAGCACGACGTTCGAGTTCGATACTTACACTCTGACATCGATACTGTGGAGCGGGTAGAAATTATCCGGGACCTGAGGAAAGGGGTGTTCGATGTGCTGATTGGTATAAATTTGCTCAGGGAAGGGTTGGATTTACCCGAGGTTTCTCTGGTCGCTATTCTCGACGCGGACAAGGAAGGGTTCCTGCGATCTGCCCGCTCTCTTATTCAGACCATCGGTCGTGCGTCGCGCAATATCAATGGCCGTGTGATTTTATATGCAGATCGGGAAACCAATTCAATTATCCAGGCTATAGAAGAAACTAACAGGCGGCGAGAGAAACAACATACTTATAATCTGAAACACAACATCGAGCCAAAATCCATTATAAAACCAGTCAAAGATATTATAGATGGTGTAACCGCTAATGATTCATCGTGGCAGGATTTACCTGAAATGAATTTAGACAAGGTCGCTGAAAATCCCGAAGAGTATTATAAAATGTCTCCAAAGGATCTTGGAAAACTTTTAAGCAAGCTGGAGAAGGAAATGTATGGCTATGCCAAAAATCTCGAATTCGAGGCTGCGGCCTCAGTACGTGACCGGATAAACCGGATTCGAAAAGGGCAGTTGTTTGAAAATTAAGTTGGGGTTTCCAAACATTGTGTACTATTTAAATTACACAAGTTCGACGCCTTCTGCCATAAGCATATTAATTAATTTTATTAACGGTAGTCCGATCAAAGTATTTGGGTCGTTACCACTCAATCTTTTTAGCAGGGCAATACCCATGCCTTCTGCTTTGAGACTACCGCAACAATCATAAGGTTTTTCCAAATTGAGATAGCGCTCAATCTGAGTATTGGAAATCATACGAAATTCAACTTCGAAAATATCTGCATCGGATTGAATTTTTCCGGTTCTGGCGTTTATCAATGTGACACCGGCGTGGAGGGTTAAAACCGAACCAGAAAACTGTCGTAATTGGGACTCAGCATCAGCGTGCGAAGCGGGTTTGCCTACTATTTTTCCTTGAAATTCAGCAACTTGATCTGATCCAATGATTAAAGCATTTGGGTATTTTTCCACTAATGCTTCTGCCTTGCCTGTAGAAAGCCTTTTTACCAGCTCCATTGGCGACTCTCCAGGCAATACGGATTCATCAATATTCGGAGATGCGCAGACAAATTCGAGAGATGTACGAGCCAACAGCTGTTTTCTATAGGGTGAAGAAGATGCGAGAACTATTTTCGATCCCATAATAACTATTTGGTTGCAAAATTTTAACCCATTTATATTACTGTTTAATGTAATGCTTTTACATCGGAAAAATAAACAGCGCTAAATATTAATTATCAATACCGTGCTTAGATAATGGATAACATTCGAATAATTTTAGTTTGCATTTTAACTTATTCAATAAATGCTAATAGCGGTAACCTGGAAATGCGCAATGGCTAGCTAAACTACGACGACAAGGTGATCTGGGGCTTGGGTCAAATCAGTGAAATTTGGAGACCTGGGCGAAGAACCAATATCACCAGAAATGCGCTTGACCAAATCGGGCCAAATCAAACGGAAGATTTGGAGGCGTTAACTGACAGCATGTTGACATTTGGTTATCCTGCTCTCGAGCATAGCTTTGGCATGTGGTACGACAGACGCAGAGATGGGCATACATTAGAAAGTCTGCCCCGGACACATACGAGCTACCTTCGGGGATTGCTGATTACCAGGAAACGTATAGATTCGTAAAATCATACTTGGCCCACCGATTAGCTTCTATGAATCCAGACCCTGATTTGGTTAGTGGGCTCAATGGTGTTTATGCATTATCTAATGATATTGAATTTTTGATTTACAATCTCAATTCGAAGGAATTCGTAGTAAACATGAACAAATATAGTGGTAAGTATAAAATTACCTGGTTTAATCCAAACCGAAAATCTTCCCAAACACCCGTTACCCAGGTAACAGGTGGGGCTAAAGTTAACGTTTATCCACCACATTCTGGCAGTTGGCTGGCGCTGTTCGAGAAAATCCAAATAGAGCGAATTTAAATTTTGCTGTTCAAGTTAGTTACATTTTTAATGAATTGACCATAGGTGGAATGTTTCTATTCATTCGGGTTTGAATTCGTGTTGATTTGTAGTTTTAAAAATATATTTAAATTGGAATAAATTATTATAGATTGACACTATCTCTATACACACAAAACTCCCGATCAGATATACTCCGCTCCCTAAATTTACCGTCAACACATTGTGATCAAATAGATTGAATTCTGGGAAAATAGTAAACGTTTCATTGGCCTTAATGGTCATTTTGTTAATTGTTTTCGCATTAGGGGAAGCTCTGGTTCGAATCTATCTACAATTCAACACAGTGTATGACATCGAAATGACGCGCTATGCGCTGGGAATAAAAGAAGATTCCGAAAATCCAAAAATTAGCCATGTACATATTCCTGGAAGCGAGATGAAGCTAATGGATGTGAACGTATCCATTAACTCAGATGGTTTGAGAGACAAAGAATACTCTGTAGAGAAAACCGACGCATACAGAATTATTGCCCTGGGAGACTCATTAACATTCGGTTGGGGTGTAGAGCATGATAAAACCTTCCAGAACATTCTTGAGGAAAAAGTTAGCCAGTCGAGGCCCGTTGAAGTAATAAATTTCGGAACGGGAAACTACAATACCGAACAGGAAGTAAACTTGTTCTTTGAGAAGGGCCTTAAATACAACCCAGACAAAGTAGTATTATTTTACTTCATTAATGATGCAGAGCTTACTCCTGAAAAATCTGCACTCTGGTTCCTCGGTTACTCCCATTTTATTTCATTATATTGGTCAAAAATAAACTCCTTACTGAACAACGTATTCGCCTCAAAAAGTTTTAAGGAATTCTATTCTGCGCTATATGCCGATGATCATCAGGGATGGCTAAATGCAAAAAATGCTTTGCTCGATCTGAAACATTATTGTGATGAAAATAGTATTGAACTACAGGTTGTTGTCCTGCCGGAATTGCACGATACCGATAACATTATATTTAATGAAATAAATGATAAAATTTCTGGATTTTTGGAACAAAGTGAAATCGATCATTTGAATCTGGCGAATTTATTTCAAGGGCATCCAAACCAGTTTGATCTTTGGGTCAGTTATGACGACGCCCATCCAAACGACGTCGCTCACGGCCGTATTGCACAATCGGTGGTTCAATTTGTTTCGAAACAGGTAACTAATTAATGCGACGCAATTTTTTCTCTAAATATAAGTATTACATAATTTCTTCAATCGCATTGTTTCTTGTTTTAACAATATTATTAATCGTCTTTTCTTCTGGGCCACAGAAAGGACCATTTAATTACCAGGTGTTTTAATCGTAATTCCTGTGACACAATACGGAATTAAATTGTGATTTTTGATTTTATGGCGGGCCCGGAGGGACTCGAACCCCCGACCACCTGGTTCGAAGCCAGGTACTCTATCCAGCTGAGCTACAGGCCCGCAATGCACCTTTTACCTTACTTTAATTTTTCGCGCAATAACTCGTTTACCTGTTTCGGATTTGCCTTGCCTTTGGACTCCTTCATAACCTGACCGACAAAGAATCCGAATACTTTTTCATTGCCATCTCTAAATTGCCCCACCTGGTCTGGATGGTTTTGTAAAATTTCGTCCACTATTGATTCAATTTCACCAATGTCGGTAATTTGTTTTAGACCTTTTTCCTTGATAATCTGATCTACGCTACTATCACTCTCCCACAACAAACCAAACACTTCCTTTGCAATTTTACCGGAAATGGTTTCATCCTTTATGCGATCGAGTAACTCAGCGAAACGTTTCGAGTCTACAGGAGAGGATTTTATTTCCAACTCGGAATTGTTTAGCGCTGCATTCAGCTCACCCAAAATCCAGTTAGCAACGGTTTTGGGATCAGCGGCCGTAGCGGAACAGACGGATTCAAAGTAGTCCGCTGTATCCCGATCATGGGTTAACTGGGCTGCATCAATGGTTGAAAGCCTGAAGTCTGTCTCAATTCGTAGTTTTCGTGCTTCGGGCAACTCAGGCAACTCTTTGCGAACCTGATCAATGAAACTGCCCTCAAGCACCATTTCCGGTAAATCCGGGTCAGGAAAATATCGGTAATCATGAGCATCTTCCTTGGATCGCATGGAACGGGTTTCGTTTTTGTCAGAATCGTATAGTCGGGTTTCCTGATCCACTTCGCCACCATCTTCAATGATTTCTATTTGTCTATCTACTTCGATTTCGATGGCTTTTTCTACAAATCGGAATGAATTGATATTTTTAAGCTCGGCTCGGGTGCCCAATTCCACCTGGCCTTTGGGCCTTACAGAGACATTGGCGTCGCATCGAAAAGAGCCTTCCTGCATATTGCCATCGGATATTTCTAGATAGCGGACCAGGGAATGCAGTTTTCGCAGATAAGCCACAGCTTCCTCTGAAGATCGCATATCCGGTTCAGATACAATTTCTAGCAGTGGCGTACCGGCACGATTTAAATCAATTCCAGTCATGCCCTGAAAATCTTCATGAAGCGATTTTCCCGCATCCTCTTCTAAATGCGCTCGAGTAATGCCAATGGACTTTATCCCTTTGCTGGTTTCAATTTCAAGTTTTCCTTTACCGACAATGGGTACTTCGAATTGACTGATCTGATAGCCCTTGGGTAAATCGGGGTAGAAGTAATTCTTGCGTGCAAAAATAGAACGCTGGTTAATTTCAGCACCAATGCCAAGACCAAACTTGACTGCGAGTCGCGCCGCCTCTTTATTCATTACCGGTAATACCCCTGGCAATGCAACACTGACGTCGCAGGCCTGGGTATTGGGCTCAGCACCATAGGCGATTGAGGCGCCGCCAAACAGTTTGCTCCTGGTTAGAAGTTGTACGTGGACTTCTAGTCCGATCACGGTTTCCCACTGCATTATTCAAACCCGCCCGGAATCTCCAGATGCCATTGTGTTTGTTGTTGAAATTGATGGGCAACGTTGAGGATGGTTGATTCGTCCAGATACTTGCCAATTAGATGTAAACCAATGGGCAATTTTTTCTCATCGAAGCCCGCGGGAATGGAAAGGGCAGGCAGGCCGGCAAGGTTTGCTGAGTTGGTAAAAATATCATTTAGATACATGGCCACTGGGTCATCATTTTTTTCTCCGGTGAAGAATGCGGTGCTCGGAGTTGTGGGCCCGGCAATCAGATCACACTTTTCAAAGGCCCGACTGAAATCATCTGCAATCATTCGTCGCAGTTTTTGGGCTTTGATATAGTAAGCATCGTAGTATCCCGATGACAATACATAGGTTCCGATCATGATTCGCCTTTGAACTTCTGCACCAAATCCTTCTGCTCGGGACTTCTCATACATATCATTTAAATCAATATAATCATCAGCGCGGTGGCCATATCGAACGCCATCAAAACGTGACAAATTTGAAGACGCTTCCGCAGGCGCGAGTACATAATAACAAGGAATGCCAACTTCACTGTTGGGCAATTCAACTTCCACCGTCTTTGCCCCCATTGCTTCGAGCTCTCTTATGGACTGTTGAATCGCCGATGCCACTGTTGCGTCGACACCGCTACCAAAAAACTCTTTTGGCAATCCAATTATTTTGC
The DNA here is from genome assembly GCA_965237725.1 of Candidatus Spongiihabitans sp. Classification (GTDB taxonomy): domain Bacteria; phylum Pseudomonadota; class Gammaproteobacteria; order Arenicellales; family Poriferihabitantaceae. The sequence goes on from OZ250151.1 coordinate 4,262,412, forward strand.
CTTTAATTGATTGTGCGAGTGAATCCAAATAATCCGGCACCTCAAGATCCAGTGATGTTGAATCTCGATTATCAAATCCCGACATCGCCTGAAGAACCAGTGCGGCGTCCTCGATATTTTTTGCGAGAATGCCACCCTGATCCAATGATGATGCAAAAGCCACCATGCCATAACGAGATACACGTCCATAACTGGGTTTAATTCCGGACAATCCACAAAATGCAGCAGGTTGACGAATGGATCCACCGGTGTCTGTTGCGGTGGCAATTGGAGCAAGCCTGGCCGCTACCGCTGCTGCTGAGCCCCCGGAACTGCCACCGGGCACTCGATTGGTGTCCCATGGATTTGCTACCGGTCCATAGAAGCTGGTTTCATTGGATGAGCCCATGGCAAATTCATCCATGTTGGTTTTGCCCAGGGTGACCATACCCTGTTGATTCAATTTATCAACAACCGTCGCGTTATAGGGAGATACGAAATTACTGAGAATTTTTGACCCACAACTGGTCAAAATACCTTTGGTACAAAATAAATCTTTATGGGCAATGGGAATACCGGTCAAAGCGGTACCCTTGTTTTTAGCAATTAATTCATCAGCCTGTTTCGCCTGAGCCAGGGCCTGGTCTGGTATGACGGTTACAAAGGCATTGAGTTTAGACTGCTCGATACGATCCAGAAAATGCTGGGTCAGTTCGACACTGGAATAAGACTTGTCGCGCAGAGCACTTTGGTGCTGAGCAATTGAATGATTGTGCATTTGCTTGTCTGCTGTTATCTATTCTATGACCCTGGGAACCAGGTATAGACCATTTTCCGTAGCTGGGGCAATCCCTTGATATTCATCCCGGCAATTCGATGCCGTTACAACATCCTCGCGTAACCGCAGCGCAGCGTCCTGTGGGTGAGACATGGGTTCGATACCGCTGGTATCTACCTTATTCATTTGTTCCACCAGATCCATAATTTGATTTAGCTGTGTAGAATAGAATTCGGCCTGCTTAACGTCGGTTTTCAACCTGGCAAGGTGGGCGATATACGTAATATCTTTAGCTGTGAGAGACATATTTTGAGTTTAACCTGAATCTGTCCTACCATTAAAAGCGCAGCAACTTACCATAGGATTGTGCAGTTGAATAGTGTTGGTTGGATTGTTAAGCTACGGCAGTAATTTTTGGGGCTAAAATGCCGGTTTTTCACTTCTTAAGCTAGTCTATTTCTAATGTTAAAACGCCTTGTTGGCTTCTTTTCCAACGATCTTGCCATTGATCTTGGCACTGCAAATACCCTTATATATGTCAGAAACAAGGGCATTATCCTCGATGAGCCCTCTGTAGTGGCTATTAAAACACCAACAGCGGGTGGCAGCGGGAAAAGCGTTCTCGCTGTGGGGCAGGATGCAAAATTAATGCTCGGTCGAACCCCAGGCTCCATTCAGGCCATCCGACCGATGAAGGATGGTGTCATCGCTGATTTTAATGTCACCGAAGACATGCTTAAGTATTTTATTCGCAAAGTGCAAGAGAATAAATTTTTTTCCAGTCCACGAATTATTATCTGTGTTCCCTGTGGTTCAACCCAGGTCGAAAGACGGGCAATTCGGGAATCAGCAACCAGCGCTGGTGCCAGGGAAGTTTACTTGATTGAAGAACCCATGGCAGTGGCTATCGGTGCAAACCTGCCAGTTGGCGAACCCACCGGATCCATGGTGGTTGATATCGGCGGTGGTACTACGGAAGTCGGCATATTGTCTCTGGGGGGTATGGTTTATTCGAATTCGTTACGAATCGCTGGTGATTCATTTGATGAATCGATTATCAATTATGTTCGACGGCGACACGGCATGTTAATCGGCGAAGCAACTGCTGAAAGGGTTAAACAAACAATTGGTACTGCATGGTCAGAATCTGAACATAAAGAGATGGAAATAAAAGGAAGAGATATTTCTGAAGGTATGTCGCGTACCCTTCTACTTACCAGTGAAGAAATTTATGAAGCAATTAGCGATTCGTTGGAGCTGATTGTGCAGGCAATTCGCCAGGCGCTGGAGAAAACACCTCCGGAACTCAGCGCAGACATTGGTGAAAAAGGAATGGTGGTTGCTGGTGGTGGTGCTTTGTTACGCGATATGGATCGCCGCCTGATGCAGGATACCGGCTTACCCGTGGTCATTGCTGAAGAGCCATTAACCTGTGTGGTGAGAGGATGTGGAAGGGCGCTTGAGGAAATGGATGCATTAGGTGATGTTTTTGCCAGCGACGGATAATTTTCTATCTCAAAAAGTACTGAATGAGATTAATGAATTACTAATCAGGCACAATTGGTCCGCGGGTGCAAAGTCAATCAGGAATTGAGAATTACAGATAATTTGTCGCTTAATCTGGAACGAGTGATAGTGATTCTATATAACATTCTGACATGAGCTATCAAAGTACATCTTCTATCTTTCGATTTTCGTTACTGATTGTTCTATCCATTGCACTAATGATTGTTGATCATCGTAGTAAGTTACTGGAACCGGTTCGAATTGTAACCACGCTTGTTAACATACCGTTTGAATCAGTAATAAACATTCCCAAAACAACAAAATCATTGCTTAAACGCTATTATCCGGATGATGACCTGTATCAAAAATATACTGAGTTAGAGAAAAATCAAATCATTCTGGAATCCAGACTACAACGATACGAATCCCTGGAAAAAGAAAATCAACGACTGTCTCGATTACTTGCAGCATCAAAACGTTCCACCAACGAAATTTTGCTTACAGAAATTATCGAATTCGGTCTTGAACCATTCAATCAAAAAATTATAATTAATCGAGGAATGGAGTCCGGTATTTTTATTGGCCAGCCCGCCATAGTACCCGAAGGGATTTTAGGTCAGGTTTCTGAAGTCGGATATAAGAGAAGTGTTATCACATTAATCACAGATGCAAGCCACGGCGTACCGGTTCAGGTACTGCGTAATGGCCTGCGCACCATTATTGAAGGGTCAGGAAAATCTGATTTAGTAAAAGTGCCATTCCTGGCAAGCCAGTCAGATATTCAAACTGGGGATATTTTGGTCACCTCGGGTATGGGCGGACGATTTCCAACTGGATACAGGGTTGCGGAAGTTACAGATATTGTAAAAGATGCTAATGCTGCATTTTTGGATATTAGCGCGACAACAACGGCAAAGGTTGGCATCGCACGGGAAGTGTTGTTACTTTGGAATTCAGACGAGTCAGGAGAAAATTTCCCATCCCGGGACAATGTTGAACTGATTCAGGAATCTCTCGAATGAGTAGAACCCGATTCTCAATATCCGCGTTTCCCGTTGTGATTACAACATTTATTGTTGCATTGATTTTAAACATGATTTCATATCCACAATGGATGCAATATGCAAAACCCGACTGGGTGGTACTGGTGTTGTTTTACTGGTGCCTGGCTGTACCCGAGCGGGTAGGAGTCGGGTGTGGCTGGCTAGCGGGATTGATAATGGATATTTTGTATTATTCGATTTTGGGTCAGCATGCCATCGGAAAGGCTTTTGTCGCGATGATTGCAGTTTCTACCCATCAAAGGTTGCGACTTTATGAATTATGGCAACAATGTATTGTGGTATTCATACTGGCTTCAGTTGATATCAGCTTTACTGTCTGGGTTTACCATCTGACATCCGACACAGAGGTACAAATTATCTACTGGCAATCAGCATTAACCACGGCACTAATCTGGCCCGTTGTTTATAACGTTTTGCGATTGGTACGCCATCGTACCGGAATAATTTGATGTTACAGACGCGGGATTACCTGCAGGAAACCAAAGTTGTTCATAATCGGCTCATTTTCGTATTTGCGCTGATCTCTTTATTAGTGGTGCTTCTGGTGCTGAGACTGGGGTATTTACAAATCTATGAATTCCAGCGTTTTTCCACACTGGCACAAAACAATCGAATCGATTATTTTCCTATTACACCGGTTAGAGGATCGATATACGATCGAAACGGCGAAGTCCTGGCTCAAAACATTAGAGTCTTTAATCTCGAAATTTTGCCGGACAAGGTAGAGGACATGACGTCGCTACTCAATGATATCTCCCAGATCATTGCGCTGTCAGACGACGACCTGGATCATTTTAACGACCTGTTAAGAAAGCGCCCATCATTTGAAAGACAAACACTGAAAGCAAATCTAAGCGAAGATGAAGCCGCTGTGGTTTCGGTTAATCAGTACCGCTTTCCTGGTGCCCAACTACGTACGCGCCTGCAACGCCAATACACCCGGGGCGAATTAATCTCCCACGTGGTTGGATATGTTGGTCGGATTAGCGTGGACGATCTGGAAACCATCGATAATCAGGTGTATAGAGGCATGGACTATATCGGGAAAAGTGGTATAGAAGCTTTTTACGAGCGGACCCTGCTGGGTAAATCAGGCGTTAATCGTGTGGAAACCAATGCCCACGGTCGAATTGTTCGCAGCCAGAAACAGACTGACCCCGATACTGGAAAAACCTTACACCTGAGCCTGGATATTGAATTACAGAAAAAAAGTATCGAAGCGCTGGAAGGGTTTGAAGGCTCTGTAGTCGCCATAGAACCAGAAACCGGTGATGTGCTCGCTTTTGCAAGTGTCCCGGTATTTGATCCGAATCCGTTCGTGAATGGAATTAGAGAATCTGCCTATGCTGAGCTCCGGGAATCCGAACGCCGACCGATGCTCAATCGGGCATTGTATGGACGATACGCGCCGGGTTCGACGATAAAAGGATTTGTAGCTCTGGTAGGCATTGAAAACGGTTTTGGCCAGGACACTAAAAGCTTCTGCCCAGGCTGGTATAGTTTACCGGGGCATAGTCATCGATACCGATGCTGGAAAAAGTCAGGCCATGGCCTAATGAACGGATACGATGCCATTGTTCAGTCCTGCGACGTGTATTTTTACCGTATGGCGCGAAAACTCGGTATTAATCCGTTGCACGACGGTATGACACGATTCGGTTTCGGGGTTCAATCCGGAATTGATATGCTCGACGAACCCACCGGATTAATGCCATCAACCGAATGGAAGAAACGCGTGCGCGGTCAACCCTGGTATCCCGGGGAGACGGTCATCGCAGGAATAGGGCAGGGATTCATGTTGGTAACGCCATTGCAGCTGGCCAGTGCAACTGCTGTGCTTGCAAATCGGGGAAAAAAAGTCACGCCCAAGTTTCTGCGCGCCATTGAAAATCCACAAAGCCAGGTCAAGGAATTCATCCCGTCAGAAATTGAGATCGTAGAATTTCCGGGAAATGAAAATGCATACCGGCAGATTTTGAACAGCATGCGTGATGTTGTGCACGGCGCAAGAGGGACAGCTAGGCGCTTAAATCAGGGCATTGAATACACAATGGCGGGAAAAACCGGTACTGCCCAGGTCAAAAGTATTGCACAAAATCAAACATACGACGAAGAAAATTCTTTGAAAAAGCATAAGGATCATTCTTTGTTTATCGGTTTTGCCCCGTTTGAAAACCCGAAAATTGCTATAGCCGTTGTAGTTGAACATGCCGGCAGTGGCAGCAGGACCGCAGCGCCCATTGCGCGCAAATTGATCGATTATTATTTAATCGAACGACTAAAAATATTGGATGAAGTAAAGCCGGAAGACCTTGCAATGGTGGTTGAATAAAATATTTAATTTAATAGTCTAAATTTAGTGATCCAAAACAAAAACAATTCCTACATCGACTTACCCTTGTTAACCGTGATTTTCATGTTAACCGGGTTGAGTCTGATTATTTTATATAGCGCGGGCGGTGAGGATATAGATCAACTCACTAAACATGCGATTCGCGCCGTATTTGCATTAATTTTGATGTTAATCTTTGCGCGAATACCGACGACAGCTCTGGCACGGTGGTCACCGCACATCTATTTAATCGGCCTGGGATTGTTGCTGGTCGTACTCGCTGTTGGTTTTACCGGAAAAGGCGCAACGCGTTGGTTGGACCTGGGTTTATTTCGTTTTCAACCCGCCGAGATTATGAAAATCGCAGTACCCATGATGGTGGCCTGGATTTTAACCCAGTCTAAGTTACCACCTCGACCACTGTACCTGATTCTGTCTATATTTATCGTAATAGTACCAACCATTCTGGTTATTCTACAGCCCGACCTCGGCACAGCACTATTGATCACTCTTTCCGGAATTATGATTATTTTTCTTGCCGGCATTGGCTGGAAACTGATTATTTTTATATTGGCCTCACTTTGCGCAATAATTCCGGCAATGTGGGTATTTGTTTTACACGATTATCAAAGAAGTCGAGTTTTGACCTTATTTGATCCATGGGCAGACCCATTGGGTGCGGGTTATCATATTATTCAATCCATTATTGCCATTGGGTCAGGCGGCGTACAGGGCAAAGGCTGGCTGTCAGGCACCCAATCCCAACTGGAATTTATTCCTGAACGAAGCACCGATTTTATTTTTGCGGTCTATGCCGAAGAATTTGGATTAATTGGGGTTATTGTCCTGCTGATGTTGTATTTGTTTTTGGTATTTCGTGGATTGTTGATTGCATTTTATGCTCAGGATACTTATTCTCGATTGCTCGCCGGGGGGTTGTCTGCGACATTCTTTTTCTACGTTTTTGTTAACATAGGGATGGTTTCGGGAATTTTACCCGTGGTAGGTGTACCGTTACCGTTAATGAGTTACGGTGGAACTTCGATGGTTACTTTAATGAGTGGGTTTGGAATTTTAATGGGTATTGCTCGAAACAAAACCTTTTTGGGTAATCGATGATGGATGCCATAATAATATTGTTTCGATCACTAATAACCACATTTGCTGGAGTTTGGTTATTGCTTGCTCCAACCCTGGCAATGGCTGTGGATGTTGCTCAATACCCGGTGCTCCAGGAACTGGTCAAGGAAATGACAGAAAAAGATGGTTACCCCAAAGGCGAATTACTTGGGGTTTTAAGCGCGGCCAATATCGATCAAAAAACCCTGGCGTTAATGGATAAACAATATGAGTCGTTACCCTGGCACAAGTATCGAAACCTGTTCATAAATGACAACAGAATCTCTCAGGGCACCATATTTTGGAGTACCCATAAACTTACCTTAGACCGGGCGTATGAAAAGTACGGCATACCGCCAGAAATCATATCAGCATTGATCGGGGTAGAAACCCATTATGGTAAGCGGATGGGTGACAAACGCGTATTGGACAGTCTGGTTACCCTGTCCGCGGCTTACCCACGTCGTAGTACTTTTTTTACTGCTGAATTAAGGACTTTTTTGAACATCGTTCGCAAGGAAAAAATTGAGCCTGCATCGGTGCTCGGCTCATTTGCAGGAGCCATTGGGATTCCACAATTTATGCCAACGAGTTACGAAGCCTATTCTGTTGATTTCAATGGCAATGGCCAACGGGATCTGGTTAATGAATTTGATGATGCCATTGGTAGTGTGGCAAATTATCTGCATGTCCACGGTTGGAAACGCGACCAGAAAATTTATGTTGAGGTCATGAGTTCGGTTTCCGAATCTGGAGCAGGGTTGATCAGTAAGCGCGGAAAGTTAACGAATACACCTGAACAGCTAAAAGAATACAGTATAGAGTTTAATGATCCCCACAATAGCGCGAAAGTTGCGCTGATTTCATTAAATGAAGAACATCGACAACGCTATGTAATCGGTCTAAAGAACTTTTATGCGATTACGCGCTACAACCCCAGTGTAAATTATGCAATGGCGGTAACCGAATTGTCTGAAGCAATTAGAAGGGCAAAAGATTTTTAGAGTATGGCAACGCGATCTTGCATCCCATGGCTATTGGCGATAGTACTGATTACCGGGTGTTCGAGTGGCTCTTTAAAAAAATCAAATCCGGGTGGATTTTTTGGTGGCGATAGTGCGCCTAAAACCTCAAACCGAGACTTCAACAAGATTCCCGATGCGGTACCAAAAAGAGAACCCTACAGTCAGACCGGAAACAAAAAGTATTCCGTATTCGGCAAGACCTATCGCCCTATGACATCATCCAGGGGTTATGTGAAAACCGGTACAGCATCATGGTATGGCACAAAATTTCATGGCAACCGAACTTCCAGTGGAGAGATATACGACATGTGGAAAATGACAGCGGCCCATACCGTATTGCCACTACCGACTTATGTGGAGGTTACCAATCTGGAGACGGGTAAAAAGATTGTAGTAAAGGTGAATGACCGGGGTCCATTTCTGCACAATCGCTTAATAGACCTTTCCTATGCTGCAGCGCATAAACTTGGTATTGCCAACCGGGGAACCGGCCGGGTTCAGGTCAAAGCGATAAATCCCGATAATTACAATAATGCGAATGCCAACATCGGTGGTGCAATTGTGTCCAGCAGTAGTGCAGAAGTTGGAACTCCTGATACGCACACTGATACCGACAATGCAGATTATAATTTGGATGAAGAAACCACAGTTTATTCTGGGCAAACCCACAATCAGAAAAATTATTTTGTGCAGATTGGCGCTTACTCTGATGCGGAAAATGCAATAGAAATGAGAAATGAGCTACGTAAGCAAGGACATGCTGTATATCCAGAATTAGATCGCGATAATTTATCTTCGGGCATTCCTTATCGGGTACAGGTCGGGCCATTTGACATGATCGACAATGCCTTACGCATTAAGCTCAATCTTGAACGATTGTTGGGGCAGACGCTTCTACTGATTACAAAGTAATCAAAACGCGCCATGCAAATAAAATATTCGATCAATATTTGTATTGAGTCCACGACATCGTTATTATAACAAACGCTATTTCCAAACTTTGATATTCAAACGGTAAATAAAACCATGCTTCGTATTGCAATATTAATTGCTGCATTACTATTTCATGTCAATTCAGCTCATGCAGCGTTGACCGAAATTCCAGACGTAATCAAGTCAGAAATTCCACCTCCCGAAATTGATGCAAACAGCTGGTTGGTTGTAGATTTTGCAACGGGGTGGATACTAGGAAGCAATAACAGGGATGCGATTATAGAACCCGCCAGCCTGACAAAACTAATGACGAGTTATCTGGTTTTCGAGGCCCTTCAGAATGATGAAATTAAAATGGAGGACCAGGTTTACATCAGCAAAAAGGCATGGCAAACAGGTGGTTCCAAAATGTTCATCCAGGTTGATACTCATGTCACAGTACTCGATCTGCTCCAGGGACTTATTGTGCAATCCGGAAATGATTCTGGAGTTGCACTGGCTGAGCACATCGGTGGCACAGAAGAAGGATTCGCAGCAAGAATGAATTTAATGGCTAAACATCTTGGAATGTCCAATACAAATTTCAAAAACAGCAGCGGCCTACCCGAAGAAGGACACTACAGTACGGCGAGTGATTTAACTTTACTCTCCATCGCATTAATTCGTCAGTTTCCAAAATTGTATCGTTACTACGCACAACCCGATTTTACCTACAATGGCATAAAGCAGGGCAATCGAAACGTACTGCTTTCTCGAGATCCTACCGCGGATGGTGTAAAAACCGGCCATACCGAAAATGCCGGATACTGCCTGATTGGAACCACTCTTCGTGAAGATGTACGTTATCTGGCTACAGTAATCGGTTCTAATAGTAAAAAATCCAGAACGGATCAGGTTCAGGCGTTACTGCAATATGGTTATGGCACTTATGACGGAATGCTGGTGTTTAAAACCGGTGCTGAAGTTAAATCACTGCCTTTGTGGATGGGAGAAGCCCCAAAAGCCAGTATAGGGGTTAACCAGGACCTGGGAATAATATTTCCGAAGGGAAAATCAGACCAGCTCTCTGCAGCTCTCGAACTACCTGACAGTTTGCATGCACCCATTACAAGTGGTGTCCAAGTCGGGCACATTCAGGTTAAGTTTTCCGGGAAGCCCATCTATAGAGCATCGTTGCACGTAAATGATTCTTACGTAGAGGGCCCACTGTGGTCGCGACTGCTGGATATGGTTAAACAGTTAATTTTTTAATTACAACAATATTGTTTAAAGATTGTTAAAAATTAACCGATCAGGATAATGGGTTCTAAACCAAATGGCGAACCACCGGGCCTTACATTTCCGTGCCAGATTGATATTAAAGTTTTTATGCACGCGAAGCAGGACAACGCGAATTTTGTTGAAAATCTGTTGCTGCAAGTCATCGATGAAAACGATTTCCTGGGCGTAAGCGTCAAACAAAGTAAAAACGGTAAATACAATTCAGTGAGCTGTAAGGTAAATGCGCAAACCAAATACCAGATGGATACGCTTTATAAGGCCTTGTCCTCAACGCCCAGAATACTGATGGTGATTTAGTGTCTCTGATTATTCAGCAAAGGGGAATTTGTGACTATGAGACAACCTGGCAGGAAATGATTGGGTTCACACATAGTCGCGGCAATGATACCGATGATCAAATTTGGTTATTACAACACCATGCCGTATATACCCAGGGCACCAGTTGTCGAGAACAACCGATTGCGCCTGAGTACCCAATTCCAGTTGTACACACGGATCGCGGCGGTCAAATAACTTATCATGGCCCCGGTCAGCTCATTGTCTACTTGTTAATAGACATAAAACGAATGGGAACGGGGCCAAAATCATTTGTTAACTGCATCGAGCAAATCATCATCAAACTGCTTCAAACTTACGGTATTAGCGGTCAAAGAAATCCAGGCGCGCCCGGGGTGTATGTAAACGGCGAAAAAATTGCGGCGCTGGGACTAAGAATTTCCAAAGGGTGTTGTTATCATGGACTCAGTTTAAATGTCGATATGGATTTGAGACCCTATAAATGGATTAATCCCTGTGGATTTGTTGATTTACCGGTAACTCAAATACGAGATCATGTCCGAGACCGTGACTCTACTTTGGATATCCATCAAACTTCAATGGATTTATCCGAAATACTGCAAAAAAAATTGTCCTAAAACCAGTGATCAGGTTATGGCGCTTGAGCCTTCCCCTCCTGGATACTTGTCATTTGCTAGTTTCAGGCGCTCAACATCACCTACGTCAATCCATCGCTTTTCATACAATTCGCCGGAAATCTTGCCAGCATCGATGTGTTCGCTAAGAACCCAGGGTAAATCAAATTTACCCGAATCGACATTACTAAATAATTGTTTGCGATAAAACCCAATACCAGCAAATGTGTGGTATTTGGTAGTGGATTTGTCCTCCAAACCAATCTGTCCGTTTACCAGACTGAAATCTCCCTGAGAATTATGGGCTGGATTTTGCACAACAACCAAATGGGCCAGGGATTTGCTAGGCAAAGAAATTTCCGAATAATCATAATCAGTAAAAACATCAGAATTTACAATCAAAATTTGATCCTCCAGAAATAATTCCAGAGCATGCACAACACCGCCACCGGTACCCAATGCCCCATCATTTTCTACTGAATAGCTAATTGGTACGCCAAATTGGCTACCGTCACCGAGAAAATCCATGATCATCTCACCCAAATGGGATACGTTAATTACAACATGATCAAATCCAGCCTGGGCGAGTTTGATGAGATGATGTTCAATCAACGCAAATTCCCCCACCTTAACAAGGGGTTTTGGCATAGAATCGGTAATCGGGCGCAGTCTTTCCCCTCTACCAGCGGCTAGTATCATGGCTTCCATTAAAATTTTCGAATGATTGCTTTCATAACAATGAATGGGTTGGATTATAAACGTCCAAAACCCTATAATCTGCACTAATTCGAACCCACCACCAACGAACTAAAATATTAAAAATGCCTGGATCTAATTTTAAATATCGCCTGATTGTTTCTCTAGCGACGATGGTCTCTTCAATGTCGGTTATCGGTGCCCATGCACAATCCAATAGTGAAGACGTTGGGTTCGCAGGAGTGGACATTTGTACTCCGGGAATTGTAGATATTCCATTTCAATTGAAGGGTGACTTTTTAGGCGAGGCGGGAGAACAACCAACCAATATTGAGGCCGACGAGATTACCAAGGAATCGGATGATGTCATTAAGTTGATTGGTAACGCACAGGTTGTACAGGGAGATCGGGGCGTGTTCGCTGATGAAATAGACTACGATCAGAAATCCTACAAAGCAATTGCAAGGGGAAACGTAAAGTTTTATACCTCTACCGGTGACGAAATTCTGGCTGACTCACTGGAAATGGAAATAGACACATTTATTGGCTCGGCCCAAAACGCAAAAATAAAAATCGCCGATGGATCACCTTACTATACAGAAAGAGAGCATCAAAATTTCACTGAGGACTATTCAATTCTTGCGCCATTTCGCAATAAAGTTACGGTGCTCGAAGAATATGAAATAATTGATGACGGTAATACTTACGTTCGGGCCAGAGCAGAAGCATTGAGTATCGAATTTGAAGGCTCAGAATATGAAGTGTTACACGATGCCCAATTAACGACCTGCGAAGAGGGCAATGAAGATGTTTTACTGGTAGCAAAAGAAATCGAAATGGACCACGTCTCGGGCGTAGGTACTGCAAAATCATTAAAAATTAAATTTAAAAAGATTCCGATTTTCTACTTTCCAACTGTTTCGTTTCCAATAAATGATGAGCGTAAAACCGGATTCTTATTTCCAGGGATAGGATATGAGAAAGAATCAGGCTACATGATTGAAGTCCCTTACTACATCAACATCGCTCCACAAAAGGATCTAACCATTATTCCAAGAATTCTGAGTCACCGCGGCTTGCAGGTGTTTTCAGAATATCGTTATTTAACCAAAAATTCCAGGGGAAACATTAAAGTAGAAATTTTGCCGTCTGATAGTATTTTCAACGATGATCGGTACGCTTTTAGCTTTGGTCATAGTCAGGACTTTAATGAGAACTGGTATTCCGACGTAGATTTACAAAGTGTTTCAGATACCAGTTACCTGAGAGATTTTTCCAGCGATGTTGACGTGACCTCGTCAAGTTTTCTGCCCCAACGAGCAGATTTAAATTATCGTGATGAGAAAATTAAATTTCGGGGTAGAGTTTCTTCCTATGAAGCGGTCAACGATAGCGTAAGCGTAAACAATCGTCCATACGATATCTTGCCGGAATTAAATTTCGATTTAAGAAAGCAGACATTTGGTAGTTTTGATTATGGTTTCGAATCGGAATACACCAACTATCAACACGAGCTTAATACTCGTGTGTCCGGTGGTCGATTGTTAGCCAAGCCCTATGTGGAATTGCCACTGGAAAAAATTTATGGATACCTAACGCCTAGATTCTCGGTACAGTCCATATCGTATTCTCTTGATAACAATCCAACGGGCGATTCGTCACCATCAGTAGCGGTTCCTATTACCAGCATCGATAGCGGATTATTTTTTGAGCGATTAATTAAGAGACCAAATCAGATCTATTTACAAACTCTCGAACCCCGATTATTCTATGTCAACATTCCCGACAAATTGGAACAGGAAGCATTTCCTGATTTTGATACAGGCGGTGGTAGCAACAGCAGTTTCAGCCACTTCTTCCGCGAAAATAGATTCTTTGGTGGTGACAGAGTTGGAGACACTCATCAAATTTCAGTTGGACTAACCAGTCGAATTCTTAATGATGATACAGGTGAACAGGTATTTAAACTCAGTATTGGGCAGATCTTTTATTTGGATGACCGCCAGGTAGGGTTGGCCCCCGATTCTGCACCAGAGACTGAAAATAAATCAGATTTTCTTGCAGAAGCAACGGCAAGTATCACTGAAGATTGGGATGTTCGTGCATTTACCAGATTGGATAGCGAAACCAATGACACTGAATTTTTTCAATTGTCGCTGGACTATGATCATAGCAATAGAAGAAACGGGTCTGTTCGCTACAGTAAAACGAAAGGCAGTAGTGAACAGATTAATATAGATTTAGAATTCCCACTTGGGCCAAGATGGCAATTTGAAGCCAGTACCGGATACTCGCTTCGTGAAAGCAAACAAAGGAACTCCGAATTTGGGATTTCCTACGATGGCTGCTGCTGGGCAGCCAAATTGTTAACTCAACGCTATCTCGATGGTACTGGAGTATTCAAAAATAGATATATTGTAACGTTCGAGCTGGATGATTTGGGCCGACTCACAAATCGACTCTAGTATACGGCTAGCCAAGATGATTACAAAATTTACGTTTTTTGCAGCGATACTGCTTAATCTCATAGTAGTAAATGCAGTTCAGGGTAATACGGAGTATTTGGACAAAACCATCGCAATTGTAAATGACGAAGCAATTACACTGTCTGAATATCAAGCTCGTTATAGACGATTTCAACTCCAAAGCAGTAAGAAAGTTGGGCCGATTCCAAAAGAACTAAATGTTGATGTACTTCGGCTGATGATTGATGAACGCTTACAAACACAAACTGCTGCGAGCTATGGCATCACTATTTCACCACCAGAAGTTGATTCAGCTTTGGAAGCGATGGCGCGGCAAAATAATTTATCAGCTGACCAATTACTAGAAGAGCTGCGCAATCAGGGAATTACACCAGAGCAGTTCAGACGAAGCATAGAAGAACAACAACTAATACAACGGGTAATCGATATCGCGGTTAAATCCCGGGTGACCGTGAGCGATCAGGAAGTGGACTATCATTTACAGTCCCATAAAGAGTTGTATACTTCTGAAGAAGCTTATGAAGTTTCTCATTTGTATATTTCAACTGCGGAGAAATCCGATTCTGATATTGCAAGGGAACTGGAAAATGCAAAATTTATACACCAGGGTTTAGAACAAGGTCAGCCATTCGAAAAAGCAGTTGAAAACTATTCTGATGGGGAAAATAAGCAGGAGGGTGGGTTCCTCGGTTGGCGAAAGGATGATCAACTCCCTGAATTATTTCTTCAAGCGTTGAGAAATACGCCAGTGGGAGGTGTAACGGAAATTCTCGAAAGCTCTAACGGTTTTCATATTTTAAAACTCCATTCAAAAGAAGGTGACAGTAAAATTGTAACCCAACAATTGGTACGCCATATTCTGATACAGCCTGCACGTCATGGGTGGACAGCTAATGAAACTATAAAAAAACTAAACGAAATTGCTGAACAAATTAATCAGGACGGAGATTTTTCAAAACACGCAAGATTAAACTCGGATGATGAGATAACCGCAGTGGAAGGGGGGGCATTTGGCTGGATAAATCCGGGTTCGGTTGCTCCAGCAATTGAACGGGTAATCAAGGATTTACCTTTGAACACCTTGAGCGCACCGATCGAGTCAGTTTTTGGATACCATTTAGTAGAGGTACTCGATCGACGAAAACGCGACATTAGCCTCGATGTGGAAAGAGCAAATGCAAAATCTGAATTGTTTAAACGCAAAGCATCAGATCTTTATAAAAGCTGGTTTGATCAATTAAGAGATGGCGCGTATATTGAACTAATTGCTAACAACTGAATGCGCTAATGTTAGACAAGTTTTCAAAAGCCGTTCAAAGTGTACTTCCACCGGAACTAGCCACTGACGTCAAAAATAATATTGAAGCTGTAGTTAAAAGTAATTTTGAGAAAATGAACCTGGTAACCACGGAACAAATGGAAATTCAGGAAAAAATCCTGATTAGAACCCGGGAACGGATCTCAGAATTAGAATCAAGGGTAAAGGAACTGGAAGATTTGTTAAATAAGAGTGCCTAATTTTTATTCGCGTAGTTTTGCGATAAACGAAATAATTTATTATAGATTTACCGTAGGAAAAGGAATGTTTTAAGGAACTAAACCGTTAACTGGATTTTACCTCAGGATGGGAGATAAGGAATGTCGCTCGCAATTGTAAACAGTCGTGCTCTCGTAGGCACATCAGCCCCGGAAGTAATAGTTGAAGTTCATCTGTCTCGAGGGTTACCCGCATTTTCTATTGTTGGATTACCTGAAACCGCAGTAAAAGAAAGCCGTGACCGAGTGCGCAGTGCAATTGTGAATTCAAACTTTGAGTTTCCATACAAACGCATCTCGGTAAACCTGGCTCCTGCTGACCTTCCTAAAGAAGGGGGTAGATTTGACTTACCCATCGCTCTCGGCGTTCTAGCAGCGTCAAATCAGATTCCAAAGGCATCACTCCCTGGCTTTGTGTTTCTAGGTGAGCTTGCATTCAGTGGTGAACTGCGCGACATAACTGGCGGCATAATCGTAGCACTTTCACTTTCTGGCACGAACAAACAACTGGTATTGCCAAATTTGTGCGCCAAACAAGCCGCTTTGGTGAACGATGTCAATATTTTTGGTGTATCCAGTTTGATTGAAGTTTCAGGGGCATTAAATGGATTAGGCCAATTCAAAACATCTATTCCGGAAGATTGTCCCAGGCGAAATATTTATCCTGACATGTCCGAAGTTGTGGGTCAGACATTTTCGAAATTTAGCCTGGAAGTTGCCGCATCAGGCGCCCATAGTATTCTGATGATTGGTTCACCTGGAACCGGAAAAACCATGCTCGCGACCCGACTACCCGGCATTCTGCCTGATATGTCAACCAGTGAGGCACTGGAGTCGGCGGCTATTTCATCTATAGCACAAAAATCCTGGAATCCAGGAGAGTGGAGAAATCGGCCATTTCGCGCACCTCACCATAGTGCATCCGGGGCAGCACTCATTGGTGGGGGTACTATACCCAGGCCCGGTGAAATTTCACGAGCACACAATGGCGTATTGTTCCTTGATGAATTAACTGAATTCGACCGACGTTCACTTGAATTGTTAAGAGAACCCATGGAATCCGGTTACATTAATATTTCGAGGGCTGCGATCCAGCTACAGTTTTTGTCCAAATTCATATTTGTTGGAGCCGCCAATCCATGCAAGTGCGGATACCTTGGGGATCCGTCAGGAAAATGCAGGTGTACTCCGGATCAAATTCAACGATATTTGTCCAAACTATCAGGACCTTTGCTGGATCGGATCGATATCCAACTTTATGTTCCCAGGATTCCTTATAAAGATTTCATTTCGAAACACACGTCAGCAGATTCCAGCGAAGAAATTAGGGTGAGGGTGATTGATACCAGACAAACCCAGTACCATCGACAGGCAAAACTGAACAGCGAGTTATTGCCCAGTGAACTTGCGAAATACTGCAAATTAGATCATTCAGGGAGTTTGTTACTCGATCAGGTGATGACCAAGTTTGACATGTCAGCCAGGGCCTATCACCGAATATTAAAACTGGCCCGTACTGTTGCGGATATCAATAAAAAGCCACACGTTGATACTGAAGACTTATCCATAGCAATAAAAATGCGTTGTATGGATAAAAAATTTAATTAGCCCGCGTGAGGTTAGCGAACCAGTCTGCCAGAGTTCTGGTTTGTGAGTGATCAAACAACATACCCAGTTTGGTACGCCGCCATAGTATGTCTTCAACACTGGTTGCCCATTCTTCTGAAATAAAATATTTAACCTCGAGCTCATACAAATTGTGACCAAAACATTGCCCCATATCAGTCTCGAAATTTACATTGGCCAGCAATTTATGGATATTCGAACCGTGCCGACAAATCAGTTCATCAACCAATTGGGAATCCAGAAATGCATACTCGGATATGGATTGAATTACGAATTCACTGAAATCCGAAACATTTTGTAAATCAACGTCCAGACTGGTGTTATCTGTCCATGGATTTTTCATCTTGGGCAGGTATGGCCTAAGTTTAGTGACTACATTTTCCGAAAGGTTTCGATAGGTTGTTAATTTACCGCCGTAAATTGTGACCATGGGCGCACCAGGGAAAAGCGTATCCAGCTTAATCTTGTAGTCCCGCGTTGTTTCCTGGGGCTTATCACTACCGTCGTCATATAGCGGCCGTACCCCGGAAAAAGTGGACACCACGTCTTCGGGGCTAACTTGGTGTACAAAATAGTGATTTACTATGTTGCAAAGGTATGCGACCTCACCTTTGGTAATTGCCGCGTCAGTAGGGTTGCCATCAAACTCAAAATCTGTTGTCCCAACTAGTACAAAATTCTTTTTATATGGAATGACAAACACAATTCGATTATCCGGATTTTGCAACAAGTAAGCATCGTCGTGCTCGTACCACTTTGGAAGGATGATATGACTGCCCTGAATCAATCTGATTCGGTCAGTTGTTGGCGCAAGTTGCGCTGGGTCGAACACAGTATTTTTAAACGAATTCAACCAGGGCCCCGTGGCATTAACAAGTGTCTTGCATTGGATGGCTTTTTGTACCCCCTTGTTGTCCACCGTTATTTCCCAGTGATGCTCTTTTCTAAACGCCGAAACACATTTTGATTGAGTGCAAACATTCGCACCCAATCTTTTTGCGTCAAGCGCATTTGCAATAACCAATCGCGCATCATCTGCCCAGCAATCTGTGTATCTGAATCCGAAACGGTATTCACTTTTTAAGTCACTTTTGATTTTGATTTGACCACTGCCAGGTAATACACTTCGACCTTTAAGCCAGTCATATAAAATCAGCCCGAGCCGCAATATCCATTTCGATCTCAACCCGGGGTGATGAGGTAAAATAAAATCGATCGGCTTTACTAAATGGGGAGCACCGCGTAATAAAATCTCTCGTTCTTTCAAAGATTCTCGTACTAAGGCGAATTCATAGTGTTCAAGATAGCGCAGGCCACCATGAATTAATTTTGAGCTGGCAGAAGATGTTCCGGAGCCGAGGTCATTTTGCTCACACAAAACTACTGACAGACCTCTGCCTGCCGCATCCCTGGCAATACCACAGCCATTTATTCCGCCACCTATAATTCCAATGTCAAATATTTCAATCGGGTCCATTTAACCAGTCAACACAAAAATTCAAACACATTGCACAGAAAAATATCGATCAAAATACACCAGCGTCCAGACCCGCTGCCATTGTGGTACCCAGGGTTTCACAATTTTCAATAAATGACGGCTGAAAATCTCCTTTCATAACCAGGGGTGGCTGAATAAATTTCCATTTCAACCCAATCAAAATTCGTTCCACACTGGTTTTTGCGCCTTGTCCATCCAGTCCGCCTTTAACATATAAACCAACAGGTTTGCCTTCGGTTAGTTCGAGACAGGGATAATAAATTCTCTCCAGGAAATCTTTTATGGCACCGCTCATATAACCAAAATTCTCGGTGGTTCCAATGATGATCCCATCACACCACGTCACGTCATTTGCATCAGCATCCCAGGATTCCAGTCCACGTACGTTAATGTCAGTCAAATCCTCATGCTGACATCCCCGGACCACAGCCGTATGCAACTGTTTGGTGTTTTCAGATGGACAGTTAGATACAACCAGTACGTTTACCATAATAGGTAACAAATTCGAGCCGGGTTTAAGATTGATATATTCATGGGGCTAATTCTAAGATATGCTTTAGCGTATGTCCCATATTTAACTCAATATTTCCTCCGTTCAATTGACCTATGAAAACAACAATACCCGATCCCAGATTCAGAACCCAGATAATCGAACTACCATCACCTGGTCCAGGCACGTCCAGAGAAATTGTTGCGTTTCGTTATGGTGATCCAGAATCCAGGCCCAAAGTCTATATCCAAACTGCACTCCATGCAGATGAGATTCCGGGTACCCTGGTGATTCACCACCTGCGCCAATACTTGAACCAGGCAGCGATACGAGGGGAAATCAATGGGGAAATCATTATTGTGCCCGTGGCCAACCCCATCGGAATGGCTCAACGGGTCCAGGGAAACCTTGCCGGTCGACTCGATTTAAACGATGGCAAAAATTATAACCGGCACTACCCGGATCTGGTGCCAGGGGTTGTAAATATGGTGGAGGAAAAACTAACAAATGATGAATCGAAAAATGACAGTTTAATTCGGGATGCCTTAAAACAGACGATCGGTGAATTGCCTGAAGCCAGCGAATCCGATGCATTTCGAAAACACTTGCTGGCGCTATCCGCTGATTCGGATTATTGTTTAGATTTGCACTGCGATAGCGAATCCATATTGTATATGTATAGCAGTGGCACGCATCCCAAGATTGCGGACGAATTATCATCCCAAATGGGATGTCTGGCCCATCTAGTAGATGATACAACGAGTTTTTGCTTTGATGGCACGGTCAGTTTGACATGGGTAGCATTGGCAAATCATTTTCCGGACTTTCCTATACCCTATGGTTGCATGGGAAGCACCATAGAACTTCGTGGGTCCTCCGATGTCAGCGATGAATTTGCCAAGAACGATGCTGAAAATTTATTCCAGTTTCTGGTCAATCAGGGCGTTGTCAGCGGTCAGAAAAAACCAGCACCAAAAACAAAATGCAAGGCCACACCCCTGCTGGGACAAATTTATGTCAAGGCCCCATCTTCGGGGATACTTGTATATAAAAAGGAATGCGGAGATAGAGTTTCAAAAGGAGAGGTTGTTGCAGAACTGGTTGATCCAATAAAACAACCGGAAGATTCACGAATTGAATTGAAATCAGATATCGATGGCATCCTGTTTTCCCGAACAACCCAGCGAATGGTCGGTCCAGGTCAAATTGTTATCGGCATTGCCGGAGATGAAATAATTCCGGGTCGAAAGGGTGAAAACCTGCTCTCGGATTAGCAATCGCCCACATAAAAACAATAGTCGAATGGAATTTCATTAAGTTATCTAGTATATCTCTCTGGCATATCTCGGAATGTTAACGAAGTTTGAAGCCATCGCAATGAGGGTTAATTAATCCTCAAGAAGTAAACTGGTTGTACCCCAACGATTATTAGATGCCATTCGCCCCAGGTTTTGGCCATTTTCGATTAACCATATAAACACCCGCACATACCAGAACAAGGGCTAAACCGATAGATGGGGTTATTACTTCATCGAGTATCCACCAACCAAAAATAACCCCAAAAATCGGCGCCAGAAAACTGTAGGAAGCCATATCAGACGCAGGATAAACAGATAACAACCAAAACCAGGTTAAGAAGCCAAAACAGACCACAACAAATATCTGGAAACTAAACAACCATAAAATAGTGGCATTTACATCACGAATTAATTCACCAAATAACGGCGCAACAATCAATAGTAAGATAGCTGAAACGCCCAATTGATAGATGAGCTGCATCTCCGGACATGATCTGGACAATTTAGTTGTTCGTGCCACAATAATAATACCTGACCAGCACATTGCAGCGATAATGCAGAACAAATCCCCGATTAAAGCGTTGTCACTGATCTGTGAATGGTTATGCCAAAATGCCAGGGTAATGCCTATAACTGCAAGAATCAGACCAATTACTCTGATTAGGGTCAAACGTTCCCCTGGTATTAGCCAATGCGCTGATAAGGCTGTCCAGAAGGGCATGGTGTAAAAAAAGATAGAGGCACGAGAAACCGTTGTGTAGTCCAATGCCAGAAATAACAGCAGAAATTCCACAGCAAAAAACAAGCCAGCCAAAACTCCAGGCCAAAAACTACCATCATTCAGATTAAGTGGTTTGTTTCGCGCGATGGCATAAATCAATATAGGGATTAAACCTAATGCAGATCTAAGGCCTGCTTGAAATACCGGTTGCAACCCGACATTGACTAGCTTGACTACAACCTGATTGACACCCATTAGTGCAGAGCAAGCGACCAGTAAAACCGCACCCAATGAATCAATATGATTCTTTCGATCCATACAAAATTTCGTGCTATAAAGAAACCAAACGCCTTATATCACAGAATTTGCTCAATTCTTGATCAGAAGTGAATTACCTATGTGACAGGCAAATGCACATACAACCCTTGCCTGGATAGAGCCATTGACCAGGCTCCGTAAAAAATTATATGGCAGCTAAACTATTAGATTGGGCTATTCCCAATAGCTGTCCCATGTCCCGCCGAATACTTTGTGCTGCCTAAATCCCGTATGATTGATTCGATACTGGATATCATTGTCTGGCAAACAGTCCTGACCAGCAGATTGAACCGCAACCGCACTAAATGAATTTGAATCCCCAAGGATCCAGGTCGTAGACAGGGTATAGTGGCCTTCGGGATCCGTTGCCTGAATTGGCAGGCTGGTAATAGAGCCTGCATACTGATTGAAATCGAAATAAAAATGCTCCTGCTTATTTACTACCGTTTCCAGCGCACTTTTCGCATCCGTTCGGCAACCTTCTTCCACATAATCTCGATAGCTTGCTAACGCAATAGTTCCTAAAATGCCCATTATCGTAACCACGATAGCAAGTTCAATCAAAGTAAATCCGCATATTGATTTAGGGGCGGGAAGGCCGCCCAAGCAATGAAATTTATTGATTAACTTGTTCATAGTCGTACTTCGACTTGATTACAATGCAAGTTTTCATTTGTACCACCATCGCAGGGATTCTGGTAACTACCTCCGATTTCTCTTTCCTGGGATTGCTCGACCCAGAATACTGAAATGGTAAAATCACCACCACCGACTACAACATTATCAACCACGTCGCCGTTACCACGGGGAAAGGTCACAGCATTGGCAGTATTCCATTCAATCAAATCATGGGTAGCCAACTCCTGAGAGGTACAGTTATTAGTTGATACACTACAGTCCTTGGTACTGACTAACGGGGTTGCGACGGAGGTGTAATATCCTGCATAGGCACCCGCTTGATTGGCACGCATTCGATCGAGCATATCCGCAGTTTGAATAACACTCTGGCTTCTAAGATAGGCTCGATGATCAAATCGAGTGCCCGAATTTTGCAATGCTGCCAACCCAAGCATACTGATAGTCAACAGCACCACCGAAACCATAACCTCGACCAAGGTAAAACCGTTTACTCGCCTGCATTGTCTCGTAGGCTGTTGCCAGCTGTTTATATTTGGTTGGGTTTTATAGAAAATTTTCATTGTTAACTACATGTCGTGGTTACAACCTTAACCTGACTAGATAGGGCACTGTCAGGAGCAAAGGCCGGGATACTTGCAAGGACAACTGAAAGAAGAAATTACGGGGGAGGGGCTGCGCAGACTTCGAATCCACTTATCCAATCTTATCGGTTGTTAATTCGAATCGAGCACTTCTCGCCAGGATACCCTTGAAGAACTAATTGAAGTTGCTGAAACTGTGGCCTCTTCTGAAATAATTGAGCCGTTAGGACTCTCACCGACCGCACCGCCGTCCTGATCACCGGGATTTTCTGGGTCACCGGGTTGGGTCCCTCCACCGGGCGGCTCATTGGGCGGGGTTACCGGATTACCACCAAATTTCTCTGGATCCTTATACGCTCTTAATTCCTCGTTGGCCTTTTCACATCCAATGGTCGTGCCACTGGGAACACTGTTAGGGTCCAGGGTATCTTTTTTTAGATGCTCATAGTTTGCGTTTTCATAAACAACCTTGCCGGCAACGGTACTTAGGCTGACTACCAGCGCACCATTTCTATAACCTGTATTGCCATTAACAAATGGGCCTGCTTTGTTGTCTTTTACACAGCTGGGCTCAGTAGCACGCAGTGAATTAATATCTGAAAACTTAATTCGTAGCTCTTCAATATCACCCGCTTTATTACAGGTCCGGTCACCGCTATTTTCACGCCCAATAAATTTTGGGCGAGTCATAAAATTCGGCGCAAATTCTACAATTCTGTTTTCACTCTTGCATTTAAAATATATCGTTGCCGGAGGCGCAATAACATTATCATCAATTCCTGCTGTAGCTCGGGCATCGGCCATGACCTGGGTATCTACAGATTGTGGGTTCACTATAGAAATCACAACTTTGGTTCTTGAATCAAACTCAGTATGCAGAGTCATCATTTCTAAAAGGGAAATATGCTTCGAACTGAGAATGCCCGTAGCCGTTTCAACATCTGGATTAGTACCAACGACGCCACCAGTTTCTAGCATATTTACCCCATTGACATCCCAGTTGTCATCGTATTCATGAGTATGGCAGGATTTCGATTTTCCTTTTTTCTTTTTCTTTTTGCCCTTGCCTTTGGAATCGTAATAACAGGCCTTGGTTTCGTGCTCCGGATCATCTGCATGGGCATAAAATGTATCGAGGTCGAAGTGACCACCGAGCAACCCTGGATCATTGAACGGCGACTCGAATTCCCCGCGCTTAAGGCCCCGGGTAACTATGTTCAAATCCAGGGTGCCATTGATATTAACTATCCGCGGATTTGAGGCGATTCCATGGCCAAGAAACAGACTTATTGGCACGGCGGCCCCAGACATATCCTGCGAATTTACCTGGCCATCTGTATTTGTATCCAGAAACACGTCATCTGGCGCACCCCCCGTCTCGTAGTTAACCCCGTTTAACCAATTAATATTGCCGATATGCAATGGGTTTACCGTTGTAAATACAATTCGACCATTAGTTAGCACCGGATCGGTCAGAATACGTTCACCGTTTTCCAGTGCAATCCGCCAGCCAACGTCCCTCGAGCCGATTCCTGATGACAACACCCGAATTGTTGCCGGGGTTGCAAGTGACGGAGAATAAGTTTTAAGCGCAAAACTACTGGCAATGGGCGCACCTGGTGGAGAATAGCGCCCATGACCGGTTTCAGAATCAGCGTTGTCTAATATTCCAAACAAGGAATCGCCATAATTTGACACTGCCTCATCTCCGCCGAATAAACGACCAGTGCCAAATATAACAATCCTTTTCCCATCGGAAGTTGTGGTCACAATTGGTTTTGTTTGGATTACAAGAAAAGTTTCATTGTCATCACTATCGATCCCTGTCACTTTTGCCAATGGCAGTGGAATTCCCCGCGAGGTACGATACGCACTGACACCCGGAAAATCGCCACCACCTGACTTTCCGGTCATCTTTGATACATCAATTTTCCACATATTGCCATCGGTGTCACCAGTGTAAACAAAATCCACATCACCATCGTAATCGCTATCCAATATAGTGGGCGAAAGCAGTCCATTTGGTCCAACAGATCCAGCTGGTACTAATTCAAGCTTTTGGATCAAAGTCCCATCTTCAATTTTTACGATATACAATGTGGAATTACTCGTCCCAGAATCCTGAATGCCATTTCCAAAAATCGCAACCCAGGTACCGTCGGACAGTTTCGCGACTTCGGGCCTGCTAAAGCTAAACCCCATATCACTGTCTTCATCTTTGGAAAATTCCCAAAGGTACATCCTCGCCGCTTCTGATGCACTTGATGGGGCAGGGTTGGTAACATCCAGTGCATATATTGCGGACCCACCGCTACCCAATCCGCCTAAAAGCACTGTACGCCAGCACTTGTTTGTATCATTTTTTCCACCACCCGCGGGGCAGGCCGGAAAATCCGCCTTTGCATCACTTATATTCGGCGTGCCATCCACCCAATAACTCTGGGTGTAATTCTGATCACTTAAGTGAGCCAAATCTCCAAGTATCGCCTCGGGGATATAAGCAAACAATTCAAGGCCATCGCTGGCTCGAAATGCGTGCAGCATACCGTCGTTTGCACCAACAAAAACAACGGGTATTCGAGTTTTATTTTCAACCCGGAACTGACTGTAATCAGGATCATTGATCAATCTGAATGGCGGCCCCATGTATTGAACCGAAGAATGGGGCATATCACCCAAAACGTAATGTAACTTTTTGTTCTTGTGATTCAGGTGTTGTCGTGATCTGAAATTACCCGGATGGGCGCCCTCATTATCTTCTGCGCCTCGTATCCATTCGAGTAGTTCTTTGCTGCCCAATATATTCTGCAGCCGCTCCCCTAATGAACCCCATTGGAATGGTTTATCCGCAGTAAAAATTTTCCGGTTCCCAGGCCTTGGCAAAACTTTATGTGCACGCCATTTAGCGTTGTCATCAGTAACGTACACATTCCCGTCTGCATCTTCCTTCACAATATCCTGCTTTATAACACCATCACTACTAACCTCTCGCGCCACTACGTCACCGGTAAACTGATCGACATCGAAACGAGTCTCAAACAGGACACTGCCATCGCCATTCAAAATTGATGGGTATACCGATGGCGAGCCAATATGCCCGTAAGGCCGGGTATCATCGAGTTCAATTACCGCGCCATGAAGCGGGGAAAACACGAAAAACAATCCTATTAAAATTAATTTTGCCATGATCTGCACTATTGAATTTCCATTTTTCCTTAGTGAATAACGGTTCCCTAAATACACGGAAGACCGTCCTTTTTGATACACCGTCGGTATACCGTCTGAATTAACGTGTTAGCAATTTTGGAACTATCGGTACCCCGTGAAGTAATTCTATAAAAATGAATTATTTTTTCTCCATCCCGGGGTATTTTCCTGAAACCAAGATACTCCACGGTATATTTCCCATAGACGGCACCATTTGATTCCGCATGGGCAGCGGACGCCCACTCAATGGATTTAATGTCGGGAACACCGTTTTTTGTGGTCATACGATCGGGGGTTAGTGACCCTAAAAGTGAATTATCGCAGTCTAAAATAGACAATAAGCATGCTATCAACATCTCATCCCAGGCACTTTCTCCAACAACGGCCGCCGATTCTGCGTTATTAAAGGAGGCCTGTTTTTGTTGCATGTTTCGCGCCAGCAGCGTTTCCAGTTTTGCTGATTTCATGCTTGTAAAGCCGATGGTGGATAATAGAAGTAACATCACCAGCGTAACTACTAGAACGGCTCCAGCATTGCTTTTTGCATAAAAACTCAAATTAATCTGACGCACAAGCCTTGTACCAAACGTTTATCGCCTGCCCCTGAAAATTCACATTCCCACTATCTCGATATTCAGGCCTGGATTTCTTAAAAAGATCGTTTCTCGATATAATTTTCGATAGTAACCATCGGGTTTAGTAATACTCTCCCCAGCAAATTCGTAGCGGTTACGGTTTGTATATCCGGTAACTGGGTTTGGGGCCCGTGAAAGCACAAATATCTGTACCGATAAAACCTGCTCCCATTCGGCTAATGAAATTTCGCTGGCTTCCACATATCGATCCACGGTGAAATCAAAATCGATATCGATTCCAAACAAAAGCTGGAGGTTTTCAATATTTTCCACCAACGGATCTGAATGCATTTTATTTTTAGAAAGGGTTAACCGAACCAGGGTAGGGATGTTGTCATCAACACCATCACAAATTGTGTCCCGACCTGATATCTTAGGATCACTACACCGCCTGATGTAATACACATTTGTGGAAAGCGCATAAGTGATTGCGGGAAATTCATTAACCATTGACATAACCCGAGTGTTTAACTTCTTTTTTGATGCCGCCCTGAATACGGCTCCCTGGGTTAACGACGCATGTAAATAGAGATAGTTCTTTTTTATATTTGACGTTGAAACGGGTTTGCTTTTGGCATGACGAATAACTAACACATCGCTGTCGGGCAAATAATTATCTGCATTGATACAATTTGCGGAATAGGGGTTGCCATTATTTTCTGCAAAAACAGGCTTAGACAAATCCGTAGCCCAACCTTCGGTACCACATCCGAAAATCATCAACTCAGTTTCCGTAGTATCGATCGTAGATGAATTTATATTTTCACCAGCGTATCCCGCTAATCGAAGATCTTCCGAAATTATCTGTAACGCAAATTGAGCGTTTTCCTGAATCTGTCGATTGAACGACTGAATACGATAACTCATACGACTATTTGCCCAAAGCGTCAGTACGACGGTGAGAATTCCAAGACTAATTGTGGTGGCGATTAAAATTTCTACAAAAGTAAATCCGTTCATCCTGCTCGATGAAAAGTTCATGGGGCGCTTACTAGAAAGCATGTTTTTGGTATTCCTGGGAAATTTTAGCCTGGAGCGTTCCATCAAGAACCAATCTCAATATTGTTAAAATAAAAGTCAATCATGCAAATAGTAGTGCTGGATTGTCTATCCAGATCGAAATAAAAGATGTGACAAAAGTTACAATTTGGTTTTATCTATTCGTGGTAGTAGACAATAAATAGGCCGCCAAATAGTTAAAATATTCAATTTTGGTATAGCATTGGTACTGATAATATTAAAATACTTAATACCTATAAAACCCTTTTTAACAATTAGTTACATTGCATTTATAATAAATTAAATCCTTAAACTGACGTATCCAAACAAACCCAGGTAGGCTGTAAAAATTTACCCCGTACGCCCGGGTTTTACTGAATTATTTACTAGCCGATATCCAGACAGAATTTTTAACCGCACGTTTGCCATCTTCATTTCTTGACATTCCACCCGAAAAGGTTGGAGAATAAGCCCAGAGAAAAAATGAAAACATCCACCAAACTCCCCGTCGTCCCACATAGTTGAAACCTAAATCCGGATCGAAATGGGTCGTCATCGCGGCTCTTGTCGGCAATGGTTTAATTGCCATTACAAAAATGATTGCATCAGCCATAACGGGCAGTTCTGCCATGTTAAGTGAAGCTGTGCACTCCATCGTCGATACCGGCAACCAGGGTCTGCTGTTATGGGGAATGAACCGTTCATCCAAGCCCGCAGATGAAAGGCATCCGTTTGGTTATGGAATGGAGTTATATTTCTGGACATTCGTTGTTGCCATACTGATATTTGCAATCGGGGCAGGGGTGTCGCTTTATGAAGGATTTTCCAAACTCAGTCACCCCCATGAAGTGCGTCATATCTATATCAATTACATCGTATTAAGCGTTGCAATGGTATTCGAAGGCGTCGCCTGGACCATAGCATTTCGCGAATTTCGCAAGCACAAAGGCAAATTAGGCTATTTCAAAGCCATGCAATTGAGCAAGGATCCAACGGTATTTACAGTTCTGTTTGAAGACAGCGCAGCTATGCTGGGTCTGATAGTGGCGTTCATTGGGCTTTTGTTAACCCAGTGGTTGAATTTACCCATTTTTGATGCCCTGGCATCTATCGTAATCGGCGTTATTCTCGCCTGTACTGCCATGTTACTGGCTTATGAGAGCAAAGGTTTATTAATTGGCGAAGCTGCAAGTCAGGAAGTGGTTTCGGGTATTCGTGATATCGTCACAAAAGAAACCGATATTTTAAGTATCAATGAAATTCTAACCATGCACATGGGACCAGAAGATGTTCTGCTAAATATTAGTCTGGATTTTCATGACAATATTTCTGCTGGTGAAGTTGAAAGAACCATTACCCGGTTAGAAATTAATATCAAAGAACAATATCCCGAAATAGCACGAATATTTATCGAAGCACAGAATCGTATCGCCCACCTTCGAAATATCGCTAACGACCAGCATATCAACGGTAACGACTAACCACGGTCATTTCGAATTCGATGATCAACCGGGCATATCATTCCCCGAGTCCTCTTTGAAAATCTTCTTGATGATTGCCTTTATTTTCCTGGCCGGCTGGCTATATACGATGTACGGAACCGCCGATCTCGATCAGCGCTATCCACCGATAGGTGAGATCACCGAAATTGACGGTAATCTGATTCATTACACAGATTCCGGAGGGGAAGGGCGACCGGTCATATTGTTGCACGGTGCCAGCTCCAACTTACGGGACTTTTCCAGCAGCCTGGTGAACCCCCTCGCCCATAACTATCGCGTAATCGCCATCGACAGACCAGGATTCGGTAATAGTACCCGAAGGCAGAATGGCTGGCTTGATCCAACCAAACAGGCTGCCATTGTGCACCAATTGCTCATTAGATTGGGAGCCCAGAATCCTGTACTCATCGGTCACTCCTGGTCCGGGGCATTGGTATTAAGTTATCTTCTTGAATTCCCCGGGCATGGGTCCGGTGCCATTCTGATCACCCCTGCGATATATCCCTGGTATGACCCGGCATCGGTCTACAACCGTATCGCCGGTGTTCCCGTGGTCGGCAAGTTTCTGGCCCATACCCTGGTGTTTCCCGTGGGTAAGCTGGTATTGGGTCCTGGAATTCGTAAGGTGCTATCACCTGGAGAGATGCCCGATGGCTATCGGAAAAATGCCGCCATTGACACCATGTTGCGACCTTCTACATTTCTTGCGAATGCCGAGGACTTGCGCAATTTGAATGATTATCTTGTCCGCCGTAGCGTTGAGTACAACAGTATTACGACGCCAATATTAGCCATTATCGGAGATAACGACAGCGTGGTGAGCAACACCATTCATACAGCACAGTTAAAAACTGCAATACCAGCAATACGGGTACTTGAAATCGAGAATAGTGGCCATGCACCACACCAGACCCATAGTGATCAGGTTACAGGACTGATAAAAGATTTTGTAAATAAACTGTAAAGCACTACTGTCAAACTCCCAACTCGCCCATGGAATTAATGCATGTCATCTTGCATAGAATACAGCGGGTAGGGCGTATCTATGATTTCATGCAATATCGTCAAAAATTTAATCTCTCCGGCTCCTTTATATCTTATGGATCCAAGATCAAAGACCTGACCCCAATTACGAATCGACTATTAAGACAGTACTTTCCAAAGGGAACGGACTTGTCTGCTCACTCACAAGCGCAACTAAATAAAGTAGCCAGAGCACTTAACGAAAGGCCGAGAAAAACGTTAGAATACGAAACACCAGCCGAACGGTTTAACGCATGTGTTGCGTCCATCGGTTGAATTCGCAACTCAAAGCCGTCAGTCACGCCTAGATATCATAACTGCCTACCTCCTAAATAGCAGTCATTCACATCCGTATTTAGATATTCAGAAGAAGCGAGCCAAGTAGTGCTGACGGTGCATCTTCATGAACGATATGGGATGCGTCAGTAATAGGAGTGAAACTCTTGGCTTTCACCAAATCACATAATTGACGCCCCTGCTCGGGTGGAATGAACGTATCGCGCATACCCCAAGTAATGTGGATATCGAAGTTAGTTTCAGAATATACCTTCTGCGCTTGTTCAATGTTAGCAAGATTTGCTTGTGCAATTTGTCGGTAGAAGCCAGCTTTACCGATGTCATTGGACCATGGTTCAAAATAGATCTTTATAGACTCTTCACGAAGAGGATAGTGCGCTGCGGCTTGAATGTAGGCACGAAATAACGCTTCATGCGCATAATCGGGGAGGCCGGAGAAGGCTGGCTCGTAATTAGCCACGTGCGTGTAAAAGGGTGACCCCGATGGCAAGACAGCCACCGCATTTACCAAATGCAGTTTTTCATATTCGATTCCGTTTATATAATGCCCTCGGAGAGCAGCTAATCCACCAAAATCATGACCGACAACTTGTGGGCGTTTTAGCGCCCAATGTCCTACTAGAGCTTCTAGAAGATCACTCTGAACTGATTCGGTGACGTTCTGGTTTTCGCTCATTTCGGATCTCCCAGCCCCCACCATGTCAAAGTAATATACTTGATGTGTCTTTGCCAACCAGGGAGCAATAGCTCGCCAGGCCTGTGCTGACCACGGAAAACCGTGCACTAAAACGATGGGGGCTCCTTCTCCTATAGAACCCCAGGCTATGGCTTGGCCATTAAACATAAATCTCTCGTTAAGTTCTAACATCTCTCATTTTTCTCATTTTCTATTGACATTTAGCTATTATGCTATATAACTATATGTATGCACAATAGAGAAGATCAAATTAAGGCTCTTGCCAACGAGACGCGGATCGAAATCTTACGCGTTCTAGACGTACCGATGACTCATTTTAGTCAACAGGAATCTGCCGACCCGATTGAAACTGGTGTATGCGTCCAACTGATTGCGGAACACTTTGGTGTAAGTCAGCCAACGATCAGCAGGCATATCGAGTTATTAAAACGAGCTGGGTTCATCACAACAAAGCGTCAGCAGAAATGGACCTATTGTTCTCGTAACGAAGAAACACTCGCTGGATATGCCGAGTGGTTAAAGGAGTCTTTGAATATCAAAAGCCCATGATTACATAATAAAATGATTGACCGCTTTATGTGATTACAACATTTTTCTGTTAGTGGGTGTAATTTTCCCTTAAGGGCAATTAGCCGACCCTCAAAAGCAACTTTTGAGCGTCAGCTTTCTCCATAGCGGTCACTCGTTGTGCAAATCTAAGGGGCTGTTATATACTCATAACTACCTTTCAGCGATTAAATTAATGTTAGTGGAGTCCTGGCCAATTAAGTACAGTTATTGATTCCAGGCGATATGAAAAAGCTGATCAAACTATTCCTTCTGATCCTTGCTCTGTCCGTCGAATTGACGGATACCGCCGACGCCCGATCATGCGTTGCCCCGGTGTTAAGAAACTTTCCATTGGTTTTTAAAGCTGAGGTTGTAGCAAAACCTGGGAAGAACACCATGAGTGTTCGAGTAAATAGCGTGCTTAGTGGTAATGAGGATCGGCGGACCGTTCTAATCGACTATGATGGAGTCGCGGTTTGGAGCCAGTCGGATTTATTTACGGTGGGTGACGAGTGGGTATTTGCATTTGATCCAAGCAAATCACTCGAGAACGGTATTTATGAATTGGTGCTTTGCGCCACAGATTATTTACCGATCGAGAACGAAAAAGTCTCCGCAAACTTGGAGGGAAGTGGTTATAAAGAATACAGTATGGAGGAATTGGCTTCGCAGTTCCTGACTCAGTAGCCATTTCACGACGAAAATATGGGATAGTCCTAATCCTTTATTGTACGTGATCGATTTGGGCTGCAATTTTCAGTCAGTCAGTGGATATTGCCGACTCTCACTAATAATTTTTGAACGTCAGCTTTCTCCGTAGCGGTCACTCGCTGTGAAAATTTAAGAAGCTGCTATATATGGGAGACAGTCAACTTTTCAATATTATTAAGTCAGGAAATCTAATGTTGTATCCCATCCATGGGATTGCAACATTAGGGTTTGCGCTGAGGGGGGTTGTAAATAAGGTAACTAGTCCTTGATCGAACTAATGTGCTAATTTTGGCTGTTTTAGGCTATTAAATAGCAATATAAGCCCTAATATCAGTAATAAACTACTTCGTATAATGTATACGTAGTAAAGTTCGAGCCGCTGATATTATTTGATGTAGCATTTAAAAAATCGACTTCCTGCAAGTAACCTGTTGCCGTTTCTATCCCTCCTAAGAGGAGAGCGGCTACGAAAAAAGATGCTGCGATTGAGTTCCCCGTACTCTGCCAAAAGAGCTTGGACTTTTCTTCCTTAGCTCTCTCTGCATTGTAGACGGCAATTACATGTAGTGGTTCCACTTTGGCGAGAGACGCTATATTTAGTAATGTAATGTCTTTCGCAGGTCCACCGTTACGTATTTGTGACAACCCTCCGCGCGAAATTTTTATTTTTTTTGCCAGTTCATTATAGGATTTAGAACTGGTATTTTTTTTCGCGAGGTCGATGATTTCTTTAAGCTTCATTTTGATACCTCAGTTGAAATTGCTCTCCAATTATATTAAGAAAAGTGTTTGTAATCACTGTACATTTATGATACGTTCCGTACAGTGTTAATAATCACTGTACTAATGAGGGCAAAAGATGGGCATTCAAGATCATATATTCGATACAGAACAAGGCTTTCAGGCATTCAAACAGCTATCAGTTAATTATTTAGTAAAGGTCTGGAAGGGTGGGGGATTCAAAGAATATTACAGTTATAGTACGTTATCTACTGCTGTTCAGACAGCCACCTTAGCAACTGAATGTGGGTTTAAGGTCTTACTCGTTGTCGAAAGTATTTTTCAATACACTCCCTTGCCAAACCAAACCCCGTTCATCGATGTTCCTAACATTGGGACTTTGCCCCGGTGAACTCGGTGTCGTATCCCGTCCCCAGTGCGACTGAAATCAACGCTCCGTTGAGTGGGGACACCTACCCACTTTTAGAATCTAAATCTGACCGACTCTTTTCCGATTGGGCTGCATGGCTGTCCACCCAAGACTGGCAATGGTTCGTCACATTTACGTTTAAAGAAGCAATACATCCAGAAGCAGCCGACAAGTTGTACCGTGTTTGGATCAATAAGTTGAACCGTGCCATTTATGGCCAACGCTGGAGAAAAAAGCCACCTCAAGGTGTCAAGCATGTCCGAGCGTTGGAATGGCAGAAACGGGGAGTACTTCATTACCACGCACTACTAGCAAATGTCGGATTTGAAAATCGCGAACGATGGGCAAGCGTTTGGGAAGAACTCGGAGAGGACTCTAAAGCCGGATTTATCAAGATTGACCAGTATGACCAATCGAAGGGCGGCGCAGAAGCCTACCTATCGAAATATGTCACTAAAGGCGGTCAGGTTGACGTATCTGAAAATTTTAAGGCACTCCCTCACATCAAGAGCATCCCAACACATGACAAACAACCAACCCATCAAGATTTGGCCCGAGTGTAAAAAACTCACTCGCATCAGAGCCAAGTCTCGGTGCGTTATGGCTGGAACAAGTATCAGATCAGGGCGAATGATACTTGATGGTACTCCTATGCCCAAACAACTATCAAATCCTAAAGAGGTAACTTAAATGCAAAAAGCAATTATCAAAGACGGTACAGCAAGAGAAGTGCGCAACAAGCCGGGCGCAAATAAAGAGTGGGTAAAACTCAGACAAACAGCATGGGTTTTTATCAATGACAAACCTTTTCCCACAGAATTTTATATTGATCATTGGCCTGATCGTCAAACTGGTGAAGTGCCCAAACCTTTGCAGGTTGGCGAGTACGAAATGGTTACCGATGTTTCTTCGGTTGGTCAATATGGCGAATTAAATTACCGGACTGAATACGTTCCGGTGAAGAAGTAATTCACCATGGCATTGGTCGCTGGCGTTTGTGATGAAACGGAGATGTTCCTTCAAGCTTCGAATGGAACTATTCGATGTGATCCATCGTCAGCGACTTTCCAATTAGTGCAACTCGATACGCTAACCAATACCTCCGATCCAACAACAACAATTCAGGAATTGAACGATGTACTCAATACGATTTTTAGTACTCCGAGCAGTACGGAAATTATTCAGGCTTTTAGTGCGGGCATTACGCTCCCGTTAATCTGTTGGTTGACGGCGTGGGGATTCGGAGTGGTCGTTAATTGGTTCCGAGAAGGGAAGGGCAGATATCTCGATGATTGAATTTCATATTTCTACAGTCGGGCTTGGCCTGACTTATTCGCGGCGCGCTACGGTGTGCTTTCTTTTAACCAAGCATGAGGAATTACCATGGACTTTTCAGCAGTCACCTCAGCAGTTGATGCAACGACTATTGTTGCCGCTCTTACTGCGATCGCGGCGATCAAAATATTGCCGGGTGTGGCCCGATGGGGCTACAACAAAGTTATTAGCTGGTTCTAATAACTTGGATGATGGGGCTGGCAACGGCCCCGTTGTTTTATCAACATGATAATTTTAATCTTCTCAGCCTTCCTCGGTATGGGATGCGCACTCGCGATCATCATCGGTTTCAGCTATGCCTAGTTTTGGCGCAATAATTATCAGAGCGCTAAAAATTATTGTATTGCCTGTAAAAGCGTTACTCTATTTTCTGTCGTGGTTATTACTTTTTGTTGTAGCCGGTATTGGTATTGTTAATTTTGCAATTTATGATGCAGAAGCATACGACACGAGTGTAACGACGTGTGTAGGTAGACTGACAGGAGTTACTTATCCAGATGATATTAATCCCGGTAATTGTTGGCAAAGTCCTGATCACGAAGGAGCGGTAATAGAGGCGTGTGGTATTAGACAGCCAACGTGGGTTCCGTTTAGTTACAGTCACCAAATAGCTGCTTCCCCTACTGAGATATATGGGTATTGTTCTAGAGATTTAAATCAAGATTTGATGTTAGAAATATTCGATCATGTTACGGTTAATTGTCCAGCGGGAGAATTTGTTAATCCATTTACAAATCAGTGTCAACCAGAGTGTCCAGCAAATGGAACGGACGCCGGTGTAAGTGGTGTAAATAATTC
Organism: Candidatus Spongiihabitans sp.; assembly: GCA_965237725.1. Classification (GTDB taxonomy): domain Bacteria; phylum Pseudomonadota; class Gammaproteobacteria; order Arenicellales; family Poriferihabitantaceae. The sequence continues at coordinate 4,298,132 of OZ250151.1, forward strand.
AGGTGGAGACTTTGATTTCTGCAAAGATCAATGTGTAATATCTTCAGACAGTGGTGTTTATATACCAGCTATAGATCACACTCTAGGCCCTTTTAGTCATACCGGTGCGTTTTGTGGTGATGCTAATCCAGATTTTGGTGATCCACCTATCGATCCAGATGGTGATGATGGTGGTGGTGGTGATCCTCCGGACGGTGGCACTGGTGGTGATGGTGGCGCTGGTGGTGACGGTGGTGGGGACTCGGGTACAGGTGATGGTGGGTCAGGTGGTGACGGCGGTACGGGTGGTGGCGGTGGTGATGCAGGCAGTGGTGGCGATTCAGATGGTGGCGAAGGCGGGTCTGGTGGTGGTGGTGGCGATGCAGGCTCCGGTGGTGATTCAGGTGGTGTAGGAAGCGAAGATGGAACAGGCGGTTCTGGTGGGTCCGGTGGTACGGGTGGTGGTGGTGGTTCGGGTGGTGCTGGTGGTGAAGGTGGTGAGGGTGGTGATGCAGGGGAAGATCAAGATACCAATTTTACTGATGCAAGTGCGTGTACCGAATATGTAAAATTAAATGGGGTTTATGTTAACAATCCGAATTATCCGGCCTGTTTAGAATCATTACCATGTGAACCTTATTTCGCAAATATAGACTCGCAGGGATTTCAAACCTTCGTGGACAATCCACATTATGCTGATTGTAACGACTCGGACGGTAATGGTATTCCCGATGGTGATGAAGGCGGTGCACCGGGTACAGGAGAAGGCGGACTTTGTGTCGACGATCCGACAACTGCGGTCGACGAATGCGCAGATGCTTGTTTTGATAACCCGGATACTCTGGTAAATGAATGCCCGGGTGGTGATGGTGATGGAGACGGGCAGGGCGATGGCGGAGAACAGGGGCAATGTCAGGATGATCCGAATACAGCGGACGATGAATGTACTGATGCAACAGAGGTCGATGATCCATTCTATGAATCTAAATATGGTAATAGAGATCAAGCTGTAGACGATGCACTCGGAAATGCACTAACAGCAGTTACTAATCAACCTATTTTTTCAAGTTTAAATAATTTTTTCACTTTTAATCGTTCGGGTACTTGTCCTACTTGGGATATCGATACTCAAGCGCTAGATTGGAATATTGGAATTGAGTTCGACTTCTTTTGTGCACCATGGATTCCTTGGAGCATTATTTCGGGGATATTACTAGCGACTGCTTTGTTCTTCTCTGTTCGGATCGCTCTAGGATAATGACCAGTTTTCTCGACAGAATAAAAGAGTGGATTCAGAATATTGTTGATTCTGTTATCGAATTTGTTGCTGATTTATTCGTTGATGTACTCGTATTTTTACTTGGAATAGTTCAGAAAGTTTTAAACCTTGTTCCTGTGCCTGACTTCTTATCTACGCCGTTAGATACGCATTTACCTGATGAAATTATTTGGTTTTTGATTCAAAGCTCTTTCCCAGAATGCTTAGGAATAATTCTATCTGGAATGGTATTTAAAATACTAAAACAATTGCTCACCATGGGAATCTGGAAGTGATCGTATTTCATGAAGGCCTACCCGGCAGTGGTAAATCATATGAAGCAATCATAGAGCATCTTCTGGAATCACTTAAACAGGGTAGGCGGGTGGTCACAAACATCGATGGAATTAATACAGAATACATTTCAAAATATATTGGTATACCGAAAAGTTTTTTAGATCAAAACATAGTTTCAATTTACGACGAAGATGTGGAGGTACAGAAAGAATTATTGCTTGAGCATATAACGACTGACCATATTTGTATTATCGATGAAATTCAGAATTTGTTTCCATCTGTCAGGGACAAGTTACCGTCTGTTTGGAATGTCATAATTTCCGAACATCGTCACAAGGGATTAGATTTCGTTTTACTTGGGCAAGATAGAAAAGATTGCCATGTCATGTGGCGTAGACGGATTCAGAGAGTGGTTACGTTCAATAAATTGTCTGCAATGGGCGCGGAAAATAGCTATCACTGGGAAGTATTCGAAGCAACAAGGCCAGAGAAATTTAAACTCGTCACAAAGGGTACGAAAAAATATAATCCAGAAATCTTTCCTTGTTATTCTTCTCATACGCAAGGTGTCAATAACAAATCGAACTACACTGATAAACGTGCATTGATCTGGAATAACAAAGGTATTAAGTATGGTATACCAGCAGCGCTATTGGTGGCCTATTTCGCTTTTTCTCATATCCTCTCATTTTTCGATATGGATAAAGTAGATAATGCAACTGTCGTAGAACAAGATCCTGAAATAATTAAATCCGCGAATGCGGATCCAATTGTTTCTGAATCAGTTGCAGTGGTTCCCGAACCGATAACAGTAATTGCTCCATTCAATCCAATCGATAGTTTTGATTCTGTTGCTAAATCCAATGGACTTAGAATTTCAATGCACTACAAATCAAAGTCAGAAGATATTTATATTATCGATGTTTACCATCAATCGACACATCACCTAGTAGACCAATATAGAATAGATGATCTCATGGAAATGGGTTGGTCGTATAAAATTATAAATAACGGTAGTATCGTTCTAAGGAAAGAAGATCGGATGTATTTAGCCAGGCTTAAAGCGCTGGATAGTCCGTACGGATCAACTTCAAATAGTAATCTAGCAGAACTCGCATATTAAGGCCGGCTCCAAAAATCGCTTGCGATTGGAGCCGGCCATCATAGCTTATATATTATACGTATTAATATATACGGTCTATCCAGGACGTTTGGTTTTGCCCCTTGCCTAGATTAGATGTTTATGGTTATTTATTTCTGCTAATATCAAATTATCGAAATATAACAAAAGTTTTCACTTAGTTACAAAATTTATATCAGCTATTGATGAAAGAAAAAGCAAAAGCGCCTGCTGAAACGAACGATGATAATAATTTTAATTATGACGCTGAGTATAGTGGCTTAGGTTGGAGTTCGTGGTTTATTTCAGCGTACGGAAATCTGTTAAGTATTTTATTCCGTGCTCTTTCCGCCGCTATTGGACTAACTACTATAATTATTATTTTTGGATGGGTACGGTTAATATCTTATACTTATGGCCTGTCTATTGATTGGTTGATTGGTACCTTTGGATTTTTCGATTATATTCAATATGGTGCTTTTCCGTTTTGTTTATTTATTTTTGCACTTTTAGTTACTTTTTCACAAGTAGGAGATATATTTTCGAGAAAACTTAACAATAGACGAGTCAAGTTGTTACTTATATTTATTTCTATACTAATTGCAATATCTATAGGACTCGATTATTTTATGGATATCAATATTCGTTTGGTACTATGGAGTATGTTGTTTTTTGTAACTTCGGCTATGGTGGGGTATATGATTTCTGATATCTCAATTGGGGTTAAGTCGAATAAAAAATATCATAGTGAAACTGTTTATTGGTCCATACTTATGGCAATTTATCCTATTGTTGTTTTATCAAGTATGGGTTTTTATGAAGGTGTAAAGGATTCTAAAATTGAATCTACTAAACTAACGCAAGTAGTAAAAAACAATGGGGATGTATGTTATTTAATTAAGTATAAGGAAGGTTTGTTCTATTGCATAGAATACTTAGATAACGAGGAAAATAAGGTGTTAATACCTTCCGTATCAGATGTTCAATATATCACTAAGAAAAAAATAGTTACGAAAGAATCGCCCGAATAAAAACTAGTTTAGGTTTCTGATTATACGATTTGATATCAATCCGATAGTTTGGTTATATAGGCTCTAATTATTATTTTCTTTTGTAGTGTAGTGTTCTGTTTCTGGTTTTTTTTCTAAAGCTTCATAGTATCCATATTCATTTTTATATAAATTTTTTGCAGTTTTTTGGTGTTGTGTATTGTGATTTATTGGATGTGGATTATCTTCCCATGACATCCAGACACTGCTTGATTGTTTGTTGGAATTGTTGGAGCTTATAGGGATTGTAGAACTGATGTTGTTTTCTGTTTTTAAAATCTGCAATCCATATACTCCAGAACCGACAAATATTACGATTATTAGTATTTTAAATAAGTATCCCATCCATGGGATTTTATACTAAATATTCATAGTATTGGTTATGTCATGGAATAGGATGGTTTACGGTATTCAAACCAATAACCGTGTATTAAAAATCCCCATAATCCAAGCCATAGCCCTTTGAATACTACTTCGTATAATGTATAGGAAGTGTAAACGAGGGTAGGGTATATCCCTGTCTATTCCTGAAAGCAGACCCTCAAAAATCTACAATGAGCGTCCGCAGCCCAAACCCGCCATTTACTGCTGATCATACATAGACCATTTTCGGCTAAAAACGGCCTTAAATAATCACCTTAAAATATAAACTCAATCAATTCTGTGCTAATCTATGTTTCCTGAATTGCGAATACCATAATATTATTAATGCGAGGCGCGTCTTCGCTAATTCCACCGGAGGATAGAACCGATGAATAAAAAGCACCAAGCGCGTCGCGCTTTATTGAAACAATTAACTATAGGTGGCGGCATGCTGGCCACTGTGAAGTCAATACCCGAAAAATGGGTCAAACCCGCGCTCGACTCGGTGTTACTTCCCGCCCACGCTGTACCTTCTTGTCCTCCTCTCGAATTGGGCGAATTCACAATCACGTGCGGCGACGCCCTCAATTCGACGGATCTTATAACCATAGTGGAGGACCCAGAACTGTGCCCTGAGCTAGTGGCTACAGACACGGGGGGCCAGCTCCCCGCCATCGGCGTCATTTTCGCTACGGACGGTAGTGGCCCAGATGGCGCGTTCATGGAGGTGATCGTTAACCAGGCTGTTTCTGCAATTGCGGAGGTAGGCGGCGAAGATTGCGACGGCCCACCGCCTTCCCCCGGTTTCGGCTTCCCTATCGATGTCACAGTTACCGGAACAATGGGGACGATGTATCAAGCGACCCTTGATGTATCAATTGACACGAACGCTCAGACTATTACCCGGCTTGCAGCGGAGTTTGTTCCGGTTCCGATATAGCGATATTGCGTTGTTTAACAAGAACTGAACCCCTGGGTAATTCAGCACGCACCCAACGCCACCAACGGATTTGATACACCCCGCTTCGGCGGGGTTTTTATTGCCCGAACCAAAATCGATGAGGGTCTGCAGTGAGTATATAGCAGCCCCCTAGATTTTGGTTCGGGAAAAAGCGTGGATTGATGTCGGGGTGTACCTTCGATATATCGGCTCATGAACTCGACCCATTGTGGTTTGATCGATTATACATTCCATGGCGTTTTCACACAGTCTGAGTATATAACAGCCTACCAACTTATCACAGCGAACGGCTGCTTTGGAGAATACAAATCTAAAATACAGTTATCCCATTCATGGGATTGCAACTTATGGGCTTGAGGTGACGGGATTGTAAATAAATCAACCAGAACTAAATTGAACTAAATTGCCAATTTGCTAATTTTGGTTGTTTTAGATTATTAAATAATAAGATAAGGCCTGTAATTAGAAATATTAGAACTTCGTATAATGTATATTATGTTAAGTAGTATATTTGTGATTTATAGGCTGGCAATTACTCGCTTTCAATAAAAAACTAACACTTTAAATACGCAATTTAGCAAATACACCCACCCTCTTTGCGTCTATAGTTTGGTCTAAAATCCCATGGTTGGGATACTTCATTAAGTTGTCAGTTTTAAATATTGCGACATTTTGACTTGCTACTTTATACTCGCTGCGGTCATTCGCGTCTTTCAAGATTTAGATCACCATCGCCCAAAAGCTGACGTACGATCCACATCAATTTTGTAAGTAGTTTGGAACAGTATAAAAATAATGCCTAATAATGTAACGAAACCGGACAGGATTGGGCAAGGGATAGGAATTATCCTTGCATCCGTCGTTACCATGTCTTTCGCAGATGCCATTGTGAAGTTGATGAGTGCTGACCTCACTGTATGGCAAGTCTTCGTCGCTAGATCACTTTTTGCTATTCCCTGTTTAATCGCTTTGGCATCCGCAGGTGGTATTAGTCTCAGGCCGCGCTCTACTAGGTGGGTTCTTGTCCGAAGCGCCCTGCTCGTTCTGACATGGCTGGCATTCTATGCAGCACTACCGGTGCTCGATCTATCCGTAGCAGCCGTTGCCGTTTATACCAACCCAATTTTAACGGCTCTTCTGGCGGCTGCACTGCTTGGCGAACGAGTGTCTGGACGCCAGTGGGGCGGTGTGTTTCTCGGATTTCTCGGTGTTGCGGCCATATTAAGACCCGGTAGCGATTCGTTTTCTTGGTTTATTATTTTGCCTCTTCTGGCGGCGGCTTTTTATTCTTTGGCGATGGTTCTGACCCGAAGCAAATGTCAAGATGAAGAGGCGGTCTCACTGGCGCTCGGCCTTCATTCCTCGTTTATAGTTGCTGGTGTGATTGCGATAGGTATTCTCTCAGTTATTGGCCTCGATTCTGCTACCAAGGCCGGCTATCCATTCTTGTTGGGGGATTGGGCGCCTATGAGATTGAGAGAATGGGGGTTGATGGCTTTGATTGGCGTGCTATCTGCTGCCTTCTTTCTGGGTGTGGCACGCGCTTATCAAATCGCTCCGCCACAGATAATCGCTACATTTGATTATGGTTATCTTGTCTCGGCCGCTGTGTGGGGGTTTATATTCTTCTCGGAGAAGCCGGACTTTCTAACCGTTGTCGGTATGATTCTAATCACGGTGGCTGGGTTTTTGGTTGCAAATCGATCTTCGAAGAAAATTAGTGAGTGATTTATTCACCCAGTGAAGTTAATTGCATACCATTGAACGGCGGCAATAAACGGACACTCATTTACAGCGAATATGTCTGTCGGATTGGTTGTCTTCTAAATTACTTACGCCCTATTGCTATCTTGATCCGATAGTAGAATGGGTTTAATGATACATACAGAACGAATCGGTAGTGGTTAATTTTGTTGCACAAAAACTTCCGTAGACTTCCCCTTTACCACATCGAAATAAGTGTCGTCAAATTCACCCAACTTGCTCCAACCACGAACGAAATAACGCCCCGCCACCAATTTAACTTCAGAGCCATCACAATCAATCAATTTTTTACCTCGGGCGGCGAGGTTACCTTCGTCGTCAATCGGATAAAGCAAGCATCGGCGACCATCGTTCTCGGGTTGTTCATTAAACACGTAACTAATTTGGACTGATCCGAACGATACTGTAAATTCAAGGGTTTGGTTATCCTTCGCTGGTACTTCTACATCCTCAATCTCGTAAGGCGTAAGGGCATGGTGAGATTTGAGTGTATAGGTACCCGGCCGGATTACCGCGCCATTATGCACATGTACTTTGTATTTTAATTCTCCATCTTGCCAAAGCTCCTGATTTTGACGTAACTTTTCTTCCTTGCCCTGCGCATAAACTTCAAATAGCGTAAGCACAGTTTCAATTGCCTGGAAAACGATATTTTTGTCATCACCGACAACTATGGTATCAGTCGTTTTAAGCTCGTTGTCCTGATTAAGTGACGCGACAAAATCGTAAGTACCCGGCAGCACGTAATAATCCTCGCCGGGACGCAATTTAAAAACCTCGCGGCCATTCTGGAAGGCCGTTGCCAATACACCGCGTATTTCTTCATCGTTTTCAATGAATTTTGTGCGAATGGTCGGTGGGCGCTGCAACAGTACACCAACTTTTGTTGCCCCTGCCAAACTAATTTCCACCTCCTGTGAAATCGGTAAGTAAATTTCTCCATTTACCGTTTGAACGCCTACGTTAATGAAATACCGCCCTCCTTCGAATACATATCTTGTATTACTGGCTATTCTTACTGGCTCCATTCCATCACGATAAATTGTTCCCAGCACAGGTACATAATTTCCGTTTTCATCTTCACCGAAGATTTTAAATTCCGGACCTGTATCCTGAGGTTGTGGGTCCGCTTCACCTGGCTCTGGTGGCACACTTGTGGCAGTGGCCTCAATCGCTTTGGTAAGCTCTCCTGCCGAATTTGCATCCAGATATTCAGTCCCGGAGGCCTCAGAAATACACTGCATCGCGCCACGAGATAAGTCAGTTAACCCTAGCCCCACAACATGAACTCGTATATCTATATTGTTATCCCGCCAGGCTTGCACCAATTCGCATGGATCGGCGTCGCAGGTTTCAATTCCATCAGATATTAATAATATATCTCCTGGCCGACCATCGAAGTCTTCAAGTGCAGCGGTTAAGCTGCGTGTTATTGGTGTTTTGCCTTTGGGGCTTACTGCATTAACCTGTTTGGTAATTTTGCCTAGTGAATCATTCACCGGACCAAAAGGCACTGCCAATTCTGTGTCACTACAATCCCCGGCGCGACGGTGGCCATACAATCGCAACGCGACGTCACGACCTGCGAGCAACGCCGGATCGAGTTTATTAAATACGTCCTTGGCGACAGCGATTTTTCGGGATTTATCGGGCAATTCACCCCACATCGAGTTAGACCCATCAAAAATTATGTACAGCGCCCGATTCACGCTTTCGCCTTCGTTCTGTGCAAGCACCGAAAGGCTCGTGGATAACACAATTCCAACTAGAGCGATTCTAGCGGTACTCAAAATTTTCATAAATTCTGTGTCTTGGTTTGAACGAGTTCGAAATGTACGGTAAGTAAATTAACACATGCCAATAGTTACAAAGATAGCAAAGATAGCAAAGATATCACTATCATTTCCCTCTAAAATGGCACCCTAGTCCAGCATCTCCGAATAATCTATCCTAATAACCTATCAATATGTTGAAAATATCTACACTACTACTCTTGTTATCTTCTCAGTTTGCTCTCGCTAACGAACCCATTGAAGGCGTATGGAGCAATCTTGGGGGGTCGTTTAGTTTCTTTTCCGACGGCACATGTACAATTTCCTGGGCAACCCAGGGGAAATTCTCTGCATGCCATTGGACCCTGGATGGTGCAGATTTAGAAATCATCCCCGAAGACAGTGAAACTATGCATTTTGATGCTATTTTTGATGGCGAGAAATTGGTTCTTACGGATCAACAGGGGCAATACCAATACAAGCGTAATAAATCTCACAGCAACTAAATCGAAGAAAATTCAACCAACACCCTACTTCGCTGGCCCATGCCGTAAAATTGGGCTGTCTTCTGCCAAACCTTCATAACGCGGCAAGTCATCCGCAATATCAAACCAGGTTATGCGTTCTGGTTCGAATGCATGGCCCGTTGGCGCCAATAATTCTGGATTGTCAAATCCACTAATGTGCAATTCAATAATCGGCCCCAGTTCTCCGCCATCACCCTCCCACGTTAATGGTGTTCCACATTTCCCGCAAAATGCACGGCCAACACCTGGTGAAGACTCGTAGATACTTCGCGAGTCACCACTGAAATTTACTTGATCCGCCTTATACCCGGCTAAGGTGACTACGGGAGCACCATTATGTTTGCGACAGCTATGGCAATGGCAGTGATTGACACCGAATGAATCGCCACTGGTCTCAAAACGCACCGCACCGCACATACAACCACCGGTTTGCTTAGTATTATCATTCATGTTAATAGCCCTAAATTATTGGTATATCGGTGAAATATAGATAACTATGACACTATTTTTCAATTTAATCCACAGAATAAGAATTCAATTAGCCATTGAAGAAATTGCTAAATCTTGCCTAGAAATAAACGAAACATTGCAACGAATTTATCATTAAAATTTTTTATCGTATTCTTGTTGTATAGTTAAAACAATTGCATACAATCCCGTCAAATTTTGAGGCTAATACAATCATGATATCCAACCCACTGGCGAATCTCGTTAAACGCTCACCCCTGGTTTCTATCCAGGAACATATGCGCGCAGCATTAGATTGCGCTCGTGAGGTGCCGCCTCTTCTCGAAGCACTTGGCAATGAGAACGAGAAAGAGTTTCTGGCAATTAAGGATCGAATTTTTGAAAAAGAAAGCGAGGCGGATCGGATTAAAAATGATCTAAGAGGCCGTTTGCCTAAATCTTTGTTTATGCCCATCGATCGAAGGGACTTGCTCGAAGTTCTGCATATTCAAGACAGTATTGCAGACACCGCAGAAGATATCGCTGAGCTTCTATATGAGCGGAAAATGAAAATTCCTCCAGAGATGAAGCAATTGATTATTGATTTATCAAAAAGCAGCCTGAATGTTTGTGAGCAGTCACTCAAAGTAATTGAAGAACTTGATGAACTACTGGAAACGGGATTTCGCGGGCATGATGCCAGACATGTCGAAGAAATGGTTGATGAATTGAATGTTATTGAAGACGATGCTGACGCTCTGGAATTAGAGCTGGCCCGAAAGTTGTTTAGCCTGGAAGCCAATATGGACCCGGTTTCAGTCATCATGTGGTATCGAATAATCGAATGGGTCGGCGATCTAGCTGACTATGCAGAAAAAGTAGGTGATCGAATTCGTTTGTTTGTTGCTCGATAAATTAAATAACCTCTAAATTACATTTCACTTCCATGGAAATTCTTGTCCAATACGGCCCTGCCTTAATTACCATTGCAGTCATATTCGGGTTCTTCATGACCTGGGGCATTGGTGCCAACGACGTAGCCAATGCCATGGGTACGTCTGTGGGATCCAAAGCCATTACCGTAAAACAAGCGATTATTATTGCCGCCGTGTTCGAATTTGCTGGCGCATTTCTCGCTGGCGGTCACGTTACAAAAACCATTCGAAAAGGTATTATCGATCCAACCGCCATCGCCGATCAACCGGAAATCTTGGTATTTGGCATGCTCGCCGCCCTACTTTCAGCTGCTATCTGGTTATTGGTTGCGTCCTGGAAAGGCTGGCCAGTATCAACCACCCATGCCATCATTGGTGCCATTGTCGGGTTTGGTGTGGCAGGAATTGGTATTGATGCGGTTCAATGGTCAAAAATTGGAACCATTGTTGCAAGCTGGATTGTTTCTCCTGTAGTGGGCGGCGTGCTCGCCTATTTATTAATGATCAGCATCCGCAAACTCATACTCAATCGTAGACGACCATTTGATCGAGCCAAACAATGGGCACCTATGTATGTTTTCATGGTTGGATTCATTGTGGCTCTGGTCACGGTTTTTAAAGGATTAAAACATTTGGACATTGATTTGACCGTCGTTGAGAGTTTTTTGGTTGCTACATTGTTTGGTGGTCTGGTCGCGTTTGTCAGTTGGCTGCTGGTTCGAAATATAAAAATTGATGCGGATGCTGATGAAGATTTTCATTATGCCAGTGTCGAAAAGGTATTCACGCCCATGATGTTATTCACCGCAAGCGCCATGGCGTTTGCCCATGGTTCCAACGACGTTGCCAATGGTATTGGTCCGCTCGCCGCAGTTTTCAGTATCGTCCAGTCTGGTGGTGAGCTGACACAAAAAGCAGAAGTACCCGTATGGATTTTATTCCTTGGGGGTGGTGGGATCGTATTGGGACTGACAACCATGGGTTATCGCGTCATGCAAACCATTGGCAGTCAAATAACCCCTTTGACGCCCTCAAAAGGTTTCTGCGCCACCCTGGCCGCCGCTGCAACAATTGTAATTGCATCAAGAACAGGCCTACCCGTTTCAACTACACAGATCGCCGTTGGTGGTGTCATCGGTGTCGGCATGGCTCGGGGAATTGCGGCTATCGATCTTAGAGTGGTGGGCGGCGTGTTTGTCTCGTGGCTAATCACCCTGCCCGTCGCTGGCGTGCTTGCAGCATTTATTTTCTTCTTCCTTAAAGGTGTTTTTAGCTAACCCTCGGTAACCAATCGGGGAAATTAATTTACTACAAAAACTAAATTAATTTTTCTGCTCGAATCAGTTTATCAAGTGCTATTTCGAGTTTGGCTCGAGGGCATGCAATATTAAGGCGGGCAAATCCAATCCCCTCCGGACCAAATGCCTCTCCACGAATAACCGCCCATTTAGCTTTTTTTCTAAGGAATACCGTTAGTTCATCTGAGGATAATCCCAATGAACGGAAATCCAGCCATACCAAAAATGTCCCATGGGGTTCAATTAATGAAATTCCTGGAATTTCCAACAGTTTTGTTCTGACCAGTTCCAGATTGCCTTGTAGGTATTCTATAACTTCATCCAACCAGCCCTCCCCTTTTGCATAAGCTGCCTCCATGGCAACGCTGGAAAATGCATTATTCTTGTTAACAGTTAATCGGCTATTTTCTACCTGAAAAGCCTTTCGTCGATCATCATTTGAAATGACGGTAAATGCGGAACAGCATCCAGCGATATTAAAACTTTTTGCAGGAGAGAAAAAAGTAATTGCGTTATCTGAAAATTTTGAACCAAGGGAAGAATATGGATAAAACTTGTATTCTGGAAATGTTATATCTCCATGGATTTCATCTGCTACAACGAGAACGTTATGTCGATTGCAAATCTCGCCAATTTTTACCAACTCATCACGTCGCCAGACCCGGCCCACTGGATTGTGAGGATTGCACAAAAATAAAATCTTGTTCCGTGAACCTGAAGCAATATCCGCCAGGCCTTCGAAATCAATCTCGTAAACACCATCATTCAACAACAACGGGTTAACCGCCAACCGCCGTTGATTCTGTTCAATAATTTCAAAGAAATCAAAGAATACGGGGGGCTGGACAATTATTCCATCACCTTCATTGGTGAAAAGTGAAACCGCGAGGGCTAGCCCATTTAAAACATTTGGCGCACGTAGAATTTGATTTTCATCTACATCCCACCCGTGGCGATTGCGCAACCAATTTACTACAGCAGGCATTAAACCATCCGGAACAGTTTCATATCCAAATACACCATGATCGAGTCGCTTCTGCATTGCCTCAAGGATCGGTAGTGCAACTTTAAAATCCATGTCAGCAACTCCAGCCGGGAACAGTTCTGATCCATTTTCTCCAAGGACAACAGCATGTGTCTTTAAGGCTGGGACTAGTCTTCGATTAATATCTTCATCGAAATTTATTGACGGTGGCTGATCATTCATGAGTATCTACTTGTTTTAATTCAGAAACGAGTCCCCAATATCACGAAGGCGTAGAATTCACTCGCTCGATAAATGCATTGCCACTTTCTATTCTCTCAGAATATCTGTCGACCAACTTTTCCGAGCGACCTCGGGTTAAATAAGTAAACTTAAGTAGTTCTTCTAAAACATCCACAATCCGATTGTAATAAGGAGACGGTTTCATTTTGTCATTATCGTCAAATTCAGAAAATGTTTTTGGGATAGATGATTGATTTGGAATCGTTATCATTCTCATCCAACGCCCCAAAACCCGCAACTGATTTATAACATTAAAACTTTGAGACCCACCATTGACTTGCATGACTGCTAAAGTCTTACCCTGAGTCGGTCTCACCGCACCAACAGCGAGTGGAATCCAGTCGATTTGTGATTTAAATACTCCAGTCATAGCGCCATGACGTTCTGGTGAAATCCAAACCATGCCCTCCGACCAGTTTGCAAGTGATCGCAATTCTTTTACTTTTGGATGCTCACTATCTGTTGAATCTGGCAGAGGCAGCCCCTCTGGATTAAATATTCGAGTCTCCGCTCCGAGGTTACGAAGAATTTTGGCACTTTCAATTGCCACTAGCCTTGAGAAAGAACGTGTTCTTAGTGAACCATAGAGAATGAGAATGCGAGGTGCATGACTATCATCAGATTCCGATGTAAAATTCTTTGGATCAATACATGTGATCTTATCCGGATCAATATTGGGTAGTTGACTGAAAGAAATTCCAGCATCAGCACTGCTATCCGTGGTTTTCATATTAATCTAATTGTTTCGTAAATAATTTGCCACATACGTACAGCGCACAAACAGCCCCGAAAAATTGGGCAAGTATGAATCCAGGGGCATGTGCAGGCGTTATTCCGGAAAAGGTATCGGTAACCGATCTGGCTATGGTGACTGCAGGGTTTGCGAAAGACGTTGAAGCCGTAAACCAATAGGCTGCCGTGATATATAAACCAACGCTCATTGCAACCGCTTCCCGTTTGACCGCCGCTGTTCCCAGTATCACCATGACAAGACCAAACGTCGCAATACTTTCAGATAACCATTGTGCGCTACCAAATCGATATTTTTGTGATACCTGTATGACATCGAGTTCAAACATGAGATGGGCAACCACTGCACCCAATAATCCTCCCAAAACCTGAAACAAAATATAGAAAAATGTATCTCTTATCGGTAAGGCTCTTTTCAGCGCGAATACCGTTGTTACCGCGGGGTTTAAATGAGCACCAGATATTGGCCCCAACATTGTAATTAACACTACCAGAATGGCGCCTGTAGGTATCGTATTTCCCAACAACGCAATGGCTACGTTACCCCCAGCCAAATTTTCCGCCATAATTCCCGAACCAATAACCGTGGCCAACAAAAATGCGGTGCCCATAAATTCAGCCAAATAGCGTTGGCAAGATGAGTACATCAGTTACTTCCTTTTTAAGTCTCTTGCTTTTAACAACACAAATCAGGCGTTTCTGATTCAACGCAGCATTCGCTTAACAAAAACTCGGCTAATGCCTTGATTCGAACAAAGTTAGCTATATTGTTGACCTGACGTCCGCTTTTCTTTTGAAAGATCAGACCACCATCAGACAGCGATCTTAGATGATGCGCTAGAGTTGAGGCAGGCATGTCCATCGCTTTTTGCAACTCCCCTACCGTTAAACCCTTCGGGCCGGTTCGTACCAGCTTCTTCAAGACATAAAGCCTGGGCTCTGCTCCTGCTGCGATAAATCCCTGGGATGCTCTTTGTAAATTCATATTTATAAATTAATTAAACCATATAACTAGTATAATAGTTATAAGTAGCAAACACAATAAAAATTGAATCAATATTTAATGCTAATCAGATTTAAAGAACAAGCCAGTTATCAGTAAGTTTCATTTAACCCGCCATCGGCAGGAATCTCTGATTCCCTTTTCCCAATGTAAGCGAGTAATGCTTCGTCGACTGCTGGATCAAGTTTGGGTTCTTCATATTCGGATAACAATTGTTTTGTATACTTTAATGCCCGTTGGGTTATATCCACACTACCCTCAGCAATCCATTGTTCAATGGAATTGTTATCAAAAAGTTTTGGCATAAAAAATGCGCGTTGAAAGTTATCTTGAGTATGTTGGTGACCTAAATAGTGGCCCCCCGGTCCGACGTCACGAACCGCAGCCAGCGCTTCATCGAAATCATCCCAACGCAATCCTTCTGCCATGCGGTACCCCATAGCGCATTGTTCAGCATCAACCACAAACTTAGCCATGGAACAATGCATCCCGGCCTCGTTCCAACCCGCTGAATGCCAGATATAGTTTGCACCCGACATTAAAACTGCCATTAACGTAGATGCACTCTCATAACCCGCCTGGGCATCAAATGTTTTTGCACCACCCAAGGTATTTGACGTCCTCCAGGGCACATCATAATGTCGCGCCAGCTGACCAATCATAAAATTCATTAAACTGATTTCTGGCGTACCCGCCATGGGCGCACCGGATTGCATGGAGACGGTAGAAAGATAATGGCCATAAATTGAAGGGGCACCTTTCCTGACAACCTGGGTATATGCCAATGCAGATAGTGCCTCAGCGTTCAACTGCACCACTGCAGGCACGGTAGACGCAGGCGTATTTGCGCCGCCCAAAACAAAAGGGGAACACAATACCGGTTGTTTACGTTTCACAAATGCGCGCATGGCACCCAGCATTGTAGCGTCCCAGACCAATGGCGAATTGCCATTACAGTTGCCAGTCACTACCGGATGATCTTCAAGGAATCCTTCACCGAATAAAATGTCGCACATATCCATGACATCCTCACCATTCTTGCCCGAGGTGGTCATACCCATAAACGTCTTATCCGAGTATTTCATCGACGAATAGGTGATTCTCAAATGACGATGGGCTACGGCATGATCCATGGGTTCGACGATATGATGGGCTGACGAATGGATGGCTGGCAGCATATGGGATAACTTGTGAAATATCCCTAAGTCATCGAGGGTGGGATAACGTCGAACATCTTCCAGATCGCGAACATAAGGTGCACCGGTCATGGGAACAAATATCGAATTTCGCCCACCAATTTTCACGGCCTTTTTTGGATCACGAGCATGATAGGTAATAGTGGATGGAATTGACTTGATCAATTCCCTGATATGAT
Source organism: Candidatus Spongiihabitans sp. (assembly GCA_965237725.1). Taxonomy (GTDB): domain Bacteria; phylum Pseudomonadota; class Gammaproteobacteria; order Arenicellales; family Poriferihabitantaceae. The sequence continues at coordinate 4,314,297 of OZ250151.1, forward strand.
TGCGATCAAACTTCACCAATTCACCAAGTACATCCGCACCAGCAGCTTTCCACTGTTCGAGGGCGATGGGGTCACGGAAAATGACACCGACCTCTTCCAGAATGTCCATGGAAGCATTGTCGATTTTCTCGATCTGTTCCTGGTCGAGGGGCTCGGTGAGGGGCAGACCATGCTGCAGTTGAGGTAACATCGGTTCCAGATTCCCGGATCGCAATGCGCGACGAGAGCTTCTACCGCCGCTCCGGGTTAACGGTCGTTCAATGGTTTTCATATTTATTTATCGTCACAGCAAATGGGGTTATGATCCCGGATTAAATGTTTACCCAATGGGCTTGTCCCAGAATATTTGCACCAGAGCGTAGCTTAATTATTAACCCATATGCAATGAATTTGAAACTACATTCAGAAACCCAGGGCGATCCCAATGACCCTGTAATAATTATCCTTCACGGCCTATTCGGTTCAACCAGCAACTGGCGCACTATCGGCCGATCGCTGTCGGATTCGTATTATGTTAATTGTCTGGATCTACGGAATCACGGCAAATCTCCCTGGCATGATTCCATGACCTACACCGAAATGGCGGATGATGTGGCTCGATTTATAATGGATCATAGGTTAATAAAGCCCAATATCATCGGTCATAGCATGGGGGGGAAAACCGCCATGACTCTGGCACAGTCGGATGAAGTTGAGCTGGGCAATATATTTATCGTCGATATCGCGCCGGTTAAATACGCCCACGACCACAATGATCTGGTTGAAGCCATGAATTCCATTTCCTTTGATCAGGTCAATTCCCGCAAACAGGTTGATAACCAATTGGCTTTAACTATATCCGAGCCCGCGGTTCGACAGTTTCTGATGCAAAACCTCAATCGTGATGGAGATGCGTATAACTGGCGAATCAACTTAAACTCAATTATCAATAATATGATATATATATTTGATTATAAATGGAATAATATTGTCATTTGTGAAGAAATAATTTTTATCTCCGGAGACCAGTCCCATTACATCACCTCGGAGTACTACTCTGACATTAAACGACAATTTCCCAATGCCATAATAGAATCTATCGAAGGCGCAGGACACTGGTTGCATGCGGAGAAACCCTCAGAATTGCTGCAAATTGTGAATCGCCACCTGGGAATTTGATTCTAAATATTGCAGTAAAAATCCTTGATATTCAGTGTGATTATTGATGCAATACGCCAACAAAATTTTATTGGAAATCAACCATGACTCATTCCGATTACCAGGCCCATTACCAGGCCGATTATATGGCTGATTACCAAAATGTAGCTGAGCAATTTCAGGATCAGGGATTTTGTTTTCCTTTGACGATTTTCTCCGAAGATGAAGCCAATGCATATCGGCAAAAATTTGAATCTTTAGAGCCGCAAATCGCTGGAACCAAACTGGGCAATAAAGCCCAACTCAATTACGTCCATGTGATTTTTCCATTTGTATATGAAATTGCAACCAATAAAAATCTGTTGGACGCCGTTGAATCCATACTCGGACCCGATATTCTGATTTGGGGCTCAACCTTTTTTCTCAAAGAGCCCTATACACCAAGTTATGTCAGCTGGCACCAGGACCTACGCTATTGGGGCCTGGACGGTGATTCATTGGTGAGTGCCTGGCTCGCTTTAAGTCCCGCAAAAATATCAAACGGCTGTATGCGTTTTGTCCCCCATTCTCACAAGAACCAGTTGCTGGAACATAAAGACACCTTCAGCGAAGATAATTTCCTCACACGAGGCCAAGAAGCTGATATAGAAATCGACGAATCCGACACGGTGCACGTCGAACTCGATCCCGGTCAGGCTTCATTCCATCATGGGCATTTGTTACACGCCTCTGCCCCTAATCTTTCCGATCAAAGACGTATCGGCCTGGTTATGAATTTTATTGCACCACACATGCGTCAGGTCGTCGCAGCAAAAGATTTTGTTATGCTGGTTCGTGGTGAAGATAAATTCGGCCACTTCGAACACGTTTCTCCGCCAACGGAAAATCTGTCCGAACAATCACTTTCCCTGCACAGTCATATTTTACGTACCCAAAATGAAGCCCTATATGACGGCGTTGCCAAGCCAAACTGATCCTACAACCTGGGTAGTAGGATCGCCTCTCCACGAAGTCGTAACAGGTGCTGGTACAGGTCGCTGCTATAGATATGACTAAGCGCCTTTTTGCCAGGTCATAGTAAAACCTAATGGCGGGCGTTCTTCAATTTTTTCCAGGTCTTTACAGAACTCAGAAATATCATAATCGAGTTCGGTAAAATTCTTTAACACAAACCCCTCAAGTATTGCGGCATTCATTATGTCGGACAGGGTATGTTGAAAGGAAAACTGTGGACTCGATTCATATTGCGTTCCCTCATAATAATCGAGGCTAGCCGTTTCCACAAAGGGTTCCTGTTTGAAGTAAGAATGACAAACATAAGATGGTTCTTCTCCTTCACCTTCCTCATACATCATCAACACGGGGTGCATGTCTTCAACAAATATATAACCACCCGGTTTTGTCAGATCCCCATATACTTTAAAAAATTCACCCAAGTTTGGCATCCAGCTAATAACACCGATGGTATTCATAACAATGTCGTACGGGCCCCTAAATTCTTTGGGGATGTCATAAATATCTGTGGTCACAAAATCCACTTCAGTATGACCAGACGCGGCTTTGAGTTCCAGGGCCTGAGAAATAAAATCCGCTGTGCCATCAAACCCAATGCAATAACCCGCACCAATATCTTTGAGTGATAAAAGTTCCCTTCCATTGTTACAACAAAGTTGGGCAATTGTCTTACCTTCGATGCCGATATCAGAAAATTGATCAAGGCAGTGCTTATCCATGGTGTAACTGCCCGATGTTGAAATTTCTTTCATTACCTTTTCATGATTGACTTTTCTATGGACAACTGCAGCCTCATCCCAGGCTTTTCTATTTGCATCGGTAAACTCACGGCGAAGCTTGGGGTTATAGGATTTCTTATTCATGGGTCATTTTTTGATCAGGGTTTTTTTAAAGAAGTGATCACTATATTCAACACCGGCGTCTGTTTCAGTGTCTGTCCGAATATATTTGTAACCCATATTCAGATACATTTTTCTGGCTACATCAAGCCGGTCACTGGTATCAACTAAGACATTAAATATTCTATTTTCCAAACAATAAATCTCAATCTTTCTTACTATTGACTTACCAATTCCGATACCCCGGTGTTGGGCGCTGATTCTGAGTCGCTTTATCTCTACGGTATTTTCATCCACGAATCTAAAACCGCCAAAGCCGATTATAGAATTATTTTCTTCGGCGACCCAAAACATTCCACCACTTTCAAGATAATGTTCATCAATATCATAGGCATCTGCATTCCATTGATATTGACGTGGGTCTGATGCATATTCTGGAAAAAATTCCAGCATAAATTCTTCCTGTAACTTTGTCGCTGCTGGTTGATCCAGTGGAGCAAACTTTCGAATGTTTATCATACTAAAGGCTCTAATGTTAAAATCAGTTTACAAAAATTCAAACTATTAAGATTAATGTTATGGATAATTTCATAGAAATTTATGAAGACGCTGTTTCAAGTGAGATTTGTGAGTATTTTATCAAATTTTTTGAAACCCAAGATAAGCTTGGTAATACCTGGTCTGGCACCATGGGGGGAGGTTACGTTAAAAAATCCTGGAAAAATTGCACCGATTTAAATATCCGCCGTGACGAAAAGATCAAGGAATATAAAGCATATGATGACCCGGATCACATTGAAATTCTCAAGCAGTATGAACGAATAGTAGACGACGCATTCAAGGAATATTTCAAAAAATATAACAACGGACTCGGTGACGGCGCAGAAGCTATTGAATTTTACTCATGCAAAGATGTCGACAACGGTCCACTTATGCATCGATATGAGCCGCCTATGGAAGGATTTCATGTATGGCATGCTGACTGGGGTCCATGGGGTGGTGCAGCAACCCACCGCCTGGTTGTCGGTATGTTATATCTAAACGACGTAGATGAAGGTGGAGAAACAGAATTTTTCCATCAGGGCATATCTATTCAACCCAGGCAAGGATCAATTGTGGTTTGGCCGGCATACTTTACACATACTCATCGCGGCAACGCACCAGTTAGCAACACAAAATATATAGTGAATAAATGGGGTTACCCCGTGAAGGTTAAATAGCCGGAGAAATTATATCAAGGATGATATCTTCTATAATTATCTATTCACCATCCATACCCGCAATATCACCTTCCTTTTCACGATTCTGCTTTTCAATCCGTTTCAGGCGAATTTCTACCTGTTTCTGTTTGCGAATGTCACAATAACAAGGCTCAATGCCGGATTCGTTTTCCTCGGAGTCAGGGTCGCTAATTTCAAAATTACTAATTTTGTTGTTTTGTAAACACGCTTCATATAGCGTAGAATTTTCGATCAATTCCTCACAACTGCTGACTTTACTCTCATCAGCATTGACGAATTCAAAAACTAGACAACAACTCATAAGTAGCAGCCCCAGCGTTTGAATATTTATACTCTTACAAAAATGAATTAACAAGTTCGTCACAGATTTATCATCTCTCATCTCTCATCTGTCGAGATAGTCGTGTAGCGCATCCACGCTAGTTGGGTCACCCATCAGTTCCTTTTCGGCAAACATAATGGCTGCCACTTCATGATCGGTCAGAATATTTAAAGCTGGCAAATCTTCTATCGGGGCCATGTTCTCCAACGCAGCAAAATCATCAAGATATCCCTGGTATCGATCTGCTATGTATGCCATAAATGCCTGCCAGGTGATTGATTCGTGTCTCTCAACATACCTTTCCCCTTCAATCCTCAACTTCGATTCATCTCTGGAAACCAATCCATATTTGTGTAACAAAGGAAGAACTGACTGGGCTGCATGGCGCTCAACTCTGGCCAGTAATTTTAATTTTTCCTTCTCTTCGAAATGACTAACCAGAGCATAGAAATAGGCCTCCCCAGACACTTCTTCTTCGTAATACTGCAATAATGTCTCTAAGTATTTTTTAGAAGCTTTCAATTTATCCGCTTTCCTCGAAAAAAACGCGGTCATATTTAATTCGAGTATCAGGGTTGATCTTGGTATCCAGCTCTCTCGCAAAACGGTGACCGGAAAAAACTGCAGCTGCAATTATCGCCGGCGCTTCACAATCTCCAATTCTGCTGACTGACTTAGGCCCTGTTTCAGAACCATCCTCAACAGAGTCAATTAATTGATAAAAAAGTGAATCGTTGGGATTACGTGACGTTACTGTTACAACAGAATCTGCCTCCAGAATTTGTTCATTTTCACTGTAGGTACAATTGATAATTGCGCGATTACCATCATAAGCAGACAGGGTATGGGCTGTGATTATTTTTACGTCAAGGTCAATCAGCTTTTTTTGTACTCGGGCCTGCTCAGATGTCATATCGCCCCAACCCGATACCATGGTTTTCGGAGTTACAAAAATGACTTCAATATCCATTGATCGCAATTTTTCGGTAATTACATTTGCCATATAATAATGTTCATCGTCATAAACAATAGTTCGCCCACTAGGGAAACGCCCCGCCATAATATCATCCGGCGTAAAAATCCTTTCCGATGGACCGTATTCGGAAATTGGACGGCTGGACGACAATCCTGCTCCATCTGCTCGCCAGGTTGCACCCGTTGCGATGACAATATGATCCGCGTCTGTGGCAAGAACGTCATCTTTCGTCATATTACTTTCCAAAAATAAATCGACATTGGTCATCGACTGAATTTGTTGAACGCGATAATCCCGGACTCTAGCCCATTCACTTAAGCCAGGTAGAGCAGATTCAAGGGTTACCCGACCGCCAAATTGCCGACTGGACTCCGCAAGCATGACGTCATAGCCTCGCATACCCAAGGCACGGGTCGCCTCGAGCCCTGCTGGCCCTGACCCTACAACCAAAACAGAAGAGTCAGAACCTTTGCTAGGGATGTTTTCCGGATGCCATCCCCTTCTCCATTCTTCGCTTATAGTGGGATTCTGGGTACAGCGAATCGGAGTTCCTTTGGAATCTCCGGTATAACAAATATTACAGCCTATACATTCACGAATCTCTTCCATTCGCCCCTCTTCAATTTTCTTAGGCAAAAAAGGATCTGCAATTGATGGTCGCGCTGCGCCGATAAAATCAACAATTCCGCGTTTAACCTGAGAGACCATGGTGTCAGGTGAAGTGAAACGGCCAACACTGACAACTGGTTTAGTCGTAACTGATTTAACATAGGATATATGTTCTTCTAGGGAACCTTCCTTGATGAAACGAGATACGCCCATTTCCTGACTATAGTCACTAATATTGATATCCCACAGGTCCGGGAGCTCTGCTAGCATTTCCAGAATCTCCCGCTGCTCACCTATGACCGGCTCATTGTCATACCCGTTCCATACATCAGCGGAAAAGCGCACCGCTACCGCACATTTGTCACCGACGGCGTCTTTGGTTTCTTCAATTAACTCCCGTACAAGGCGCACCCTGTTTTCAAGGGATCCACCATATTCATCGGATCGGGTATTGGTTTCCGCAGATAAAAAGTGGGATAACAGATAACCATGGGTAGCATAGACATAGACCACATCAAATTCTGCTTCCTTAGCTCGAAGCGCCGCATTCTTATGCCATTGCCTGAGGTCACGTATGTCTGACTTATCCATGGCTCGAGTCTGGTATGGAACACCGACTGCATTCGGCCTGGAAGTGACATCCATTGCCACTTCATTGGTAAACAGGTTAGCTGATCGGGAACCACCAATCCAAAGTTCTACGCCCGCCAGAGATCCATGGGCATGGACTTTTTCCGTCATTAGTGCATGAGACTTTACATCACCCTGATCCCATAACGAGGCATAAGGGTGGGGCAAATCATCTGAGCATGGATGGATAGAACAGTATTCGGTACATACCACACCCCATCCGCCTTCGGCCTTTACGCCGCGCAATTCCGCAACCATGCGCGGTCTGAGCCATCCCAAACCGGTACAGTGAGGGACCTGGTAAAATCGATTTTTCGCCGTCACCGGTCCGATCTTTACCGGCTCAAATAGAATATCGTATCGGGGGTCACGCATGAAAAATCTTCATTGTTTAAATATTTTTATCTGTTCAAATCAGCAATCTGCTGGTCAATCAATGACACCATGCGACTTCGATTAAAGCTACCATAGTGTCCACCGTGAACTACCGATACGGGTAGATCAAGAAATCTGCGGAGACTTTGAATATATAGATCAGGCTTGCTAGGTGGCCAGGCCAGGCCATGTTCTCCATCGTATAACATATCACTGGTAAACAAACACCCGGTTGCCGATTCCCATAACGATATGCCACCATCCCCTCGGCCTGGTGTGTGCAGAACTTCAATGAGCCGACCGCCGAGATCAATTATTTCACCATCGTTGATTAGTTGAGTCGGTTCAGCACTAATCATGTTGTATTCGGTGGTGGAATACCCCGCATACGGTAAGGCAAGTAATCTGTCATCGTCGAGATAATCTGATACGGAATTGGCCTGTTTAGAAGGATCTAACAAGCCTGCAGCATCTATAGGATGACAGAGACGGTTTTTGAATCCCGACCAGCCACCACAATGATCATAGGAATCATTTAGCGCAACGGCATATATCGGATTATTGCAAATTGATTCGACCACAGGCGCCAAAGGGACTATGCCGCTACAGGTATCAACCAGTAAATCAATTTCATTTCCTCTGATTAGCCAGCTATCACCAACGGAGTAGTTGTCAACAAATACCTCTCTGATCCAGACAATATTATTTTCTACAGGTTGTATCCCGTACCAAAAATCTGAAACAGCTTTCTCAGATTGCTGTGTTGCTGATGATTTAACGTTACTCCTGGATTCCATTAAAAATTTTCTACTAATTCCGACTTGCTCTCGTTACCCAAATAAAATATTTTCGCGCTTAAACGGCATGTCAGGGTTTTCTGGAGGCATATCCATTTCTCTGGCAATTCGATGGCCCTCGTATACTGCGGTTGCAATAGTTGAAGGATTCAGACAATCTCCAATCGATGTAACGGATGATATCCCGGCTGCAGTCAGATCAATTTTTTCACTGCTTAAAGCCATCATAAGTTCGTTATTGGGTTGACGGGAGGTAACCAAAACTACACTTGATCCTTTGACGGACTGTGCTTTATCGGTATAGATACAACTAACCTGAATTTCTGAATCCTCAATTCTGGTTATATTGTGGGACGTAATCACATCTATTCCCATTTCCAGAATCTGAGTCTGAATGCGATGTTGCTCCAACGTATTGTGTGTCCATGGAGATATTTCCGGCTCCGAGGTAATCAATGTCACTGAGTGACCGTCAGACTTTAATTTTTCGGCGATAAGCGCGCCCATGTAAAAATTATCGTCATCGAATACGATTACAGGACCGGTAAGATTCTTATTATTAAAAATATCATCTGGACAGTAGACATGATCCTTGTCGGAACCCGGAATGGGTTTCCAGTTTGTTACCCCGACACCATCACATCGCCATCGTGCACCTGTTGCAAGTATTACCCGCTTAAAACCGAAAGATAGAACTTCTTCAGTTTTTAAATTGCTTTCCAGATATACATCAACATTAGTCATCTGCTGTATTCTGCCAATGCGCCAGTCCTTTACTCGACCCCAGGCATTGAGCCCGGGTAATTTGCTTTCTGACAGAACCCGTCCACCAAGTTCATTTTTTGCTTCCGCCAAAGTAACCGTGTAACCCCGTTGACCAAGTGCTCGAGCCGCTTCCAAACCCGCCGGGCCACCTCCAACAACTAACACTGAGTCTTCAGACGTGCTGGCCGGTATGTTCTCAGCATGCCATCCTCTACGCCATTCTTCGCCTATGCTGGGATTCTGTGTGCAGCGCATGGGTGTGAAGGTGAGCTGCCCGGATACACAAATGTTACATCCAATACATTCACGAATTTCGTCAATCCTGCCTTCCTCAATTTTTTTGGGCAAGAACGGATCTGCAATTGAAGGGCGTGCCGCGCCTATGAAATCAAGAACCCCTCTTCGAATTTGACTGACCATGGTATCTGGTGATGTAAATCGCCCAACACCAACCACTGGTTTTGTCGTCACTTGCTTCACGAAAGAAATATAAGACTCCTGAAAACCCTCTTCGCTGAAACGAGATGTTGCGGAATCGTTTTCCCATTCACTAATATTCACATCCCACAGATCAGGAATTTCTGCAAGCATTTCGATAATCTCCCTGCCCTCACCCTGACAAGTGATCCCATTCTCCCCCAGTAGCTCGTCTACCGCAATTCTTACGGCAACAGCACATCGATCACCAACCGCGTCCTTGGTTTCTTCAAGTACTTCCCGAAAAAGTCGAACCCGATTCTCCAATGAACCACCATATTCATCGCTACGATGATTTCTTCGCTTGGACAAGAAATGCATAAGCAAAGTAGAGTCATGTCCAGCATAGACATAAACAATATCTGCATCCGCCCGTTTCGCCCGTAAAGCAGCGTCGCGATGCCAGCGGCGAAACGTTTTTATATCCTTTAAGGTCATGCCTCTTCCCTGGCTGGGAATACTATCGACGCCCACCTGGTCTGATGGCGCGAGAGCAGGCAATCGTGTATAAAAGTTTTGCGCTCCAACCCCATTGTGAGCCAGTTGAACACCGGCTAGAGCATCGTATTTGTGAACAGCGTCGACCATTAATTCGAGGCACTTTACGTCATAGTCATCCCATAAACGTGCCTGGGGTTCAGGGGAATAATCCGATGTAGGATGAATCATGCACTCTTCAGTGCAAATTACAGCCCAGCCTCCTTGGGCTTTGGCTTCACGCATTCCGGCATGGGTCTGCGGCAAGTTGAATCCCATTCCGCTGCAATGAGGAACCTGATAAAAACGGTTTTTTGCAGTAACCGGACCTATTTGTACCGGTTCAAAGAGAATGTCGTATCGCGAATCTCGAGTCATTGTATATATTCCATTAAAATTACGAGTTTACTTACATAAATCTAAAAACCACAATTTCTCAATTACATTACCGCGCAGGTAATGAATTTACCTGGCCTGTTTACGATACCTAAAACACCAAAGCGGAATCGCGACATACTTCACATTTGTGCCGCGACCCGCCTTGGTTCCCGTGGAGAATTACCCGATCAAAATCCCGCTTTAATTTCCTCGTACATCGTGTTTGACGCTGTTTCAAACTCTTGGCCCTGGGGAACCATAAATTTACCGGATCCCAGTACTGCCTGAACATCCAGGCTCAAACCGTTCGCCTGGAGCTCTTCTTCAGTGAAAGAATTTAGCGCCTTGCCGTTGGAATGACCATAGCCGTCTTCACTTATGGTGTATCTACCCCGGTCATAGCTCAGCAATGAGTCGATGATATCGTGGGCCTTGTCTGGATGTGGTGCATCTTTGTGCATCATCATGCCGCATACCCAGGTTAAAGCACCTTCTTTGGGTTTGGCAAACGCAACCGGTACCCCTTCCTTCTTAAGACCCACAGCAGAGCCGTTCCAGGTCATTGCAGCAACCAGTTCACCCGAGGCCAGGGCCTGGTCCAGGGTGGTGGTGTCATCAGTATAAGTCCGAATTAAAGGTCGCTGTTCTCGCAACAAGGCTGCAACCTTGTCCAGGTTCTCTTGAGTATTTATCTCGTTAAAATCGACACCAGCATAAATCGCAGCACACCACCATGCATCACCAGCCGAACCGAGTTGCCCAATTTTCCCTTTGTAACGCTCATCCCACAGAATACCCCAGGACTCTTCCTCGCCTTGCCAGTCAACCAGATCGGTCCGATAAGTAATTGAAGTTTGGCCCCAGTCGAATGGCGCAAAATAGGGACTGCCGTCAACAATATTTCCAGGCAAATCAACAAGCTCGGGAATAACATCTCCCCAGTTGGAAAGCTTGGAGGTGTCGAGCGGCTGGAATAACCCGCTTTCAATCCATCGCGGAATTTCGACATTGCATGGGTGCGCGACGTCTACCACAAATCCCGCACGCATCTTGGTAAAACCTTCTTCTGATCCCCCGAAGGTCGCAAAATTAGGCGACTCGCCATGTTTTTCCGTGTATTCGGGAAACAACTCAGGAATGTCCCATCCGCCCCAGGTAAAATAAGTTGCCTGGTCCGCTGGAGCAGCCTGTGAATTTTGGGAGAGTAATGGCGAAGCAACCATACTGATGCCCGCAGCTCCCAGATATTGATTAAAACGGCGTCTGGATAACGTTCCCGACTCGATTTGATCAATTAATTCATCATGTGAAATTTCTTTGTCTTTCATATTAATCCTCTCTATTCATTTTAATAAAGGTCCACCGCATACGTTTATGTCTGTGGCGATGCGAAAGATGTTTACTGGTACGAACTACGGTGCCATTGACATCTGTAACATGATAGAGATACTATCTGACTAGTCAGTCAGTTACAAGTGTCAATTAAAACTAACCTAGCCAATATATCGATTTTGCCAATTTAATTGTTTATCAGATAATCCTTTTTCCTGTAATAACGACTAAAAACTTTTTGAAAAAATGCAACAAAAACAACAATTAAATGACAAACGACGTGCCAAGGGAGACGAAACCCGGCAGCGGATTCTTAACTCAACAATATCAACAATTGCGACATTAGGACTTAGTAAATTAACTTTAGACCGTGTTGCTGAACATGCTGGAGTATCCAGAACACTTGTTGTATTTCACTTTAAATCAAAACATATGTTGATGAAGGAGGGATTAGATTACTTAGGTAAAATGTATAGTGAAGGATGGACTTCCGTTAGTTCAGATAATGATGGATCAACACTAGATAAAATATTACGACTGATAGATTACGACTTTCGTTTTCCGTATGAAAACCCAGAATATCTATCAGCATGGGCCGCATTCTGGGGAGAAGCCAGAGGAAATGCGTTGTATCGTGAACAGGCAGCACCAAGAGATAGACGATATGCAAATGAGGTAAAGGAACTCCTGGCCCAGTTTATTAAAGAGGAAGGCTACGAGATAAAAGAGTTGGATTCAATTATTTTCGGATTAAATGCAATGCAATTCGGGTATTGGGTCGAATCCCACCTTGACCCAAAACCAGACGACTACAAAACGGGTCTGACTACGGTGCGATTGTTTCTTTCAAAGATTTTTCCTAACCATTCCGTATTAGCAAAATAACCAGATCTAATCCCGTATAATGTATAAATTGATTCCATCGATAAATCTAAAATGACGGAAAAGACAATTCTCGCAGGTGACATCATAAGAACCGAGTCACGGAAATTAAACTGGCGATCTCGTGCCCGTGCCTTATACCTGCGCAGCGAACCAATCAGGGCGTATTCCCTGCTATCCCCAACGTTGCTTGTGATGCTTCTCACCATGTGTATTCCGTTCTCAATCATGGTGATGATGAGTTTCTGGGTCCAGCATGGTTTCGAATTTGATACCGCCCTGACCCTCGCCAACTACGAGAAAATCATTGACAGGCCGGTGTTCGGGAAATTGCTGGCTCGATCGCTATGGATTTCCGGTTTTTGCACAATAGCTACCGTGCTGCTCTCTTATCCGATGGCGTACTACGTGGCTTTTCACGTACACAAGCGAAAGTTAGTCTGGATTATCCTGATGACACTGCCTTTCTGGACCAGCTACCTGCTGCGAATATTCACCTGGAAAGTTATACTCGGATATAAGGGGGCGATAAATTCCGGTTTCATGGCTTTGGGTTTGATAGATGCCCCTCTCGAGTTCCTGCTGTACAGTCCCAGTGCCGTTGTCATTACCTTGACCCACGCCTGGGCGGCGTTTGCCATTCTGCCGATATACGTCTCTCTTGAGAAGATTGACAAATCATTGCTGGAGGCATCGGCAGACCTTGGTGATGGACCTGTTGCGCGATTCCTGCGGGTTACTCTGCCGCTATCGCTGCCGGGTGTTATGGCGGCGACAATCCTTATATTTATCCCCACGGTCGGCGACTATGTTACACCCATTCTGGTTGGTGGCCCAGACGGGCTGATGATTGGGAATATGATCCAGATTCACTTCGGAAATGTAAATAACTGGCCAATGGGTGCTGCCCTGGCTATTTCCATGATGTTGGTGGTGGCGTTTATAGCAGCTGCTTTCGTTTTGTTGGCCAGAAGAGCAACAAGGCAAATCGCATGAAAAAGGAAGTCCCCTACATTGAGCGCCCCAATCGGCCTCTGCATATATATGCCCTGTGTTTTCTCGCCTTCCTGTACATCCCGGTCATGTTCCTGCCACTGTTTTCATTCAATGATTCGATCTACATTTCGTTTCCTATCAAGGGCTGGACGTTGCAATGGTACCGAGACATGTTCAGCAATGACGCGATGTTTCAAGCTTTGTTGAACAGCCTCAAGGTAGGGTCCGCCACCTCGTTCTTTTCAACCATTCTCGGTGTGCTCGGGGCAAAAGCGGTCACCCGCTATCGTATGCCCGGCAAGGCACCGGTGATTTTCGTGATAATGATTCCCCTTGTTATTCCAGGGATCATCATTGGGGTTGCAATCCTGATCCTGTTAAACCGCATCGGCGTCCCACTGTCGCTATATACCGTAGCTGCGGGTCACACCCTTATTTGCGTCCCATTTGCCATGGCGACCCTCATTCCGCGATTCGAGGGTTTCGACAAATCAATGGAAGAAGCATCAGCTGATCTCGGGGAAAACGCCTGGTGGACATTCTGGCGGGTGACTATGCCCATGGTATTTCCAGGCGTGTTGGCAAGCCTGCTACTCTGTTTTACGGTTTCATTCGACGAGTTTATTCTGGCGTTTTTCCTGGCTGGAACTGAACCTACATTACCCATCTATATGTATGGTCAGCTGCGATTTCCGCAACGAATGCCCAGCGTCCTCGCGCTGGGAGCGTGTATCCTTGCGGTTTCGTTTGTAGTGGTCTTTTTCTCCCAGATGCTAGCGCGCCACGATAAAACTGCCCTCATAAAAGATAACAACTAAATCTACGAGAACAATCGGAACCATGTCTAACAACGAAAACTACATCAGCATCGAAAACATCTCAAAGCACTTTGGTGACGTTGTCGCTGTTGATCAGGTTAATATGCAAATTCGAGCTGGAGAATTTTTCTCACTTCTTGGCCCATCTGGATGTGGCAAGACTACATTGCTACGTATGTTGGCGGGCCTGGAGTCACCTACCACAGGTGAAATCTATATCGATGATAACCCGATGTCCGAGGTCCCCCCTTACCTGCGGCCTACCAACATGGTGTTTCAAAACTATGCCATTTTTCCGCACCTGGATGTACGCGGCAACATTGCCTATGGATTACGTAAGGATAAGCTTGACAAATCCGAGGAAAACCGGCTTGTTGAAGAGGCCCTTGAGATGGTCAAGTTGCCTGGTTTCGGAAGTCGTGGTGCAAACGAACTATCTGGCGGCCAGCGACAACGGGTTGCATTGGCTCGCGCACTGATCAAACGCCCCAAAGTATTACTCCTGGATGAACCTCTTGGCGCTCTAGACAAAAAATTGCGTGAAGAAATGCAACTTGAACTGCGCGCTCTACAGGAAACAGTGGGAATCACTTTTATCTTTGTAACCCACGATCAAGAGGAAGCGTTGACTTTGTCGGACCGAGTGGCGGTAATGGCGCGCGGCAGTGTTTTACAAGTAGCTTCACCAAAAAACTTGTATAACAGACCAGCAAGCGTCGAGGTAGCTGATTTCATTGGACAAATCAATTTCGTTAATGCCCAGGTTAATCAGATCGAAGGTGACAACATTACTCTCGATACGGAAGGCCTGGGAGCCATCCAAGCCTCATCAACTGCTGATTTCTTTAAGCCTGGAGATAATGTTGTAGTTGCCATTCGACCAGAAAAAATATCCTTAGGAATAAATCCAGCAAAAAATGGAAAGCAATCAGTAAAAGGTCAATTAAAAACCTCTGCTTATCTCGGAGATAGAAGTCATTTTTACGTTAGCGTCGAAGGCTGCGAAAAACCTTTTGCCGTCGCTACCCACGACATTGAATTATCAACGGATGACGCTCTGGAACGCGGGAGTGATGTATGGATATCCTGGAACGACGACTCTATTGTATTATTGCCCCCCGCTTAATCGTTGTTTGTCTTAAAATTGCACATCATCCATAGTTAATTTGACAGTGCTGGCTGGGAAATGATTAATGTAAGATCAGAATTGTCTTCACCAATATTTACTGTTCTGCGGAGCGCCAAACCCTTAGTCGTTGTCAGTGTTAACTGATGCTCTCCATTACCGACGCCTTTAAGTAAAAACTGCCCGGAATCGTTGGTTTTTGCATGTCGGTAAACAACGCTTCGTGTTCCGGCGATATTTCTTTCCCATTCAAGGAGAACATTGGCACCAATAACCATATTATTAAACTGATCATAGACACGCCCCCGAAGTTCGTGAATTCCATGATCTACAACGAGGCTTACGGGGCTCTGCAAATTACCCTCAAATACATATCCCGTAATTAGCAGTGGTTGGCCGAATGTAGACAAAAATTCAAGTCTGCCAGTGGGTACTCTCTCAACGTAGAACTCGCCAACATCATCCGTTATGGCGGATGCGGACCATTGGGTTTTTTTCGGACTTTTAACTTTTACTCCAAATCCGGGAATCCGATTACCATCAGTATCAACTACCTCACCGACCAATGTGGCTGTTGGCAGTTCACTCAGCACTATATTTAGTTCTGTTTGATTCGTGGTTAAGTCCACAAATTCCCTGATATATCGTACAAACGTGCCATGGGAATCAACACGCAGGTGGTAATCATTTGCCGGCTCTATTCCGTCAAACTGAAAATAGCCAATGTAATCACTTAGTGTCCTGTATGTTTTATTTCGTGATAAGGAAAACAATACAACTCTGTTAAAATTTGAAATCCCCCCAGCCTCAGTCTGAATCGTACCCCATACGGAAATGTAATGTCCGTGGGTGGATCCAGGGGAACTGGAAAATTTTTCAGGTATCCCAAGCTCCTCGACGCTGTTCGATTCAATTTTAAGATACTCGGGATTGTCACGAAAATGAGTTATGGGATTCTCATCTAGGTGAATTCTTGGTTGTTCTGGAGAAGGTTGAGAATAATTTAGCTCAGGTGAAACCACCTGTTTTGGTATACACAAGACAATAACCCCCGCCAGTATCGCAATTAATCTTTTACGATTATGACTGATATTTGAAATTCTCATGCACAGTGTAGCCACAAATTAGAGTATAGACCAAAATAGATTTAACTTCGCCCTTCGGTATGACAAGCCAGGGGAACTATTACTAGAAACTTGTGCTGACAGTGTTGTTATTCAGGCCAGTTATCAATTTGAGCCCGTGTGCTAATGCATTTTTTACCCGTTCCGTTTTTCGTGCCCGTTCTAATATTAACATGGACGTACTTACCAAAATTTGTTGGTTCTCCTGGATACCTATATCCTTAACCGCTATTGTCATGAGTATGCGCGTCTCCGTATCCATCTGGAGGCCAGTTTTTACACCGACCTTCTGTATCACCGGTCAGAAATCCGCCCGCCCCGCCATCAGGCCCGCCCCATCGGTCCGATTGACCATTATCTCGATAGTTGAAAAACATATACTCCGTCTCTAAATCATAGCCATGGGCGATTGCGTCTGCGGTCAAATTTCCATCCTGATCGAGCCACGCGACACCCTGGGCATCGAGAAAATAATCATCCGCCATGACACCACGGAGCATCATGTTGCAGCTGTCCCCAAATCCAAAATCCTTGTTAGCCAGAGTTCGCCCTAACCGGGCGTTGCAGTCGGGCCTTATCAGGTTTTTTCCAAGAAATGATCTTTCCATATCCGGAGAAGTCCTGTCCCATTCGATAAGATGCCCTTGTTCATCGGTAGCGAAGTGACCACCTGCTGAGTGATACATGAGCCACCATCCATCTGCATTTTCCTCTGCAACTGTTTTAAGATAGTTTCTGTACCAATCTACCTCATATCCGTATTTAACCCAGGGCCATTTCTCAACACCGGTCAGCGTTTGACAATCATAATCATCAAATGCGCATGTGCCACCACGCCCTTTGGTGTTGTAATACGCCCAACAAATTGTAGACTGACCGAGTTCAGATTTTTGATAGCGATGCTTCAGATCATATAAATGCGCATGTAGCGAAACATAACGCGTACTATGGAGTAACTCCTGGGAAGGCTGCAAAGTCATCAATCCGTCTACCGAATCAATGATGAGTGTCATCTTACCGTTGACCATTGGATCTCCGTTTGGCACCCAACCCGGCTCATAGCTGTTTGGCGCACCACAAACGTCAAAGGTATAAACCAGCTCTTCAGCAATGCTGGTATTTTTCATACCAATACCGACAAAAATTATCAACGCTGCAGAAAGAATGAAAAACTTTCCGAAATTCATTTTACTTCTTGACCGAGTTTCCGAACAACGCGCGGAGTGATGCTCCATTGCCAATGACAACGACATCTAAATTTTTGCAATTATCAATGGAAAAATAATTGAGTGTTGGCGACGAGGAATATTAAAAATTCCCAATCGCCAACACTTTATTATCGGCTATAGAACCATTAAAGCAAATTCAAAGCATCTCCAGCTTGAAATTCATCAGCGTCGGTATCTTTTCCGCCATATATAACCCGCAATCCTTCCGCACCCATATAATAGGCTTCGCAAGGCGTGCTGCCCCAACTGGGGACGTTCCAACAAAGTGCATTGTCTGCGTTAATTTCCCAGCTGCCATTTTCTTTTACACCATCCCAGGTTGTATAGAGTTTCCCACTTGGGTCATAAAAAGCGCCACCGTTGGGATCCCAAATGACAGTGTTTCCTGATACCAGTTCAGTTACCTGATCAGCTGAATACATTTCTTTTAGGATTACCGTATTACCACTCAATAATTTTGGCGCCAGTGCCGTTGCACCATCGCTCACGGTACTGACAACATCACCATTATGATAGTAGGATTCGCATGAATCTTCCTGACCATCTATGTGACGGCAAAGCATTCCATCATCATGTGTTGACCATGTACCATCGGCCCGCTCACCATCGACAATAGTTTCAAGTACGCCTGCCTCAGAATAATAGATACCACCTTCACCGCGAACCTGGGTATTTTCGGAAAGATACGAATACAGCTCGCCTCTTGTAAATGTTGTTGCCTCCTCAGTTAGTTTTGTCCCTGCTGACTGACAACCGGCCAATGTCAAAGAGAACAAAACTAATAGTCCAATGGATATAAAGTTTCGTTTCATGGTTTACTCCTCGTTATTCACATATAGTGTTTTTGATTGTTTAAATACCGGGAGACAAATCTGCACCAGTAATTACAGTATTCGAATCCAGCATGATTTAATACTATCTGACTAGTCAGTCAGTTACAAGCATTCAATGCTGATACTTTAATGAGACATAAATCAATATACCTGAGGTTGAAACCAGATTGTAAAAGCTGAAAGAGAAACTAATTAGAAATGTCTGGTAAACGAATTAAATAATCAGGCATCATACCAAAGATCGTCTGGGTCTCCTGGATAAACCCCGAGATTGGTACCATGGGCTTGATAGCCCATTAAACGGCGAATGTTGTCAGGATAACTGTCAGCAATTTCCCGGGAAATCGTAAGATAATGATTTTCCTCCTGACGCAACCATCCGAGACTATAAGTATTAATCAAACCCGCCCTCGGTATATCTGTGTTGTTTGCCCCACCACCGTGCAATGTTGAACCAAGATAAAATAATACGGAGCCTTTTGGCATGACAGCCTGAAACACGTTATCATCCTTTGTCTTCGGTTTATTTGCCATGCAATGGCTTTCTGGTACGATTTTAGTTGCTCCATTTTCTATCGTAAAATCGTTGAGCGACCACATCGCACTGATTTGGAATTCTACGTTTGGAATTCGAATGGGATAGAACCCATCATCTTGATGTAGCACCTGATCTTCCTCTTCCGGAAGTATCTCAATTGCAGTACAACTTCCAATTCGATAGTTGATGCAATTCGGCAATAGCACGGCATCTGCTATATCCATGACTCTTGGATGGGCAATTAATTCGGCAGATGTGCGGGAAATGCCCAATATGCCGCCAAGTCGAAGCGTTTTGTATCCATTAAAATCATTCTGATAAAGGGCGCCTTCATCATCAAAATGAGGACGTAGCTCAGCCGCGATTTGATCAATTAATGAATGAGATACCTGGTTTGTAATTATCGCACCGCCATCCCTCATTAAAGCGAGCACAACGTCATCTGAATTTGTATTTTTTTCGAAAGTTCGTAGAGTCATGAATAAAACACGCCAAATATAATATTCCAAACATGATAAGTTTACTCTAAAACCGGAAATTGCCAACAAACTTAAGTACAAATACGTGAAATAGTTATCGCAATCAGTAAAAATTGATACCCATCTTTTCTTTTTTTCAACGTACGAGACTAAACCCTGGCAGGGGTCGTGGTAGTTAACGATGTATCTGAAGGGGAGCTTATCGACGGCATAAGACCTGGCTGGACCCACTCCACAGTAATCATCTCAGCTGATGGGAGATTGCAAAAGGAAGGTATGCTAGAAGAAGGTAAAATTGGATGGTTAGGTCCCTACCCGGAAAACCAAGGCGAGTATCATTGCACCGCCTATTTTCTCGATGCGCCATTCCCGGATACCGAAATTAACAGGTCAACCATATTAGAAGTATATAAAATCCACGGAATAGATACCGCAAATATGGTTGGAAAATATGTTAATCCGCTATCGAGCTAGTATTCGTTTTCATGTAATGCGTGCACAGTGGAAAATGGATGATCCGGATTAGAGTGATCTATTTCTACCCGCATAGTTATGGGCCGACAACAAACCTGACAATCTTCAATATATTCCTGGAAAGGGACACTGGGATCGATCATTATTTCAATAGACTCACCGCAATAAGGACAATTTATGGATTTAACCTCAACATCCAGGTAATCCGAATCCATAGTACTCGATTAAACCTACGGGTGGTTAGTCCGATCTATCCCATCCGGTTTTGAATTAGCTCCTCAACTACAGCCGGATCTGCCAGCGTACTGGTATCACCCAAGTTTTCCAGCTCATTAGCGGCAATCTTGCGCAGTATTCGTCGCATAATTTTTCCCGAACGGGTTTTTGGCAGTCCGGGCGCCCACTGAATGGCGTCAGGCTTGGCGATGGAACCGATTTCTTTTTTAACTAAATCAAGTAACTCGGTTCGAATTTCATCGCTGGGATCGGTGCCTACCATCAAGGTCACATAGGCATAGATCCCCTGGCCCTTAATTTCATGGGGAAAGCCTACTACCGCCGCTTCTGCTACATGCTCATGTAAAACCAGCGCACTTTCAACTTCTGCGGTGCCCATTCTGTGTCCGGATACATTAATGACATCATCCACCCGACCGGTAATCCAGTAATAACCATCTTCATCCCGACGAGCACCATCCCCCGTAGTGTAATAGCCCGGATAGGTTTTAAAATAGGTTTCAATAAAACGATCGTGGTCACCATAAACCGTTCGCATCTGACCGGGCCAGGACTGTTTAAGCACCAGATTACCCGAAGTGGCACCTTCGAGTTCATTGCCATCGGGGTCCATTAGTGCTGGCTGTATGCCAAAAAACGGACGCGTTGCGGACCCTGGTTTTGTATCCGTCGCCCCAGGCAATGGGGTAATACAGATACCACCGGTTTCGGTTTGCCACCAGGTATCAACAATTGGACAGCGCTTATCACCGACAACGTTGTAATACCATTCCCACGCTTCCGGATTTATCGGCTCACCCACAGTTCCCAAAATCCTCAAACTGCTGCGGCTGGAATTAGTAACAAAATCATTGCCCTGCGCCATTAAGGCTCTCAAAGCGGTGGGTGCGGTATAAAAAATACTGACATTGTGTTTATCTACCACCTGCCAGAAACGGCCAGAATCCGGATAAGTGGGCACACCTTCGAACATCATAGTGGTTGCGCCATTGGCCAAAGGTCCATAAACGATATAGGAGTGTCCAGTGACCCAACCGACATCGGCGGTGCACCAATAAATCTCACCATCGTGGTAATCAAATACATACTTATGGGTTATTGCGGTATAAAGCTGATACCCGCCAGTGGTATGCAACACCCCTTTGGGCATACCAGTTGAACCAGAGGTATACAGAATGAACAACGGATCTTCAGCACCCATGTGCTCCGGCGGACAATCACTTGAGGCTTCTGCCATGGCTTCGTGATACCAGACGTCTCGATCCGCATTTCCAGTAACCGGATTTCCGGTGCGTTGCACCACCAGAGTGGTATGCACGTTTGGACAGCCCTCTAGTGCTTTCTCTACATTTTCTTTCAGTGGCACATTTTTACCGCCACGGGGACCTTCGTCTGCGGTTATAACCACCTGACAATCAGAATCCAGAATCCGGTCGCGTAAAGCATCTGGCGAAAACCCGCCAAATACAACGGAATGCACCGCACCAATCCGAGTACAGGCCAGCATGGCAACCGCCGCTTCAGGAATCATTGGCATATAAATGGATACCCGATCACCTTTCTTCACCCCGCGGGACTTCAGCACATTTCCAAACTTACTAACTAACTCGAATAATTCACTATAAGTTATTGATTTATCGACGGCTGGGTCATCTCCTTCCCAGATTATTGCGACCTGATCACCGCGACTTTCCAAATGTCGATCAACACAGTTATAACAAACGTTAAGTTCTCCGCCCGCAAACCACTTGATCGATGCCTTGTGATAGTCCACATTCATGACCTTGTCCCAGGGTGTATACCAGGTTACAAATTTTTCAGCCTGCTCTGCCCAGAAACCCGCCGGATCGTCCACGGATTGTTGGTACATATTTAGATATTGTTCGTCGGTGATATGGGCATTCTTGGCCGTTTCACTATCAACTTTATAAACTTTATCTTCTGACATATTTACTTCGCTCAATAATTGTTATAAATATTTTTAACTTTACGTTCTAAATGAAATTTTCGCAACCAGCTTTATGCCTGTAATTTTGACATTAAATTTGCCGTCTGGATTTCGTTCTCACTGCCGCCCTGTTCCAGGCCTTTTATCGCCCCTGCAATGTCCGCTGACGGCTTATCCTGACTGAGCTTGAACTTGCCTTCGATCCGACTCACCGGGATTTTAAATCCGACAATGGCATTCAACATCCCTAAATCAAAATCGGGTATCCATGGATCATCTCGATCTCTTTCAAATTTATCGCTCAATTCGAGCACCAGTTGGTGGAGCTCTTCTTTGTCTTCGATTATCTGTGCAACACCATAGGCATGTACCGCGGTGTAGTTCCATGTTGGCACCCGGCCAGGGGTTTCATACCATGTTGGAGAAATATAGGCATGAGGGCCGTGGAATATCACAAGGGACTCGGGCGCATCGGTCGAATTTTTGTCAGCGAATAATTGCCAATGAGGATTTGCCCGGGCAACGTGACCTATTAATATAATGTCTTTGCCATCTTGTTCAACCAAAAACGGGATATGGGTTGCAATTATACTTACTGTGGGTTCACTGCCTTTACTTGTTGTCAAAATTCCAAAACTATAATCCGCAATAAAATTTATCAGGGAAGTCTTGTCACTCTGATTGAAGTGTTTAGGAACGTACATGATGAGTAACTGGTTAAATTGAAGTCACGATTATAAGTAGGTTAATTCCCATAATAAATGTTATTGTTCAAATTTTTGAAATAAAATTTTTTCCCATGTCACAGCCCGATATTAGAAAGATTGTTGTATTGATTGAAGAGACCCACAAGGATATGAACAGAGCCGTCGATACGCGAAAAGCAAAAGTAGCCGTCGCTGCGGTAATTAAAAACCCCCTGGCTGGCAAATTCAGTGAAGACCTGGAATGTATCCGCGAACTCGGTAAAAATATCAGTGGCCAGTTGGCTGAGACAGGGGTCAAGGCATTGGGTGTTAAACCCCAGGACATAGAAAGTTATGGCAAAGGCGCGATCATCGGCATCGATGGTGAACTGGAACATTCTGCCGCCCTACTCCACCCACGCTTTGGTGGGCCAGTTCGGGCCGCGGTAGTTGAAGGAAAAGATATCATTCCCGGAACCAAAAAAGTGGGTGGGCCAGGTTCATCAATAACCATGCCATTGACCAACAAAAATAATATCTGGGATTTTGACCACATGGATTCGATGGAAATCTCCATTGCTGATGCGCCGAAGCCCGATGAGATTATTGTGATCCTCGCCCTCGGCGTTGGTGGGCGACCACTGTGTAGAACTAAGCCGGATTAATAGTCTAATTCTCGTCATTCCGGAAAATACTGCCGGGAGCAGAATTTCGCATAGCCCCAACGGGGTGAGTATCAGGGATGATATGAACAAAATTCTGCCGGGAGCAGAATTTCGCGTAGCCCCAATGGGGTGAGTATCAGGGACGATACGAACAAAATTCTGCCGGGAGCAGAATTTCGCGTAGCCCTAATGGGGTGAGTATCAGGGATGATACGAACAATTCCGAAGGAATATCCGGAATCCACCTCACCTATTTTCAAATCGCATAATGTATTCGAAATATGGATCCCGGATCGTCGCTATGCTCCGTCCGGGAAGACGGCGGTGGTGGGTATCTAGTTCATGCCTCTAAATCCTTCATTTTATCCACAATACACCGTCATTCCGGAATTCCGAAGGAATATCCGGAATCCAGACCCTGCTAGGGATCTAATTATCAAAGCAACGCTTTTATGGTTTTATGCGATACTCAATGATCAGGATGACAGGATTAATCACGATCCGTACCCCTGCAACCGACCAATGATGAGCCTGCTATGTTTAAAGCAATGATCCTATTAAAAAGAAATGACGACCTGTCCTTTGATGAGTTTAAAGATCACTGGTTGAATCACCACGCCCCGATGGTTCGCCAGTTACCCGGGCTCCGCAAGGCGATATTTAATTTTGAGACCGGGGATGGTGACGGTGAAATCGACGCTGTTTCAGAGTTGTGGTTTGATTCAGAAACGGATTTTACCAATGCCTACGCCAGTGATATTGGAATACAGGTCGCAGAGGATTCCATATCACGAGTTTCACGACGCCAGCGAATTCTCCTGGACGAGCATGAAGTTTTTCCTGGCTAGTCTGGTCTAACTACAATCCCTAATCCAGTTCATCCATCAACGACTGAATATACGCCAGTCGAGAAGTCGTCTCATCCTGCAATCGCTGGGTTTCTTCCCGAATAATTTCCAGCTGATGCTTGCGATCTCGTTTGCCTTTTACAATCTGGTCGAGTTCTAACATCGCTTTGCGTACAAAGGGAGAAATTTCGTAATACACCTGAGTACCGCGATGATCGCTACCTTCAAGTTGCATTTTCTCCGCTCGGCCAAATCGAAATCGCTTACTGGCAGCCAACAATGAGCCTTTCTTGCGTTTATATACAATCCTTAGAATATCAATGTTGTTTATTGTTTGTAGTGAATAACGATCAATTTCCTCTGGATCGGTAATTCCCATTTCGTTCAAAGTTGGATAACTCGCCATTATATAGCCTCATTCTTAGTAATTAGTGACATTCAATTTAATTCCAGGGGTATTTTAACAGTCTGGTGGAAAAACGGGGGCTAATCATTTATCCAGTATACCTGGCTGGAAATCTCACCATCTGGCGCTAAATCCAGGCTACGAAATCCTTGTTTATGGATATTGATCTCATGGGAAATCCAGAAATCTTCATGATCTTTCCATTTCCCTGATTGATCGTGGGTGATATGTGCAAAGGTAGACGGCGTGGTAAAAATTGGAAACACCGTATTACTCGATTGCTGTTCCAGATGGGTATGCCCGGCGATAACCCCTTTGACATTGTCATAAGATGACAATAGATCGATAATCTCTGCTGCATTTTCCAGCTGACAACCGCTACACGGACAGGTTAAGTCTGGCGTGTGATGGATGCATACCAGAACCGGATTCTTGTCGCACTTGGATAGATTACTTCTCAGTATGTCCAGTTCATCTGGTGAAACAAAACCATGGTCTTTTCCCACTACCTGAGAATTGATAAATACAAACTCCCATCGATCGAAACTAACTCGAGATTCGAAATGAATATGATCATCGACCAACGACTCTCGCATGTTGTCGGTATGGTCGTGATTACCCGGCAATATGTAAACCGGGCAGTTAAGTTTTGACAAATATGTCTGCAGGCGCAAATAAGCGGCAATAGATGGGTCTTCAACAAGATCCCCTGTGGCAATGACAATATTCGGTTTGATTGCCAGTCGGTTTATGGTCGCAATTACCCTATCGAGAGTATACGCATTATCGACGCCATATAGTTTCGACCCGGGATCAGTGGTCAAATGTAAATCTGTTATTTGTATGACACGCACTTTTTCTTGTTGTTAACTTAGTACAAATTTCATCTATCAAACTGAGTTCCTCAGCTTTTCATTTTATCAAATTAAAACAAGATCCAGTTATTCCATTTTGCTGAGTAACATTCTCATTGCCTCGGATAATGTATTTACCGCACCTTGATGATCTCCTGATTCATGTAACGTCATGCCCGTGTTTCTAAGTTCAACAATGGCTGCACGGTCATCGTCAGACAGGGTTGCCTTAGAGAGCCCATTATCAATGGCACCAGCATCTGCGGGACAGTGAAATGCTAAGCTTGCAGAAGAATATAAAAATAAAATGGAAGCGAATATCAATGATTTCATGTTAGTTCTCCAAAAGTTATCGTTCAATTAATTAAACTTAACCGAAAATGGTTAACGTCTATAGGATTAAGCCGTAATCCGTGAATTCAGTATATCAGTGTGCACAACCCAGAATCATAAAATACTGTTATTCAGAAACGGGACTAGACAACCATATACTGATACCGAGCCTTATCGCATTCGCTGGGGAATATATCGGCAATACCATGCAGCGATCATCATCCACATAGAAGCTCCGGCAAATACCACAGGCAATTTAAAAACGCTAAGCAATACGGCATAAAGCCCTGGAGTAGCTAGCTGACCAAAATCCCGATAAGTAGCGAATACCGCAGTCATTTCAGACCGTTCGCGTCCACGCACCGCACGATAAAACAGCACATTCCCCATGCCATCAAGCATGGTGGCACCCAGCGCGCAAATGATTAATATGCCCGACGCGATCATGGGCGTGGAAGCAAACACATAAACCAGCATCGTCATCAAGCTAGTCGCTATGAATCCGGCTTTCAATAATCTACGAACACCATAAGTTCTGCCTACCCAACCCCAAAATGGCACAGTAAGTGTCCAGGCGGTTCCTATGGAGACAATAGCCGCACCGGTAAGCTCACCAAGCCCGGTCTGGGTTGCATAAATCGGGACATAAATCACGAACATTGTCCACCAGCACGATCGCGCCAAAACCAAACCGTATGCCAGCCGCAACCGTGGCTGGTCACAATATCGTCGAAGATACTGTAGAGGGTTGATGCTGGTAGACACAGATTTAGGCACAACCACACGGTGCAGCCCGAGTAGCAAGAAATAGATTATAGATAGGACTACAAATACAGCGCTTATAATATAAGGCAGATTGTGAAAGTACTGGTCCTTAAGATATACACCGAGGAATGGGCCGATGGTCAGTGCAGATACCGAGGACAGAATTCTTAACGGTTCGAACTGGGTCAATTGCCGCCTGGGAATTCGTGCCAAAATATAGAGTGTAAAAGATACTTCAATTGCGGCGATGGAGAACACATGACAAAACAGGCCAATTGAAAAATAAAATCTATCGTCAATCGATAATAAGACCGTGGATAAAAACATTAAGCCGCAACCAATCAGAAACGACTGGTAATTGCCTACCCTGTTTATCACCATGGGCATACCCAATGCCGCTAAAATCCCGCCCACACTTACCGCAAAAAACAGTGTACTGGTCCGTTGAGCGTCGCCAAACAACGACAATGCCTGTAAAGGGATAACCGATAACAACAAACCTCGCGACAGTGACTGTACAAAAAACAGTCCGGCAAATTTGATGTTACTACTGAATACCAAGATATATTCTATGGAAAGATCAGTTGATCCGTTAGAAGATCAACTTTTGGTAATTTCGAGTAGATACATCACCATGGTATGGGAATCCGTACCAAATTTGAAATGGTAGGCATCGGACAACTTTTCAACATTATGAATTTGCTCCAGATTCTCACTGAAAACCGGATTAAACTGGTAGAGATTGAAATCCACAATTTTGTATTGATATCCGTGTCGTTCTAGTAAATCTTCAGTGCGCTTTGCACCCAACATGGACACCTGCATCAAATACGCCACACCGTCTTCTTTTAGATAGCGGTTTAAATTCTTGATAAAGTGATCGAGTAAATTTCGACCCCAGTAATCGATATCCCGGTGTCCACTAAATTGCCCACGGGGATTGGTTGGCATTTGATAGAGACTGGCAACAATTATATCAACCTTGTTTTCAGGTACAAATGAGTAAAGGTCAGCAGCGATGCCAGTCATTTTATCTGCCACACCATTGCGAAATGCATTGGTCAGCGTATTGTCTACAGCCTCTTTTTGTATATCCACTGCAATTACATTTTTTGCACCGTTAATAGCAAGTTGAATTGCAAGTATCCCTACCCCGCAGCCGATATCCAGGCAGTTTTTATTCTCACCGATGCCACTGCTGTATAAATATTTCCATATCAGATAACTACCCTGGGTAGGAACAAAGACGTTTGGATCCACAGCGATTTCAGGTAGAGGCAGCGGAAACAAATTTCGTCCATTTGTGTCCCTCCAGTTCTGTGCCTTACCAAGATCATTAGACTGGCTAACCTGCACTTCCTCATTTGGCTTTGATTGCTTTGGGTTCCCCGCAGGTATGCCATTCAGCTTACTAGCAACAACCTCTATTTCTGCCGGACCAACCCCGCAACATCCACCAATAAGCTGGGCGCCCTCGTTTCGCCAAGTCAAAGCCAGTTCTGCAAATTCTTCGGGTTTAGTCTGATCGTCAAACACCCATCCAGACTCTGCGTATCGCCCTATATTGGGATACACACCTAAAGGCAGACCGGTAAAATCACGCAACCAGGGCAATGTACCTTCTACTCTATTTGTTGGCAGGCAGTTAATCATTAATGCCTCCACACCAATTCTTTCAAGGGCATGAGCTAGTCGCCCAAATCGGTCGCCTTCAGGACCGCCCCATAATTGCCCATGAATACCACATACGCCTTTTCGGCATCGTCGAAAAGATACCCAGACCGGAATTCCTTTTTCGATTAACATCTCTATGGTTTCGAATGTTTGGTTGTCTTCAATCAATGACAAGGTTTCGAACAGCACCAAATCTGGGGGTGTGTCCTGAAATAATTTAACCAGGAGCTCCACGGTAGATTGCTGATCCATGGTCTCGATTTCACCGCCAATACTAAATGCAACCACTGCAGATGATTCGCGGCTTTTGGCGGCGATTGCTTTTCTGGGCAATTCGATGGCGGTACGGGCAAGATCCATCCAGTGGATTGGTCGCTTTACATTAATATCAAGATCAGCGGTATAAGATGGCGCATCAAGAATTGAATAGGTGTTGGTTGTCAGGACTTCTGCACCAGCGGCCAGATACCTTCTGTGAACATCTTCAACTGTTTCAGGTGATATATGCAATGCGTCAAAACCCCAGTGTGCATCGTCACTTAACTTAAACTCACCGGCGCGCTGAATTTCTGTGGCAATTGCCCCATCCAGGATTATGCATTGATCATCATCAATACGATTTTTCAAAGATGTATACGCTGGGGTGTATTTCAATTTCATTTATAGTTAAATATTTTCAAGCCGTGGATTTTAATCCGAATTTACGTCGATTCGGTAATTAAAAAAACCAGGGGAGATAACCCCAATATGATGGTAACCGAGGCAAAAAAGACGCTCTGTTACTGATTTGCGTTAAAAATCAATTTACCACCGAGGCAGGCCATAATACTTCCTGCGGTACGGTCAATTAGAGTTTTCGAACGCAGATAAATTGCACGCGGAGACGCTGACGATAATACAAATGTAACCACCAGATACCAGCCTGCCTCTAACAGAAAAACCAGCGGCGGGAGTACATAGTAAGTTACAACAGGCGTATTAACCGGCAAAAGTGCCGCAAAAATACTGCCGTAGACAATCGCAGCCTTGGGATTACTGATTTGTGTTGTAAATCCAATTAATAGTGATTTACCCATCTTCGGGCTACTGGTTGAGGAATTGATTGTCGTGGAGAGGGGTTGATTAGCGCTTTGTATAATTCTAAAGGCTAGAAATAGGAGATACAGACCACCCAGAAACTTCAACAAGAAATAGAATTTCGGTACCGTCGCAAATACCGTGTGCAAGCCAAATAACGCTAAAACGCAGAATAGCGCACCACCCAGTCCCATTCCAATGGAAGCTGCAATTCCAGCATTTCTCGACGTACCGACTGCGATTCTTGCCACCAGAACGAAACTTGGGCCGGGTGTCATTGCACCGATAGCCAGCGCGCCGAGAATTAGGAAAATGTGAAAACTATTTTCCATGGTATATAAATTTGAACTTGTACTCTTTGGGATCCAATTATAATTCGGAAATCTGAATCACAGCGGTAAAATCTTCGCTGGCCCGTTCATGATATATGTCATCCAGATAGTTTAACAGCTCTGATTCTGCGAGGTTTTCGGGAATTACAACGTCATTAACCAGTGACCTGACCCCCGTCCCCGAGTCCCTGAATAATAACCACTTCCCCTGCTGCCGCTCTACGAACATCATTCTCCCAAATACATTGAACTTCAATTTACCAGGCAATTCGTTCTCCCGCTTTATCCACCAATCATGTCCGGACCATACAATACCTGAATCATTGAATGACTCAAGTATGAAGGTAACATAACGTAGTTGTTGGCAATTTCTGATGATGCTTGCATCTGCGACGCCTCGTGTATGGTTTTTGTTAGTCAGGGTTTCCCGAACCCAGTTTACCTAACCATGCTTGATATAGTACTTCAAAATCATCAGGCTGTTTGTCGAAACAAAGCATTCCATCTGGTATAGATACCTCGGATTGTGCGCTACTTAGCCATAAATGACCAACTGGGTACAGCCAGCGAGTTTCAGTTAAACATCCCGGTTTTATGTTCACAATTGCCTGGTTTCTCATAGGCAGATGATACAGCCGCGTCCCACAGTCAGCACAAAAAGCGCATTTAACCACTCTGCCACTATCGGTGGCACGCGTCCAATAATCAGGGCACCCAGCAGTCACCTCAAAATCGGATTTGTTAACGGGCATGGACATACCAAAAGCTGACGATGATTGTTTTTGGCAATCAGTACAATGACAAACATAAAGGGTTTTGGGCAACCCGGAAATTTTAAATGTTATACGCCCGCACTGGCATGCACCTTCCAGGGGTAGTTTCAGTCTATCCTTTAATTTCACTTTATCTATGGAAATCCAAAGCTCATACAATAATTCAGAGAAAACTAGTTATTTGTTTTTCTCTGCGTTCACCATCATTTGAGCCAGGCTTATTTGATTCGGTGCCTCGGAATTATCCAGGTACGCCTGAAATGGCATGACAAAAGATTCCTTACGCATATCCCACCACCACTGCACGCCTGGCTGATGGAACTGGGTTAGCAAATGATTACTCCATCTGTCCCATTCGCTTTCATCGATAAATCCTCGTTTGTGATATACAAACATTTGCTCAAAATGTTTGAAGAATCCAAACAGTATAGTCAGATAAATTACTTTATCTGCATCTGAAAACGCTGCAAAACTTTCTGGTGTAGATTTAAAACCCTTTGCCATAACCGCCGCATTGCCACTTAAAAGTTCAATTGAAGACATATAGCCTCCAACCATACTTTCCTGGGCCTGCGCTCTCAATGTCAGGGTGTTGCGACGCAATTCAAAGCCAACATAAATCAGCGAGGCAATGACCCCTATTGCACCGATTACTTCACTAAAATCTGCCAGTTCCGAAAGTGTCATTTTTTATTTGCCCTTATTTTTCTATAACTTATCAGAGTTTTGTTTAACAATTAACCCAAGCAGAATGACACAAACCAGCGTCACAATTGTGACGGGTATATTCCCCGACAACACCAGAACAACCGCCGATATTAGAAATGTTATCGCCACAATGATTGCGCCGACAGTTCTGGTTTTTGGCAGTACCAGTAGAATACCGCCAATCAACTGGATAGCGCCGTAAGCGACTAAAATTGGATTGGTGAATCCATATTTTCCGAAGAATTCCACATCTTGCTCCATAAGCAAAATTTTTGTTGTGCCTGAAGATATCGCCAGGAGCACAAGTACGGCTAACACGATATTTACAAATATTTTCATAACACTTCTAAATTTTGAAATTCAACAATGGTTATTCGATTGGTGTTGTCTTTAACGCCACCAATTTTAACGCCAGATAAGAAATAAATGTTTCCTGATTGCTGAAAACATAGACCATCAGTGCCATCGCCTATCCAGTTATTATGTTAACTCTGGGTTGCGCTTGAATGCCTATATATATTGTAAGGGCCATCTTCGTAGTCTATGGTTTTCTCAAAATGAGCGCCAACCGCTAATGCCAATTGAATCGAAGGCAGATTATCAGGGTGAATTAAACTGATTAGTTTAATCTCAGGCATGAAGGTTCTGCCCGCGGAATGCACGGCAATGGCCGCTTCTTTGGCAAATCCTTTCCCACAATGTTGGGCGGCAAGGGCCCATTTTATTTCCGGCTCGGGCCAGTCATTGGGATACCAGAACCCCACTGGACCCAATACCGTTGCGCTTATTTTTTCTTCTACCGCATAAGGACCATAGCCGCGAATCTGCCAGTGCCCAATCATGGAACATATTCTATACCAGGTATCTGTTTCGGTTAATGAAGGCCCCCCAGTAAATTTTGTTGCCACCGGGTCTGAATAATATGCATGTAAGTCACGCAAATCGGATTCGCGGAATTGTCTTAATAACAAACGCTCTGTTTCCAACTCTGTTGGCACAAGAAAATTCATTTTAGACTTTGAAATATTTTAATATCATCTTTAAATATAGGTTTCAGCTTTTTCATCTCAACTGGGGTCACCCACTTCACCGCTGTAATTTCGTCGCTAGATACCTGCGCCGTCCCTGAAATGATTTTTGTTGTCCAGAAATGCAAATCAAATTCGCCATCGTGGGATGGAATTTCACAATGCTTCTTTACTGCAACAACGTTCAAACCAACCTCTTCTAAAACCTCCCTTTGTATCGCCTCTGCCTGGGATTCGTTTTTTTCAATCCGACCACTTACCGGGCACCAGTAACCTTCCAAATCTTTAATGTAGTCTGATCTTCTGACAAACAAATATTTCCCAGATTTTTGAATTATAGCGACAACGCCTTGTTTTTTATGATCTGTTGGCATAATTCAGTTTTAATTTTGGGTTACCCTGGGGAGGTATATACCAATTGAGCAGGAAAGCTTGTTACAGTAATAAACACCATGATTCCCAGCCACACCAGGTTTCCATTTCGTTCCAGAGTACAAAAATATCGATATAACCGCTTCCCACCATAAACCGCCAGAATTAAACTAATCAGAATAGTTACGGTGACGGATATCCAAAACTCATTTACCAGGGCTGGGAAATTTTCGGTCAGGTTAACAATGACCTCTGTTATGCCAATTAGTATGATAAAGCCAACAAACAATAAAATGTTCCAACCAGCTAATAGTGAATTGAGAACGCGGAGTTTTGTTATCAGGTTATCCATACATTCAATGACTATCTAATTTGCAATAGAGTTACGATGCCGCGAAATCGCTAAGAGATTGGCCTTCAAGGCGATACCCTATCCATTCGCTTTGGGCTTTAGCACCTATTGATTCGTAGAATTTAATCGCAGGCTCATTCCAGTCCAGAACACTCCATTCAAACCTTCCATAATTTTTTTCAACTGCTAACCTCGCCAAATACTTTAGCAAACATCTCCCTGCACCTAGGCCGCGATAGTCTGGAGAGATATACAAATCTTCCAGATACAATCCGTTTTTTCCAAGCCAGGTCGAAAAATTTAGAAAGTAAATAGCCAACCCTATTGGTTTGTTGTCGGACAAACAGATGATGGCTTTTGTAGTCGAGTTACTACCGAATATATTTGTTTTGATATCATCTGTTGTCGCAATTACTTCTGCTTCCGCTTTTTCATACACAGCAAGCTCGATAATAAAATCCAGGATTAAACTTGAATCTTCAATGGTTGCATTTCTAATTTCAATTTCTGGCAAAATAATTCTCCAAAATCTAATAACACTTAGCGTCTAAATCAACGACTCATCGTTGCTCGGTCTGATTATAGGGATTTATTAGACATCAGTTTTCGGATTGCACGAATCAAATGCTTCCAGGTGATCATTTACTATTTCGACTAGCGAGTACATAAGTTTGTAGCATAAGTTTGATTGGTGCTTAAGATTTGGCCAAGCGTCCGAAAAAAATCGACGGCATGAATTCATGCCCCTTGTCATAAGTGTTTGTGGTTTAGTCAAAGCTCTGCATAAATTTCCAGGATATTTCCTTCTGGGTCCTTGAAATAAACTGTTCGATGTCCAAATGATTGATCCGTTGGAGGCTCTATAATTACAACCGATTTTTCACGTAGCTCGTGATACGCGGTGTTTACGCCTTCGGGAGCTAAACGGAAAGAGAGCTGCACCGATGCCCCTTCACCTTCTACCGAACCGTCGTACTCTCGCCCATGGGGGCGAAGGCACAATAACCCGGACCCAACTCGAAACTGCACCCAATCTTTCTCACATTCGTCTTCATCAATTTTGAAACCGAGAACGCCCCGATAAAAATCACACATCACAGCAATGTCTTTACAGAGCAAAATAACATAGTCTAAATTTCGAATATTGCTTAGTGACATTTCATTATTAAATATTGACTTTATTCATAACGTGCCGACAAACGTCTGCAGTGAAGCGGAAGTGTGCCGAGCTCGCGAGGGAATTGCATCGGCTAATTATATTCTGCCTTCATAAATATTTTTTAAAATAACCTGCAGTGTTCTTAAATCTCAATCGATCATAAAACTCTCCCATTTGCGAACTCGCTAATAGAATTTGTTTGCATCCGCGCTCCTTCGCCCAACGATCAATCTCGCTCATGAGTTTAGTGCCTACTCCATCTTTTCTAAAGCCTTCTTGAACCAATACTTCATCTACCCAAAATGTCGACCCATTGGCGTAGAACGCTCGGTGTTGGTATCCCGCAGCGTACCCTATAATTTTCCCTGCAAGCTCAGCAACACAAGTAAAGGAATTTTCGTCCCCCAGTTTTTCGATCCAAGTTTCAGAAAAAGACGCACCATCAATTTCCGTTGGAGAAGGGAAATCTAATGCCAGTTTGTACACGAACATTTCATCATCTTCTTCAACTTTTCTAATTTGAATCATGGGTCTAAAGAATATAACACTTAAAATCGGCAACTCAGCCTTATTGAGTCCGATTGCATGGGTTTGTTAGGCTACATCGGGAATATCATTTCTGTCAACTTAACTTGCTGCTGAAATTTGCAGCAAACCATCGTTAAGGAAGCAGGCTTTGTTGAAAAGCTTAAGGTCCAATGGATTCGGTAATCGTACGTCGTCGAGACCAGGACATTCCCCAACCGATCGGTCGTAAGAACGATCGATCTGAGAGTTGAACACCATTATCAAGCTACGGTCGCGTGCAAACGACTTCAATGCTCGAATTTGGTCCATGATTTTGGGGTTCTCTCTCCTCTGATCCAGAAGTTGCAAGTAGTCAATGACGACCACTGTTCCCTCTGGTTTAGTTGAGAGCCTTGCCTTGATGTACTCCGCATTAATTGCATCAGAAGCGTCGAACTCAAATCTATCTTGATACTCTGTTGGGTCTTGCCCGATGGCTTTGAATAAATCGAGGATATCTGAGGTGCTATATTCCAAAGTGAAGAAAACGCCCTGGCATCCTGATTTCATTGCTTCTACGGTAAGTTCCAGACTCAATTGCGTCTTCCCATGACCGGGACGCGCTGCCAGTAAAACCAAGTCTCCAGGGTCGAAACTGGCGAGCAGTTTACTCGCGGGTTCGGTGGAACACATTCGTGCCGCGAGCATACTCCAACGGGCAAAACCCTCGCCTTCGGCGATACGATCTAATGCTTGATGTAGCGGTATACCTTCCGCGCGAGACAGAACTTTGGCTAGACGTTTCAGTCGATAAATAGGTGCAGACAGTTTCATTTTAAACCTCCTGTTGGAGCGCTTGTCACAATCCCTCCTTATGTGTATTGCTCGCACAATCGGTTCTATATGGGTTATGCCCTGCATGTAAGTTTACTTTCCCAATGGAGGGGGGCGGCAAGGGCTGTGGCCGAGTACTTATTTTATACTATCACCCGCCGCGAGGGAATCCTGGGTGTTTTCGAAGCCCGCCCGCACTTCCAAGTAGACCGTTTGCGAATAACAGTCATATACAAGGCCGTGGGACAGCGAGATCCGGCGCAACCTGGTAGAGCGAATTTTAATGTGCATGTAATGTGTTGCCACAGTTACGCTCCGAGCAACGGTAAATGTTTTATATTGTGGTAACGCAACGACATTGAAATACATTCCTTTAGTTCCTCCATGGGTATTTTTCCAGATACGGGTAATACAATTTCCCTGTTACCTACGAATTGAAGTGAGCCGCCATGAATTTCTCTAAATGTTTCAACCAAGGTTGTATTACAGTTGAAGTAGACCGAGAATCTACCAGAATACTTAGGCTTCCAATCTATTCTTACGGTACTTCCCTTTTTGGCTAGATAACTGGGCTCACCCCATTTTAAAGCCTCCGTAATCTCACCAATCTCATCCGTTATGGCTACTTCAAAAATAGACTCTCTGACCTCCATGAGTCTATTTCTTACTCGCTCTGGATAGGAATCGAATTTTTTACTTACTTCAACATCCATATGTATTCTGTGCCGTTGCTGATTTACACATAACGCCCCGGATCAGTGGTCGACAAAATGCGTAGCGGTTTTTTGGTCCGACTGCATACGCTTGTAATGCGCCAGTTGTAAACTACCGATTCGCAAAATCATCAAAAATATTTTCTAGTTCACAGAAACCGATTGCATCAGATGCAAATCTGAATGTGCCCAATTCCTTCAATTCTGCTGCTGCACGGGCAAAGGAGCCGTAAGCGGTAAGAAACAAAACTGAACCGACGCTGATCCGTTTGGCGCCCGCATCTGCTAAATCTTTTAGCGACAATTGCGTGTTCGACATCTCTATCACAACATTTACTGGTTTTGTCACGGCTTCGCAAATTTCACGGATTGTAACGATATCTTGTAAACCGGGTGCATAAAGTACATCGGCACCGGCATCCTCAAATGCCTGTAGACGTTTAATAGTATCGTCGAGATCTTTACGTTCCCATACATAGTTTTCACAGCGTGCTGTTAAAATAAAATCATGTGGTAATTTTGTTATGCATTCTGCTGCGGCCTGGATTCTTTCTACCGCCAAGTTAAAATCGAAGATAGGGTCAGATGGATTATTTGTGTAATCTTCAATTGAACCACCGACTAATCCAACTGCAGCCGCTAGCCCGATAGTTTCTGCGACATTTTCAGGCCTATCTCCGTATCCATTTTCCAAATCCGCTGACACTGGAAGATCGGTTGCCTTAACAACTGTTTGGCAATGAGAAAGAACCTGTTCACGACTGACCGAGCCATCTTTAAGGCCCAGTGAATGTGCGAGCCCAGTACTCGTTGTCGCGAGTGCTTCAAAATTCATTGATGCTAAAATACGAGCTGACCCTGCATCCCATGGATTGGGGATTACAAATGCCCCTGGTCGATCGTGAAGTGCGCGAAACTTAGCGGCTTTGTGATGCTGATTCATAAATGTCACGAGAACTGTATTTGTTCAATCGTAATGAATAATTGGTCATAATTTCGTCGTAAATCGCATTTAACTCTATGGCGCACAACACCTTACATCAGCGGCAGACAAAGTGCGTAGCGGCTAGTTGGTCGGGCTGCATGGGCTTGTGAGGTGACTGCTCACGCATTTAACCAACTATGAATTAACCTGCCAGGCGCCAATGTAAACGCTCCAGCAATGAGAATGCTTCCAACATAGAGACCAATCATATTACCACGGTGTTTTTTGATGTTACCAGCGCGTGCGGCCAAATAGGCTGTTGGAACTGTGTATAAAACCAGAATGCTAAGTAAATGTATAAATCCAAAATGATCAAGAATAGTAGGGCCGATCTCAGCTGACATAAAAAGTGTGATTAGTGCTGTGAACAACATTAGGGGCATGTAAACTTTTCCCAATAATTTATGCAATGGCGTGCCTTTTCGATTTAGCAATAGGTAAGTTCCTAATAAGAATGCTGGGAATATCGAACCCAAATGCATATATGTCAGTTGTTGGTATGTCATTCTGCGGTCACCTAAAGCCGTGATAGGCATGCAACTTCGCTGGGTCCGACTGCATGGGTATGTTATGCGCAATTGAGTATTTACGTTTTACTCGATGGGCTGACATTCTATGTCGTGGGATCCAGGACGCCGTCGAAATTGAAGTGTTTTATCGAGCACTCTTCTATTATCTCGTTATAGCCGGGAGGCAAAAACGATTTTTCCCAATCAGCTCCAAAAAGGGTCTGGACGGATTCTAAATTTTTCCAAATTGATACAAATACAAAATCGTGATCACCGGATGGGGTTTTTTTCCCAAAGAAATATCCTAGATTACCAGGCTTATCCTGGACAACTGAAATAGAAGTATGGCCCAGTTTGGTCGAAAGTTCGTCAGCACAACCTGGTTTTGCACGAACTTCGAACACGCGCATAGTTGAATTGTTAAAATTCATTGAATTACCCCAATTATATCCTCCTCGTAAAACCCAAAGCAGCGAGCGACTACGCCGCCCGCTGCTTTGCTTGCTATGTGTTGTAGCCTACATAGGAACAACTTTATTTGCACAAGGTCCTTTTTGACCTTGACCGACTTCGAATTCAACGGCCTGACCATCATTCAATGTTGCGTATGCACCATCTGCTTGAATTTCGGAATGATGAACGAATAAATCTTTACCGCCATCCTCAGGCGTAATGAAACCGAAGCCTTTATCTGCATTGAACCATTTAACTGTACCTTTACTCATTTTCTTTACTCATGATTGTTGGTGAAATATAAAAATTATATCCAAATTCACCTGTTCGAATATAACGCTAAAATTTTTCGATAAATTCACATATCGTACTATATTAAGTTGCCCCACTTTTTGGCGTCAATTTAACACTCTTTCTATGTGTTTTCACATTATACGATGCCATCGTTAGAATACTCATCAATGTATGGCGGAATTTCGTCGGAAGAACTGGTAGCTTCAATCTTTCCAGTTTGATTATCTGCAAGAAACCGGCCATTACCCAGCAAAGCAAAAGTAGAATCATTTGTTTTCAAATACTTTTCAGTATTGTAGTAAACAACCCAAGCCTGATCATGTTCTCGTATATTTTCCTTATCAACCAGATATTTATCTCCGCTTTCAATTTTTCCCAAAAGTTGCTCTACCCATTCACACGCTTTATTTTCAGTGATCATTTTCTGAAAACAGCTAATTAGTGTATTGATATCATAAATAGCTTAGTGACACAGGACGTCGAGTTAACCGCCCTGCATTAATGGCTGCGCTGCAGCCACTTGATATGAGCAGTGTAAACCTCATCGCGTTTCAATAATAAACGGAATCTCCTGGCTATTCTCAACATCAAATTGAGATCGCCCAGTATGATTTAAATGTTTTCCATAGACATGAAAAGACAGGGTGGTTTCAGTCGTTTCATTATCTACACTATGAATTTCGCCAGTCTTCATTGACACAACATCGCCAATCGAAATCGTTTTCTCTTCTATCTTTTGTAACTCGGCATGGCCTTCAAGAGATCGATCATCAACTCTTTTCCAGAAAGTATTTTTTTCGGGGCCAGTTACACCTACCACAACTGCCCAGGTCCCATGATCGTGGGGACGGACTCCACGACCGGGTAACCAACTATCCACAACCACAAACAATGTATTATCCGACTTCGCATGAATAAGTGTTGAGCCGAAGCCCAAGTCCGGATCAGCAATATACATTTCTTCCTTTCTCCATCCCGGCTCAGCAGCAGCTCGTTGTGCCAGAGGGCTAACAGCAGAAATAATTTCATCCTCATTTTCAAATTTTGACGTTACATCTAATACGTCGCTTACAAATTTTCTAATTGGATAGTCTGAATTCATTTCAATAGTTCTACTCTTGGGGTTCATAACGCTCAACTAACAGGCGAATTTTTTGTCATTCAAAAATCATGCGGCTCTGTTGCTTGTTAAATTCCAATTGTTAATAGTGATATCGACAGGAAATGATTGTTATCGACTTTTTATCAACTGCGTAAATGAGCCTATTTGTTTCATCAATTCGTCTAGACCAAAAGCCGGATAAGTTTTCCTTAAGAGGTTCTGGTTTTCCGATCCCCTGAATTGGGGAACCCACAGTATCTCTAATTAACCTATTAATGCGTTTTAATGTCTTTTTGTCCTGGCTTTGCCAAAAGATGTAATCCGACCATGATTCACGTGTCCAAGACAGCAATTTAGCCATCAACTAACTCATGATTTTGCGTTTTTCCAGACCGAAACTGTTTTACCGATTTTTCGAGATGCGCAGCATTGGCTGGAGATTTTAGTAAGTGTACGGTCTCCATTAAGCCATTAAATTGATCCAAAGACATTACGACCGCGTCCTCAGAATCTCTGCGAGAAATAACAGTATAGTCAGCGTCTTCGACGACCTGATCTAGCACAGATTTTAGATGATTTCTTGCTTCAGAAAAATTGACAACTCTCATATTTAATTCCAACATGTACGATATATAGCACAATTATATACATGTACAAGATATTGAACAAGTGTTATTTGAATTTAACGTTGCGCTCGATGGCCGACCGAAACGGTGGTGCGAGCTCAACACCTTAATAGGCAAATTACTTGGACCATTTTGGAGACCAATCATTAGATAGCTCTTCTCTACAGGCATGCGCAATCCGAATTGCCTTTCCACCGGATACCGAACCAGAATCTAATGCCTCTTTAAAATTAATCATTGAATCGATAATAGATTGTCTTTCGACCATACCCAACACACCCCAATACATTTCAAGAAATCGTTGTTCAAGTTCATCATTTGGGCTTACGGCTAAAGAAGCTGCGACCTCGACCACTTCCTCGCACCATTGCAATTTCTTCTCTAGATACGGTTTAGCCGCCTCTATTTCTTGAATATTTATAAACTTAAATATTCCAACTAAAAGCCCAAGTAATCCTATAACTGCGACAAATGCCTTTATTTTTAGTTCTATAGTCATTGATAGCTGCACCGATCGTCGCGTTCAACGCCACTAAAGGAGCGCAACCAGTAAGGCAACTGCAACGCCTTGTTATACGATTGCTTAATCATAGACGATAAACTCCAATAGATTTTTGTCAGGATCCCTCACATAGATACTCTTGCCGATTTCTGTTCCCTGATTTTTTCCTCCTTGATTTTTCATCGGCCCTGCGATAACAGAAATTTTATTATCTTCTAAGGTTTCCAATAGACTGTCCAACGTTCCGCTCCAAACAAAACATAAATCCCCACAACCAGGTAAAGACGTCGGTCCCCGAAGGTCAAATTGGCTATCTTTCCACAATTCAGGTAAATGAAAATGGATTTTGTTTTCTCCAAATTGTACAGCATAGATATGTTCACTGAGTTTGGAAATTTCGAGGCCTATAGCATTATAAAACTCAACCATATCATTTTCATCGCTTATTGGAATTGCGACATGGTCGAAGGAAGAAATTGTCATCGCCCTACTTCGTACAACGTCGCGTTAACCGCCCAGCTTTAGCTGGTGAGATGAAGGCTCGTTGAGCCGTAGTGAAATTCATTCGCTTGTTATGTAAGTATTGATTCATTTTTAGTTTGTGTTTCTTGCGAATCTGACATTATTACTTTTTCCAATCGTCGTCGCGAGGTGCCAACGTTCCCGATCTTGCTCTTTCTTCCGCCGCACTAATTTCATAAGTTTTCACGTGGAACAGGCTTGCTCGATACCGAAAGTGGAAAGTTGCCGCACCAATAAATGGCAATAGTATGAGGAATAGGCACCAAAATAGTTTACTTTTACCAGAAATGGACCCTTTTAAAGTATTCATGATTGGAATTGCTACAAGCAATAGGTGGAACACACTAAACACTATTAAAAACCCTAGTAACGCATTGCCCATATTTACATCCGACTATTTACATAACGTCTAGCTCAGCGCCCGAGAAATGGCACAGCTTTTCGAGGTGCGCTGCAATTTCTTGTTAAACGCTGTTTTAGTACACATCTTTAAATACTAACATTTCACGTAATCGTTGTTCTGAACCTTTTGGGAATCCGCAGCGATCTGCAAAACTTGTGGCATCTTTATACGTACCAAATATCCTATCCCAGATTGGAATATCACTAAAATTGAAAGTATGGAGATCGTATTGATGGTGTATCGAATGGAGTTCAGGCGTTTGAACGAAATATCTCAGCCATCGAGGCGTCTTTACATTCGCATGGTAAAAGTATTCCCCGGTCGCGGCAAAAAAGTTATACCAGAAACTTGCCATTAGAGACACCCCCAGGATTGGAAATAAGATAACTGCGGCAATAAACGAATTTACGAATATTTCTACCGGATGTTTATAAAATGAGGTTAATACCTCGATTCGAGACGCTGAATGATGAATTTGATGAAATACTACCCAAAAACCATTCTTGTGTCGAATTCTATGCCACCAATAGAAAATAAAGGTTCCAACAAACCATCCAATAAATCCTTCAACAGCGGTTAGGTTGAGGCTAGATAAATTTAGTAATGACCCGCTATCGAACGTATTTACCCAAAGTTTACCAGCAAAAAGAGTGATTCCTAATTGAATAAAGTTGATTAAAAGTGCTCTAAAGTACCAGCCAACCGAATTCGGTAACGTTCTCCCAGGTATTAACCGTTCCCAAACTAAAAAAATTAGAGTGCTTAAAACAATAAAAATTGATGGCAGGGTCATAGCGTATCCCGTCGCGTTCAACGCCCCGCTTTAACGGCTGCGGCGAAAGGCCGTAGGCCTAAAACGAGTTGCTTCGCCTTATTGCGTAAAATCCTCGTGATCACTTGAGTCAGATGTTAGCCGTGCCAAAAAAATTAGGTGCCCCGCAAATTGAACTTTAAGGAAGTTTCGTTCACGATGACCTAAACGAGTGAGAATACTAAGCAAGGTTATTATTGTATGTATATAGTTCCTATTCCATAGAAATCGCAATTTATTGGACCGATTCAAAAGTTGACGGTTTACCACAAGCGACACATCGGACCCAGGGCGAATTTCTTCAATGGTAAAACCTGCATCGACAAATACCCTAACGATTCCGTAAGGAGTGAAATTAAAAATGCTGTACGAATGGTATGGTTCTAGATAGGAAACAGCACCGACAAATATTCCGTTGGGTTTAAGTACACGAAGCGCTTCGGCAATTAGAGCGTCAGGATATCGGACATGCTCGAGCACCTGATTACAGTATACTATATTAAAATTATTATCAGGATATGGCAGATTCACGCCGTCAAATATCTGAAGCAATCCACTTTCCCGTGTTCGATTTTTTACCTCTGGAGAATTTTCAATATCTATACCGTGCCAAATTGCTTTGGGATCTATGCTCTTGAAGAGATCGATTGAATCTCCCTCACCACAGCCAAGATCAAGAACTTTTGCAGTACCTATAAATTCTTTAAGAAATTGCTGAATATAAACACTTAGCACTTGACGACGAGAATGGTCATTGGGCAAGTATTCTAGAATTGACTTATAATTTTCAAGGTTTTTAATAATCTCTGAAAACTTTTTCATCATTAGTAACTCTAAATTATGTACCCGTTGTCTAACGCCGCCTAAGCCGTCCTGCAAGCAGCGGCGGTTCGGCGAAGACCCGAATTGCCATAACTAATTTCATTTGCTTGTTATACCCAATCACTTTCCATCAACTTGCCTTTGGTAGTCTTCAGCATCAAAATGACCTGCTGATTCGGCGACCAAACCATCGTCAGTCAATCGCCAATATTCCCATCCACTTACTTCAACATGATTTCCAGTCCCTCCAGGACCAGAGTTTGTACCTTCTAGCGTCCAAAGAAATATTGTATAGGTTCCCGATGTTCTTACAGCGTCCATTCTTACAACGAGATCCGGAAATTCATCGTAAAAAGCTTGTGCCATTTGTGCTACTTCAGTTCTACCAACTGAAGGCTTCCCTTCATTAATTACGATCTTCCCATCTTCTGCGTAAAACGAAGCAACGGCATTTGGATCATGGGAACACCAGGCTTTTGCATATTTTTCAGCCATTTCGCGGGCTTGTTCTGGGGTTACTGACATTTTGTATCTCCTGCTAATAGTTTAATTTCAATAATTATTTATCAATCGCATATAACGCGTCGCATCAGCGATCGAAAAAATATCTGGCGGTTTGGCGATCCGACTGCATGCTCTTGTTAACGGCTAAGTCTGCCTTACAGCTGTAACCGTTACCTCTATCAACCAGTTACCTCCAAGATTCACGCCTAAACAGGCTCTTTGCGGCCAGTTCTCGGGATTATTTCCGATCCACTCCCTCCAGACTTTATCCATAACAGGTTTGTCATCTATATTAGAAATATATACTTGGGCAGATACGATCTTAGTTTTATCTGATCCAAGTTCAACCAGGCTAACTTCAATGCTATTAAGAGTCTGGAAAGTTTGCCCGGCTAAATCTAAACTTTCATCTGACGCAGTAGCAACTGTCCATACCAAATCTTTATAGCTTGTAGATTGACTTCTACCTGGAGGTGACTCCCCTTTAATTCTCTCAATCATTATTCTTTCTCACTATAGTAATTGATATTAGATATACGGTTGACGCCGACGTAGGGAGCGGCTTGTCAGGGAGCATTGCTTTGCGATTCCTATGTGTCTGGAGGCCATTCTTCGAATTGCGGGAGATTGTCATTTATTTCATGCCATGGAGCCTTGGAGCCTATGAAAATGTGTGACTCTGGCTTTATACCCGGATCACCTTCAATTGTACCTAGCGTAACCGAGGTAATCTTACCTTTGTCGGTTGCCGCTAGCGAGGAACCGCACTCACCACAAAAACACCATCCGCCACCCGATGATGTTTCGTACACTTTTACAAGGTCTTCTCCTGAAATCCATTTAAAACCATCTGAACTGAATTCCGCATAAGTCGCAAATGCTGCACCATGTTGCCGCCTGCACATAGAACAATGGCAGTGACTCGTAGCAAAGAGTCCTCCGGCGATTTCGTAACGAACTCCGCCACATAAACATCCACCTCTAATTGCCATATTGATTTCTCCTATATGTCACCAAACGTTAAGCT
The DNA here is from genome assembly GCA_965237725.1 of Candidatus Spongiihabitans sp. Lineage (GTDB taxonomy): Bacteria > Pseudomonadota > Gammaproteobacteria > Arenicellales > Poriferihabitantaceae. Next base: position 4,358,996 of record OZ250151.1, read on the forward strand.
AACCGCCCGACTTTAGTCGATGCAGCGAAGGCTCGAAGAGCCAGGCGGATTGCAACACCTTGTTATAAGTCTTCTTGCTCGAACTCAAATTCCAATCCCCCCAGACTTACCAAATATTCTATTGTAAAAGTGGCAACCAACAAACACACTAATGTACGTTATCACGGAATAAATTACTGGCATAAAAAACATTATTCCAATTTGGATTCTTGATATTCCGACGCCTATTTTACTTGAGGTAAAAATTAATCCAAACAAAAATATTGTTAGAACAAATACGATGGTTAGAATTGCAAACAGTGCAGCAAGAACAAATGCTGTTTTATGAGGAGGAAATTTACTTATTTTTAGTTTCATGGTAATTGACTCAATGGGACTTATAACGCTCACATAAATGGTCGGAAAAATGGGCAACGATTTGAAGATCCAGCGCCCAGTGTCGCATTGGCTAATATACTTGCTTTGTATTTTTTCCAACTTACACACCATCCACTATAAATAGCGTGCACTCTGCATTATCTTGGCGCATGGATATTAAAGGAGCATATTCATCTGAATCTACAAATGCTTGTGCGCTTTTTACATCTGGAAATTCAATTATCACTATTCGTGTAGGTGTCCAAAGGTCTGTTTCTCTTATATCCAACGAACCTCCTCTGGTACGATAAACGCCTCCATATTTCTCAGCGATAGGTTTAGCTAGTTTCTTATACTCTTCGTATACGTCCGCATTGCTTATATTTTCGTCAACAACAAAAAAAGCACTCATTTATAATCCTCCATATAGATTTACACATAACGTCTTGTTCAGCGCCTAAAGCACCGAAGTTTCAAAACCCCGCAAGCGTCTAAAGGATAAGCTGCAGCTACTTGTTGAGCGCGAAGCACGCGGGTCTTCCTAACCTCCATCCGTCAACTACTGCCTAACACTTCCGATTCGCACTATCTGCTTCTTCATGCGTTCCTGCACATCCCATACCCCACTCCAGCCCTTGGGAATTACGAAAGTGTCTCCGGCGACAAATTCCATCGATGCCCCGTCCTCTTCGATGACAATGACGCGCCCACTGATCATCAATACGTACTCTGTGAACGGGAAGTTCTTAAGAACGGTCTTTCCCGCACCGGCTTCCCAGACTCCTACCCGCACCAGTACGTCTCCGGGATGCTCGTCTTCAAACGTAAACTTCTCACCAAGATAGGTACCTGGTTTGGCCATCAGCGCTTCAGTGGGCGTAGAGCTGTCAACCAGCGCGATTCGAGGCGAATCGTCTGCAATCGCCGTAGTTAGGCTCGCGAGTAGCAATACAGTTTCTATCCACGGAATCCTCATAGATGTGCCTCTAGGGTCGATTGGATTTCACCGCCAAACGTCCGAATAACCGCCCGACGCGAAGCGGAGGTGCGGCGAGCTTGCGAGCGAAGTTCATTCGCTTGTTAGGCGGTTTATGTGAAATCGCATACCTTCAATTAGAGTTTCATAGCTTATAATTTCGATATGGTTTTGCGAATTACATAACACTCGATTTCTATTGTACTTTTGTATAGCTGGTTTGGATTGATACATTTCTCTGCGACCTGAAACTACAGTACCTTTCGCGTGGTTATTTAGTCCAACCAAGCCTAATCCATCTTGAGATTTTGACTTCTGCACCATATCTATGTTTTGTTGGATCCAGTTACGCCAGTCTTGAATTTGGTTAATCCCTTTTCGAGTAGCATCACTAAAATGGCCATTTTGAATAAATGGAATCGACTTAGGACATTCTAGCTCAATTAAATCCCACAACAGTCCGCCGGAATGGCCATTCCCAATTACCCAATCTGCTATATATTGGCTTCCAAATTTTATTTCGTAAAACACATACGTTCCGTGCCCATGTCTGTACATGCCATCAAATAGATATGGCTTCACTTTTAAGAAATTTTGGATTTCCCGTTCCCCCCACTCGCTTAATAATCCAGCTTCCAATTCACAAATTTCTTTTTCAACTCGCTCGTAGTCAAATGGCGGTTTCCATATATTATGATCCGAATTTTCTTCTCGAAACCATGCTGGAATTCCGGTTATATCCGTGTTCATATTAATAAGCCGTCTAACGTCGCGTTCAACGCCCCGCTTTAGCGGGTGCGGCGAAGGGAACCGGAGCGAATTGCAACGCCTTGTAATATTTATTTAATTCCAAAAACGATCTTTTCATATTCATCTATACCAGGGACAACTGGATCCCAAAGAGAAATCACATCGCCAAATTGGTCAAATACTTTTCCATGATTTTTATCCGCAATTACCTTCATTTGGGCAAAATTACTTTCGAACGATTGCTCCTGGGGTAGTTCATTTTTCAAGTCAATCTCAGTTATCTTTTCTTTACCAGAACGCTTTAGTTTTAGGAATGCATTTAGTATTTTTGAATTAATTTGATCTTGTCGTCTAGCCCATAATCTTAGTCTCCGGTTAACCTTATTAACTTCGACTCTATCGGATTTTGGACTTAGTTCAGGTAGTTTGGGTTTTTCCAATAGACCCTGAACTTCAGAAACCACAACTAGACAATTTACGATCAGGGAATGTGCTTCTTTTTCAGAATCGCCTTTACTCACCATAAATGCAGCTGTTTCGAGAAATTCTCTTAACTTATTTAATTTAGCTTCAATACTACTCATATTTTCTATTATTTACTTAATATAAACTAAATATAACATATTAAGTAATTGTGAGTCAATATATAGTATTCTCAAGTGAATATAACGCCGCGATAAACGCCCGGGAAACAAAGTGCAATAAAATTCGGGAGCGATAGCAACCATCGCGCGACTTTCGAGGTGCCGCTTCATTGCCTTGTTATGTTTCACTACTCGTAATGAGTCCATAATCGAATAACTTTCACAATTTTTTCTTTTTCCAGTACCTGATAAACCAGCCGATGTTGTATATTTATACGTCTAGAAAATGCCCCTGCGAGATCACCAACCAGTTTTTCATACGGCGGCGACTTGTGATAGGGATTGTGTTCCAAAATCTCAATTAGACCGATTGCCTTGGATTTAAGTCCAGATCGAGTAAGTTTCTTAGCGTCCTTTTGAGCTTGTTTCGTATAGAAAATATCCCAATTCACCAAGCAATATCCTTCGAACAATTTTCCGCATTTTCTTCCATTCCCTCTTTAATTGACTCCCTCATTCCAGGTATCGATAACAAATAAAGGGTTTCTTGAATTGAGTTCCAGTCCTCTTCCGACATAAGTACGGCATTACCCCGCTTACCCGTAATCAAAATGGGTTCATGAGTATCCGCAGCCTCATCAATAAGGCTGTAGAGCTTGGTACGGGCTTCAGTAGCGTTAAGTGTCGTCATAATTCATTCTTCGGACATGAGCGTACGATAATACGTACGTATTGTCAACTCGCAGAACCATAACATCCATATTCAGCGCCCGGCTTTAGCGATGCGGCGGAGGCGTCAGCAGGAGTGAATTGCAACACCTTGTTATATGCAATTTTCAATTTATCCTATCAAAGCAAAGTAAAGGTAACAACTGGAGAAATGGCAGCAATTGCAATTGACACTCCAATCAAACTAACGCATTGATTCAACAAACCATCTCGATTCGAATACCACCGATAACTTAAGATTCCAATGATCACTCCAAATATTACGAAAGCAGGGATCGAGTAAAACCAAACGAGACCGATACTAATCGATTTCTCTCCTTCAAAAATATAACTTCCGAGTACGAGTAGCACAACAAAACTGAATAAATGCGCACAGACAATTACAAGTGAAATATAGATTGTCTTATTCATACCTCAATGTATACAACGTCGCGCCAACCGCCCGCCTTTAGGCGATTCGATTTCATCACCTTGTTATACATCATTTTTTCCACCTATTAATCTCAATTTGGAAAGAACTGCACCTAAAGCACCTAAAACAGAACCCATTACAACTAAGACTAGCTGTACTTGATTATCTCCTAATACTCCGACACCAAAAACATAAATGGCTACAAAAGCAGATAATCCACCAACTATTACGCCATTTAGTAAATGTCGGTTATTTGAAAAAATTCCAGAAACATATCCTACAACGATATACGATAAATAAGCGAGGTAATTGATCTTAGAAATATCGCGGGCACGTTCTCCCGGATTATTAGTTATACCATTAGCTAGAATTGTAATTACAAAATGTAATACGACAAATAAAATTACTGGAACCGCAAATACTAAGATTTTTTGTTTTATATTCATCTACAACTATGATCTATAACATCTAGCTCAGCGTCAAAGAAACAAGCGCGGTAAAACTTGGGAGCGATAGCGACCACCGCGCGACTTTCGAAGTACGACTTCATCGCTTTGTTATAAGTATCTCTCAAACCTGTTCCTTTATATAATATTTCAACTTTACAGTGCCGAATTTAGACCACACGCGCATACCTATACCCATTCCAATCCACGTTAACATTGTGATCACCCCAGCCATCACCAAACCAAACAATGGGGCTGATAATATTGCTTCCCACCCATACAATGGTTTTCCCTGCCAGGTATAGTTTACATTTTTCGAATCCGTGAAAAAGGCCATTAGCTGAATCATCGGATAGAAGAATACGAAGTTACCTACAAAAACGTACTTAAGCAAACTTCGGCTTTTTACTCTTATCGTTTCTAATTCTCTCTCTACTTTTCTCATACTAATACTTATAGCGTCGAGGTAACCACCCAACTTTAATTGATGCGGTTCAACGCCTTGTTAGAAGCTGACTGCTTTAAACGCTCGGCTAGCCAAACCTTGATAATTGACTGACGAGTCACACCAAGGCGACTGACCTCTCTGTCTAAAGATTCGATCATCCAGGTTGGGAAATCTACATTCACACGTCGTTGTTCCTGAAGAGGTCTTCAAATTTTAGATATATCCAACGTATCAGAAGTATCTCTTCGAGAATCAAAGTCTTTATCAAATTCTCTAGCTTTCATACAAAATTACCTCTTCTTCTCGAGATCGACGAACGGAAATAATCCGAATATAATTTGGGAGTGATGGCGACCATCTCGCGACTTTCGAGGTGAGATGCAGCGTCTTGTTATATTTCTGTTTTAAAACCATTTGCTTAACCAGATAGAGTTAAAAACCAATAAAACTATAACACTTAAAATTAAAGCTAAACCAATTTTCCAGTATCTTCGGACTCCAACAGGCGGAATCGATTCCCTAATTTTTTGTACATAAGATTCTTGAAAATTATCGATGGCTTGTCTAGCGGCAAGATAATCATCGTTGTGTTCTACCCAAATTCCAGGTAGCGACCAACCCCAAGAACCCCCCGGGGTTTCATAAAACTCAACGCCAATACTTTCAAGCGCTTTTCTAACGCCATCAGCCTCCTCTGTCGAAACAGACGATAACTTAAATACTAACTTACTCATTAACAAATTTAACGTCGCAATAACCGCCCAGGTTTACCTGGTGCGGCGGGGGCTTTAGCCGGAGCGGATTGCAACGCCTTGTTAGGCGGATAATGCATATTAACTTCCTGCACTATCAGAGACACCGAAAAAAATCCCCCAAAACAAAATAACAAATAAACCGTTAAATATTCCCAACCAATTATTAGAAAAAAATGGCCTATGATTATGTTTAAAGGCTTTCGCAGTTAAAATAATAATTAAGACAAATGAAATAATTAGCGCAATTAAATTTGCAAAGTAGCCAAATATAACCATTATTTCTCCAATCTTTCCAAAATACGCCTCGAAAACATAAATTCCCAAGTAAGCGGATATACCGCATAAAATATTTACAACAGAAACAATGAAGTGCGAAGGTTGCATTCGCCTAACGTTGCAATAACCGCCCGACTTTAGTCGGTGCGGCCTTTTCTCGAAGAGATAAAACGTAGTTCATTGCTTTGTTATACGTATTTACACAAAAAACACCCATACAACCCCAACTATAAGTAAAACGATTCCGCCGAATTTCATTCCACGAGAAGTCTTGCCACCAACCAACCTAGAAAGGAATTTTAGTTGAGGACGTTTTTCTTCAATTTCGTTAGTTGTAAAGAGAATCTTTTCGCTTAATGTTAAATAGAGCAACCCAGAAACCACTAAAAATAAACCAGCAATAAGGGTATTACCAATAATCGCAAAAATTATTGCTCCAATAATAGTGGCTGTACTGAAAATATAAGGAATATGTCTCAACATTTTCTAATTTATTTGATATGTTTAACGTCGAATTAACCGCGCGACGCGAAGCGGCGGTGCGCGTTTAATTCCTTGTTATATGCGCGCAACCAAAACATCGCTACTTTTACCTTTTGACAACTTATTAATCGCATTCGGCAATACGGCCTTTAAATCTTCCAATCTATTTGATTTGGCTTGAATCAGAAAAATTATCAGATCTGTATTCTCCAGGTTTTGCTGATGCGGGAGGTTTTGATCGATAGTAAAAAATACATCGAACACCTGAGATGCTAATGCGAGAAGTTTTCCATTCGTTACGCCCGACCATCCGCACTGATACACGGTCGAAACCTCGAAGGAGGCAGGAATTTCGAGTGCCAACCTCCGATCAACACATTCATCCAAAAGAATATTCGAGAAACTGCTGAAATGGCTCTATCTCTAGCTTCTTCGTGAAATCTAAATGCCATCTCCTTAGTAACCGAGGGAAATCCTTCCAGAAACTGATCAATGGATTCCTCGGCTTCCAAATATTCGATCAGTGTGTTGACAGGAACACGTGTTCCAGAAAACACCGGAGTGCCTCCCAGAACATCATCAGAAATTGAAATTGCTGTATTCGTCATAAGCTTATAGTAGTTCTTATAACCAAATGTTTCAACGCATATAACGGCTCGCATCAGCGGCCGAGCGTTGTATGCGAAGCGCGTAGTCCGAGGTCCGACTGCATGGGTTTGTTAGCATTCCCTACCCGAATTCGATTGGTATTCAAACCAAATATCAGATAATAATTGATCGACAGTAGGTATATTGTTTATTTCACCACAACCAGTTCCGGAATAAAGACAGCACTCAGAAATTTTGCCTGTCGTTGTCTCCACGGGAACTGTGTCATCATATCGCATGATTGTGCCATTTACACTACATTCAGCCAGAACTTCCTCTTCACCCGGACGAAAACCGGGTTGAGGGCAACCTGCGGACTCCCAATTATCCAAAGTCTTATTGCGCAATATCCTGTGTGGTGCATTTGGCCAGATTCGATTAAAGCATTGCGTATAAATTGTGCTCTTTGATTCGGCTTCGACCAAGACCTGCTTGTATTCAGGATGTGCAAAACTCTCAACAGTAGCAACAAAGCGAGTACCGAGCATCGCTGCACTAGCACCTAAATTCATTATTTGATACAAATCGCTACCATTCGATAGACCGCCCGTGCCCACAATTGGCACAGAACCCGCTATTGCTACCACCGACTTCAATAAATTCTTCAAAGGAGTTGTTGATTGGACATGACCGCCGGCCTCGATGCCTTGACAGATAACAAAGTCCGCACCATCGTCAATTGCTTGTTTGGCACCGGCAACTGAGCCAACTTGTACGCCTGCGAGCGAGCCACATTGATGTATTTTTTCGATCAACTTACCGGGTTGCCCCCACGAAAATGTAAAAACTGTGGCTTCAGCTTCAAGTGTGGCATCCAGGATCTTTTCAATCGGTGCTGACGGGAACCCAATTACCAAATTTACAAAGAATAGGTTTTCTGTTTTCTCAGATAAATCTCGAACTTTTTGCGCGGCCGTTTCAGGCTCGTCCCAGGTTAGTGCGAGAGACCCCATACCACCTGAATTTGATACTGACGCGGCAAGATGAACTGATGCCGCACTGCCGATTGGTGCCTGCAAGATCGGATATTTTAGGTTAAGAAAACTCAATGGTTGCCTCCGAATTCATATCTGGAATGCTGACGCCTGAATCAACGACCGAATATCTCGCAGAGAAACAACGGTGCGTTGCATTTTCTTGTTATGTCCGATTTATTAGTATTCATAAACCTGTAGGAAATACAACTTCAAAATTCTCGCAAACAACCAGCATTTCGAGTGACCTTTCTCGATCTAATTCTTCACATACACGCCCAAAATATACCCAATGAACATCTTTCCAGTAATCCAATGACAAATCACCTTCTCCTTCACTAGCTGCAAATTTTCTATCTACATTTTTAAATGGTACAACATCTATAAAGGTGGTCTCAATCACGCATTGTGGAAAGCCATCCCAATTTGTAACTACACTCAGGTCTCCAGCCTTTGGTTGCTGTTTATCGCCTGTTTGATATTCCCAGAGAAGTGAGGCCGTCCCGAGTTTTTCCCCTTCTATCACTAGGGCCACCAACTCGTTCGCATCTAATTCATTATCATCAAAATGAAAAATATCGTATAACGGAGTATCCAGTACCATATCTGCTTTCATCAGGTACTCGATCCAAAAATCCCAAGATTTCGTGGAACTGTTCATTAACTCACTATTGGACATAACACCGAGATAAGCGCCCGAGAAACCAAGCGCGATACAATTGGGAAGCGATAGCGACCGCTGCGCGACTTTCAAGGTGTCGCTTCATCGCCTTGTTATGCATTTTCATTTACATTGCACATGGAATATAAATGATCGGGATAATCATAATCTTCCAGCATTATATCCTTTTCATATATCATCCCAATTTTCTCGGCAACTCGAATAGATCGATTGTTGACTGGTTCGATTAATGCGATCAGTCGATTTAAATTGAGTTCTGAGAAAGCATAGTCTCGGATAGCACTGGCGGCCTCAGTCGCAAAGCCGTTGCCCCACGACTTTCGGATTAATCTGTATCCAACCTCAACTTCGTGGGCACCATCTATATTGGGAAATTGAAACAAACCGCAATAGCCAATAAATTCAGTAGTAGACTTATTTACTACAGCGAAAACTTCTATCCCATGTTTCTTTTTATATTCGTCGATTTGGTCTTTCAGCCAGGTTCGAACTTGATCTGTGTTCAACGGTCCATCAACACTAGACTCCATAACCTCCTCATTTCCTAATAGATCATTTAGAACCTCAAAATCCGAAGGCTCAAACCTTCTAAGTATTAACCGCCTCGTCTCTATCAAAATTCTAGCAAAAATGCATAACGTCGAATTAACCGACTTCGTAACAAAGCGTAGCGGCTTTCGAAGTGCGGTTCAATTTTTTGTTAGGTGTTTTTATAAACACTTGCTCTGTTTCCAATCTTTATAATCGTTACAACTAGAACATCGTCCCTAATCTCATAAATAATTCGATAACACCCCTATCTGATTCTGTAATAATCACTTCCAGTAAGTTTTACATATCCTTCCATCCTTGGATTTACTGATTGAGCGTCTAATTTTTCAATATCCTCTTTACGTCTTTTTTTGGGAATAACCAAAAATCCTTCGTTACAGATTTCTTAAAAGTTATCCTATATTTTTCCATGCTTCTTCAAATTCTTGAGCATGGTTTCGTAACTAATTTCTGGCTCATTTATTCGCTTCGAAATATCATTTATATCCTCCTGGTCTTCGCGCATTACCAAACGTACAGCCTCGTCAACTAGTTCTGATAGGGATAAATTTGAAGAAGCAGCTCTTACTCTCAAAGCTTGATGGATTGCAGGATCGAAATATACAGTTGATCTTTTAGATAAATTACTCATAGCCGGAGTCTCAAGTGATTTAACAGCATTGTAGCGTCATAACGTTGTAACGTTGTAACGTCATTTTAGTGTGAAACAGCTAACGCCTGGCTCAACGCTCGACTCGAAGAGGAGGTACGGTATTTTCTCGTAGAGAAAATACGTATTGTACCCACATGTTAGTATTCATTTTATACATGCTTTAAAGGCCCATTTTGAATGGATTGCAGTACTGTTGAGATAGGTTATTCCATCCACATTAAACTCAGTCTCTGTCGTCAAAGAATCGAATGCCGTCGGTAACTCAGTGCACCCCAGGCAAACTGCAGTATCCACTAGCCTCTCCAAAGAAACGCTTTCCCGAACGACTGTTTTTATCATCTCAGACGCCCCCTCTGTTCGGTTGTGGTAAAGATTTTCAATGATTCTTACGGTTTCTGCTTTAAGTTCGTTGGTCTGAGGATAGAAAGAATTTATTCCGAAATTACCAGTTCCCTCTACAAATGATTGTGAGGTCATCGTTGGCCGCGTGCCGAGCACTAATAAGTTTTTCACTCCAAGAGTAGAGCAATGATGGCCAATAGCATCGTAGATACTCAAAACTGGAATATTTACTGCGTCGGAAATTTTCGCCAGCCGGGTGTGAGGAGTCATACTTGCAATGACCAGCAGTTCCGCCCCACCGGATTCGAGTGATTTTAGGGCCATCTGAAAGTACTGGTCCCAAACCAACCAAGACCCAGGCACATCGGACCCCCGGTTATTTACGGTGAAGTTCATGTTGAGGGATTCAATCGCGATTTCAGGGGTAGGTAAAGGATTGGAGTGCCCTTGTTCCCCCCAATAGGCTTGGCTGAGCAAACAAATTGCTTTGTAGTAGTCAATTGTTGATGGCCATCCAACGCCCCCCACAATTCCTATTTTTTTCATTGTAACAGTCATAGTATGAATGCTAACGCCCGGCATCAGCGGCATATTCTGCGAGCGGAACGAGTCGTAAAGTATCCGACTGCATGCGCTTGTTAAGCATCAGACTTGATTTTCCCTAAAAGCCACTGCAGCCCTGATAAATGTTGCTGATCATGACTGCACAAGTAGTGAATAAGCCCCGTCACTGTCAGTCGCCCATAACCTTCAAAATATCCCGCTCTTTCCAATTGGGTTTCAGTTAACTCCGCTAGAAGATGCAACGTTTCTGTTCGTGCCACCTGAAAATCTTTAAATACCGCGTTTGGATCAGACTGGGCATAGTTTTTCTGGTGAACTAAAGCATATCCATCAAGTGAATCCAAAGTTGGCTCTAGCTCGTTTAACATTCGATCAAAACGAACATGATAACCCTCAATTTCTACATCACGGACGTGACATATTTGTTCAATTGCATTGAGGTTTTCACTAGGCACGCCTTCCCATGATTCTGGAAACCAATGCCACGAAGATTCTGGAATTTCGTAAAAAAATTTCTCCAATTGCTCGGGAAAAATTTTAAGTGCTGTCATTGTTGCTGTATTCACATTCGTCCTCCGTTTTGATGCATAACGTCGAATTAACCACCCGACGCGACGCGACGGTGCGCGTTCAATTCCTTGTTAGAATGCGCCCGAAAAAGCATTCCAAACACGGCACCAATTAATACCAAGGCCCACCCAACAATTACGCTTCCAAACATTATTAGTCTTAACGGCATCCATATCAATGCCAACAAGTATAAATCAGATGGTGATCCTTCTAATAACATAAGAATAAAACCAAATAATCCATAACAAAAACAAAATACTACAAATGAGAGCATGACTACAAGAGCACCTTGCACAGCACCAAAATTTTTTGGGTTAAATACTTGAGATACACCAACTCCAATAGCAGCACTTAGTAAAGGGAAAATGAACCCGTATAATGCCGGAATCCCGAGCACAGCAGGAAAATAATCAACACCAATAAACCAAAGCAAAAGTATGTAAGCACATAGGCCGCCTAAAAATCCACTCAATGCCACAAACACGTTTAAGCTCCTTCTCATATCAATAAGCGGTCTAACGACCAAGCTCAGCGGCGCGGACGGATCGCCAAGGAAAGCAGCTCACGTTTAATCTGCGTCCGTTGCAGTGCCCGGTTAGATAACCGTCTGCTAATCCAATTTGCTTCCATAGACTTGCTTCTTTGTTATGGCTTCAAGGTCTACGCTATCTAAGCAACGGACGTTCACGGCCCACATCTCTGGCGCAGTTCGGGGTCGACGAAACGGGGAAACCCCGCATGTGGGACAGAAGTAGTCCTTCGCTGTCTTCGTATGCCACTGATAAAGAGTTGAGTCTTTCAACCGTGAAGATATACGAAGATCTGAGTCGGCCACCCTGTGATTCAGTGCTCCGCGCTTCTTGCACAGGGAACAATCACAGATCCGAACATGGTCAAGGTTAGCATCAACGTCAAACTGAATGTGCCCGCAATGGCAAGAGCCGTGATAGGTCTGTTTCATATCATCTAACGCCTAGCTCAGCGACCCGAGCACAATTAATAAAAAGAACGCCCCAACTTTGGCGGGTGCGCTGCAGCTACTTGTTAGATTTCTTTTGTAAAATAAATACACTGATATCCATCCACATAATTTTCAGTTTTTCCGAAACATCTAAAACCATTCTTTTTATAGAATTCTTCTGACTGAAATGACATTGTACTTACTTCAACTCCATGACAACCCTTGGATTTCACAATCTTTTCGGCTCTTTTTAGTAGTTCAGCTCCGATCCCTTTCTTTCGAATCCCTTCTTCAACCCACAAATTGTGTATGTATGATCGGCCCCAATAAGTCTCAACCTCAATCCCGCCAACAACTATGTCTCCTTCAGATTTAACTACAATTGAAAATCTCTCGAAATCATCTTCTACAAACTGATCGTTATATTTTATCAACCCTCCATGGAAAGATTTAATTTCGTCGGATGTCGGGTTTTCATCAAATACTAAGTTCATTCTTCAAATTTTCAGAAATCTAACGTCCGAATAACTGTCCAGCTTTAGCTGGTGCGGCGAAGTTTCGAAGAAACGGAGTGAAGTTCATTCGCTTGTTATATTTTTTCGATGGAAACACCATCAGAACACTGAACTTAATTCTAGATTTAGACCCAAATTGAGAGATGGATTCACCACCTGCCCCTAGCCCAATAGACATTACTGATACTTTAATTCCGGCATTTGTAGCTTCACCTTCCTGCACAGTTACCGCAACGTCGAATTCCACTTTTTCTACTACCCGTGTGGGTTCAAATTCAGCGGAAGGCTTACGAGTTTTTCCGTAGGCTTGGGAACTTACTGTATTAACAACTATATTAGGTGGATTCACAATTCCGTCCGTATTAGAAAGCATCTCATTGACCCCTACAATTCCTTCAGCAATCTGGGATAGGGAAAATTTAACGAAGTCTTTAAGTTCAATATATTTATCCTCAAATAATATAACAGTAAAGCTATACGTCAGCATAACAAACAGCTTGGAGCTTATTCCCGTCTGGATCTCTAACATAGGCTGCATAGTAATTAGGACCGTAATCTTTTCTCAAATTAGGCTCTCCTTCATCACTTCCACCTGAATTCAAAGCAGCTGCATGAAAGGCATTAACAATATCTCGAGATTCAGCTAAAAATGCTATGTGAGTTCCATTTCCCCAGGTCGCAGGCCTTCCATCATATGGCTTATACAAGTAAATATGAGGCATTTCTCCATTCTTCGCGTATAACGGCGGTTTGCCATCAGGTTTTGGAACTCTATTAAACCCAAGCGGTGCTAATACAGCATCATAAAATCTCGATGCACTATCGTAATCATTCGTACCTAAAGTGATATGGCTTAAAACAGTATTATTTTGTTTCATGATAGTTTCCAATATTGAGTAACATGTAACGTCGCAATGAGCGCTCGAAGACAACGCGGCTTTTTTCGATGCGTTCGATTGCCTTGTTATGCGTTTTCTCCACCTTCTGGCCCGTAAAAAATTACCCAAGTTGAAAAATCATTTGTAAATTCTCCGAATCGGTGTTCAACACCCGCTGGCACAAACAGTACTTCTCCAGATTCAAACTTTTCTCTAGAATCTCCATTTACAAAATAGCCTGAACCAGAAGCCACTACATACACCTCATCTTTGGTATGAGGCTGTTGCGTATCTGTTAGTTCTGGTTTGTAAATTTCTATGGATATTGTTCCATGCTCGAATAAAACTTCAAATTCTTGATCTTGACTCCCAAGTGTTTTTAACGCAGTTTGTATTGTTAATCTATTCACTAAAAATAATCTCAATAAAGATAGGTATTAGATACGAATAACGCCTTGCATCAGCAGCGCGGCTTTGCCGCGTCCGACTGCATGCGCTTGTTATATTGCTGCGATTGCTTCTATTTCTAATTTCCAACTTGGGTCGAGAAGTTGGCAGCAAACGACTGTATAAGCCGGATCATGATCGGCAAGAAATTTTTCTCCAATTCGTGCATTTTCTTCACGATACTCTGGACTCGAAAGGTAAGTGCGCAGAGATACAACGTTTTCAAATTCCATGTTGGCCGATTTTAATATTGCACCTAAATGCCCCCAAATAACTTCGCACTGTTCTTCAAACGACTCGGGCATAGTGACTCCGTCAGCTAGAAATCCGTTTAAGCCACTTATGTATAAAATTCTCATATCGCCACTCAATTCTACGGCGTGGCTATAGCTTCGGTATTTCGGGAAAAGTTCATCTGGATTGTGTTTTGTTACCGGCATTTAGAATTCTCCTAACATAGCTTGTATATACAATGCGATATAACGTCGAGTCAACCGCCCGCCTTTAGTCGGTGCGGCGGAGAGCGATAGGTTCGGAGCAAATTGCAACGTCTTGTTAGGCGGCGACGTCGACAAACTCGACGTTAGATGTTGGAGTTGGGATAGGCTCATTGTCTTCCTTTAATCCGTCAATGTGAATCTCAATCGCTTCCTGAATCAGTTTTATTACTTCTTTACGGCTTTCGCCGGCCGCAATACAACCAGGTAGATCAGGTACATAGGCACCGTATCCACTCTCTCCTTTTTCAATTACTACTGCATATTTCATAGAATCTCCATTTTACTTCTTTAACTCCGCTTGTTTCAAAGCCGAATTGAGTGCTCCTGGGGGTATTTCAGCACTCAGTTTCCCCGAAATCGTTACTTCCCCGGTTTTCTCGGATGTTAAACTGTCTATGACTTCCTCTAGTTCGTTTTAAATCCGATCCATCTTTTTCTATAATCTTAATCAATTCCCTGACTTTCTTAAAAGACAGTGAAGGATGAGCTGGGTTATCTTTCAAAAGAGAATAATTCTTTTCAGCAATCCTTTGCACTTATTCTGGTAGTTTATCGAAAACTTCCCAGAATTCTGGGGTCGTAAGATGTTTCAAATTTCCTTAGTTTGTTTTTTCCGATGTTGATCAAGAGCCTGGGTCCCCAGTTTAGATAGTTTCCCAGAATCTACATCGGCTTCGATCTGGACATCCCAATTTTCAGAATCGTACTTCGAAAACCAAGCACGAAATTCTTTTAATTCTGATTTAGGTAAGGAAACAATAGCTTCCTCTATTTCTCTAGCAGTATTCATAGTAATTCCTCGATATTAGATTTTACCTCAATTCAACCTCAAACTTTAGGCGAAATCAGCTAACGTCGAGTTCAGCGCCCAGCTTTAGCTGGTGCGTGTTCAACGCCTTGTTGTGCGGCAACGCGCCCATACTTTTTGCGAAACACTCGAATTTCGTCCTTCGTAAACTTAGGAATGCTTCTATCCATCTCATCCCAATCAGATTTTAAATCAACATAAATATGCTTATCAGGTACTACATCAATTGGTTCATCAAATAGACCCGCGGGAATTTCCATCAATTTACCTTCGGAATTTGGATTTGGAACGCGTGAACCACATTGGATACAAAACCAATTTTCGTAACATGGTGGATTTTCTAATACAGGAGCTTGAAAAACTTTGAATAACTCCCTGCCTTCTATAATTCGAAAACCGCCAGTCTTTACTTCCAGAAAGGCAGCATAAGCGGACCCAGTTGCTTTACGGCATCGAGTACAATGGCATAGTTCAAATGGTCCCACAATTTCAGATATTTCGAATGATATCCCACCACATAGACAACTCCCTTTCATTTCATATTCTCCTCTAATATGTTTGTCGCACAACGTCTAGCTCAGCGCCCGAAGGATAAGCGTAGCTTTCCGAGGTGCGTTGCAGCTACTTGTTATCTGTTTTTCCAAAATCCAGGTTTCCTTTTGTGGTGAGCTACAGCAATTATTAACAGTTCATTCTCTTCAACAGCATAGAGTATCGAAAACGGAAATCTAGCTAAAACATATCGCCGAAAATTTGGAGTATAGGCTTGGCCTATTTGAGGGTAATCGCGTATTTGTGCGACTACTCTATCCACTTCGTCAAGAAAGTCTGATCCTAATCCTTTAGATTCCCTTTCGTAAAATACTGCAGATTCGGTCATTTCTTCTTCCGCTGGAAGGAGAAACCGAAATTCCATTATTTCAATCTTTCCCTCGCTTTCAACATAACCTGTTTACCAGGAATAGCCTCTAGATTTCCCTCGATAAAGGCTTGGTAGCGAGATTCGGCTTCCTTACGCCATATCTCCTCGACGTCTTTATCCTCCTCACCGTCTAACTCTTCAATTAAGTAGTGGGCTAAAGCTGCCTTTTCTTTTGAACTCAGTCCTTGGATTTCGGTTTCCAGTTTTTGAAATATTTTACCCATAAGGCAATTATAGCATTCTGGCTAGTTTTAAGACAGATAACGTCGCAATAACCGCCCGACTTTAGTCGGTGCGGTTTTTATTTGAAGAAAAAAAACGAAGTTTATTACCTTGTTATGCACCGAATCTGGATTGATAGCCAATTTTATTACCAATAAATCCCGCTGACTCATAAAATTTAAGGGTAGTTTCTCGTTTTGATCCAGTCATTAGTGCCACTTTGTAACAACCGATATCCCGAGCCAATTCTTTTGAATAAGTAAGAATAGCTTTACCAACGCCCTTGTTACGATGCTCCTTTGACACAATAACATTTTCAATAACAGCGTATGGTCGACCTGACCAACTAAAGTTTGGACAGACATTTAGAGTACATGTCCCAATCAGCTTTTTATTTTCAAAAGCCCCGACAACGCAACCTCCACTTTCAATTAAAGAAGAGAATATCGATACTACTTTCTCTTCGTTCGGCCAAGGAGATTTCGGTCGATCATATTCGTCAATTAGCACCAAAACACCTTTGATTTCTTCAAGTACAATTTTTCTTATATTCATAATTTGGTTCGTCATGATGCATAACGTCTAGCTCAGCGCCGAGAAACCAAGCGCGGTAAAATTGGAAGCGATAGCGACCACCGCGCGACTTTCGCAGTGCGCTGCAGCGTCTTGTTATGTGTCTGATTCAACATATTGAACAAATTGGTATGATGCCATTCCCGCCACTGATGTCATTTTTAAAATCTCCACTTTTCGCCCTGTAAGATGCTCCAAATCATTATCTACTAGGATAACTATAACTTTTCCTGAATTTAACTTTACTTTCATTCGGATTTTGGAAACATCGCTTCTGTCTTTAACTGCGAGCTCTGTGGTTTCACCGTATATACTTTTAGAAAATATAGGTGTAAATATTGCTAAAACCAGAATAATTCCTATTGCAAGGAATAACCATATTCTTCGACTTTTGTTTAACTCTTTTTTAAGCTCTTTATCAAAAGCTTTTTCTAATTCTAATTTCATTTACTGCACATAACGTCGAAATCAGCGCCAATTTAAGAGCGAAGCGAGTAAATTGTGCGACTGCATTTCCTTGTTATGTTCTTCTAAGTCCATAGGTTGGTCTCTGTCTGTGGTGGCGTATTACTAGAATTCGAATCGTTTCAGAATCCACTGCCTTAAACAGTACAGAAAAAGGAAATCGCCGAACAAAACTACGCCGAATTTCATTCTTTACTACACGGAATTTTCGTGGAAATTTTTCGATATTCTCAATCGAACGATAAACTTCCGATCGGAGTTCCTCACCTAATCCTTCTCTATTTACTCTCATAGTATCTGACGGCGTCATTCAGATCAGATATCGTAAGAGGATGAAATTCTAAATTCATTAATCGCCGCTAGTGCGGCAAAGGAATTCCTCTTTCGAAACGAGAGAAAGATTTCCTGACTCAATCTCACCATCTCGATTTTCAGCGAGCGCAATTCCTTCTGTATCAATCGTCGGGTCTGACTGAGCTTCTTCATCTTCAACCAGGCTTTCCCAAGCTCGGAGTGCGAGCTGCTCACGCTCTACCGGCGAAAGCTCTAACAATTCCTTTTCTACTTCACTCATTCTATTCATACGTACATTTTACATAATTCGAGCTCTAAAGAACATAACGTCGCGTTAACCGCCCGCCTTTAGCGGGTGCGGCGGAGAGCCAAAGGCTCGGAGCGAATTGCAACGCGTTGTTAGGCAACTGCTGCAAAAAGATAAAGCAAAAATGCTATGCCACTCACTATTGTACGAATCCAATGTTTTGGCCCCCACTTCAACAGTAATTGTTGAGTATTTTCTGATTCAACATCATTTTCAGGGTCTAGCAATACATCGTTAACTGGTTTTATCAAAATTAAAGTAATTGGGACAACGGAAATAAAGAAAAGCGCTCCTACAAGCCATAAAGAATCACTACTGATATACCAAGCCAAAATTCCAGTAACAAATCCAATTAACGCCAGGGCGATTTGCATTGGGGCAGCTCGCTTATACATCGGCGGAAAAAATCGACCGCCAACCGATACACCAGCTTCAAGAGCTGCTGGATGTTGAGCTAATGATATATAAACTGCTGCACCAAAAAAAGTGCCGCAACATAATAACGCAATAATTTCAACTATCATGGAATTTTCCTCAGTTGCCTAACGTCGCGTTCAACCCAAGGCTCAAGGCCAATTCAACTTTCTGCGGCCAACTAAACCTCGAGCGCGAAATTTCTTCTGGGAAAGGAAACATTGAATCTAAAAAACGATTCAATTGCACCTCCAAATATATATGTCCTCTCACCACTACAATTAGATCGTCCTCGTTAGTAAGAGCCTCCCCTAATTTGAACGGGCTTTTATCATCCTTATCATTCATAATTTTGAAACATAACGTCTAGCTCAGCGCTGTAGAAACCAAGCGCGGTACAATTGGGGGCGGTAGCGACCACCGCGCGACTTTCGGAGTGCGCTACAGCGTCTTGTTATGTGCTTTTAGCCTTAAGAGGGAAGCGGTCGGGATGTTCAATTATTTCGTCCGTTAAATCCACGTCAATATCAGGCCAATGGTAATGTCCAGGAGATTGTTCTTCTACGTTTAAAATAGATTTCACGGGTTGGTCTTTAAACCAAGGGAAATCTTCGTAGGACATAAATAGTTCCTTCTCCCCAGAAAGAAGCCATACGCCATATGCTGAAATATTAGATATCTCAGCTGCTAAAGTGTCGGTGCCATGCGCTAATGAGTTCATCTAAATGGGCCTCAATTATTAATTTCACTTCTTTAATTTGTTTAGGAGTCAGATTATAGTTCTTTGCGAGGTCTATTTCAGGTTCTAACCAAAATTTCGCTTCCCCATCGCCCGATATTACATGGACGTGTATTCTTTCTTCTTCCCTAGAAAAGAAGAAAAATCGGTATCCTTTTTCTCTAAATACTGTTGGACTCATTATTCATTCTGCACATAACGTCGAAATCAACGCAAAAATGCGAGCGCAGCGAGTATTTTGTGCGCCTGCATTTCTTTGTTATACGTTTTTACTAGAAAATCTATCTAGCATGTCTTTGTAAACATCTTCATCCCTTTTTCCAACACTGAGAGTGGTTATAGTTAGCTTACGGTCATCTACGTGGTAAGTTAGTCTCAGGGGAGGACGTTTCCTCTTTATTTTATAGAGGTTGTACCCGCCGGATAATCTGGAACCTGGAAAATGAGGGTTTTCGAGTCGCTGTCTTAGTTTTTCCTTAAAGAATTCCCTGTCCATAGTAGATAACGATTCAAATTCTTTTAATGCTTTTGGATGGAAAAATAGTTTATAAGTCATCCAGACTTACTTCTACAGGAATTTCACCATCGGCCAATCGTGCATTTGCCTCTAATAACAAAGCAAGATCTTCCATTGCCTCGAACATAGTTTCGTAAAGACCAGGTGGGACTGCGTAAAAACATGGCTCATTACTTTTTAAAACAGCAATAGCTTCACCCTCAGATTGCTGTAAAATAGCACTAGGATTAGCCTTAAATTGAGTAATACTGGTAGATATACCAGCCATAACTTTTGATACAGTAGTCATAACAAACCTCCGCAAAGATCTATAAAAAGGTCTAAATTATGGTCGAATTATAGACCTTTTTATAGATCTTGTCTAGCACTAATTCAAACAGAAATTAGTCGTTATTGGCGCATAACGAATGGTATCAGCGGCTCGCGTCCTCGCGAGTCCGCTGCATGCCCTTGTTATGTGTCTATGCGGTATGATGCCCATCGAACGTCGGCTTGTGCCCCGAAGCAATTCTTCATGGTCTGATACTTGCGTGATGATTGAGATCGCCTCCACTCTGTGCGAGTTACTCGATAATTTGGACTATCTTCGCCATAGCACCACATTCGACCTCTATCAAAAAACCCTGCTTTTTCCAGCACTCTCTTTGACGCGACATTCTCCTCGTAAAATGAGGCAACGACTTCATTTAGTGTCGATTCTTCAAAGGCAAATCGCAATATCCGACTACATGCTTCGGTTGCGTATCCCTTACCCCAGGCGGTGCGTTTCAGTGCGAATCCGATTTCAATTTCTGCATCTGGCATTTCACCAAGCACTACTAGGCTGTAGTTGGTATCTTCCTCGCCAACAGGCATCGGCAACAGGAAGACGCTTCCGAACTTCTCATGTGTTTTTAGATCGGATATGCACCAGATTCCAATACATCCATTGCCGCCACGCTTAATCCAGTTAGACATTTCGGTTTTAATCTCGGCTTTAGACATCAGGTCGCAGACGTACCTCACTACTTCTGGGTCAGTGAACATCTCCACCGAGAGCTCAATATCCGCGTCGGCCAGTGGGGTCAGGCATAGGCGATTCGTGAGGAGCGTCAAATTCATCAGCAACTATTGTATCGTCTTAGGCAATTAGAGGAATCCGAATTTCTCATTTGCCACATAACGTCGCGTTAACCGCCCGACTTTAGGTGGTGCGAGTTCAACGCCTTGTTATACGAATCCTTCAAGAATCATCTTCCGATTCAGGACGTTTGAACCGTGTTTTTGGAATCTCAGCGCTAGACGTGATTTCAACCATCAATTCTGGATCGTAAAGGCGAACTATCTGTATTGTCGTTGTTACTGGAAACGGCTCTGTAAAATATTTCACTCTAATATCTCCTGTCTTCATAAACTCATCAATATCAGTTACGTAATGAGTTAGGGAAAAAATGTCACTCATCTCCCCACCGATACTCTCTAATACTAATTTGATGTTGTGTAGGACTTGTTCCGTCTGAGTTCTCATACTTCCTTTTCCAACGACACTTCCGTCAGATCTCAGTGATACTTGGCCTTTTAAATGTACTACCTGACCAGGCCCCTGAATTACTCCCATAGAAAATGCCCCAAATGGACTCCATACATTCTCAGGATTAAAACTATCTATCATATGCTTGTACTCAATTCGTATAACGTCGCAATAACCGCTCAGCTTTAGCTGGTGCGGCGGAGTTTCGGAGAAACGGAGCGTAGTTCATGCCTTGTTATGCGTTGCCTACGCATAGCGGCCTATTTCATCATCGATCAATTTATTTAAGTCTTCTAGAGAAAAACTTTCGTAATGACCTCCAAATGCTCTTGTGACGGGGAGATTTCTTACGCGCAAGAGGCTTTTCTCATACTCTGAGTTGTCTTCAGGAGGAAAATGACGGTTCTTTGGGTCTATGAATAGTGACTCGCCCGCAAATAGAAAGCCTGTTTGCTCTTCCCATAGTGCGATGCTTCCTGGAGTTCGTCCAGGGATGTGCAGAACCTCCAAAATACGATTTCCAAGATCAAAAATCTGACCATCTTCCAGCAGTCGTGTTGGTGAAGCACTCTTCCTAGAGTAATCGTTGATATCGAAATTTGCGTAAGGGAGGGCACTTAACTTGCATTTTTTTGCGAATCCAAAATCGATCCAGTCATTCAGGGGGTTAGCCAATGCATCAGCTTCAAGACGATGGCATGCACGTTCTTTGAACGAATACATGCCACCGGCATGGTCGTAGTAGTGACATAATGCGACTGCTATCAGTGGTTTTTCCGATATAGCTGAGATTACTGGGTATGGTGGCATGATGCCTGTTCCGCTATCTACAACTAATTCCAGATCAGAACCACTTATTACCCATATTGAACCGGACAAATAGGGATCTATTTCTGTTTCCCTCAAGCGAGTGATTCCATCCGGGTACTTTTCAATACCGTACCAGTTCTCAGCAATTGGTATATTTTCCGGATTCATTTGGTCAATTCTGTAACGCCTAACGTCGCAATAATCGCCCAGCTTTGGCTGGTGCGGTGGAGGCTCGTCGAGCCGGAACGAAATTCATTGTCTTGTTAGGCGCTGCGTTTTGATTGCCTTGGTAAAACATATTTTTCACCCCACAGCTTTAACTGTATTAAAACAGGTTCCAGCGTCCTGCCAGAGTCCGTAATCGAATACTCTACACGCGGTGGGACTTCAGCATAGACTTCTCGATGGACGAATCCATCTCTTTCTAGCTCACGAAGCTGGTTCGTCAACATGCGTTGCGTAATAGTGGGATGCGCCCTGCGCAGTTCATTAAAACGATACATCCGTTCCAATAATCTACTTAAGATAACAGCCTTCCACTTTCCTCCAATTAAATCTAATGCGGCTTCCATCGGACAATTCTCGTATTGCTGGTGATGCTGCTTACCCATGATTCCTCCATTAGTATCAATTTGTATACTATATGTAATATTTGTGCGTACTTACATATTCGTATGTTAAGGGATATTCTACCCTTTCCATTCACAATTAACTATAGGAGTAAACGATATGCCATTAATTCAAATTAAAGGTATTGGGGGCTATACGTCCCTTGAACAGAAGCAAGAAATTATCAGAAAAGTAACCGATGCGGTGTGCTCGGTCGAAGGAGAAGGACTTCGTAATGTAACCTGGGTAATAATCGAAGACGTCAAACCAGGTGAATGGGGTGTCGGTGGACAACCTGTTACCGATGACGACTTAAGGAAAATGGCTTCAGGGAGTTAAGTGTCAGGCGTCAGAATCTTATGTACGGATTCTGGCGCCTAATGTCCAACTAACCGACGAATTATCGCCGTTTAAAATTCGTGCGGTTCAGTTGCTTGTTAGGCTGCAACATCATGCCTGTTTCCCGAAGACAAACTGGTCGACAACCCACAGCCAATTACCATCTGGTTGACGCCTAGCAATCTCAGCGGTGATATCTCCATTGCCAAGTCGCGATGAAGTGAGTGCGAGGTTTCCACTGCACAGAGCCGGAGCTTGATTGCTCGGAGTAAGCTGAGGGCTGCCATCCAAGAAATTGATGAAAAACTTTCGGATTTCTTCTAGACCAATCGCAACCTCGCCTTCGCCAGAATCCAGAGTGGCATTTGATTCGTAGAGCGACACCAGCCCTTCGACATCACCAGCATTTACGCGCTCTACGAAAAACCTCTCTAGATCATTTGGTTCTTTCGCTGGCTTATGCATTTGCGAACTCTTGAAGAATTGACATGCGGCCTAACGTCGAAATCAGCGCCAAAATGCGAGCGCAGCAAGTATTTTTTGCGACTGCATTTCTTTGTTATGCGGCCTTCAATTTTTGCACTTTGAGTCCAATAGCAGATTGCTCTGCTTCCCACAGATCATATTGAACTTGTTGAGTTAACCAACTTTCTGGAGAGGTATCGAAGGCTTTACCTAAACGTATCGCCATTTCTGGGCTAATACCAGAACGACCATTTATAATAGAAGACAAAGTCTTTCTACTTACACCAAGAGCCTCTGCTGCGTCAGTAACAGTTAGCTCCAAGGGTTCCAAGCAAAACTCTTTTAGTATTTCTCCGGGATGGGGAGGATTGTGCATTTTCATAATATTTGGCCTCTAATGATAATCTTCGTAGTCAACTACAACAGCATCGGCGCCATCGAACTGAAACGTTATTCGCCAGTTTCCGCTTACAGAAACTGACCAATCTCCTTTTCTTTTTCCTCCGAGCTCATGTAGCTTTAGCCCTGGTAAATCCATATCCTTTACAGATGTCGACGCATTTAATCGCGCGAGAATCAATTTGATTCTCTTTTCGTGCTTCGATTGAATTCCAGATTTCGTACCCTTGAGAAAATACTTTTCTAGACCACGATGTTTGAAACTCTTAATCATCCACTATTGTAACCTATGTCGTTACACGTTACAATCGCTCCACTCTAGACGCATAACGTCGCGTTCAACGCCCCGCTTTAGCGGGTGCGGCAGAGGCGTTAGCCAGAGCGAATTGCAACGCCTTGTTATAAACTTTTAGGAATTTCAAAATCATCGGCTACCCGTTTAACAGTAAAAGTATTTCCAGAGTCAACATGCTTGTATTTAAATACGTTTTCATTAAGTTCAAGAATAGTATACACATCTCGATTTATTGGATCAGTAGGGTCACTAGCTGAAAACTCATCTCCATAAAGCCAACCCTTAAATACAGAAAAGTATATATTTCCACCTATACCCCATTCTCCAACCTCAACTTGAAGTTTTACTTCACCGGTAGGTTCGATTACCTCACCATCTACACGATACTGTCCCTGTATATTACGCCTCACCACCCAACTATAAGTCCCTCCGTTATTAAGTGGCTGAGTCCCGTACCAAGTTCCAACCATAAGTTTCCAATTGTTTTTTCGGATTTCCGTAGGTTCTTGGGCAAAAGATGATGTCAAAGTTTCATCGTTTTTATAATTTGCAGCGCAACCTGACAGAGCCACTCCAACTACAACCACAATTATTTTTATTAATCTCATATCATTCATTAAAAAGGTTTATAACGCTCAAATCGGCGGCGTGGCTTTGGCCACGTCCGACTGCATTTACTTGTTATAAGGCACCTGCCTCAACTGGTTGATAAAAATGCATAAATGCACCGCATGGACAGGATTCAAACTTGATGAGCTTAAGCTTTGCTGGAATTGTGCCATCGGCAAACAGACGTTTTCCATTGCCCACGACAACAGGAAATGTCCAAAGACGATACTCGTCTATTAGCCCATGTTCTAGAAGGGCTTGGATAAGTTGCCAACTGCCATGTACCTGCAGTAACGGGCCACTTTGTTTTTTTAACTGAGATATTTCTGCTGCGACGTTTCCGGTGACTATTTCCGAGTTTTGCCACGGAACCTCATTGTTGCGTGATGTTACAACATACTTTTTGGCCTGATTTAGTGTATCTGCCGTCCGGTTTCCTGCTGGGGCATTGGCGAAACTAGATTCAAAACTATCATAGGAGTTCCGCCCGAGTAGGACATCGTAGGGCTCACTCATGGCCTCACGACCAACTTGCTCCATAACTTCTTCCCAGCATTCGTTAGCCCAACCACCTTCGGAAAAATCTTCTTCCGGAGCACCTGGCGCTTGCATTACTCCATCAAGTGTTTGAAATGTAAGGATAGCTAGCTTTCTCAATATTATTTCTCCTATGCGAGGTTTTCTTGACAGATTTCTCGTGCCTTATAACGTCGCAATAACCGCCCGACTTTGGTCGGTGCGGTTTTATTTCGAAGAAATAAAACGAAGTTCATTGCCTTGTTATAAGCATCTTTATTCAAATGCGATCACCATACGCAGAAAAAACGCCAACCATTAAACCTAATAGTCCTATACATAATGTTACGGTCTGGATCCAAAATAGACGCCAAGTCAAATCTCCAAAGAATTTAGACTTATACTTATAAACAGTAGACTCTTCAAATTCTGAATTTTTGTCATTTCGAATTTTTCTAGCAGTATATCGATAGTCCATCAATCGAGATATTACTGCCGCACAACTCGAAAAAACGGACAAACAAAGTGAAATTATTGCGATTTTAAACAAAAATTTTGGGCACCCAACTAGTAGGAATTCTTTATCTCTTAATAACGTAAAAGAAAAAGCAACTGCGCCAACTGCCAACCCGAAAAACATATTTAAAACAAACGTGAGCTGATTTAGGGTATATCGTTGCCATCTTACAAATCTTTCTTCCATTGGATTATCCTTTTGGCTTATAACGTCGCGTTCAACGCCCGTCGCGAAGCGACGGTGCGGCGGAGAGCCGTAGGCTCGGAGCGAATTGCAACGCCTTGTTATATGTTTTACTCATAAAGACCCCAAGCCATAGACGCAAACAAAAAACCAACAACTAGTATTAGTCGAAAACCCCACAGCCTTCGCTTCCCTTTTATAATATTCGTAAAGTATATCAGTATCCCTATTAACCCGATTACTAGGGTTAAAAGCAGAATTCTGATTCCCAAAGTTCCATGAGTTGTCAACTCCCGAACAATCTCGGGGACCAAAGAATAATACGAAACAGAAAACAGAACGAAACAAGAGCCCAATAACCCAATTAAGAGAGCGGTAATTTCTATTTTCATATATTCGACATATAACGCTCAAATCGGCGGCGTGGCTTTGGCCACGTCCGACTGCATTTACTTGTTATAAGGCACCTGCCTCAACTGGTTGATAAAAATGCATAAATGCACCGCATGGACAGGATTCAAACTTGATGAGCTTAAGCTTTGCTGGAATTGTGCCATCGGCAAACAGACGTTTTCCATTGCCCACGACAACAGGAAATGTCCAAAGACGATACTCGTCTATTAGCCCATGTTCTAGAAGGGCTTGGATAAGTTGCCAACTGCCATGTACCTGCAGTAACGGGCCACTTTGTTTTTTTAACTGAGATATTTCTGCTGCGACGTTTCCGGTGACTATTTCCGAGTTTTGCCACGGAACCTCATTGTTGCGTGATGTTACAACATACTTTTTGGCCTGATTTAGTGTATCTGCGGTCCGGTTTCCTGCTGGGGCATTGGCGAAACTAGATTCAAAACTATCATAGGAGTTCCGCCCGAGTAGGACATCGTAGGGCTCACTCATGGCCTCACGACCAACTTGCTCCATAACTTCTTCCCAGCATTCGTTAGCCCAACCACCTTCGGAAAAATCTTCTTCCGGAGCACCTGGCGCTTGCATTACTCCATCAAGTGTTTGAAATGTAAGGATAGCTAGCTTTCTCAATATTATTTCTCCTATGCGAGGTTTTCTTGACAGATTTCTCGTGCCTTATAACGTCGCGTTCAACGCCCCGCTTTAGCGGGTGCGGCGAAAGGCCATAGGCCTAGAGCGAATTGCAACGCCTTGTTAGGCGGAATAAACACGACCCAATTCTATTTGTAATCCGATCTCCCATAAATTTCCTATAGCAGCTCAACCAATTGTTCCAGAGCTTCTTTACTCGAAATTTCAAAAACTTGGGTCAATGTGCTTTTATCAGACTCTAGCCATTTCTCAAGTGACATATTGGGAAGGTTGCCGTTATAAGCACCTCCTCTAGTTAATCCAACCCATATTTCATTGCCCTCGGCATCTATAAGCTTAGGAGAGAAAAAAACCATTGGCCTCACACTCCGTTTTGTTGGAAGGTATTTATAGAATCCATAAATAACGTCGAGATTTAATGTCAAGTTTGCTGGAGTCTTAATAATTTTAAATTTTTTCTCAACTATTGAAATAAGCTGGTCTTTAAACATCGACTCGACATCGACATTTTTCATATCCAACAATTTTGTAATTCTACTTTGAGGATTTCCTATATCATTTAAATATAGTTCCTCTTGCGTCATATATGGATTCCATAGCCCTGGGTCTTGATACCCAATTGTTATCACTAAATTCTTATCACTTGAAAATTGAACTTCTGTATTTTCATTCGCAATATTGTCTGGAAGTTTGGGGACTGCACAAGACGATATAAATAAAACCAAAACTACAATCGATGTTAATTTTGTTAGCATAAATTTTTTCTCGTTGTTAAAATTATATTTCATATAAAGTTCCCAATTGTTGTAAATATTTTTAACGTGATTCGCCTAACGTCGAATTAACCGCCCGCCTTTAGGCGGTGCGCGTTCAATTCCTTGTTAGCCGATTCGGTAGTGTTCATTTTGTAAGACCATGATATTTCTGTAATATTTTGTACTATCAATTTCTGAAGAGTTGAAACTACTATTCTTACCGACAACGCAACTCCTGAATTAATTTGATGCATTAATCTTTCGTTCTCTTCGTAGGGGTCACCAAATTGGTTCCAATAGACTATGTCTGAACTACCATGAATAAATTTTGATCTAACGTCGTACAACTGTCCAACAATGTTTTTATTGTTCTCCCAATCTCCCAAATAAATTTGTGACTTATCCGAAAGCTGTTTTCTTAAATCTCCGATCCCATCGCAATAGAATGCCTCTAAACCTTGCATTGACCTAAACAATACCTCCCCATCTCTAAACTCTGACAATCCAATCAGATGTGTAAAAGATGCAAACAGTTTTTCTGATCTAGATTTCGCAAAGCTATTCTGGAAATAGTTTATGCTCTTTACCCATTCGAATACCTTTCGCATATCTAAGGTCTGGATTTCTGGCCAAGTATAATTTTCATATTCGGCTTCCTCATCATATGGTCGGGACAAAAATCGATAGGCTGGCTTTCGCTTGATTTCAATTACGTCATCACCCTCATAACAGGCAACTCCCTCAAGAGTATCAATCAGCCCAGGTCGAGATAATTCAGAAATCAATAGTAAAGCATCAATTACGGTAGTAAGACGAATAGTAGCCTCCGCATATAGATACTTTTCTACATCTGGGTCGTTATCGTTTTCTGCTTTAAATTTATCGACATCTATATATACACGCGCACGAATTTTAAACGCTGGGAAGTATTGACATAATGCGATTGTATTTATTGCCATAAGTCGATTCGCTGCCTTTTTAGGTGGGTCAGCAAATCTGATTTCAGAAATTTCTACACTTTCATCAATTTCTTGAGCAATTTCAGGTGATGTATTTGTAAAATGTTTAAAAGCTTCTTCGAACAATGATCCTTGTTTCCACGGATATTTCGAGAAATCTCTAATAGGAATATAAGCATCTAATATTATGTCCATTATTCTGCGGCTAACGTCGAGTTAATCGCCCAGCTTTTAGCTGGTGCGATTCAACTCCTTGTTAGACGATTTAGATAAATACTCTTCAAGCAAGATTTCTTTACCACCTTCTGGCATTAATCTATCTTCTTTTGAGTTCGAGATGACTTTATAGGTTTCCATAGAAAGTTCGTCAGCTCCCAGGACTCTTCTATTAGCGATAGAAAACACTGCGGCCTGTGCTCCAACACCAGTTACCATATCTTTCGTTCTACTACGCGGCTCAGTATCCAAAAATTCTTGAACCTCATTCACAAGCTTATTGTGCTCTAACCAAAGCTCCGCAGGGAAAATTGCTGAGCCTTCATTTGCTAAATTAGACAAATTTACCAAATGTTGTCTTGCCTTTAAATCTGCTTCAGGAACATAGTCGTTATATAGGTTTGTCAAAATCGGCATTAGATGCTTTATATATCCAATTTCTAACTGCGAATTTTTAATAAGATTTAGCTGTTCCGAAAACAAAATCTCCTGATAACTCGATTTCCTAGTTTTATAATTGAAATAGAAACCTACACCCGCAATTATGAGTGTACTCCCAATTCCGGCTAAACCAATAAACAAAGTTACTGTATTACTATCCATATTCGTCTAACGTCGCGTTCAACGCCCCGCTTTTGCGGGTGCGGCGGAGAGCCATTGGCTCGGAGCGGATTGCAACGCCTTGTTAGGCGACGTTTTGCAGGGCATTCGCAACATCTTTCCCTGACGTTGGGGGAGGAAGAGTTTGACCTTCTTTTAGATAAATTTCAATTGTTTCGTCTACTATTTGTTGGAGTTCTTCAAATACTTCTAATTCATCATCTCCATGGCATCCACCCCATAGCAAACCGGGGGAGCTACCAACAAAACATTTGTCTTGTTCTGACCACTCAACAATTTTTATATATTTCGAACTTACTTTCATTTCTCAAGCTCCTTAAGAGCACCATTAACGGCTTTTATCTGATATCGCTTGGCATCGGCACTCATTTTACCAGAAATAGTAATCGGTTTAGATATATCAGGATGGATAAAGTTTCTATGGCTTCCCTTTCCCCCCCCGGTTTTCAAACCTAGCTTTTTCTAATTTTGAAATCAATTCCCTGATTTTCGGTGGCATTTCTATATCCTCGATATTTGTCGCCTAACGTCGCAATAACCGCCCAGCTTTAGCTGGTGCGGCGGAGTTTCGTAGAAACGGAGCGAAGTTCATTGCCTTGTTATACGAGTTTTCAATTTATTGTATAGCCACCAACCAGGAGCGATGTAAGCCCAAAGTAATATAATAAAGATAACTACCAATGGGGCGGAAATAAAACCGCTAAGTATATCTATCAACCCTGGGCCAGCGAGCTCAGCTACTTCTAATTTTAAAGAGGAATCTGGATCGCTAAAACTCTCCTCAATCACTCTACCAATTTGATTTCCAACAAAATCTTCAGGGTCTGCGAAAAACAGAATAAAAGGAATCCAGAGAATAGCAAGCACCAACCCAGTTACTAACCCGCCAAGCACCATTGCTTTAAGAAGTTTAAATATTCCCACTTTTTTATATTTATTGCGTATAACGTAGCGTTCAACGCCCCGCCTTAGCGGGTGCGGCGGAGGCGTCAGTCGGAGCGGATTGCAACGCCTTGTTATGCGGAAACGCTAAATAGTTCTTCTTCGTCATTTATATACTCCATTACTCTATCAGCTTCAAATTCGGTAAGAACACCTATAGGTATGTGACAGTGTATATAGGCTATAACGTACTGGAACAAATAATTCTTTTTACTATCTGGATCAATTTTAAAATCGTTATTTGCATTCTCGTCTACAAGATTTCTCATCTCTACTATTAAAGATTCATCAGATATACCACGATTTTTCGCAACCACATTAGGCGATAGAAGATATAAATCACTCAAATCGGTTACAGTCGATTTTCCATCTTTAAAATCGGACAAACATTCTTCGAAAGAATCGAATACATCGTCGAGCCACTCACTGTAATCAGATGGTGCTTTCATGAACTAGCCTTATTCGTATAACGTTCCGATAAACGCCCGAGAACAAGCGCAGCTTTTCGAGGTGCGGCGGAAGCGATAGCTGTAGCGAATTTCATTGGCTTGTTAAACGTCATCTTCACGTACAAATGTCTTTCGAAAAGAAGGTTCGAAACAAGCAACAATCGTACAAATAATTAGAGCAGAAAGTATAGTTAGTAATTCCCCAAGATTTGGGTTTATTATTCCATTAATCCCTAAGAGAAACAGAATCAATCCAATAATAAGAACCATAATAAGAACAACCTTCGAATTATTTTTAATGACGACCGATAAATTAGTATTACAGTTTGGGCAAATTAAATACTTCAACTCTCCTTTGTCATCACCATCGTCTAACTCATCCGTCCAAAATTTGTTCGAGCATTTTGCACATTTAAAAGACATTCTATGACGATTAACGTCGCAATAACCGACTCGAAAACAAAGCGACAGCGACTTTTCGAGTGCGGTTCATTGCCTTGTTATGCGGAATTTGTTTCAAGCAAATCAACATAAGCGACATTAATAAGTTGGGCTTTATCAATCTCCAATGTTTTCATTAGGCTTATCGCCTCATCCTCCCCATCTTCATATGCCTCATGTTCTTCAAGCACAACCTCTAGTTCGATAAACTCCCCCAATTTATCTACCGTGTCGAAATGTATTCTCGTCCGACCACTCATAAGCAACAAACGGGACTTCTCTACAACATTTCTTATCCCATAGCAGCGTTTCAGAATGTTCTCTAATCCATCAGGATCAGTTGTTTCTACTATCTCATAGTCACTTAGTTTCGGACCATGTTCATCGGGCCTTGTATAGAAGATGAGTTCTGCACGATCTTCAGAAATCACTCGCAATTTAAGACGTCCTTCTTTTACGTTAAAAAATATGTCCTTTTGTATAATTTCTTCAGGAGCCATCGTTGAGATAGATTTCGCTATCTCCAATTGTCTGTCAAATTCAAAAATCTTGGCTTTTATCTCAACATTATTAGGCATTTTTCTTTTTATTCCCTATTCGCATAACGTTCGAATCAGCGCCCGCCTTTAGCGGTGCGTTGCATTCGCTTGTTATGTGACAGATTAATATTCATTCGGATAGTTTTCTTGCGCGTAGATGCGCTGGACAAAATTCTCCTGTTTTCAAGGTATCCACCAATACTTTCCAAAATAACTCCCAGTCATTTTCATAACTCTCTAATCCTACAGCATCAACAATTTCGTCCTTTAGGCTAATTATTAATTCTAATTCTGACTGCGCTTTCTCCAGAAACCATTCACTACGATTTATCATGGATACTTCAATGAAACCTGCATCGGCAAGTTTCTTCTCATAATCAACAAGAGTTACCATATCGAATTCGTTGTAGGTAAGTTCAAAAAACTTCTCCATCTGTCGAGACGGCTTTTCATATTCACCACGTAACCAATCACCGCCGACAAACATTCCGCCTGGTTTAAGAACTCGAAATATTTCAGAGAACAGCATCCGTTTATCTGAAATGTGGAGCAATGCATCTTTAGTAAACACAACATCAAATGAAGCATCTTCGAACTGCAAAGGCCCTGGATCGACAAGAACAAAACTTATTTTCTCAGACAATCCGGCTTCATCAACATATTTTTCAGCCCTATCCAATACTGGTCTTTCGACATCAATACCAATTACTTCAGCTGCACCATGGGTTTGAACGAGAAGCATATCGATTCCGCCCATTCCGCTACCGATGTCTAGAACGCATTTGTTTTCTAGACTCAACCCTTTGAGGATTTTGGCTACTTCCTTAGGACCTCCGGGCGAAACAAAGCCTCTTCCCCAAATCTTTTCAAAGATGGGTAGTTCCGATTCTGGATAAAAATGCTCTTCAACAGGTCTGTCACCTTGATCAACGTTCATAATTTTATATTCCGAATTCCTTGGTTAGTATTCTATGGCCATAACGTCTGGATCAGCGCCCGGAGCGAAGCGGAGGTGCGGCGGAGAGCCAAAGGCTCGGAGCGAACTGCATCCACTTGTTATGAATATTACTACTCATGAATAATCCCTAATATGCAAATAGCAATAATTACGATATAAGAGACTGCCCAGAAGGTTTTTAAGCCTTGTGATCGGGTTTTTGGCATTTCGTAGGGTATGAAATAAACGGTTTGATTTTTGCTAAGCCCAATAAGACTTAAAGAGCTGTAAATGATGCCGCCGGACAGAGCCACGTTGACAGCAATATTCTTGCTGTGAGAACCAAATAGAATAGCAATCCCAATGGTTGCAATGAATATCCATTGTCCAATATTTGAATAATTAAATTTTTCCATAATTTTGGTATTCATAACGTCAGGTTAACCGCCCAGCTTTGGCTGGTGCGCGTTCAACCTCTTGTTAAGCGAATTACGTAGTAAGAGTTGCATTCCGAACTCCTTCGGTTCCATCTTCGTTTAACCAAGTTAAAATCGCCTCAAACTTAGAACCCATCCCAATAGATAAATTTGCCAATATTGATACTTCGTCTTCCGGATGTAATTCTTTAACAGGAAAAACCTCTTTATAATCCCCAGAAAGTGGGTTTGGTTGGCCATGTTCAGATTTCAATCGAAATTCCACATTGTATCCGATACCTTTTCCAACATTCTTTACATAAAATCGATAGTTGTTCTTAGACGTTGCTGCCATTCTCGCTCTTAAATTTGCGTTATCCGAATTTTGTTTTCTAGACTCTCTCAATTTTTCTTCCGCTCTACTTCTAGCATCTTCGTCTTCTATATCTTTAAGCTCAGCATCCCGTCTAGCTTCCGCAAGTATCTTTTCTTCCTCTAAAGCCTGCGATTCAGATTCTAATTTTTTGAGTCTATTCCTTTCGGTTAAAATTTTGTTTTCCGACCGCACCTGAACCAAATTTCTTAAAGTAACCGGTTTCTCTACAGCCCAAACAAAAAATAGTCGTAACCAAGGAGCTGAAAGAGCAGCAAAAAAAGCCAATATCAAGGGATACCAAATCAGAGTGAGCGAATTTGTACCCAATTCGAAAATTTCAATCCTTTCCGTAACCGATTTATCTTCAAAAAATAAACTAAACCAAGCCTTCCAATTCATAAAAATCGAAAAGAAAAAGAAATATCCAAAAAAGGGACTCTTAATCCTTGCGCTTAAGGACTCGAATATTTCTTTTAATTCATTCATGCTATTTATTCGCTTAACAGTATTTTTCACTGTAACCTTGTCGTAAAACCAAATGTCGGTATATTGAGATTTTGCTGACAAAAGCGTCATAGTGATTTTTTATATTAATCAACATGTTATCTTCAGTAATTCACTATATCCCAATTGATAGTCCGTCATGATGTCGGATTATCACAAAGAGACGTTAATCAATTTAATTTAAATTTAATTTCCTGTTTACCCTTTAAATCAACAACATAAAGATTTTGTACCATATTGATCATCCGACTGTCGGTTGATTTTTATGTCGGAATATCAATATACTAACACCAGTTTTAAGGATAAACCAATATAAGGAGTAATACATGAAAGACATGGATGATGTCCGACGACCCCTGCCCGCAAACCCTGAGAAGTTTCTGGATAAAATGCGCGCGTTTATTCGTTCAAAAAATCTCAGTTATCGGACTGAAAAAACCTATATCTATTGGGTTAAGCGATATATTAAATATCATCGATTAAAACACCCTGAGACCATGCATGCGGGACATGTTGAGCAATTTTTACACCATCTCGCCATTGTTGAAAATGTTGCATCAAACACCCAGAGGGCTGGATTGAACGCTCTCGCTTTTCTATACAACCAATTTCTCGAATCTCCCTTGGGGGATCTGAATATTACTAGAGCCAGAAGCACTCGCCGAGTTCCTGTGGTCTTTTCTCATAAGGAGGCAATTGAGGTCATTAAATATTTGTCCTTTCCCTGGAAAACCATTGCAGAAATTATGTATGGCTCAGGTCTTCGAATAAGCGAAGCAATCGGTTTGAGAGTAAAAGATATTGATTTTGATCAAATGATGATTATTGTTCGACAGGGAAAAGGTGGAAAAGATCGACGCACCGTTTTGCCAGAAATTGTGATTCCACAATTAAAGGAACAAATCACCGCGGTATTGCGGATTCACCGTAGCGACCTGGAGATGGGTTACGGAGAAGTCTATCTGCCAGGCGCGCTTGCACGAAAATATCCCTCTGCTGCAAAAGACCCGGCGTGGCAATATATTTTTCCTTCTGTAAAGCTATCCAGGGACCCTCGCGCAAACAAAATTCGGCGACACCATGTACTCGATCGTTCTCTTCAAAGAAGGGTTAAACAGGCTATCCGTACCGCGGGTATACCCAAACACGCTAATTGCCATACGTTTCGTCACAGCTTCGCTACCCGGCTTCTGGAACAGGGAAACGATATCCGAACCGTGCAGGAACTGCTGGGTCATAGCAATGTATCAACCACAGAAATATATACTCATGTTTTAAACCGAGGCGTATTGGGTGTTCGCAGTCCGGTGGATCGCTAAGCGTATTTGGCCGTCTGGGTTATCAGACCACAACCAGGTCGGTCGGTTGTCGGCTCAGCCGTTCTACGCTGTTTTCAGTTATCCGTACGGTTTGACCCAATGTCATGGAGTTTCCGGTATCGCTGTTCATTAAAATGATATGCACAAAAAAGATGTTGTTGGTTTGAAGAACATAAGGGTTGTTGGCATAGAACATTGGATAATCCATCCACATCGGCGTATACATGGCACCCAGGCTATAGCCGCAGGCGTTCATTCTATGGGCGTTAAAACCGGCTTCATCGAGCACTCGGGCGTGTTCCGAAAAAACTGTACCCGCGGTTTCCCCAGGTTTAATCGCTTCCAGGCAAGCTTCCATGGCGTCTGAGCACGCTTTATGCATATTAACGTGCTCGATGGAGGGTTGGCCGGTGAGAAACGTCTGCATCAAACAGGCATGATAACGTCGATAGGCGCCACCGTATTCCAGAGTTAACTGATCTTGTTCGCCAACGGTTTCTCTGCCAGTAAAATATCGACACAGCAATGCCCCTGCCCCGGACCCGATAATAAATTCATTAGCAGGATAATCGCCGCCGCCCTTGAATACGGCGCCCTGCATGGCTGCAAGAATCTCTCCTTCGAATACGCCAGGACCCGCGGTTGCTATTGCTGCATCCATGGCATCATCCGCAAGGGCCGCGGCGCGTTTGACGTATTTAATTTCAGCATCACTCTTGACCACGCGAAGTTCGCTGACCAGAGTGGAGGCGTCTTCCAGATTGCAGATGGATTTCAATCCGGCATCCACCAGCTTACCGTAGGCTGCGGAAAGCCCATAGGCATTGTATTCACAACCCAGTTTGTGGCTGGAGACACCAAATTCCTGAAGCGCCTTTTTGAGATCATCCGCAGGATTCACTCCATCGCCGTCTACCCAAATTTTGATGTCTTCGATGTCCGAGGTATGTTGTGCCTGACGCAGGTCGGGTGCCCGGGTGAGTAGAAAGTAACGACCATCAGCGCCAAGATACAAACACTGGAAGAAACAATAACCAAAGGTATCGTAGCCAGTTAGATAGAACATGCTTTCTTGCTTGAACATTAAAATCCCATCAAGACCTTTGGCCTGCATTTTTTTAATGGTTTCCTGTCGTCTCGTATTCAGTTCAGATCGTTCAAAGTGTAATGGCATGGGTTGGTGCTCCAGAAAGAGATATTGTAATTTAGGGCTTCAAAGGCTAAAACATACCTGTCTTTGCAAACGAAATAAAGTAATCCAGTTATAATCTTCGCCAAATTTTTAATCCTCATTTGAACCTCATAGGAAAATCTGATGTCCACACCGATTAATACCCGATTTGATACCCTGGCCCTGCATGCAGGACAACGGCCAGACCCGGAGCATGGCGCCCGTGCGGTACCGATATACCAGACCGCGAGTTACGTCTTTAAAGACAGTGATCAGGCAGCGTCTCTGTTCAATATGGAACGCCCTGGCCATGCTTATGCCCGACTGTCTAATCCGACAACCGCGGTATTAGAAGAACGCATTGCTGCCCTTGAGGACGGCGTTGGCGGTATCGCAACCGCCAGTGGACAGGCCGCCTTGCACCTGGCGATTACGACGATTATGGACGCAGGTTCCCATATCGTTTCATCCAGCGCAATCTATGGCGGTTCTCATAACCTGATGCAATACACCCTCTCACGGTTTGGTATCGAAACGACATTCGTCTCTCCCCGTGACATCGACGGCATCCGCAAAGCCATACGCCCAAACACCCGACTGATATTTGGTGAAGTCATAGGCAATCCGGGCAATGACATCATGAATGTGCCATTAGTTGCAGAAATCGCCCATGAAAACAATATTCCCCTGATGATCGATTCGACTTTCTGTACGCCTTATCTGTGTAAGCCTTTTGATCTTGGGGCAAGTCTGATAATGCATTCCGCGACCAAGTTTCTCTGTGGTCATGGCACGGTAATCGGAGGTGTGCTGGTGGATCAGGGGCGATTCAACTGGGAAGACAGTGGCAAGTTCGCAACCCTTTCTGATCCTTATAAAGGTTTTCATGACATGTCCTTCGACGAAGAATCTTCTCAGGCCGCTTTTTTACTGCGAGCGCGGCGGGAAGGCATGCGTGACTTTGGCGCTTGCATGAGTCCCACAGTTGCATTTTATATTTTACAGGGCATAGAAACCCTTTCCCTGCGGATGAAACAACATGTCTCCAATACCCGCACGATCATCGAGCATCTGCAATCCCTGGATGCAGTGGCAGATATCAGCTACCCGGAATTGCCCGAGCATCCGGATTACAAACTCGCTCAGGAATTACTGCCCAAAGGCGCAGGCTCGGTTTTTAGTTTCACCCTCAAGGGTGGCCGCGATGCGGGGCGGGTGTTTACCGAATCTCTGGATATATTTTCCCATCTGGCCAATGTGGGGGATGCCAAATCTCTGGTGATTCATCCCGCCAGTACAACCCATTACCGAATGAGCAAAGAAGATTTGGTTAAGGCCGGAATCAATGAAGGCACCATTCGGATGTCTGTGGGGCTTGAAGACATTAGCGACCTCATCGAAGATTTGTCCAAAGGCATTCATCTGGCGAACAAAGCTACTGCAAAATAGCCTGAGTAAAAAGGCTGAAAAATAGATTGGAAGAATAAAAAATGTATATTTCATCAAACAAAAACGACTACTACGCCTATACCGGAACCCACGACTTAAAGGGTGATCTGGAAACCATTGTATTTGTCCACGGCGCATCCATGGATCACAGCGTCTGGTCCAACCAAAGCCGCTATTTTGCCTACCATGGTTACAATGTGGTTGCCCTGGATTTGCCCGGACATAAATTCAGCGGGGGCGAACCGCTGAGTGATATCGTCGACATGGCCACATGGCTAAACCAGATTATCGGCCAGATCATGGTCCAGAACATGGGCCAGACCATGGGCCAGGCCACAGATACTGCTTATCATATAGTTGGACACAGCATGGGGGCCCTTGTTGCTTTGGAAGCTGCGGCGAGGTTTGACCATGACAAAGCCAGACTAAATTCACTATCTCTGGTTGGGTTCAGTTATCCCATGAGCGTAACCCCGCAATTGATGGATGCGGCCGAGAATGATCCTAGCCGCGCGTATAGCATGATGACCGAATGGAGTCACACCTCAAAGATTGGCGGCGAGCCCATTCCTGGTTTCTGGTCACCGGGTATGCAAAAAAGCATGATGGAGAACAGCACGCCGGGATCCATACACAAAAATTTAATTGCCTGTGATAATTATTCTGGTGGTGAAGCGGCATTTGAGAAAATTAATTGCCCCATCCTGTTTATCAGTGGTCGCAAAGATAAAATGGCACCGGCTAAACTGGCCCAACAGGAAGCGGATCGAAATGAGTCAGCCAGTATCACTCTGATACCGAATTGTGGACACAACATCATGTCCGAATCCCCGGATGGGGTATTAGGGGAACTCAAGCAGTTCATCCGCAGTCATCCGGCTTAAAATCAGTCAAAACAACTGAGGAACTTAAGTATCAGAAAACCTAAAATAGTCGCATGGACTGTCATCGCAGGATTGCTGCTTGGGCATCTATGGCTGTCCACAATTCGCCAGCCCCTGCCTGCGGCATCGGGGAATAAAATTCATCAGATTGGTGAATGGAAGTCCGGGCAAAATACTATTAGGGTTTCTACATACAATATTCATCGTGCAAGAGGTCTTGATGACAAAACTGACATCAACAGAACTGCAGCGCTTTTGGCTAACGATGATATCGCTGGATTACAGGAAGTACTAAGCAAATCCTGGTTGGGAGAGCCCGATCAGGCGGAACAAATAGCACAATTAAATGGTTCAGGGTGGTTATTCGCACCCATTCAGACTCGATACTACAAACCTTATATAGGCAACGCCCTGCTCAGCCGCTTCGAAGTAAATCAATGGTTACGCCAGCCCTTGATTTGGTCTGACCAACTTGGAATTGAAGATCGTAGTCGTGGCTTCCGCAATATCATTACCGCAAGCATCAGGCTTGACGATCAACCTATAAGGTTAATCGTGACCCATATCGATCGTGGTCCAATTAGTGAATCTCAGGTGAAACAGGTGCTGGATATTTTCGACCAGCACGAGCGCGCTATTCTGATGGCAGACCTCAATACCCATTCCCAAAGCCCTGTAATGTTGAACTGGTTAAAAGACAATCCTGGTGGAGATGCCGTGGGTATTGCGCTGGGGGACCAGGATTTGGGTTATCGTATCGATTGGATTCTGACCCGTGGATTTAACATAGTTACTGGAGGATTGACGACTGAAGGTATCTCTGATCATCCGTACTATTGGGTCGAGCTGAAGTTATCAGAATAAACGGTTTCTTAACTTAGAAGAATTATCCAATGATTCCCTATAAGGACGAGAACCCGACCCACCATTTACCCGTGATCACGTATGGCATTATCTGCCTGAATGTGCTGACCTGGATTTTTATACAGGGTATGGGTCAGGAACCTGCGCTATCTGATTCGATTTGTAATTATGGCCTGATACCCGCCGCGGTACTCGGCATCAACGCCATGGACCCGACAACCACATTTTGTAACATCACCCAACAATCCTGGTCTGTGACCATCACCTCGATGTTTTTGCATGGCGGCTGGATGCATCTCATTGGTAATATGTGGTTCATGTGGATTTTTGCCGACAATATCGAAGATGTATTACGTCCCGCCAAATTTATATTGTTTTATCTGATCGGGGGATTTGCTGCAGTTGCCGCCCAGATGATTGCTGATCTGAGCAGTGTCAATCCCATGGTCGGTGCGTCCGGCGCAATCGGCGGGATCATGGGCGCCTATGCCTGGTTGTATCCCACGGTCAGGGTACGTATTGCCGTAATTCTCGGCTTCTTTATAATCCGTCAAACCATTCCGGCCTGGGTTATGCTTGGTATCTGGTTTGGACTCCAGGCGGTCAGCGGCACCATTTCCCTGTCATCCAGCAGTCAGGCCGGGGTCGCATTCTGGGCCCATATTGGCGGCTTTGGCTGTGGCTTCCTGTTAATCCAGTTATTTCACAGAAAACCACCCTCTCCTGCCGATCTTGATTAGAATCTGGTCATCGGTTTAATCTTTAACCATGGTCGTCTTTTACTCGTTCTTTATGTATTAATATTTATGTATTGTTTTCTATGCAAAGCGTTGAACAAATAATTAAACCCCAGTGGTTAATCCCCGTTGACTCAGATCATTCAGTATTGACGGATCACGCCGTGGTGGTGGACCAGGGCAAAATTGTTGAAACCGGGCACATTGATAAAATCCAATCAAGCTATCAGACCAACAACCTGGTTGAGCTGAACGATCACGCCCTGATTCCAGGATTAATCAATGCCCATACCCACGGCTCAATGTCATTGTTGCGGGGCTATGCAGACGATATGCCATTGATGCAATGGTTGAATGAGCATATCTGGCCGGCTGAGGCCAAATGGGTGAGCGAGGAATTTGTTCAGGCTGGCATCGATCTTGCCTGTGCGGAAATGATCAGGGGTGGCACAACCTGCTTTAATGACATGTACTTTTTCCCTGATGTTGTTGCCCGACGGGTAGAGGCTGCTGGCATTCGCGCCTGTGTGGGTATGATTGTCATCGATTTCCCCACGGTCTGGGCACAAAATGCGGATGAATATATAAATAAGGGCCTGGCTATGCGCGATGAAATTCGTCATTCTGAACTCGTCACAACAGCATTTGCGCCCCATGCACCCTATACGGTTTCCGACGAGCCATTGAAAAAAATCGCCACGTTATCGGAAGAACTGGATTGCCAGCTACATATACACGTCCACGAGACCGCTCATGAGATTGAGGAATCCACTGCACAATTTGGAATGCGCCCATTGGAGCGACTCGACCAGCTGGGGTTGGTGGGACCCAGATTGATGGCGGTTCATATGACCCAATTGTTAGCCGGAGAGATCCAAACTTTAAGTGAGCGTGGCGTTAGTGTTGTTCATTGCCCGGAGTCAAACATGAAGCTGGCTAGCGGATTTTGTCCAGTTTCTCAGTTATCTGAAGCCGGGGTTAATATTTGTATCGGCACCGATGGCGCTTCGAGTAACAATGATCTGGATATGTTGAGCGAAATGCGCAGCGCATCCCTGATAGCAAAAGGATTCAGTGAAGACCCCACCGCATTGAGCAGCTACCACACCCTTCAGTGCGCAACATTAAACGGCGCAAAAGGTCTGGGACTGGACCATATCACTGGATCCATTGAAGTGGGAAAATCCGCTGATATGACCGCCATAGATTTAAGCCACTGCACCACCCAACCGGTATATCATCCGGTTAGCCAGATTGTCTATAGTGCAGGTCGTGACCAGGTTTCAGATGTTTGGGTCGCTGGTAAAAGACTGCTTGAAAATGGTGATCTGAAAACATTAGATGAAGATAAAATTATTAGCGAAGCCAAACAATGGCAGAAGAAAATTGCGACATGATCAATATCCATGATCGATAGCCATAAACTGTAAACATGAGTAAAAAACAGTCAAGTTCAGTCAATGTTGATGAGGCGGAAATTGCTAAGTTCAGCGAACTGGCATCACGCTGGTGGGACCCGGAAAGTGAATTCAAACCACTCCACCAGATTAATCCTTTACGGTTGGATTTTATTGATGAGCGATCAAAACTGGATGGCATGAAAATCGTCGATATCGGCTGTGGTGGCGGGATATTGAGTGAGTCTATGGCCTTACGCGGTGCATTGGTTACTGGCATCGATATGGGAGAAGCCCCGCTTAATGTCGCCCGATTACACGCCCTGGAAAACAAGGTTGATATTGAATATCAGAAAATAACCGCCGAAGACTTTGCAGTAAAAAACAAAGGGAAATTTGACATCGTTACCTGCATGGAATTACTCGAGCATGTACCAGATCCATCTAGTGTGATTCAAGCCTGTAGTGATCTGGTCAAGCCCGGTGGCCATGTTTATTTCTCAACATTAAACAGAAATCCAAAGTCATTTCTAATGGCCATTGTGGGGGCAGAGTATGTTCTTAATTTATTACCCAAAGGCACCCATCAATATGAAAAGTTCATACGACCGAGCGAATTAAACCGTTGGTCGGAAAGTGCGGGATTAACTACCAGCGAGCTGATAGGCATGCACTACAATCCGCTATTCCAGACCTATAGCTTGGGTTCTGGCCTCGACGTCAATTACATCATGCATACCCAAAAACATAACGCTTAAGCTTTTCTGCAAGCGTTTCAATTTATTTCCATGACGAATTCAATTGATACATTTCTGTTTGATCTAGACGGAACCCTGCTTGAC
This sequence comes from Candidatus Spongiihabitans sp., assembly GCA_965237725.1. GTDB lineage: Bacteria > Pseudomonadota > Gammaproteobacteria > Arenicellales > Poriferihabitantaceae. Next base: position 4,401,890 of record OZ250151.1, read on the forward strand.
ACTCACGTGGATATGGCCAACGCCCTCAACGTGTTGTTGTCCAATCATAATAAACCTACCCTCCCCATTGAAAAAATTAGGCCGCTGGTATCCAAAGGTGCCATAGCCATGGTTTGTATGGCATTTAATTGCGAACCTGGAAGTGATCGTGCAACCAAATATTGGCGCGAGTTCCTGGACGCATATGCTCAGAACATCTGCGAACATACCCAATTTTTTGAAGGCATGGATACGGTGATTGACGCCATCGAAAACAGCGGCAGGCAATGGGGTATCGTCACCAATAAACCGGAGTTTTTGACGGAACCACTTTTACAAAACTTGGGACTTGATCATCGTCCGGGCTGTGTGGTCAGCGGCGACACCCTGGCCCACAAGAAACCCCATCCCGCACCATTATTATTGGCCTGTGAGCAAATGAATTCCAGCCCCGACCGTTCGATTTATATCGGTGATGACGAGCGCGATATTGAAGCCGGTCGACGTGCTGGAATGGCCACCATTGCTGCGGCCTACGGTTTTATTATCGAAGGCGACAATCCTGAGAACTGGAATGCAGATGCCGTGATTCAAGATCCCATTGAAATTTTAAACTGGTTGAATTAAATCGTTTTTGAACAAATGATCACCATCCTGTCTTCACCCCAGTCGGCCAGCCAATGGTGTGAAACTCAACGAAACACTGCCCTAAATATTGGATTTGTTCCGACAATGGGCGCATTACACCAGGGACATATTTCTCTGATCGAGTATGCCGTAGAAGAAAATGATGTTAGTTGCGCCAGTATATTTATCAATCCATTGCAATTCAACAATCCCAAAGATCTGGAGAAATACCCGGACACCATGGATTCGGATATTGCCATGCTCGAAGCTGCTGGTTGTGACATGGTATTTACCGGGACGTTGAACCAGTATTTTCCTGAGGTCGACGACACTAACAACATAATCATGAAAGACCCTGGAGCGGCGGCGGTCGGCCTCGAAGGTGTCTACCGGCCTGGGCATCTCCAGGGCGTGGTCACCATCGTTGAAAGGCTGTTTCAAGCCTCCGGGAGTTGTAAGGCATACTTCGGTGAAAAAGATTTTCAACAAACCATGATAGTGAAAGACCTGGCCATATCCATGGCTGCAAATGGGTTAGATATCAAAATTCAAGTTTGCCCCACCATCCGCGAAGCATCCGGTTTGGCAATGTCCTCCAGAAACCGGCGCCTGGATCAGGCGCAGAAGCAACTGGCTTCAAAAATTTATCAGGCATTGACTATGGCTAAAGTGGAATGGGCCGCAGGAATCCATGACCCTATGAAGCTCGAAAAGATCATGAACGAAATAATATTGGTTCCGGGCATTAAAGTTGAATATGCGACTGTTCGTGACGAAGCAATGTGGACGGCCGATACTCCGGTTACGCCCATAGAAAAGCCTCGAGGATTAATTGCCGCCCAGGTCGGCGGTGTGCGTTTAATTGATAATTTGTATTTGGGCCTGAGATAAACCAGCACGGCGTGATTGAACCTTATTGTTTCATTTTCACACCGTATGCTTTATGTTTCCGTTAACCACATTTATTAAAATATTCAAACTATGGCAAATTTTAAAGGCAAAAAAGCAATCGTCCTCGGTGGCACGTCAGGAATTGGTCTGGCTACAGCAAAATTATTACTGGCCGCTGATACCGAAGTCATCGTCGCCAGCCGCAGCGCGACAGAATGTGACGATACCAAGGGCATGACAGTAGAAAAGGTAGATGTGCTGGATCGTGCCGGACTCACCAGCCTGTTCGAGAAATATGCACTCTTTGATTTTCTGGTTGCCGCTGCAACCGGGGGTACGCGGGCCATAGGTCCATTTATGGAGATGGACCTGGATGAATTTCAGGGCTCGTTTGCAAAATTATGGGGATACACCAATACCGTACGCCTGGGTGCGGACCATCTTACCGAAAGAGGTGCCATTGCATTATTGAGCGGTTATCCAGCGCGAAAATACCGACCGGGCTCTATCGCAATCTCAACAGTGGGTAATGCAGTGGAGGGTTTTGCGCGGGGCATGGCACCGGAACTGGCACCTCGGCGAATTAACGTCGTATCCCCTGGTTTAATTGATACGCCGATGTTTGGAATGGAAGGTGAAGAACGGGAAGAATTTTTCCGAACCGGAACCAGCAGTCACCTGATACCAAGAGCTGGCCTGGCCGAAGAAGTAGCCAAAGGCGTGATGTTCGTTCTCGAAAATGAATTTGTGACCGGCACAGTAGTCGATGTGGACGGCGGCGCTATTCTGGGTTAATTACCAGCAACGACATAACCACGAATTTAAAAATGAAAATTACCAGCGTCAAGACCACGCCGCTCCTGGTGCCGAATAAAGTTCCCTATCACTGGGCCCAGGGTGTAGTACTGGGAGCCACGGTATTACTAATCGAGGTCAGCACCGATGAAGGCATAACCGGTTATGGTGAATCCATTGCCACCCCATCTGCGCAAGCCATTGCGTCTTATCTTTCCCTGGCAGAAAAAATTTGTATTGGCAGGAATCCATTTGAAAATACCCAATTGCAAAAGGAAATCTACCATCAATTCTTCCAGGCACTGGGCACCTGCAGTGCACCGCGCTATGCTGGTATGCTGTTGTCAGGTCTTGAAATGGCGTTATGGGACATTATGGGAAAATCGGCTAACCGCCCGGTGCATCAACTGCTGGGTGGGAAATTACGGGAGTCTATATCTTATTTTGGATTTGCCCAGGGTGACAGTCCCAAAGAGTTAGCGACACACGCGAAAGAATTATCGGACAGTGGATGTGAAGTCATCTATGTCAAAGTCGGTCGTGGTGATGCTCTGGATTTGGAAATCGTTAAATCGGTTCGAAACGCCATTGGAAAAAATAGACGGTTGCGGATTGATCCAAATGAACATTGGGATCCCCAGACAGCCACCCGAATGATTCATCGGCTGGCAAAATACGACATCGATTTTATTGAGCAACCCACTAATGCGGAGAGTATTTCCGCCCTTGCCCAGGTGCGTAATACATCTCCAATTTCAATATCCGCTGACCAAACCGTATTTACCCCTTTTGATACTTATAATGTGTGCAAGGCTAATGCCGCTGATGTTATTGTTTTGGGTTTACATGAGACTGGCGGAATTTCCCGATTTCGCCAATGCGCCGGAATTGCAGAAGCAGCGGGTTTGAATATTTGTATTCATGGTCTGCATGAAACCGGAATCACTACATGTGCAGTCAATCAGGCTGCTTCAACGATTCCCAATTTAGATGATGGTAATCAGTACATGAATCACCTGCTTGAGTGGGACATAATCAAGTCACCGAACCTGTCACTCGTAGCAGGGAAAGTTCCTGTAGTCAGTGGATTTGGACTGGGGTTCGAACTTGATCATGATGCCGTTGGAAAAGCACACGACAACTTTCTGGAATCAGATCAGATTTAGTAAACCAAATTCCCCGTATACCCGGGGAGCAATTTTGTCAGGGGTACGCAGATTCGCACCCCTGGGATGATCAGAAAATAGAATCTGTCGTCAGGACGTAGAAGTTGACTTCATAACCCCCGTCTCGGCCCTGAGTTTAACTAATTCAGTTAACCATTCTGGATCCATTTCTGGAACAGATGACAGCAACAGATCGGTATATTCGTGATGTGGCGGCGTATATATTTCGGTTTTTGGACCCTGTTCAATAACCTCGCCCTGGAGCATGACCACAACATGATCTGCAATGGCCTTAACTGTGGCTAGATCGTGAGTGATAAACATGTAGGCCAGATTAAATTCCTGCTGCAGTCGATCGAGCAATCTTAATATACCTTCTGCAACAAGTTGATCCAGCGCGGATGTGACTTCATCGCAAATAATAAATTCGGGTTCTGCAGCCAATGCCCGAGCGATACTGACTCGTTGTTTTTGCCCTCCCGATAACTCACCGGGAAAACGATCGATGAACTGGTCTGGTTCGAGTTCAATCAGGGATAATAAGTTCCGAATCCGGTCTTCCAGAGCTTTTCCTTTAAGTCCCAAATAAAAGCTGATGGGTCTTCCAATAAGATCTCGTAACCTTTGTCGGGGATTTAATGCGGTATCTGCCATCTGATAAATCATCTGGGCGTGGCGCAATTGATCACGGTTACGATTTCTGTAATCTGCAGGCAGAGGTTCACCATTAATCTGGATATCCCCCGTTTTTGGCGGAAGCAATCCAGTAATTACCCGGGCGGCTGTGCTTTTTCCACTTCCCGATTCGCCAACAACGGCAACAGTTTGACCACGATGAATATCAAAGGAAATATCTTTAAGTACATCCAGGCCTTTGCTATAGGCTGCGGTAACGTTATTAATTCTTACCAATGGTACGGGCTCCGGTTCCGGGGGCTCAACAGATTTTTTGAATGAACGAACTGCCCACAACGATTTTGTGTAATCCTGTTTTGGGTTCGACAACATCTCTCTGGTCTCTGCTTCTTCGATCAGATCACCGTTTCGCAGCACCATTATTTTGTCAGACATCTGGGCAACAACTGCCAGATCGTGGGTAATATAAATTGCAGCGGTGTTAAATTCTCTTACGATATTCCTGATTGTAACCAATACCTCAATCTGGGTGGTTACATCCAGTGCTGTAGTTGGTTCGTCAAAAATGATCAACTCGGGTCTACAGGATAAGGCCATGGCGGTCATTGCACGCTGAAGCTGTCCTCCAGACACCTGGTGAGGATATCGATATCCGATACCATCAGGATCTGGTAACAAAATTTTCTTGTACAAATCTTTGGCGTCTGCTTCAGCGTCTTCCTGGTTTTTTACACCGTGAATCACTGGAATTTCAGAAAACTGGTCTATTAACCTGTGAGCTGGATTAAATGATGCTGCAGCGCTTTGAGCAACATAGGAAATTCGAACGCCGCGAATTTTTCTTCGTTCTTCTTCGCTGAGTTCGGTCAATTCAACACCATCAAATTTGATCGACCCTTCACTAATACGGCATCCAGGTTTGGCAAAAGCCATTGCAGCCAGACCTGCGGTAGATTTTCCGGCGCCGGATTCACCAATCAGACCAAGAACCTCACCCTTATTCAGGTCAATATCCAGGCCATTGATAATCGGTTTCCACACATCATCACTTTGACCCTCAATTTTAAGGCCACGAATTTCCAGTAATTTTTCGCTACTATTCTTATCGTTCATTTTTATTGTCCGTCTTTAAGGCCACTGGCTTTATGTAAAAACCAGTCAATGACAAAGTTTACCGATACGGTTAACAGCGCAATTGCTGCCGCAGGCAACAGTGGAGTAATATCGCCATAGGTAATTAAAGCGGCGTTATCACGAACCATAGAACCCCAATCTGCTGTGGGTGGTTGCATTCCAAGGCCCAGAAAACTCAACCCGGCAATGGTCAGGAAAACAAAGCAGAAGCGTAGTCCAAACTCTGCAACAAGGGGTGACGCTATATTTGGCAGGATTTCCCTGACGGTCAACCAGATTATGCCTTCGCCTCGTAATCGAGCTGCTTCTACAAAATCGAGCACCACCACATTCAGGCTGGTAGCCCGGGCAAGCCGAAATACCCGGGTGGAATCGAGTAGTGCGATTACCAGAATCAGGGTTGGAATTGAAGTACCAAAAATAGTTAACAGTAACAATGCAAATATTAACTGGGGAATGGCCATTAGCACATCGACAAAGCGACTCAAGATTTGATCGGTCCAGCCACCAAAAATCGCAGCCAGAATGCCACAGGTACCACCAACCAGAAAAGCAAGACAGGTTGTGACAAACGCGATTCCAACGGTGTTTCTGGCACCAAAAATTAATCGGGAAAACATGTCCCTGCCCAGGGCATCAGTGCCAAACATAAATTGATCGCTCCACAGTTCATATTCAGAACCCACAATTTCTGATTCTCCATATGGTGCGATTAGTGGCGCAAAGACCGCTGCAATGACGTACATGAGGATGATTGTCAGGCCAAACTTTGCTGTAAACGGTGATTTTCTCAGCTCGGTAAGGGCAACCTGCATTTTGCTACGACGCGGTGGTGGTGGCGCCGAATCCGCGGTAGCGCCCACGGTAGAATTAGTATTCTGGTTCATTTTGGATGCAATAGTCTTGGATTGGTGGCTATGGAAATAATGTCGGCGATGAGGTTAAACAATATGTAGGCCCCGGCAAAAATTATACTGCAAGCCTGAACCACCGGAATATCCCGGGTAGATACGGAATCGACAATTAGCTGACCCAGCCCCGGATATACGAAAACCACTTCCACTACAACCACGCCGGAAATCAGGAATGCCAGATTGATCGCGATGATATTAGCAATGGGTGCCCAGGCATTGGGAAGCGCATGTTTGAGAATGACCCGGGCCTTGGGCATCCCCTTGAGGTTGGCCATCTCAATATAAGCACTGGCCAGTAAATTTATGATCGAGGCACGAACCATACGCATCATATAGGCCAATACCACCCCGGTCAGGGTAATAACCGGTAAAATTACCTTGTGAATTCGTTCCCAGAAGGGAGTTTCCAGATTAACCATGGATATGCTGGGTACCCAGCCCAATTTGACCGAAAAAACCAGGATTAAAATATAGGCTACAAAAAATTCAGGGGCGGATATCGCAGTGAGCGTGGTTATGTTTACCGTTCGGTCATAAATACCGTTTCGATAAAGTGCTGCAAGTAATCCAAATACAATAGCTAAAGGCACCGAAATGATCGCAGTTGCCATTGCAAGGAACAGTGTATTCGCAAAACGCCCGCCGATCATATCTGCTATGTCCCGCTGGCTGGCAAGGGAGGTACCCAAATCACCCTGTGAAAGACTGACAAGCCAGTCGAAATAGCGAATATGTGGTGGCTTATCCAGTCCGAGTTGTGCGCGCAGAGCGGCAGTGTTCTCTTCTGTTGCACCTTGGCCCAGTAGTTGCTGGGCGACATCGCCAGGTAACAGTTCTACACCAAGAAATATGATCAACGACACTGCAAACAGGGTTAAAACACCCAGTCCGAGGCGCTGAGCAATCATTATCAGAATTGTGTTCATTTATCTCCAGCTCTTTTAATTATCAGAAGGTTTTCGATTTGGTGGCTCCAAAGGGCCAATTATAATACTGATTTTTTTCACCTAAAGCGCATGAATCAAATCAAATAGTCTCAACCGAAATCCGCTTGAACAACGCGTAATTTGCTATTAATTACACAAGAATACCCGAAATTCCAACCAAGGGACAGCCATTTATAACAGGATGATAATCAGGGCAAAAATAAGGGCGGTAAAAACCGCCCCCATTTCTTTGTCATGATAACTGATATTTCGATATCAGGATTTCATCCACCAGCGTTTAACAAAGTGGCCGCCATCCATTTCCCAGCCACCGCCGAAGTTTTCAGGTACACCAACTTTATCGTTTGATGCAGCAACGTCCTGACCGAATGCGGGAATCAATACACCACCCTCGGCAGAAATAATTGCCTGAACTTCCTGATACATCGCTGTACGCTTGGCCTGATCCAGTTCACCACGAGCCGCAACAACCAGCTCATCAACCCGGGCGTTTTTGATCACCGTATCGTTCCACGGAGATTCAGACAGGTAAGCGATTGACAGGATCATATCCTCAACAGGTCGGGCACCCCAGTAGCACGCGCAGAAGGGTTTAACATTCCACACAGCGTTCCAGTACCCATCCTGGGGCTCGCGAACGACATTGGCATTTAACCCAATTTTGCCCCAGCTGGACTGGAATAATTGTGCGGCTTCAACGGCACCACCATAAGCGGTGTCAGATGCACTAAGATCAAAAGTAGTGTTGGCAAGACCCGATTTTTCAAGGTGATGCTTCGCTTTATCCAGATCATATTCAACCACCAGGTCAGGATCATAACTTGGGAATTTAGGTCCAAGTGGTTGATCGTTACCGATAACACCATAACCAAACAGTATTTTATCAACAAACTCCTGACGCGGTGTTGCATATTTCAATGCCAGGCGGAAATCCAGGTTGTCGAATGGTGGTACATCCATACGCATTGGATGGGTAAACGCCAGGTTACTGGCAGCACCCAGTATGTGCATTCCAGGAACTTGTTCCAGTCTTGAAATGGTTTTCAGTGCCGGGCGGTTGATGAGATCTACTGTGTCACTGATCAACGCACTCTGGCGAGCTGCATCATCCAGGATACCGATGATTTCAATGGAATCCGCATGACCAGCGGTTGCCGCTTCCCAGGCATTGGGGTTCTTTTCCAGGACGGTTTTTACGCCTGCATCATATTCACGCAGGTGATAAGCCCCCGTACCTTCGGGAGAAAGCAGGTCCGCTTTACCGTCCACGGTGGGTACAACTGAATAGTGATAATCGGTAAACAGGAATGGCATGTCTGCGTTGGCGTCATTCAGGGTGACAACCATGTCATCACCATCGGCTACGCAGGAATTTATGCCGGAAAATACGCCCGCTGCTGCTGAAGTCGAATCTTCACCCATGTGAGCAAGGGTTGAGTTGACACAATCTTCAACCGTGAGGCTTTTGCCGCCGGTGAATTCAACGCCCTTGCGGACTTTAAACCGCCAGGTTTTGGCGTCAGCGCTGGATTCCCAACTTTCAGCCAGTGCTGGCTGCAGTTTGTCATCGGGTCCAACGTTCACCATGCTGTCCCGGAATCCGCGACTGATGCAGATCATGGTGGTGTTCAGGTACTGGGTTGAGTCCAGTGAGTCCGAGGTATTGGTATCGTTCAGACCAGCTCTCATGTGTCCACCTTTTACAGGGGTGTTCGCCATAGCCTTGTTAGACCACAGGCTTGAACCCGCTGCCGCAGAAAGACCCAATGCACCAGCAACGGTCATGAAATCACGACGGCTGACTTTTGGGTTATCTAGCATTTTTCGGACATCTTCATCACTGGCTAGCAGTTTTTTGATGTCATCTTTTTTCATACTCATAAAGATTTATCTCCTAGGATTGGTGTTACGAAAAGTATCAGTTAATTATGTCGACATTATTGACTGATACTTTTTCAAGATTGCTATATTGGATCAATTAATTAAAATATTTATCTGAAACAATACAGTAACAAAATCAAATTGAAATTCGATTGGGACGGATTATAACTGCAATCAATAAATTTATTCAAAGCTTAAGGATCGGTAGGACCAAAATCAGACCAAATCAACTATAAATCGAAAAAATCAGACATTAGTCAATATCAAAAATCGGTTTGCCCAGCTTGGACATATCAGGTTCTACGCCTAGCCCTGGGGAATCATCCACCCACATCATGCCGTCTTTAATAAACGGGCCTCCATCGGCGATTGCAATACTATGGTATTCATGAAAAGCTGAGGACTGAAAATGAAACTCATTGGGGGTTGAATGAGCCAGATGGGCGATGGCTGCGGTGGCAATTTCACTGCCCCAGGAATCTTCGATGGTCATGGTAATGCCCAATGAAATACACAAATCTCTGAACTGCCGCGCTTTGGTTAAACCACCAATGCGATTAATTTTGAGATTAACCAGATCCATGGCGCGATCCTGGTAGCCGCGAATAAGCATTTCCAGACTATCCATACATTCGTCCAGGATGATGGGATGATCGGTATGCTGGCGCACCGCAAGACACTCCTCATAGCTGGTACAGGGTTGTTCGATATAGATGTCAGAATCCTTAACCGCTTTAACAACCCTGATGGCTTCGTGCTGCTTCCAGCCACAATTGGCATCAGCCGCCAGAATATTTCCCGAATCCAGATTGGCAGATACCTTTTCTATGCGCACGATATCATCACTGGCCCCCGCCCCGACTTTCATTTGAAACTGTTTAAAACCCAGGTCCTGATAGGCTTTAATTTTATCTGCCATTTTGTCCGCATCCTGCCTTGAAACCACTTTGAATAACTTCACTTTCTCCTGGAGCAATCCACCGAGCAACAAATACACCGGTTGATTCATGGCTTTACCGAATAAATCCCAGCACGCCATGTCAACCGCAGACTTGGCATAGGGGTGCCCTTTCAATAGTCCATCCATGGTGTTATTGATCTTTTGAATCTCCCTGGGATCTTCCCCAAGCAATCCGTTTGCCATAGTTTGAATGCCTGCTCTGGCACCTTCCGCAAATGCGGGCAGGTAGGCTGGACCCAGAGGGCAGGTTTCACCGGCACCGACCAGCCCGGAATCGGTTTCAATAATCACAACAGTGCTATCAAAGGCGGCAAATGACTGGTTGGACCAGCTATAGGAACCTTCTTTTAAAGGCAGATCTACCTTGTAACCGGTAATGCGAGAAATTTTCATAGTAAATTTTCAAAGATGGCAGAATTAATTTGTAGATATTTATACACAAATCGGGACAAATTGATATTCACGGATTAAAATTAATTTAAGTACCAACAGAAGATTACAAAATGACAGATAGTAAAAATAAGTTTTGCCTGACCAGAGCTGATGAGGGTGAGTTTATGCCGATGACAGGACTGCGCGAATGGTTAAAAATCCGCGACCTTGGATTGAGTGATGCCACCAATAGCCAGTTTGATGCCTGGGTGACTCGGGCCAATGAAATGGGGGGTTCCACGGGACGGCATTATCACAATTATGATTTTCAAATCATGTATGTGCTCAATGGCTGGGTGAAAATGTACTACGAAAATGAAGGAGAATTTGTTTTGAAAAAAGGCGATTTTGTCTATCACCCAAAAGCCCATGTCCACGACTTTATGGATTATTCTGAAGACATCGAAATTCTGGAAATGGCATCCCCGGCCCATCATCATTCAATTGACGCCTAGGCCGATATTACAGGTGGCTAAATAATAACAAACCACAACAAACGGAAAACCCATTTGGGAAATCAGAATAAAGCTGCTTTCAATCCGAGTCTCTCTGATCTTATAGACCAGAGAGGCCATGATTTACCGCTCTAGAACAGGGTGTAGATAAATGGTGCCACAGCTGAACCCTGGGCGAATACCAGTAAGGCTCCCAGCAACAACAATACAATTATTATCGGGGCTAGCCAGAACTTTTTTCGTTCCCGCATAAATCCCCATAAATCTTTTAGTAAATCAATCATTTATTAATCACTCAATAAGGTTTCTTTAAACTGCTAACGTCTTTTGTTTCCATGACCGTCCGATAACTTGCCAAATTTTTGTCGATTTTAAGATCGAGAATATCTTTTCTTCTTAATTTAAATATCATACCTGCGGGAATTACGGTGAGTACAAAAACCGTACCAAGGATTAGTCGACTCATGATGATATTCATGATCACCCCGAATCGCATCCAGACCCAGTAAACCGGGCTCAGTGCCACGGGCAAAATTAACGCAACACCAGCAAATACCCCAGCAATGATCCATGGCCACCTTGGCCAGGCATGATCAAAAATAAAAGGTAAAATCAATCCGAACAACACCGCGATTATACCGCCGAACATCAGGCCGAACTGTCGCAATGCTTTGTTATCCGCTGCGGGAATGCCCTGACCGAGAAAACTACTTTGTTCTGTCATTGGTTAATCCAGTTCAAACTCGTCCTGCCAGCTGTCATCCTTTTCCCATTCGGGCTGATCAGCTTTGGATAGAATACAATTTTCCAGCACCAGGTAATCCATCTCGGTGCGCATGAAGCAACGATACGCATCCTCCGGCGTGCAAACGATGGGTTCACCGCGTACGTTAAATGACGTATTAACCAATACCGGACAGCCGGTTTTTTCATTAAAGGCAGATAACAATTTGTGAAACTTCGGATTAGTGTCGTGATGTACGGTTTGAATGCGGGCAGAATAATCTACATGGGTTATGGCCGGCACTTCAGATCGAGGGATTTTTAATTTTTCGATTCCGAATAATGCCTGCTGGGCTTCACTCATTGGAATCCGCAGTTTTTCATCCACATCGGACACGATCAGCATATAAGGGCTGGGACGATCGAGATCAAATACCTCTCCGACTTTTTCTGCCAAAACCGCCGGCGCAAATGGCCGAAAGGACTCCCGATACTTTATTTTTAAGTTCATCACCGATTGCATCTCGGTGTTTCTGGGGTCACCAATGATGGATCGACCCCCCAGCGCCCGGGGTCCAAATTCCATACGACCCTGAAACCAGCCGACCACTTTACCTTGATCCAGGACATCTGCCAGTTGGTTATATAACTCAGATTCATCCAGTTTTCTATATTTTGCCCCAAGGCGGTCGAGATCGACGATGATTTGATTGTCATCGTAGCTATGCCCGAGGTAACCCCCTTTCATCATGTCATTACCATCGGCTTCGACGGTTCTCGGATTGTCATGATATTCATACCAGCCAGTTAACGCTGCACCCAATGCACCGCCCGCATCGCCGGCGGCGGGCTGAATCCAGATTTCCTTGAATGGCCCTTCTCGTAACAACTTGCCATTGGATACACAATTTAATGCCACCCCGCCAGCCAGACAAAGATTCTCGCAACCCGTCTCCTTATATACAGTTTGGGCCAGCCGTAAAACCACAATCTCAGTGACTTTCTGGATGGAAGCAGCGATATCCATTTCCATCTGAGTGATCTCAGCTTCAGGTTTTCTGGCTTCGCGACCAAATAATTTAGCGAATTTACTGTTTGTCATACGCAGGCCAGTGGCAAAGTCAAAAAACTCCATGCGCAAACGGAAGGTGCCGTCATCCTTTAAATCGATCAGATTATCCAGAATCAGATCTTGATACTTTGGCTCACCATAAGGCGCAAGCCCCATTAATTTATACTCACCCGAGTTGACCCTGAACCCAGTGAAATAAGTAAAAGCCGAGTAAAGCAAACCAAGCGAGTGGGGAAACTTGATTTCCCAGAGGGGATTCAGTTTATTGCCCTTGCCATGCCACACGGAAGTAGTCGCCCATTCCCCTACGCCATCGAGACACATAACCGCTGCTTCTTCAAATGGACTTGGGAAAAATGCAGAAGCCGCATGGGATTGATGGTGCAAATTAAACAATAACTCGGGTAACTGTTTTTCTTCAAGGTTGCTCAGC